>JAJRRA010000016.1 GCA_024279945.1 Gammaproteobacteria bacterium
AGCCACCGGATTACCGCTATTACCTCTTGTGGAATGGGTAATGTGTGGTTACCGGAGGGTTCTTTGCACCTGCCGAGCGCCGGTTGAGGGTGTTTTGAATCAAACAGAGGCGTTCTGATATTCTGAGCAAACTCTAATTATCAAAACAGGGTCCGCCTTGGTGCAATATGCAGGTTAGTCGTTCAGTGGATCCTCTCCCGTCTGCCAGGATGGCAGTACCCGGTCGCTCAACTGAAAGTCAGGACCATCGTGTTCCGTATATACAATGTAGATGTGTTCCTTCGGCAAGCCCCATCGCAAACCAAGCTCATTCATAATCGCCAGTGCAAGCCGCCGCTTCTGATCGGCGCTGCGCCCCAGCCGAATATCCGCGTTGAGAAATGCGATCTGGCCATCGTCACCGGCGCGACCAAAGACCAGGTCATGGTGCTGGTAACAGCGGAATGTCATGCCTATATGATCTGTGCCGGTGCCCATGATGGCTGCAAAATGGTCCCGGACCGCATCGGCGAAGGCGGCTTTTTCTTTACGTTTCGGAGTGAAATTCAGTTCAAACTGTAAATGTGGCATGGTAACTCCCCATCTAACCCGAACATTTGTGGATAAATTAAGCAGGCAGAATTATGCCCCTGCGGCGAACTTTTCAGCAATCATCATGACCGGAGCATTGGTGTTGCCGGATATCAGTTCGGGCATGATGGATGCGTCGACTACGGACAAGGACTGCAGGCCGTGGACATTGAGTTGTGGGTCTACAACGGCCATCTCATCCGTGCCCATTTTGCAGGTACCGATGGGATGATAGATGGATTCCGCCTTCTGACGGATAAATGCCATGATCTCTTCTTCAGATTGAATCTTTGCACCTGGGAACACTTCTTCACCAATATAGGGTTTGAATGTTTCCTGGGAGTAGATTTTCCGTGCCAGGGTCGCGCATTCCAGCATCATTTTGCGGTCGTATTCTTTGCTCAGGTAGTTGGGCTGGATGGCTGGTGCTTCGCCTGGATCGGCGGATTTCAAAGTCAGTTGCCCACGACTTTCCGGGCGCAGGGCGCAGGCGTGGATCGTCATACCGTATCCGGGCAGAATATTTCTGCCGTGGTCATCGAGCAGGGCCGGGACGAAGTGCATTTGGATATCGGGCCGGTCATCCTGTGCGTGCCGGCTGACGATGAAACCTCCCGCCTCGGCGACATTCGATGCACCGGGGCCTTTACGGCCGAAGAGGTAGCGCAGGCCTACGGTAATTTCGTTAAGCCGGTCATAGGTGATGGGCTCTTTGCTGGCCCGGAGCGTGCAGATATCGAGATGGTCCTGCAGGTTGCGGCCGACACCGGGTAAGTCCAGATGTACGTTGATTGTATGTTTGCGCAGATGATCGGCGGGCCCGATACCGGACAACAGCAGGAGTTGGGGCGAATTGATGGCGCCACCGGCCAGGATGACATGGCCGCCGCGCACAGTTTGTTGTTTGCCTTTGCGCCGGTAGATCAAGCCCGTGGCGCGGTCACTTTCGATAAGCACTTTTTCGGCCAGCGAATGCGTGCGGACTTCAAGATTTGAACGGCTCAGCGCCGGTCGAAGATAGGCATCGGCTGAGCTGCAGCGCCGGCCATTTTTCTGGGTCACCTGATAATAACCAAATCCCCGCTGGTGTGGGCCGTTGAAGTCATCGGTTCGGTTGAAGCCTGCCTGGACGGCAGCCTCGATGAATTTTCCGGAAAGGAGATTGGTATGACGCAGGTTTTGCACACTGAGCAGTCCACCGGTTCCGTGGTAATCGGAAGCGCCATTTTCATAATCTTCCAGCTTGATAAACCAGGGCAGAACCTGGTCAAAGCCCCAGCCTTTTGCGCCGCCTTGCGCCCAGGAATCGTAATCCTTGCGGTGGCCACGGCAATAGCACATCGCATTGATCGAACTGGAGCCGCCCAGCACTTTTCCTCGCGGCCAGAAAAGCCGGCGCTGGTTCAGTTCCTGCTGGGGTTCCGTTTCATAGCCCCAGTTGATTTTGGACATGGAGGCGAGTTTGGCCAGTCCGGCCGGCATATGGATGAAGGGATGCCAGTCCTTGCCGCCGGCTTCCAGCAGAAGGACACGATTGCTGGGGTTTTCGCTGAATCGATTGGCCAGCACACAGCCCGCTGAGCCTGCCCCGACGATGATGTAATCAAATTCCATACGGTCACGTATTGAGTAGACAAGGCATCTTTAACCAATTAGTGCTTATAAACAAGCCCTGATCGGGTGAATTGAGAGAAATAATCAAGCCGGATGACGCGAATCAATATTCCTGGCTTCGCGCTATACTTGACGCCCCGTAATTGAATCAGAGCGACAAGGCAGTGACACTGACCAAAATGGCACTCTCCAATCCGGTTGCTGTGATCGTGGCCTGCATCCTTGTGGTTATTTTCGGGATGATCAGTCTTTTCCGCCTGCCGATCCAGATGACGCCGGATATAACACGCCCGGAAATCTCCATCACGACCGGTTGGCGGGCATCTGCGCCCAACGAAATTGAATCAGAAATCATAGAGCCCCAGGAAGACGTCCTGCGCAGTGTGCCTAGCCTGCTGAAGCTGGAATCAACCTCCAGCTATGGCCAGGGCTCCATCAGCCTGGAATTTGCCATTGGCACCGACATGAGCCGGGCTCTGATCGAAGTGATGAATCGCCTCAACCAGGTACCGCGCTACCCGGTGGACGCCAATGAGCCGGTGATTCGCGTGGGCGGAAACCGTTTTGAAAAAGTGATTGCCTGGTTTGCTATCCAGACCAAGCCTGGTAATGAACGGCCAATTGCAAGTTATCAGGATTTTGTCGATGATACAGTGGTCACCCGTCTGGAGCGGATTCCGGGGGTTTCCCAAACCGGTTCATTCGGTGGACGCCCGTTTGAGGTCAGGATTACCTTTGATCCTTTCAAGGCGGCGAATATCGGCCTGGACCTCACCGGTATTTCCTCTGAGCTGGGAAGTAATTCGGACGTGTCGGCGGGCTCTACCGAAGTTGGCCGGCGCCAGTACACTCTGCGCTTCAGTGGCCGCTATGACATCAGTTCGCTCGGCGATTTGGTTCTGGAATGGCGGGACGGCAAGCCAATCCGCCTGAATGACATCGCGCGTATCGAGATGATGATGGTGGATCCGGCCACGCAGTTACATCAGAATGGCGGCCCTTCGCTTGCGGTGAATGTGATCCCCGAGTCAGGTGTTAACGTGCTTGAGGTCATGAAAAATCTCAAGTCTGTGATTGCGGACCTGGCGGATAATGAACTGGCCCGCGCCGACCTGACCATTCAGCAGGATTATGACGAAACCGTGTACGTCAAGTCTTCCATCGGCATGGTGCGCACCAATTTGTTGCTGGGTATGTTTCTGGCCATCGTGGTCTTGTGGTGGTTTTTACGGAAATTTCGCGCCACACTGAGTGTGGCGATTGCCATTCCCTTGTGCCTGTTAATCGCCTTTATGGTGCTGGACTTCACCGGCAGGACGCTAAATATCATTTCCATGGCGGGCCTGGCTTTTGCCACGGGTATGGTGCTGGATGCGGCTATCGTCGTGCTGGAGAACATTTTCCGTCAGCGTGAGGCAGGGCGTGAAGGTGACGAAGCCGCCCTTCGCGGTACCTCTCAGGTCTGGGGTGCACTGCTTGCCTCCACCGCCACTACTGTTGCCATTTTTATGCCCGTGGTGTTCCTGCAGGATGAAGCAGGGCAGTTGTTCGGCGACCTGGCTGTGACTATTTCGGCAGCGGTCATTGCCTCCTTGCTGGTGGCAGTGACGGTGTTGCCTACAGCAGCAGCAGACTGGGTCAAGGGCGAAGCCATCGAGGATCATCATCGTGACTGGTGGCGCTGGGTGACGCGGCACATTATGAGTTGGACGGATACGCCCAGGCGTCGCTGGACTTTCATAGGCTTGCTGATCGGGGCTCCGTTGCTGCTTGCGGCGCTGTTGATCCCGCCGGCAGATTACTTACCAGAGGGTAAGCGGAATTTTTTCTTCGGTTTTATGGTAACGCCGCCGGGCATCGGTGTAGAGACCGTATCCCGTGAACTTATGGATGTTGTTGACCAACGTCTCAGACCGTACATGGACGGTGAAAAACCACAGCAGATCAGGAGCTATTTTCTCGGTGTCTCGCCCACATTCGGTATGTTCATAGGCGGTGAAGCGGTAGATCCTGCTGACATAGATGCACTGCTGAATATTCTTAATACAGAGATTCTGACAGGATTTCCCGACACCTTCGGCTTTGCGCAGCGCCGGGCCGTATTCGGTGGTTCACGTGGAGGACGCAATATTGACGTGGATCTTCAGGCGGACTCTTTTGCATCTCTGTTGGATGCAGGCCGGGCTGGTTTCTCCGCCATTATGCAGGCATTACCTGGCTCCAGTGTCCGGCCTTCTCCCAGCCTGGAATTGGCGGAACCACAACTCAGACTGATCCCGGATGACCGGAAAATTGCCGAAGTCGGTTGGAATCGCTCCCGTTTGGCAACCATCATACGGGCCATGGGAGACGGCGCCTTTCTGGGCGAATATTTTGATGGCAGCCGACGTTATAATGTCATCCTGCGGGCCGAAGAGTGGTACACGCCCGAAGAACTGGCGGCCATGCCGGTGGCTACCGCCAGTGGAGAAGTGCTGACCATTGGTGAACTCACCCGTGTGACCCGCACAGCAGGGCCGTCGCAAATCCGGCGGATCGACCGCAAGCGTACCCTGACATTGCAGGTAACTCCGCCGTCCGGTATGGCCATGGAAGAAGCGCTGGCGGTGATCAATGAACGGGTCAAACCCGCAATTTTGCCCTTGCTGCCAAAGAACGGCTCGATCACCCTGCGTGGTACTGCTGAAGCGCTGGATCAGGCTCTTGTGAGCATGTCGGGCAGCTTCGTTCTGGCTATCGTACTACTCTATCTGCTGATTTCTGCCCTGTTCCGCTCATTCACCGATTCTCTGTTGGTGATTCTGACCATCCCCATGGCGACAGTTGGCGGTATTATGTCCTTGCGACTGATGGACTTTGCGCTATTGTCTACGGGTGGGCAACAGATGGATTTGCTGACCATGATTGGATTTGTAATCCTGTTGGGCCTGGTTGTGAACAACGCCATTTTGTTGGTCTATCGTGCCCGGGATGCCGAGCGCGAAGGCATGGGTCGGCGGGATGCAGTTGAAAGTGCGATCCGCCTGCGTTTGCGCCCCATCCTGATGAGTACTACCACCAGTATTTTCGGTATGTTGCCGTTGATGTTGATCCCGGGTTCAGGCACGGAACTGTATCGGGGCATGGCAGCGGTGATTGTTGGTGGTATGCTGATCAGCACATTGTTTACCCTGTTGCTGCTTCCCAGCCTGTTACGTATGAAAGAAGAATTGAAACCTGCGCTTGCGCAAGCGAACTGAATGAGAGTGATGATCCAATTGCCGAAAATAAAAGCCAGCCTGGGCTTGCTGTTGGTGGTGTTGACCCAAGTGGCCTGGTCCCAGGATAGTCAGCCCGCACTGGTGAAAGTTAGTGAAGCCAGCATGCAGGATATTGCGCCGATTACCCTGGTTCCAGGTACGGTGGTGAGCAGGAATGACGCCAGGCTGTCGGCCGAAGTACAGGGCAGGCTCACCCGTGTTGCGGACGTGGGTACGGTGGTCGCTATCGGAGAGACAGTCGCTGAAATCGAGGATACCAGCCTTCGTTTGAGGCAGGCCGAACTGCAGGCGGAAGTGAAACGGGCTGAAGCTCGTTTACGTTACCTGGAGAGTGAGGAGAAACGGTTCACTCAACTGGCTGAGTCCAATCTGGCTGCCCAGGCTCAGTTGGACCAGACGAGATCGGATCGTGATATGGCCCGGGGAGATTTGGATATCGCACGCGCCAGGCTCGCCCAGAATGCAAATCAGCTGGCCCGCACCCGGATCATGGCTCCGTTCAACGGTGTAGTCGTAGAGCGCCTGATGACTCCCGGTGAACGTGTGACCGAAGGCAGCAATGTCATTCGCCTGGTGGATCAGAAAAATCTGGAGGTGATCGCGCGCGCGCCACTGGAATACTATCCATTCGTTCAGGTGGGGCAGTTGCTCGATATGCGGGCCGGGGAACGGGTGACTTTTGGCGAGGTTCGCACGGTCGTCGCGGTGGGTGATGAGCACACCCACCAGTTTGAGTTGCGCCTGGACCTGGAAGGAAGCCACTTTCCGGTCGGACGAACCGTGCGCGTATCGATACCAACGGCGGACTCACACAAAGTACTGACGGTTCCGCGGGATGCTCTGGTGTTGCGCCCGGACGGGCCGAGCGTATTTATTGTTGACGCAAACAATGTGGCTCACCAGATCCGCGTAACGATTGGTGTAGGTCAGGGGGAACACATTGAAGTGCGTGGCGCCGTTTCTCCCGGAGACCGGGTCATCATACGTGGCAATGAAAGGCTGCGGCCGGGACAAGCCGTTAATATCATGGACAGCTAGTTCACCCCTCAAGCGACGCAGACTCCAACCATGACCAACGCCATCAAGACGGGTCACAGGAAGAATTTTCTCGAACGTCTGGTTCGCGTGAACCCGGGTGAATGGCCTCGCCTGGCGATCGCATTTTGTTATTTTTTCTTTCTTCTCGGCGGATATTTCATGTTGCGGCCCATCCGCGGCACCGTGGCGGCCAATAACAGCGATGTCCTGCACTGGCTTTACACCGGCACTTTTCTCACCATGCTGGCGATCGTGCCACTTTTTGGTTTTCTGGTTTCCCGTTTTCGGCGGGGACAGTTCATCCCGGCGATTTACTTGTTTTTCCTGTTCGACCTGGGCTTGTTCATCATCGGTTTCAGGGATGACGATACGCCGTTATGGATGCAAAGAACGTTTTACATCTGGCTCAGTGTGTTCAATCTTTTTGTGGTTTCGATCTTCTGGAGTTTCATGACGGACATCTTCCGGCCGGGGCAGGCCCAGCGCCTGTTTGGCTTCATCATGGCGGGAGGCAGTCTGGGCGCAATGACCGGGTCGTGGATAAGCACTGCCTTTGTTCTCCAACTGGGCTCACGCAACATGATGGTGGCGGCAGCGGCCTGCCTGCTGGTCGCCACCGTACTGGCGGTGACGCTGGGCCGTTACACCAGGAAGCAGCACCACAGCCGGCCAACCGCTGTTATCGGTGGAAAAATCTGGGATGGTGCTGTGCGTGTTTTTCAATCCAAATACCTGCTGTATGTCTGCCTGTTGATGCTGTTGCACAACTTGACTCCAACGTTTCTCTATAATGGCCTGGCAGTGCTGGTTAACGATCAGATCACAGGTTTTGATCAACGTACCCATTTTTTTAGCATCGTCGACCTGATCGTCCAGGTGCTGGCATTCAGCCTCCAGTTCCTGGTCACTTCGCGTCTGGTGACCAGTCTTGGTATGCCAAGAACGCTGGTGATGGTTCCAATGATGCTTGCAGCCGGCTTCGTCCTGCTGGGCAACACCATGGGCCCGGTCCTGTTTGCGGCCGTCCAGGTAGCCCAGCGTTCGATGAACTACGGGGTGCTGGGCCCGACCAAGGAAATGTTGTTTACCGTGGTGGATCGAGAAACCCGATACAAGAGCAAGAATTTCATCGACACGGTGGTTTATCGCGGCAGCGATGTGACCGCAAGCTGGATTTTCAAAGGCCTGACATCGGCCGGTTTGTCCCTGTCGCAGATCAGCTGGTTCTATCTGCCGGTGATGGGCTTGTGGGGCCTGGGCGCCTGGCGGCTGGGTAAACTCTATATCGGGCTGCGTCAGCAGGCAAACGCACGAAATCACTGAATGTATGCCGGGGTCAGGTTCCCGAACCTGACCCATCGAACTGGCGGAGCGGGTTCTGTTAACAACATGCTTTGCAGTGTGCTGGCTAAACCTCTGCCGGGTGAAAACGCGCTCCATGCTTCCCCTGGATCATTTCCACCGGGCAACCGTAGAGTTTTTCCAGATTGACTTCATTAAGCATGTCTTCGCGGTGCCCGGCTATCCAGTCGCCGTTTCCGAGCAGCATCAGAATATGGCTGCAATAACGTGCCGCCAGGTTGATGTCATGCAGGGCGGCAATGGCTGCAAATCCACCCCGCCGAATCCGCTCCCGGATCATGCCCATGATTTGCACCTGATGCCTGAGGTCCAGGTGGTTGGTCGGTTCATCCAGCAACATGATCTCCGGGTCCTGAACCAGCAGGGCGGCGAACGCCAGCCTGCGGGCCTCACCACCCGAGAGCCCGGTCACGCTACGCCCGGAAAATGCGTCGAGTTCCACCGCTTTGAGTGCATCACGGGCTTTTTGCAGATCATCCGGTCCTTCACGCTCCCAGTAGGCCAGGTGTGGGTGCCGGCCGGTTAAAGCGGTTTGGATTACGCTGGAGTCGAACACGTAAACTGTGTATTGCTGCAGCATACCAACGTGCCGGGCGACCAGTTTGCGCGGCAGTTCGTTGATGTCGCGGGATTCGAGAAATACCTGTCCGGATACCGGGTTCAATAAGCCGGCCAGGCATTTAAGCAGGGTTGTTTTGCCAATACCGTTCGGACCCAACAGCCCCCAGAACTCGCCGGGAGCCAGTTCCATGCTCAGCTTGGTTGCCACATCAATGCTACCGATGTGCACATCAAGTTGTTTACAGCCCAGTACCGTCATTGCTTCACCTTCGCCCGGTTGAGCAGCAACAGGAACAGCGGTACACCGATCAGGGCGGTCACCACACCCACCGGAAGCTGCCGTGGTGCCAGCAGGGTCCGGGCCAGGGTGTCGGAGAAGACCAGGAAAAAACCGCCAAACAGCGCAGCTGAAGGCAACAGAATTCGATGGTCAGAACCCACGATTAGTCGCATCAAATGAGGTACGATCAGGCCGACAAAACCAATGTTACCGGCGATTGAAACGGCAGTGGCAGTGAGAATGGAAGCCAGCAGGTAAACCAGCCACAGTACTTTCCGGGTTGGCTCACCAAGCAAGCGGGCCGTAGTTTCTCCCATCGCAAGTACGTTCAGGCTGCGGGCCATGCCCAGGCAAATCAGGAAAATAAAGATCAATGTTGCAAATGCCCAGGAGGGTAGCTGGGAGTAACTCAGGTCTCCAATCAGCCAGAACAGCATGCCGCGGAGGCTGCCGTCAGGACTCAGTGTCAGTAACAAGCTGATCAGGGCGGCCCAACCCGAAGCGGTCACCACGCCTGTGAGCAACAGGCGCGTCCTGCTCCAAGGGCCTTCTCCGCGAGCAAGGCTGAATACAATCAGGATGGAAACCAGTGCGCCTGCCCAGGCCAGCGGTGGCAGTAACGAAGCCGACACGCCAACGGTCATGCCGAGCAGGGTGGCGAAAGATGCGCCTCCCGAGACACCCAGGATATAAGGATCTGCAAGCGGGTTGCGCAACAATACCTGCATCAAGCAGCCGGAAAGGGATAACAGTGCACCGACCGTCCATGCGGCGGTTGCCCGGGGTATGCGCAAACGCCACACCAGCTCTCCGAATTCAGAGGCGGGATGGAGCAGGGCATTGGTCCACTGGTCCCAATCAAGTGATACGGATCCTGCTGCCGCCGCCACGATAATACTGGCGGCGGACAGTATCACCAGAAAAAAAAACAATAAGCGCCGATGTGCGGTTGGCATCATAAGGAATAAACGATTAACATTCAGAGACCGGAATAGTGGAAGTATCACACGTGCGAATCAAGGCAGGCAAGTAGCAAAAATGATTGATCCAGACGGTTACAGGCCCAACGTTGCCATGGTCCTGGTGAACGGAGACCGCAGAGTCTTCTGGGCACGGCGATGTAATAATAGTGGATGGCAATTCCCGCAGGGCGGGATGCGTAGCGATGAGACGCCCGTTGAAGCTATGTACCGGGAGTTGAAAGAAGAAACGGGCCTGTCACCTGAGCAGGTGAAACTTCTCGGTTCTACACCCGGTTGGCTACGCTATCGTTTACCGCGGCGCTATCAAAGACATCACTCCAAGCCCCTGTGCATCGGCCAGAAACAGGTTTGGTTTCTTTTGCATTTCACCGGCGATGACAAGGCCTTTGATCTGGATCAGACCGATGAGCCAGAATTCACCGGTTTCAAGTGGGTCGATTTCTGGTACCCGGCGGAAAATGTCGTTACCTTCAAGCGCCAGGTGTACCGGCGTGCCTTGTCCCTGCTGGAACCCATGGTTAAAACACAAATTTCGCCCCCAGCATGAAAGTCCGTGGTTTGTTAGGCCGCGCTCCGTAGGGCTCACGTCCTGCAATGTAGATATCGTCCGTCAGGTTTTCCACCAGGCTGTAGAGTTCCCAATTCCTATTGATTTCATAGTGCATCGAGAGATCAAAGATCATCGCCGATTCTGTTTTTTCAAATTCACCGCAACGGGCTTTGGTGCACACCGAAGTAACATAGTTTCCGCTGATGCTGAAAGACCAGGGGCCACCCCGCAGGCCCACGGAAGCCCACAGTTGCTGTTCCGGAACGTAGGGCACGGGGTCACCCTTCTCCACCTGGCCAAAAAAATCGGACTTGAAACTGGTCTGGAATTCCGGGTTCATCCAGGAATAGGTGAGTTGAACGGGCATCTGCCAGTATTCACCCGCCTCAAACCAGGTTTGGAATGAAAGTTCAAGGCCAGGAATATGCACGCCATCGCCGTTGAAAGCATCACCGGGCTCGCAGTTGCCACCCGATGAGTTGGTGCAAACACCGACCAGGTTTTTATAATCGTTGAAAAAGAACATGGCCTCGAAGCTGAGGCGGTTTTGGTCGTAGCGCACACCGAGTTCGTAATTGGTGCTTTCTTCCGGATCGACGCCAGGGGCATTGCTCGGCGTGGCAAAGCCGCGGTGAATGCCGGCAACCAGGCGGGTAGAGCCGTTCAGTTGGTACAAGGCGCCGAGGCCGGGAAGCCAGATATCAAAATTGTTGTTGCGTGAATCTTTGAAATTATCAGGACCACGGCTGGCCGGATTGTCGCTGCTGGTATCGTAACGTACACGCCGCAGCTTGATGTTTTCGTAGCGTAAGCCGGGGGTCAGTGTCCAGTGGTCCCATTCGATACGGTCATAGACGTAGGCCGCCCAGGCCCGGGCATCCTGTATCCGATTGCCGGCATTGCCCTGCAAGCCAATCTCATTGAGGATCAGTTGACCACCCTGTTGCTGGTAGTTGTCATTCCTTTGCAGGCGGTCTTCCTCGTCTTCGTGATAGCGCAGGCCAGCCTGCAGGCTGTGGACAACAGATCCGGTCTGGAGGGTCTGGTCGAACACCATCTGGACCCCGCGGGCATAATACTCGCGGGCGTTGTTGCGCAACTGAATGGATCCTTTCGCCGTATCGGCGCCGTTCAGTATGGATTGGAGTTCATCCGCGTTCAGACTGCCCAGTGATTCGCCACTGTTGACTGCGGCAATAATTTTTGTCCAACTGGTGCGCTTGAATGATTGCGGATCATCGCTACCGTCAAAATCCATGCCTTCAGTTTTATACCAGGCACGCTTGGTATTGTTGTTATAAGCGGTGATGGTCAGGCTGGTTCCACTTTGCGTCTCCAACAGCCAGGACAACATGATCTGATTGTGTTCATTCTGCATTTCATCATTCACCGAGGCGCCGTAGCGGCGTAGTCCGTCCCGGCCAAAATCCCGGTCGGTCAGTCCAAGGTAACTTTGCTGTGAATTTTCCTCAGAATACTGCAGCTTGATATCGAACTGCTGGTAAATACTCGCTGCCGGGTCGGAACTGAAACTGAATTTTGCCAGGTAATCTTTTTTGTCCAGTCCGGTTTTTGCCTTACTGCGATCAATCACCTGGTAGCCATCCGACTGCCACTGGTGGGTTTCAACCATGAATCGGGCCCGATCGGTTCCTCCTCCATACCAGCCATGTGCGCGCCAGGTGGAGTCAGAGCCATATTCGCCCTGTAGAAACCCGCTGTTTGATCCCGGTATGGGTGTGGATTTCAGGTTGATTGCACCACCCACGGTGTAGGGCCCCTGGGTGATGGATGCCGGTCCCTTAAGGACTTCAACCGCATTGATGCGGCCAAAAGTAGGGAAATAGTAGGCCGATGGGGCCGCATAGGGCGCCGGTGCGATCAGCACGTTGTCTTCCATCAACGTGATCCTGCTGCTGCGCTCTGTTGCCGTGCCCCGGATGCTGATATTGGGACGAAGCGCCCAGCCGTCCTCTATCTGCAGGGAAACGCCGGGTACCCGGCGTAATGCACGGGCCACATCGGTTGTTTCGAATTCTTCCAGGTCCTCAGCTGTCAGCACACTGGCGCCTCCGGCGACATCGCGAGCAGTTCGTGCAGTGCCCAGAATCGTCATGGCCTGCAATTGTGCACACTCCAGCCCACTGTCAAAACCAGCTTCCGTTGAAGGATCGAGGCAAACAGCCATGCTGTATGCCGGTAAGGTGAGCAACGCAAATGCTGCCCCGGTACTCAATGCATTCAAAGGTAAGTCTCCTTCTTGGTAACCTTTGCGGTAATAATTTCCTTAAATGAGAATGATTCTCATTACAGAATCGCATAGTAACGGGAAAAAATGTAATTGACAATCGTTCTCATTTAGATTTATGATCTGGGTCAATTACTGCACTATTTGATTTGGGTAAGCTGGGTCCATGTATATTTGCATCTGTCGCGCCGTAACCGATTCCGCCATCCACGAATTTGTCAGCGGCGGTGCTTCCAGTTTCAGAGACATAAGCAGTGCAACCGGCTGCGGAACGCAATGCGGTCGTTGTGTTGCGCAGGTACGGGAAGTAATGAATGAAGCGCTGGTCGATCAGGGTTTGCTGGCATCTTCGGAACAACTGCGGGTCGTTTCTTCGGCCTGATCTTTTGGCCCTGTATGCCAATGATTCTCATTCCTGCAACGGAATGATTCCTTTTGTAGAATGATCTCCCAGGATCTCAGAGTCCTTTACCCCAATGGAGAGTTTTTGATGAAAGGTGATGCCAAAGTTATTGAATTTCTGAACCGCGCTTTGCGCAATGAGCTGGCTGCAATCAGCCAGTATTTTTTGCATTCCCGCATGTTTAAAGACTGGGGTTTGCATGGCCTGGGTGATTATGAGTTTCAGGAATCTGTCGACGAAATGAAACATGCCGACCAGTTAATTGAGCGCATTCTGTTTCTCGAAGGCCTGCCGAACATGCAGGATGTCGGCAAGTTGAGAATTGGTGAGCATACACAGGAAATGCTTGAATGTGACCTGGCACTCGAGATGGTAGCGATCCCGGATCTGCGTGAGGCAATTGAATACAGTGAATCCTGCAAAGACTACGTCAGCAGGGATGTGTTTGACAGTATCCTGTCATCGGAAGAAGAGCACGTTGACTGGCTGGAAACCCAGCTTGACCTGATCTCGAAAGTCGGTATCGAAAACTACCAGCAATCCCAGATGAAGTAGTCATCAGGCCGGTAAACCCGTTCCGGATAAAAAGCCCCGCATTGTGGGGTTTTTTATCGCCACTTGAGAAATCATTCCATAGGCCGCACCTTTTCTGAATCATGTTTTCCCAGACCAGCCAGCCCTGTACATTTCAACGCGATTGTACGGTCGTAATGATCCCGGCAGGGGATGAAGTCACCCTGCCTGCGGGTACCGTTGCTTATATCACCCAGGCTCTGGGCGGCAGTTTTACGGTGTTCGTTGACGGCAACCTGTTTCGCGTTGCCGGCGTCGATGCCGATGCCATTGGCAAGGAACCGGTTTTGCCGCCCAGTCTGCCCGAGAATGCGACAGAAGAAGATATTGAACAGTTGTTGTGGGAGCAGATGAAGACCGTATATGACCCGGAAATCCCAGTCAATATCGTCGATCTTGGGCTGGTTTACAGTTGTGAAATGGGGCGTGATGAACGGGGAGAGCGCACCGTTACGGTGGAGATGACCCTGACGGCACCCGGTTGCGGAATGGGTGACATCATCGTTGATGATGTGCGTTCAAAGCTGGCCCTGGTGCCGACCATCAGCAATGTTGAAGTAGAGCTGACTTTCGATCCGTTGTGGAATCACAGCATGATGTCTGAAGCCGCGAAGCTGGAAACCGGAATGTTCTGAGCTGTTTTTTGACCCGGGTCAGAACATGAATCGCGTTAGCCCGTTAGGCTGGAAAGATGGGTCCCCTTGAAGGCAGATTAGAGCAAGAGCATGCAACCCTGGCTTGCATGATGACAATCTATTGCTCGCACCATCATGTCCCCTATGACGGCAAGCTTTGCGAACGCTGTGACTACCTTCTTGCTTATGCCAAAAAGCGCCTGGAGAAATGTCCCTACGGCGAGGCCAAGCCCGCTTGTTCCAAATGTCCCATTCATTGCTACAAACCGCTGCAACGGCAGCAAGTGCAGGCGGTAATGCGCTTTGCCGGGCCACGTATGCCCTGGCGCCATCCCGTACGCGCACTCATTCATGTGGTCGACAAGTTCCGCAAGGTTGTGCATCCAATGGAACTGCGAAGGCGGGCGAAGAAGGGGAAGAGCACGTAAGTGCGCTTGCGGGCGATTCTTTCATAGATTTCGCCCGCAAGCAGGTTTTACTGATCATGTTTCAGCAGAATTCTACAAGGGCATCCAGGCCAGCGATACGAAGTAGGAGCGGCCGGGGCTGTTGAAACCGAAGGCAGGCTCATAGTCCTCGTCCAGCAGATTGTCTCCCCTGAATTCCAGTCGCCATGCAGGCGTGAACAACCAGCCTGCTCGCAGATTGAGTAAGCGGTAACTGTCAAGCTTGATGCCACCGAAGTCCTTGCGCGCACCGGATGCGAACCACTCCAGCCCCAGCCAGGAGCCATTGGCGAATATATGGTCCAGTGTAATGGAGCCTTTTTCATCGGGCCGACGCAGTAGTGACTCACCGCTCGAGCGGTCTTCGGTATCCTGGAAGGTGACATTTGCATTCAGGGACCAGCTATCCCATGTGAGCGAGTAGTCAAGCTCCAGTCCCTCCAGGCGGGCCCGGGCGATATTGATGGCCTGGAATTTTTACCATTAAATGCAATCAGATCTTCAACATCGGTGCGGTACACCGTTGCTGAAAAGGTTCCTGCGGTATTATGTCGCCAGCGCAGGGCGAGTTCAGCGGAGGTGGAAGACTCCGGGTCCAGATCCGGATTCCCGGCAAAAAAGCCACCAAAACCGGGTGAAAATTGTTCACTCAGATTGGGCCCCCGAAAAGCGGATCCATAACTACCGCTTAGTTGCCAGGCATCGCTGAAATCGTAAGCGGCCGCAAGCTGGCCCGTGAACTTGGTGCCAAAGCGACTGTTGTCGTCAAGGCGGCCGCCGATTTGCAGGTGGATGGAAGAAAAGTACTGGTCATAGCTGGCAAACAGGCCGGTATTGTTCCTGCTCTCATCCCAGGAAAACCTGGATTTTCCTTTTTCCTGGTAATAATCCAGCCCAAAGCTCAGCTTCCCCTGTTCTCCGGCAGACAGTTGATTCTGCCAGCTGAAATTGAAACGATTAGACTGGAAATCCGTAGCGAAGAACCCGAAGTCGGATTTAAGTTGGTCATCGATGTATCCACCCAGGATCTGGTACTGCCAATCTGCAGAAAAGTCACTGCGAAATTCCACCGAAGTGACTATCTGACGTGCATCTGAAACACCCTGGTCAAACTCACTTTCGTTGTCCAGCGCCAGTAGATTGAAGTGCCAGCTACCGTAGTCGGTATCGGTTGATGCCTTTATTCCCAGGTTGACGCTTTCAAACCCGTCATTATCGGGGTTGTAGCTGTAACCGTTGGAGTTCTGTGCTGAAAAACCATCCACATTCCGGTATCCGGCGTTGATACTAAGCCGGGACCGGCCACTTTCGTAACCAAACCCGCCTTCAAACTGAGTTGTGCCATAACTACCACCTGTAAGCCGTGCATAGGGCGCGGGGCTGCTGCGCGTAAATACCTGGATGACACCGCCAATGGAATCGGAACCGTAAATACTACCGCGTGGCCCGCGAACAATCTCAATACGCTCGATCTGGTTAAGCGGTAATTGTTCCCAGGTATAAGCTCCGGTATTGGATGAACTGACGCGTACACCGTCAATCAATACCAGCACGTGGTTGGAGTTGCTGCCGCGCAGAAACACACTGGTCTGTGCACCCGGCCCGCCGGAGCGAACGATGTCCACTCCCGGCTGCAGGCGCAGCAGTTCAACCAGGTCCTGGGCAACCGAAAGCCCAATATCTTCCCGGGTGATCACACTGACCGATGCCAGTGTTTTGTCAAGTGGTTCAGCCATACGTGACGGGGTGACCACCACGTCCGGTTTGAGCTCAAGTGTTTCCTCATCGTCTGCCTGAATGGAAGATGAGAAGCTGACTGCAGCCAGCAGCATTAAAGATAGAATATTCTGGGGTTTCATTTTGCCTCCGTAGCGCACACCCGCGATTACAATGTGCTACGGAGAAGGGGGCCGGGAGAAATCCACAGACCCAGGTTGCCCTCCGCAACACGGTTACTGCGAACTTTGGGCCGGTCTCCGGACTTGCGAATGCCCTGGAACGAATCAGATGTCCCAGAGCCTTTGCGGCGCCTTCCCACACATCGTGCAGTGGCATCAGGCCGCAAACAATCCACTGTGAAGCAGATTGGCTCGCTTACCGTTGCGGGGGCAGTGCCGGATTTTCACCGGCTTCCCGTTTCACCCGGCAGGCGTTAAGACCTGTTTATCCGGGCACCCAAAGCAATGGTCCCGCCGGATCCATCGGATTCGTGGCGGGGCTGAAATTATAACAGCAAAAGCATGACCGGCTCAGTCTTTACATTGCAAGAGAGGAGACCTGCGGGAGGGTTTATTCGGACTACAGCGCAAACTCCGGATCCCTGGTGAAATGTTTGGGCTATTCGCTCAGGGATTTTAGTAAGTTTTGCAGGCTCAGTCGTGCGGTTTCGATCGAGAAATATTTCCGTACGTTTTCCAGGCCGCCCAGGGATATTCGGTTCCATAAGTCTTCGTCCTGGTAGAGGCGGACGATCTGGTCTGCAAATTCCTGCTCATTTTCCGCCACCAGGATATCTTCACCGGGCCGGGCGAACAGGCCTTCAACCGCTGCCGGAGTGGCCACCACCGGTTGACCACGGCTCATGCTCATGTTGACCTTGCCCTTGACGCCTGCACCGTATCGCAAGGGAGCAACCGCCATTCGGCACTGATTCAGCCAGGGGTCCAGGCTCTTGACGAAACCGTGGAATTGCACGCCATTGCCGTCTAGTGAGCTGATCTGTTCAGTGGCTTTGCTGCCGATCAGGTGGAACTGCAGGTCGGGCAGTTGTTGGCGGACCCGTGGCCAGATACTGCGCACGAACCAGATTGCGGCATCGACATTGGGCGGATGCTGATAGCCACCAACGAAAAAAATATTCTTGCGTTCCGACCAGGGGTGTTGGCTTCCGCGTACTTCGTGAATATTGGTGATGATGTGCACTTTTGCCTTCGGTGCAGCCTGCTCCAGCACGGTTTTTTCCACCGGGCTGACCACCAGGGTTGCATCGGCTGCGGCAATGACCGCAAGTTCAGAACGGCGGGTTTGCGCCGCCACGCGTGTTAGTGGCAGGCTGTCTTCGAGTTCAGCCAGCCTTTCTCACGCAGGTAATGAAGATCCACCGTATCAAAAATAAATTTTGCATTGGGGCAATACCGTTCCAGCAGGGAAATGTAATTGACCGCGACGTAATGACGACTGATCATGACAAAGTCGAATTCTGCACCACGATCACTGAAAAGGGTATGCAGGGATTCCAGCCAGGGGTTGTAAATGACCTCGACGCCATCCTGCTGCAAATCCGTGGTATAACGGCCGGCATGCCCCCGGTTATCGGCAAAAAAGGTGACGCCGTAACCGAGGCTGTTAAAACAGCCCAGCAAGTGACGCAGGCGGAGACTGCCGGAATCCTGGTCCGTTTCCGGTGTATAGGCGTCGATGACCAGTATCCGGCCGTGCAAACGGTGATCACGCGCTTGCTTTAAAGCACCGATGTCATTGGGGTCGGACAGCGGCCCCGGTTGCAGCGACAGTTCCGCCTGCCAGCGCTCAAGAAATTTGTTGCGGTTAATTTCCTGGTATCGTTTGGCGCCGCTGTTGATATCAGTGCCGGATGTGATTCCCTCGTGGTGCACGATGGTTGCCCGGGGCTGCACCCGGACTTTTAGGCCTTTTGCACGCACGCGAAAGGCCAGGTCGGTATCTTCATAATAGGCTGGCGAATACAGAGTGTCGAAGCCGCCGAGTTCGCGAAACAATTCTGTTTTGAGCATGATGCAGGCGCCGGAACAATAGTCCGTTTCCCGGGTATACAGGTATTCTGGTTTTTCTGGGTTGTCTCCACGGCCATAGTTCCAGCCTGAGCCATCGTTGAAAATAATAGCGCCGGACTCTTGCAGACTGCCGTCCGGATAGATCAGGCGAGCGCCGGCAAGGCCGGTATCCGGGAACTGTTCAAAGGTAGCGAGTAAGGCATCCAGCCACCCGTCCAGCACCTGAGTATCGTTATTGAGCAGGACAATATATTTTCCGCTCGCCTCGGTGCTGCCCCGGTTGCAACTGGCAATAAAACCGAGGTTTTCCTCGTTCCGGATGCAGATCAGGCCGCCCACTGTTGCCAGGCGTTCCGCCGTTTCATCAGATGACTGATCATCGACAACGATCGTTTCAAACGGGGTCCGGCAGCTTGTATCGGCCAGGGAGCGAAGGCAGGCAGCGGTATAGGCCCACTTGTTGAATACCGGGATGATGACGGTGACTTCGGGCTGATCCGAAACCGGCAGTTGATCAGGTGGCTCGGGATTGCCGATTTCCTCGATCTGTTGGGTTTCCACTCCTTCCGGGGTGAAGGACTGGTGATGAGCCAGTTGGGAACGCATCAATGCACCGCGTAGCCCCTGGGTGTTGAGTGTACGCACCAGTTGGGAAAGAAGCAGCGGCCAGCGCAGAAGGTTCCAGGCGCGCGCCTGCATGAAATTATCCAATATCCGCCGACTCACCCGGAACGGCCGGGTGATGCGCCAGGATGAACTTGCCAGCACCTGCTCATGGCTTGAGCGCAGTTGTGAAAACAGAACATGGGTCTGTTGGTGCGCAGACTGCTCGTGTTGCAAGGCCTTCTGTACCGTTTTCAGTTGCCCTTCCAGGTGAATTCTGTTTGCCTGCAGTTCATCCTCAAGACTCTTGACCCACTTGATTTTCTGTTCCTGTTCTTCCTTCCTGGCGCGTTCACGTTCTTCCGCCCAGGCGGTCCGTTTTTCTACTGTATGCTGCAGTTTGGCGACCAGGCGATCCAACGTTCGATTCTGCGCCGCCAGGCTCGCCAGTTGGAAGGCACGGGCAGAATCCTGCAACTCGCTGTTGTCGGGCTGACTGATGCGCAGGTGGGTGAGAATTGTCCGCCGGACCGGGCGCGGCGGACAGAGAGTTTCATAGTGCTGCACCATCTGGCCGGGGCCGGGCAAGTGGTAGTTGCAAAGCCGCTTCCGCATGGACTCAATTTCTTCCCTGTGATCGAACAGGTAGTGTATTTTTTCGACCAGTGAATCTGCATCGGCGTCGATCAGCCATCCGGTATCGCCATCGCTTATCCGCTCTGCCAGGCTGCCGATGCGTGTCGCGACGACCGGCACATTCAAATGCTGCATTTCGGACAGTGTGTAGCTGAAGGTCTCAGGCACAATGGATAACAGGGCGGACAGGTGGGGGCCGATGTTTGCGATCAGGGCCGGCAATTCATCCCGCTGGTACTGAATAATGACATTGACGCCGCTGTGGCCGAAAAAATCCTCCCCCTCTTTGCCGGCTCCGAGCAAGTAAACCTGGGCGAACTGCGTTAGTTCATCAATCGCCTTCAGCAGCAGGGCTTTGCCTTTTCCCGCTTGTATCCTTCCCGGGATCACCAGGCGCAGTTTCTGGTCTGTTCGCTCCCGGGGCCGTACTGTGCAGTCGCCCGGCAGTGCGGGAAGACCGTGTGGAATGATATTGATGTCGATTTCATTCCAGCCGGGATCCAGCTTGCGTAGCAGTTCAGCAGTCGAACGACTGGGCGCTGCGACCTTGATGCCGTGGGTGATGATGGTCTCACGCCAGCGCTCGCCCAGCGCCTGCCATGCCTGAGCATTCCGATCACGGAAATCCGTTAACAGGGGGTTCTCCGACAGGGCCAGCTTCAGTCCTGAAACTTCGTTGTCATCAGATTCACGACTGACCGGATAGCGTCCGGGATGGATACCCAGCAGTGGCCAACGGGGGTAAAAATCATGCAGAACCTGTACCGTTGGAAGGCCGGTTCGCAGCGTGTCCAGGCTGTGACCCACCAGGGAAGAAACAATGATTCGCCCGACACGGTATCTGCTGGTGATTTCCTGCAGGATTACCCGGTATTGTTCATTTGATTCAGCGGTAGAACGGATTGGCGCTTGTAACCACCAACTGGCGATTGCTGTATCTGTCTGCTTGCCGTAATAGAGCGACAGGCGCTGTCCGGCGCCTTCACCGGATTGCGGGCCCTCCGAACGAAGCTGGAAACTCAGTCCGCTCCCATCGGCGTCGATAAAGGAGTGCACCCATTGCCTGACACCGCCTCCCCAGCTATGCGTTATGTGAAGCGTTAAAGGTTTGTCATCCGGCGGAAATTCATCGACCACCACAGAACCGCTTCTCAGCCACGCATCAAGCCGTTCCACCAGCTTGCCCCAGGCTGGCGGCCGACGCTCTTCATGAGGCTCCAGCCGGGACTGATCAAACAGCCCGCGGCGGGGGTGGTGAACATAACAGTAATCCGTCACCAGCAGGCGACCGCCTTGTGCGGTCAGGCGAGGCAGGGCGTTTGCCGGACGGGTATCTTCCCGGGCCAGTATGGCGATGGCCCCGGCAGAGAAAAACAGCAGATGCTCCGGCCAGTGCGAGTGCTCGTGTAAGTGACCTTGCCCCAGCAGGGCGACCAGGGACTCTCGCCTGCCGTGCGGGACCTCATTCGTGCTTGACGCAGCGAGGCCTGCAAAGGGATTCAGGCTGGTTTCCGCATTGCTGAGTACGGTGAATACCACGGCGTTCTGATCGTCCGGCGCCTGTTCCTTTATCAGTCCCGCGAGCGTATATACCGCCGCTGCCGTGATGGCAAGCTCGGCATCAATTAACAGCAAGGCGTGGCCGGGAAAGCGACGGTCATGTTCAAGCAGTATCCGACCAGGTTGTTGCGGCCCGGAACTGCCACCTTCTTCAGAGCCCCAAGACCAGCCCTGCCAGCCCAAGGTGTTGAAGAAATCGAGCATGCGTTGCTCTGCTACAAGGTCACCCTGTGAAAAAACACAGACAGCAGCCCTCTGCTCGACGTCAGCCGGCGACCTGGAATCAATCTCTTTGTCTGGTGTTTTGTGGTTCATGCAGATATTTTTTGTAGGATTCCGCCGGGATTTTACTGCTATCGTGGTACCTGTGTGCCCGGCTGGATAGAATGCCTTTATTCAGGATGATTTAGCCGGAATGGATTAGCCGGGATGAAACCCTATCATTATGGTCAAAGGATCGGGTGATGTCACCCGTTGGCAGGACATTTTCGTTGATGAGTAAAGGCAGGAAAAAGATCACTGGAAAAAAAAGGTCGACCGGTAAAAGGGCTGCCAGGAAGAAGACGGCCAGTCAGAAGAATGCCGTCCGGCGAACTCGCTCCCGCAAAAAGACAGGGGGTGGTTGGATCGGCCGGATCTGGCGTCTTGCACTGCTGGTCGCCGGAATCTGCCTGGGCTTTCTGCTACCCTGGGTCACCTACCTTAACCACCAGGTGACGACCGAATTTGAAGGGCGTAAATGGGACATTCCAAGCCGGGTTTACGCACGCGCGCTGGAGCTTTATCCGGGCGCATCACTTACGCTCAAAGACCTTGAGATTGAATTGAGTGTTGCAGGATACCGGCGCAAAACGAATGCCGGCAGACCCGGCATCTACCGCGTTGCCGGAAACACGGTGGAAATCTACCGGCGCGCGTTCCGCTTCCCCGACGGAGCTGAAGATGCGCTGCGTTTCTCGGTCCGGTTGCAGTCGGGTAAAGTTGTCAGCCTGCGCGATGTGGAGTCCGCGACCCCGCTGGATCTGGTGCGTCTGGAGCCGGCAGAAATTGCAGCCATTTATCCATTGCTTAAAGAAGATCGCACGCTGGTCAAAATCAAGGATGTCCCCCCTTTGTTGCTGACTGGCCTGCAGGCAGTAGAAGACCGGAATTTCAAACATCACCCCGGGGTGGATATCAAGGGCATCGCCCGGGCCGCGCTGGCCAACCTCAAGGCCGGCCGGGCCGTTCAGGGCGGTAGTACGCTGACGCAGCAACTGGTCAAAAATTATTTCCTCACGGATGAGCGCAGCGTCGCGCGCAAGGTCAATGAGGCGATCATGGCCCTGTTGCTGGAGTATCACTATGACAAGTCCGAGATCCTGGAGGCTTACCTAAACGAGGTATTCCTCGGTCAGCAGGGTGCTTACGCGGTGCACGGATTCGGCCGCGCCAGCCTGTACTACTTTGACCGGCCTCTGGAGCAACTTGAAGCGCAGCACATCGCCTTACTGATCGGCCTGGTTCGTGGTGCTTCCTATTACAACCCCCGACGCCACTCCGAACGGGCGCTGAAACGGCGCAACCAGGTATTGTCAGCCTTTGAGACTACCGGCTTGCTGTCGGCAGCACAGGCGCGGACGGCAGCTGCCAGTCCGCTTGATGTCACGGAGCAACCACGCAGTCGTGGCACCCGGTATCCTGATTTTGTTGACCTGGTCAGGCGGCAACTGGCGCAGGTTTACCGTGAAGAAGATCTGAAAACCGAAGGTTTGAGCATTTTCACCACGCTGGCACCTACCGATCAGGAGAAAGCGCAACGGGCCGTTAGCCAGGGTCTCAAGAGCCTTTACGATCGCGGCCTGTCGGCCAGTCTGCAGGCGGCGATGGTGCTGGCCGATACGGACAGTGGTGAAATCAGGGCCCTGGTGGGTGACCGGGATGCCAGCCGGGCGGGTTTTAACCGCGCGCTGGACGCCCGCCGCCAGATCGGCTCGGTGATCAAGCCTCTGGTCTACCTGCTGGCGCTCGAGTACGAAGCAGACTATAACCTGTTAACCCGCATTGAAGACCGGCCACTGTCATTGAAACAGCCGGATGGTAGTTTGTGGACCCCGGCTAATTACGACCACGTATCCCATGGCGAGGTCACCCTGCTCGAAGCACTGACCCGGTCGTATAACCAGGCCACGGTACGCCTCGGCCTGAATATCGGCATCAGTCACCTGTTGCGCAAGCTTGAGCAACTGGGCGTGCGTGTGGATGTGCAGGCTGTACCTTCCGTTTTTCTTGGTGCGGTTGAACTGACGCCGCTGGAAGTGACTCAGATCTACCAGTCGCTGGCGGCCGGCGGCTACAGTGTGCCCTTGCGTGCCGTGATTGCGGTGCAAACGGCAGACGGTGATGAACTGGTTCGGTATCCCCTGCGCATGATGTCCCTGGCGCATCGGGAAGCGATTGGCGTACTCAATTATGCGATGACCCAGGTGGTGGAGCAGGGTACTGCCAAAGCCCTGCCGGGGCTGCTGGGTAAACAGCTTGTGATTGCCGGCAAGACAGGCACCACAAACGATCGCCGCGATAGCTGGTTTGTCGGATATACTCGTCAGCGTATCGCCGTGGTCTGGGTGGGTGAGGATGACAACCGACCGGCTCGCGTCACCGGCAGTAATGCTGCGATGCGCCTCTGGGCCGGCCTGTTCCGTGAACTGTCGATCGAGTCACTTGATCTGCGTTTGCCCGATGGCGCTTCCTGGCTGTGGGTGGACCGGGACAACGGCAAGCTGACGGGTGAGCATTGTCCCGCTGCGATCCAGCTTCCTTTCGTGGACGGTTCGGGACCTGCACAGTTGTCTGACTGCCTGGCCAGGACGCGGGACGAGGAAGAGGAATCATTCTGGAGGAAGTGGTTTGGAAAGAAAAATTAGTGTTCGGTTTTTCCCGTACTTAATGTCCGGCCTGGTGCTGCTGTTGTCGGCCTGTGCTGGCCAGCGCACTGCGTCTGATGCAAACCGGGAAGTCGAAAGCCGGGTTCGCGTACCGGCCAGCCAGGAAAGCGAGGGAGTGCAGGTGTTTCCCCTGCAAAATTCAGCGGTACAGGAACTGCTGGCTGATGCAACTGGGGCGGAAACTTCTGGTGATTACAACCAGGCTGCAGTTCTGTTGGAACGGGCCCTGAGGATACAGCCGAGAAATCCGGAAATCCTGCAGCAGATGGCGGAGATTCAATTGCAGCAACGGGACTATGGACAGGCCTTGAATTTTGCTGTGCGTTCCTATGATATCGGCCCGCGTGTGGGCGAAATCTGCAACCGTAACTGGCGTACCATCAGCGTGGCGCGGGAGCACCTGGGAGACCGAAAAGGGTCAGTAGAGGCGGAACAACGTGCCAGGAACTGCATGAATACCAAACCCCAAAGCTACTGATTGCCGTGATTCAAAGCACCGACTTGCTGGGAGCCGATGGTCCCTTTGCCGATGCCTTGCCGGGCTTTGCGCCGCGTGAGACGCAGATCCGCATGGCTGAGGCTGTTGAGCAGGCATTGGCGCAAAAGAATTCGCTGGTCATCGAGGCCGGCACGGGCATCGGTAAGACCCTTGCCTACCTTGTTCCCGCTATTCTCAGTGGCGAACGGGTCATCATTTCCACCGGTACCAAGAACTTGCAGGATCAACTTTTTTTTCGCGACATTCCGCTGGTCAAAGAGGCGCTGGGGGAGTTCATTAAAACCGCTCTGCTGAAAGGGCGGGCCAATTATCTCTGTCTGCACCGAATGCTGATGGCTCGTGCCGAAGGGCGCCTGCCCAGCAAAGAAGCCGTGCTGGAGCTTGGAGTGCTTCTCGACTGGAGTGCGAAAACGGTTGACGGTGATCTGTCGCTTTCATCTGCAGTCTCCGAGGACAGCGGCCTGTTGCCGTTGGTTACCTCCACCGCAGATAACTGTCTCGGTTCGGAATGCCCCCAGTTCGAGGACTGCTACGTGGCCAAAGCCAGGCGGGAGGCGCAGGATGCAGATATCGTGGTGGTCAATCACCATTTGTTGTTCGCCGACATGGCGATCAAGCAGAGTGGTTTTGGGGAAGTTTTACCTGGCGCCTCCTCCTTCATTGTAGACGAGGCACATCAGGCGCCGGAAACAGCATCCCGGTTTTTCAGTGTGACGCTGTCGGCTCGCCAGGTTAATGAATTATGCCGCGATTTTCTTGCAGCATCTGCGGAGGTATCGGGGGCGATGGGTATTCTCCGTGAACCGCTGGCTGATTGTCTGGAGAAAATGAAGGAAATCCAACTGGTCATCTCAGACAGGATGCCCGAACGCGCCCCCTGGCCGGAGATGATGCGTGATGAGCAGGTGCGCATGGCTTTACAGGAACTGGATCGTTCGGTCCATGCTCTGGGTGATGCAGTCAAGGATATGCAGGGCAGGGCGCGAGGCATGGATGCCTGCATTGATCGTCTGAATGAGTTGCAACTCCAACTGGATCGTTTCGATGCCGAACCGTCATCCGGAGAAGTGCGCTGGTTTGAAAAGCGTGGCCGTGGTTTTGCCATTCACATCACGCCGCTTGATGTTTCAACCCCGTTTAATGCGTTCCGGGAGAACACGGATGCGGCCTGGTTGTTTACTTCGGCTACTCTGGCGGTTGGTGATGATTTCCGGCATTTCACCCGGCAAATGGGTTTGGGTGACGCACAGACCCTGTTGCTGGACTCACCGTTCGACTATCCCAAAAATGCGTTGATGTGGTTGCCGGAGCACCTGCCTGAGCCACGCGATGCCGGGTATGTATCCGCCTTGCTGGATATTGTCGTTCCCTTGCTGGAGGCCAGCAGGGGCAGAGCTTTCCTGTTGTTCACCTCGCACCGCAATTTACGGCATGCGGCGGAGTTGCTGGCAGATTGTGTTTCGTTTCCACTGTTTGTTCAGGGAGAACAGCCCCGCAGTGTACTACTGGAGCAATTCAGGGCGTCCGGCGAGGGTGTGTTGCTGGGTTCGTCGAGTTTCTGGGAGGGGGTGGACGTAATCGGAGACGCGCTGTCGCTGGTGGTGATCGACAAGTTGCCGTTCGCTGCCCCGGATGATCCGGTAATGGAAGCGCGCAGCGAGGTGCTGAGAAAATCTGGTGGAAACCCCTTCGTCCAACTCTATCTGCCACAGGCCGTTATAGCTCTGAAACAGGGTGCGGGCCGCCTGATCCGGGATGTCAATGATCGTGGCGCACTGGTTATATGTGACCCGAGGATTCGCACCCGTTCCTACGGAAGCGTGTTTCGTAACAGCTTGCCGCCCATGCGCCTGGCCGAAGCGCAGTCTGATGTCGAGGTCTTTTGAGTGAATAAGCTGCTATCGATCGAAACCTCCGCTGAAAGTTGTTCCGTGGCATTGAGCACTGGCGAGAATACCCGGGAAAAATTCGAACTTGCACCCCGGCGGCACGCCGAGTTGATTCTGCCGATGGTACGCAGCTTGCTGGCTGAAGCGGAATGGGTTCTTGGCCAGTTGGATTGCATTGCTTTTGGGCGCGGACCCGGCAGTTTCACCAGCCTGAGAATTGGCATCGGCGTTGTCCAGGGGCTTGCCTGGGGTGCAGATTTGCCGGTCGCTCCGGTCTCTTCCCTGGCCGCCGTGGCCCAGGCTGCGCTCGAACAGAATCCGCTGCCACCTGGTGTTCAACATGTTTGTGTTGCCATGGACGCCCGTATGCAGGAAGTGTATACCGCAAATTTCGAGGTGGATGGAGGTGGGTTCGTGATTCCATCCGGTGAGGAACGAGTCTGTCCTCCGGGTGATGTTGGCTTTGAGGATGCAATCCGGATTCACACTGACGCCGCAAGCGGCATCTGCGCAGCAGGTAATGGTTTCGTGATATATCAGGAGTTGGAAAAACTGGCCGGCGATGCGAGACTTTACGTTGCGGATTGCTGGCCCCGGGCCAGTGCAGTCAGCCACCTGGCAACACGGTGGCTGAAACACCACAAGCCCCTGGCAGCGGCCCGGGCGCAGCCGGTCTATATCCGCAACCAGGTAGCAATTAAGCCCGGTTAACCCGGTGCCATTCTTGTCAGGTCTGCCAGCAAATCTATGGGTGACTCTGACAGTTGGTATACCAAACGGTCATTGAAGAGCTTTTCGAGACTCACTGATGTGGTCAGCGAGCCAATCCGGCGATCGCGGGTTTCCAGCAATTCAAGTAGCCTGGAAAAATAGACTGCCAGCATATGGAAAATCCATCTTTCAACCGGGGCAAGGTGTTCCGTCTTTTGTTGAAATAATTCTGGTAAATATGATTCGGCTTGAATTGCAGACAGCCATTTGCCGCCAGTCACCCAGTTGTTAACACAGATCCAGCTTTGAGGCTGGCCCATGCCGTCAACAGACAGGGCAGCAAGATGGCGCCATGAGTTCCGGTTTTTGACGGGTTCGTCCGTCAGGAAAATATGAAAGTGCCCGTGCTCACCGTCCCGGATATAGGGTGTGGTGTGTTGGTGATAGTAGGCGCGCAGACCAATGCCGGGATAGCAGAGGCGTGCTGCCGGGTATTTTTGTCCCGGTATGAATTTGTCTGCCTGTGGAATGATTGCCAGCACCGGGTTAGAAGCAGATTCACCAAACTCAAGCAGAGACTGGTACAAGCCATCGACCGCAGTTTGCCTGGATATCGGCGCGGAGCGGTTTGTCGATGTGCGTTCTGACCCGGTCAAAATATTCAGCTTAGCCCTGTGCGCAGGGTGGAATTGAATCTTCCGGGACGCAGGGCTTGTCGTATAGAGAGCAAGGTGAGTCTATGGAGCATGGGTTTTCGTCTATTGAGCACGGTGATTCAAGGGCGCAGGGATTGTTGTACATCGAGCACGGTGAATCGAGAGAGCAGGGCTGGTCATACATGACGCAAGGGGAGTCAGGAGCACAGCGTGTTTGTGTGCCTGCAGTCACCTCAATCCGCCGGGGTTCCGGCTCAGGCAGGCTGTGGCGGGTATGATCAATGGCTACGGCCAGGGTTGCCAGGCTGATGGCCGAGCCAAAAATCATCTTGCTGTGTTTCCGTTTCATGGTCGGACTCTCATGGGGCGGTCGACGCCGGTCAGGATACGAATATATACACCGGCGATGGTGCCGGCAAAGCCGGCGACCAGCCACAGCCACCCGTGCACGCTGCCGGAGGCGATTCCGCCGTACAGGCCGCCGATGTTGCAACCGAAGGCCAGTCGCGCCCCGTAGCCAAGCAGGAGGCCGCCGATCACCGCATTGATGATCATGTTCAGGCGTATCTCTTTTGCCGGGGCAAAACTGCCGGCAAGCCCGGCCGCCAGCGTCGCACCGAGTATGACGCCGAAATTCATTACCGAGGTAATATCCGCCAGCACACTGCTGGACAGAGCCTGGGCCGGATAGCCACTGCCCCAGTAACTGAGTGTGGAAATATCGCCTCCCAGCGCAGTCCAGATTTTCGCTCCCCACAGGCCAAAAGCGAAGGTAATGGACCAGGGGTGACCCGCGATCAGCAGGGTTATGATACTGAAGAACAACAGGCCGGCAACGCCCCAGCTCAGCGGCCAGGGGCCGAAAATCATCCGATGGAGTACGTTGCGGTCACTGTTGCAGCTATTTAATGTCGTTAGCCGTCCGTGCCGGCGTTTCTCCGCCTGGCGCACCAGGCCATACAGCGCCAGTAAGACGACCAGTTGCAGCAGGAGCGCCGGTAGCCAGCCGAGGCTTTCGATCAGTGATATTTTCCCCAGGCTGGGCAGTTCCAGCCACCACTGCAAATGGGCCGTGCCGATCAGGGAGCCAATAATGAAAAATATCAATGTAATCAGCATGTTGACATGTCCGCCGCCGATGCTGCGCAAAGTGCCGGAACCACAACCGTTGCCCAACTCCATGCCGATGCCGAACAGAAAGGCACCCGCAAGAACTGAAATGCCGACAGGCCCCAGTGCCCCGGTGACGGAAATTTGCGGGAAAAAATTCCCCAGCAGGGGAAAAAATAACAGTGAGGCCAACATGAACAACAACAGTTGTGAGCGAATTCCTTCACCTTCACGGCAGCGAATGAATTCCCGCCAGGCGGTGGAAAAACTGAAGGCGGCATGGAGCAGGGATATTCCCAGACCGGTTCCAGCCAGGAATAGCAACGCTGGTTTCAGGCCAAATTCCAACTGTAGAAACAGGCTCAGGCTGAGTATCCCCACTGTGGTCAGCAGGACAAGACCCCGGTTTGCTTTGTGTTGCTGCACGGGTTCAGTCATTTTTCTCAGCCATCGACTAGAAAATCAAGACAGGGTGGAATAGAGTGAATCGTATTTCTCTGCGATCACTTTCCAGTCCATACTTTCAGCCAGTGCCCGGCCTTCCCGCGCCAGTGCCTGCGCTTTTTCCGGTATTTCCCAGCATTCCCGAATAGCCGAGATGGTGGCGTCCCAGTCATCGATCACCAGCGCGTGTTGTCCCGGAACCACCGGGATGCCTTCGATTCCCTTGCTGGTGCTGATCAGCGGCAGGCCGGCAGCGAAACAGTCAATGATCTTCATTCGTGTTCCCCCCCCTTCGGTCAGTGGAACCACCGCCAGATCAGCAGATTTCAGCCAGGGAGCGACGTGCTCGACGCTATCGGTCAGGTGAATACGAGGGTGAGGGCTATTTGCCGGCGGGTTCTTGCCTACTGCCAGCAGGTGCATCCTGAGTCCCTGGTCTTCCAGCCCGGGCAGTAGGACTTCGGCAAATATCCGCAGCGCTTCGCGATTGGGTGGATAGGAAAATGTACCGTGGTAAACGAGGACAGCTTCATCCCGGGGGATGGCAAAATGTGCCCTGGCATCCTCGGCTGCCGGTTGGTCATATTGATCAAGATCGACACCGTGCGGGATGGTTTGCATGCGTTCCGGCCTGACCCCGTCCAGTTCCAGTTTGCGGCGGTCGTTATCCGAGACACAAACCACAGCATCTGAATCATTGCACAGCGTGATCTCAATGGACTTGAGGTTTTCATACTGGGCTGGTGTCAACTCATCCACCTGTGCCTTGATGCGGTCGTATTCCACATTGTGTTCAACCAGTACCACCGCACAATTCATGGCCTCTCTGAGTTTGATGCAGGGCTGGGCATAGGCGGGAAACTCGGCCTGCAGAATCCCGGCGCGAACTCGTTTTGCTGCCGCGAGGATGCGCCACTGGAAGCTTCGGTCGGTCAGGGGCAGGTACAGAAAACTGTTGCTGAAAGGGATGTCCCTGGAGTAGTGCAGCAGTTTGACCAGCGGGGCCGGTACACTCAGTGACGTTACCCATAAAGGAAATTTTTCCTGCACCACTTCACCGTCTGTGAACCGGTACCAGAATTTTCTTTCCTCGGTGACGATGCCCACCTGCAAACCGCGGTTGGAGAGTGCCTTTGCAGTCTCGACGGTACGTACCGCTGCACCGTGATCGGAGGGAAACAGGTCGCCCCGCGTGACGAACAGCACGCCGTTGCCTCTGTCCTGGTTGTACAAGCGCCCGATCAACACCTGCCGGATCAGTTTGAATTGTCGTTTCAGGCGCTGGACGGGTGGTGGGACCCCCAGTACGGGTTTACCTTTGTTGGGGGTGGATACTTCCGGTAAGCGCGCTGCTTTCGACGCGGATTTCAGCCAGCCCAGCAGGGGCCGGACAGAGCGTTCGGGGCGAAGCTCTTGTGTCACCAGTTGCAGTGCGTTGTCAGATTTCTTCTGCCATTCATCCGGCCGGGACAGGATTTCAGGGAGCAAACTGCTTAAGGAACCGGGTTCATCGACGGTCCAGCCGGCATCATATTTTTCAATCAGGCGTGCGATTGGCAGGTAGCGGTTGCACAACAGGGGTAAGCCGTGTCGCAGGAATTCCAATGAACGGAAGGACTGGCTGTACTGGCGTTCCACATTCCATTCCGCCAGTTCCACGCCAATGTGAGCGCGTTGGCTCAGGAAATTGCTGAAATAGCTGTAGGATTCCAGTTTGCGGTGACTGACCGCCGTTTCTTGTGCAGGGGAAACGGTGGGGTCCGGCAGTTTTGTCCCGCTACTGTCTTGTTGTTCGTGCCAGCGATAGTGGCCGCCGAACAGCACGATACGAGGCACCGGACACATTTCATTTGCTATGCGCTCCATTTCCGCTGTGTAGGATTCTGATTTTCTCCACGGCCAACTGACACCGCCGGCGACCATTAGCCAGCCATCTTTCATGGGGTCAGACTGCGGAGGGCCAACCACCTCGGCGCCCAGTGGCACGATCAGAACCGGATAAGATTCCCTTAAATCGAAGCCGGCCTCAATCAGGGTGTTGAGCAGCAAGTGTCGCTGCTTCCCGTTGCCGACCATCACGGCATCACAATGCCGCAGGTTGAGGCGGAGTCTGCGCATACTGCTCTTTACCGTATCCGGAGATTCGTACAGCTCCTCCAGGGAACGCGGTGCAACGTAGTCAAGAATCACGGGTTGCCGGAGGTCGTAGGGAAGCAGTCCGAGCAGTTCCCAGTATGCCACGATAATCGCATCCGGCGCCTGTTTCATCAGGATGCCCTGTAATTGATCCCGGTTGCGAAAGGCGCCTTGCGTGAGCTTACGATCAATGCATAACCAGGTCTGTAATACTTCGTGCCCTGCACCTTCCAGGGCCTGGCGGATTTGCTGTGTGCGAACTGCATTACCGCTGACCACCGCCTCACTCAGCAGGGGGGGCTCCTGGGTGATGAGCAAAATTTTCATCAATTCCCTAACAGGATAAAAGTGGCCAGGCCGATAAATGCCAGGATACCCACAACGTCGGTAACCGTGGTCAGGACAACTCCGCCCGCCAGGGCCGGATCGATGGACATACGCTTAAGGACGACGGGAACCAACGCGCCGGCCAGTGCGCCGACCAGCAGATTGAGCAATATCGCAGCGGCGATCACCAGGCCCAGCAGAAGATCGTCATACCAGAGCATGGCTATGGTGCCGACCAGGACAGAAAACAGGATACCGTTCAGCAATCCGACCGCCAGCTCCTTGCGTAAGAGGTCAGGTGTATTGCGTGCGCTGACCTGGCCGGTTGCCATGCCCCTGATCATCAGCGTCAGCGTCTGTGTTCCTGCAATCCCGCCCATGCTCGTAACGATCGGAAACAGCACAGCGGTAGCGACAATCTGGTCAAGTGTTGCCTCGAAGGTGTACAGCACCGTGGCGGCGAGGAAGGCGGTTACCAGGTTGACGCCCAGCCAGACCCAGCGCCTGCGCGCGGACTGGATAACTGGCGCAAACATGTCGTCTTCCTCGTCCAGGCCGGCCATGGTCAGAACGGTGTGTTCGGCTTCGTCCCTCATTACATCGACCACGTCATCGATCGTAATACGTCCCAACAGGCGGCCGTCCTCATCGAGAACCGGTGCTGAGACCAGGTCATGATGCTCGAATTCCATGGCCACCTGGCTTTCATGCATGTCGACCGGAATAGTGATGGCTGAGGTGTCCATCAAATCACCCACAGCATCGGTCACTTTCCGGGTCAGAAGGTCGGAAATTTTGAGACTGCCCAGGAAACGCCCATCCCGGTCAGTGACGAACAGGAGATCAAACACTTCGGGTAATTCACCCCGTACTCTCAGGTAGCGCAGCACGACATCCAGGCTGACGTCGGGGCGGACAGTGATTACATCCGGGTCCATCAGGCCGCCGGCGGAGTCTTCAGGGTAAGACAGAACCTGGGCAAGGCGCTCCCGTTCCTGTCGATCCATGCTGCGCAGCACTTCACTGATCACCGCATCTGGCAGATCGTCGAGAATATCGGCCAGATCATCCAGGTCGAGATCATCGACCGCCGCCACCAGGTCTTCAGGAGAGGTCCCCTGAATCAGACCGGCACGTACTTCATCATTAACGTCGACCAGGACGTCACCGTCGAGTTCTGGATTCGTCAAATCCCAGACGGCCAGGCGTTTTGTCGGCGGTAAGGATTCGAGGAGGTCACCGATTTCGGCGGCAGAAAGATTTTTCAGCAGGTGACGTACCTGATGTTGCGTGCCGGAATCCAGCGCCTGAGACAAATGGTCGAGGTGGCGAGCAGTCTTGTCTTCATGTATTTTTTCTGCCATGACGTCTCCTCCATCGCACAGTTCGGTTAACCCAGTCGTCCGTCAACCGCCCGCATTATAAGGGAAAGTGGAGCACGAGTGCTCTGGTAAGTGTCAACGAACCTTAATGAGTTTGTTGTGATTGGTCGAGTAATTGCAGCAGTGAAATATCATGCTGACACTCCGTGCTGCTGAGCCATTGCGACAATGAAGCCGCCACCCGGGGGATATGGGTTTCAGTAATGACCTGTTTAACTTCCAACAATCTGGAAGGATGCATACTGAACTCACGCAGGCCCAGCGCCAGCAACAGCCGGGTATAACGCCGGTCGCCCGCAACTTCCCCACACACTGCGACAGGGATGTGTGAGGCCTCTGCGCTGCGGAAAATATGTCGCAGCAACCGCACCACGCCCGGGTGTTGCAGATCATACAGGTGCGCTACCTGCTCATCTGCACGATCTGCTGCCAGCATATATTGCAGGAGGTCATTGGTACCTACAGAAATGAAGTCCAGGTTTTCGCTGAATTCTTCAATAGCCAGTGCGGCGGCAGGGACTTCAATCATTCCCCCAAGCGGGAGGTTCGGGTCATAAGCCAATCCACTCTCATCCAACTCCTCCCGGGCTTCGTCCAGCAGGGAACGGACCATCATGACTTCGCGGGCACTGGTTAGCATCGGGATCAGGCACCTCACCGGCGCTGTGGCGCTGGCTCTGAGTATTGCCCGCAATTGCTGCTTGAACTGATCCGTATCACGCAGGCATAGACGAACTGCCCGCAACCCCAGTGCGGGATTGGCAGAGCGAGAAAGCTGATCGAAATCTGCAGAATCAGCAGGTTTATCTGCACCCAGATCCAGCGTTCGAATGGTCAGTGGCAGGCCATTCAGAGTCTTAATGGCGGCCATGTATTCGGCTAACTGGGTTTTTTCATCGGACGCCATACCCTGGATGTGCAAAAATTCGGTGCGGTACAGGCCGATACCAGTCACACCCAGGTCGATTGCCTGGAGCAGTTCTTCCTGGCGCTCTCCATTAGCCTGCAAGCTGATCGATTCACCGTCCATACTGCGGCAGGGGAGTTCACGCACTTTCTCCAGTGATTTTCTGAAGCGGACCGTATCGCGCTGGACCTGGTGGTAGTGGCTCAGGATCACTTCATCCGGATCGGCGTAAACCAAACCCAGATCACCATCAAGAACCAGGGGTTCCCCTTCCCTGAGCAGGCTTTGGGCCAGTCGGACACCCAGTACTGCCGGAATACCCAGGCTGCTGGCGAGGATGGCTGTATGGCTGTGTGGCCCCCCATGCTCAGTAACGATACCGGCCACACCATGTTCGTGAAGAATGGCGAGTTCGCCTGGTGTCAGGTCGGCCGCTATTACCATCGTTTCCGCGAGGCGGCCGGGGATATTCTCAAAAGGTTTGCCCGCTGATTTTTGGGTCATCTTGCGTTGGACCAGGCGGACAACCTGGCTGATATCTTCCCCCCGCGAACGAATGTAGGGATCATCCATCGCACGGAATTCAGAGAGGATGAGCTCAAGCTGGGACTGCAGCGCCCATTCGGCGTTACATAATTCACTCCTGATCTGCTTTTCCGTTGCTTCCTTAATGCTGTCATCACCCAGCATGAGCACATGTGTCTGAATGATTTCACCTGCGGGAATGCCCACATTCCGGGTGATGCGTTGTGACAGTTCATCTAATTGCCTGCGGGCTGCATCGACCGCCTGGTGGTAGCGCGCGATTTCCTTACCCACATCCTTGCGCTCAATACGGTATTCAGCAATTTGCAGTTCGCTGCGTTTGGCCAGATGGGTCCGGCCAATCGCAATACCGCTTGCGACAGCGTGTCCGGTCAGGGCCAGTGTCATATTGCCGTCCCCATATCTCTACTCATCTTCACCAAAGCAGTCATTGATCAATGCACAGATTGCCTGCAAGGCATCTTCCTGGTCTGGACCATCTGCTTCAACAATCAGCCTGGTTCCTTTGCTGGCTGCCAGCGTCAGCACGCCCATGATGGACTTACCGTTGATGGCTTTTTCACCATTCTTAATCCAGAGTTCCGCTTCAAATCCGGATGCACAGTTGACCAGGTGTGTTGCCGCACGGGCATGCAGGCCGAGTTTGTTGACAATGGTGACTGATTTGGAAATCATGGCTGTGGAAGTCTGCCGGGTTCACTGAGCGGTTGAAACGCCTCAACACCACGTTTTCCACCCTGTACGGCTTTGTGTATGAGTGATTCCAGTGCTGTATCACGGTAATTCCACACACGGATAAGCATCGCCAAATTGATGCCCGTAACCATGGCTGCGTTAAATTCCTTAATCACTGCATTGACCAGGTTCGCAGGGCTGGCGCCGACCAGATCGGTTAGAATCAGGACGCCATCGCCCCGATCACTTTGGGCGATGGCCTGCTTTAATTCATCGTCTCCAGTCAGTTGGCCTCCGGACTGTTTAAACGGGATGCAGCGGATGCGATGGAGCGACTGCCCCAGGATGAACTCTGCATCAGTGACCAGAGACTGCCCGGTCTGGCCGTGCGTTACGATGACGATGCCCACGCTCAAGATGGCAACTCCCTGTGGTGAATGAGGATTCTCCCGAAATCGGCGCCAAGATTTTTCGCCAGGCGATCAACCAGGTAGACGGAGCGATGTTTTCCGCCGGTGCAACCGATCCCCACGGTAACATAGCTGCGCTGACCGTCACGGAAATCCGGCAGCCACGCGAGCAGGAATCGTTCGATATCCACGTACATCCTGTCCACTGCTTCATTCGATTCCAGCCACTGGCGCACCCGCTTGTCCAGTCCACTGAGATCACGCAGTTCATCTACCCAATAGGGGTTCGGGAGGTTCCTCGCATCAAATACAAAATCCACATCCTGTGGTATGCCCCGTTTATAAGCGAATGATTCCAGCACCACCATCATGGAATCACGCTCCCCGCCCAGACAATTCCAGACCTGACGTTTGAGCTGATGGATATTGGTATCGCTGGTGTCAATGATCCAGTCCGATCTGCTTTTCAGGGATTCAAGCAGCTTTTTTTCTTTCTCGATAGCCTGTGGCAGCGCATGTTGATCGCTTGTCAACGGGTGGCGCCGCCGGGTTTCACTGAAGCGTTTGATGATGGCCTTGGTGTCTGCCGTCAGAAAAAGTAACTGGCAGTGGAGTCCGGCTTCTTTCCTTTCATCCAGCCAATCCGGAATCACCGCAAGTTCTGGATCCCTGGATCGGGCATCAATACCCAGCGCGACCGTTGAATAAAGTGTCGGATTTTTGCCAATCTGTTTTATGAACTCTTTCAGCAGCGCGGCAGGGAGGTTATCTACACAGTAGCAACCCTGGTCTTCCAGCGCTCTCAGCGCGGTGGATTTCCCACTGCCGGACAGGCCGCTGACCACGATCAGCCGTTGTACCAGTCGGTCAGGGTGGGCTTGAGTCAATCTTTAAGGCCTCGTTGATTGCGTCTCAATATTCGTGTGTGTCTCTCGATAAAGGCAGTAGCGGCGTCATAACCTTTCATTTTCAACATGAAATCCCGCACTGCGGCCTCGGTCATCACGGCCATGTTTCTTCCCGCCAGAACCGGCAGGGTTATGCGGGGAATATCAAGTTCAAGTACTTTCTGATTGCTGACATCGCCCTGCAGACGATCCTGTATTTCAAGTCTTGAAGCACCCCGTCCGGGAATTTCAAGGTGAATGATGAGGCGCAAAAATTTGTTTAGCTTAATCGCCGCATCACCGAACATCTGGCGCACATTGAGTATACCGAGTCCGCGGACTTCAAGGCAGTCCTGAAGGGTTTCCGGGCATACTCCGTCAATTACATCCGGAGATATCTGGGTAAATTCAGGAGCGTCATCTGCAATGAGTCGGTGCCCCCTGTTCAGCAAATCCAGAGCCAGTTCGCTTTTACCGCTGCCCGGGGCTCCGGTGATTTGTACGCCGATTGTGAATACCTCCATGAATACGCCATGCAGGGTCGTACGCCGGGCAAGTTTGCGGGCTATGTGATACTGGAGATAGTTCACCAGTTCCCAGGCTGGACGATCGGTTCTCATCAGTGCTGTTCCGCTGCCTTTAGCAGCAGCAATGATGGATGGAGGCAGGTCCAGGCCATCGCCGATGACAATCGCCAGTGGCTTTTTCCTGAGCGTGTGTTCCAGTGTCTGGGTCAATTCAGCAGGCTTCAGGGAATCTAGGTAGCGTACCTCCGCTTCACCAAGTACCTGGACTTTGTTGGGATGAATCAGGTTCAGGAAACCCGCCAGATCAGGCCGTGCGGACAGGTCACCTGCAGATATGGAATGAGGCTGGATATCATCGCCTATCGGAGTCCAATGCAAGCCCAGCCTGTCGTGCAGGTCATCGTACAGGTTGCGGGCTGTAAGCGAGCGCGTCACGTTCGGATTAGTCCTCCTTCATAATACTGGGGGCTCGGAGGTGGACAGCAATTGTAATAGTTTGCCGGGGCCTTCTGCTTCACGTAATTGGGTCAGCAGGTCCGGGTCGCTGAAAAGTTCTGCTACCTGGGCCAGCAGTTTCAGGTGGTCTTCATTGCAACTTTCTGGCACCGTCATGGCGAACAGCAAGTCCACTGGTTTACCGTCAACAGAATCGAAAGGAACAGGTTTCTTCAGGCAGATGAATACAGCCTCAATTTCCTGACTGTCCTTGACCCGGCCATGCGGGATAGCAACACCATTTCCAAGCCCGGTGCTGCCGAGGCGCTCCCGTGCACAGAGACTTTCAAATATTTCTCTCTGGCTCAGATCGTCGCTGTTGCGGGCAAGTTCTTTGCTGAGGAATTCCAGCAAACGCTTTTTACTGCTGCTGTGGACATCGCAGGATATTCGTTCCGGGCTAAGCAGGTCACTTAATAGCATTAGATTTGCAACTGTCCTGGGAGACTCTGATTTTCGGACTTTGAGTCTGGTTGAATGCGGCCTGGATCAACCGTTGGAAGCAGCGCGCCTGGCATGATGGCTTCTCATTCGATCGTTATAACGCCTGACCTGTTTGTCCAGTTTGTCAACAAGACCATCAATCGCGGCGTACATGTCACTATCGATTTCGTGGGCAAACAGGGCTTTCCCGGCCGTGTTGACCGTTGCCTCAGCCTGCTGCTGGTGGTTCTCAACTTTTAGAATGACATTGATCGAAATCACGTGATCAAAATGGCGAGAAATGCGTTGCATTTTCTCCGTCACATACGCTCTGAGTGCGGTTGTTACTTCTACGTGATGTCCGGTAACGTTAATTTGCATATTATTTTCCTTTGAAAAAATGTCAATCCTGTACATCAATAATTTTATACCCGATTCCCACAATTGCATAGAGCCCAAGAATCAATCATTAGTTCAGATTCCCGTGGGTTTTCGTTTATACAGGCGCCGACGCTCGCTGGACGAACCTATGCCCAGCGACTCGCGGTATTTCGCCACGGTTCTGCGTGCCGCACGAATACCGGTCTGGTGAAGAAGCGCGGACAGGTCCTGGTCGCTCAATGGATGTTTCTGCGGTTCATTTTGCAGCAATATCTGCAGATGTGCTTTTACCGAAGTGGCGCTGACGGTGCCGCCATGGTTTGTCCTGACGTGGCTGGAAAAGAAGTATTTCAATTCATACAGGCCTCTGGGGGTCAGCATGTATTTTCGCGTCGTAGCGCGGGAAACCGTTGATTCGTGGACCCCCACGCTGTCAGCAATGTCCCTCAGCACCAGGGGCTTCATGGCGATGTCTCCCTGTTCCAGGAAATCCTGCTGGGAGTCAACAATGGCCTGTGAAACCCGCAACAGGGTGCGGTTGCGCATTTCCAGGCTGGACATCAGCCAGCGTGCTTCCTGCAAGCGGCCGCGCAGGTATTTTGCATCCTTTTCGCCGGACTTGCGCAGCAGGTCAATATAATAATTATTCAGGCGCAGACCCGGTTCATTTTCCGGGTTGAGCGTGACCCGCCATTCACTGTCTGCCTGGGTAACATAGACATCCGGGATCAGGTATTCATCGTGGCGGTTATCGTAGCGGGCGCCGGGTCTTGGTTCGAGGGACTGGATCAGATCCAGCGCCTGGGCCAGGGATTCCTCGCTGGCACGGGTACTTCGCCTCAGTTCGTCGTAGTCATGCCGAGCAAAGAGGTCGAGAAAATCTCGTGCGATGCGCAAGGCGAGTTCCCTTGCGGGTGTATCAGCCGGAAGCACAGATAGCTGAACCAGGATGCATTCCGCAGCATCCCTCGTTGCAACACCCACCGGTTCCATGCGCTGCACCCGGTGTAGTACAGCCAGCACCTCGTCTTCACCGACCAGCAATTCCGGCGCCAGGCTGGCGCGGATGTCCTGAATGCTGTCGGGGAGGAAACCGTCATCATCCAGACCGTATATGATCGCCGTGGCAATCTCGGTGTCCACCGGGCTGAAATGTGAGAGGTTCACCTGCCACAGCAGGTGTTCCCGCAGGGAATCCGTGCTGGTGTCGGCAATCTGGGATTCCATGCTGTAGCTATCGAAAGAACTGCGCTCGGTCCACTGATCTTCGCTGGGCCTGGCGACATCCCAGTCGGCGTTATCTCTTTCCTCCACCGGGTCGATTTCACTCTCACCGGCACGTGCCTCACGGTCCGCATCACCGGAATCCTGATTCGAAGCCGCATCGGATTCATCCCGTTCCAGCAGCGGATTGGAATCGAGGGCGTCCTGGATATACTCACGGAGTTCAATGCGGTTGAGTTGTAACAGGCGGATAGCCTGTTGCAATTGAGGTGACAGGGCAAGCTTCTGTGTGAGCCTGAGTTGGAGTGACTGGTCGGCCATCTTCAGGTCATTCAGCTTGCGCTTAGCCTGGTGCTAAAGACTGAATTCTTTGCCAAGATAAACATTGCGCACCTCGTCGTTGGCAAGTATTTCTGTCGGTTTACCCTGGGCCAGCACCTGGCCCTCGTTCAGGATATATGCGTGGTCACAGATGCCCAGGGTTTCCCTGACATTGTGATCGGTAATCAGGACTCCGATGTCCATTGTGGTCAACTGTTTGACGATTTTCTGAATTTCGATGACGGAAATCGGATCAATGCCTGCGAACGGTTCATCCAGCAAGATGAACCTTGGTCCGGCGGCCAGGGCTCTGGCGATTTCAGCACGCCGGCGTTCGCCGCCTGAGAGGCTGATGCCCATTTGCTCAGCAAGATGTGAGATACCCAGGTCATCCATCAATTGTTGTACCATTTTTTTTCGGCCAGACTCTCCAAGTTCGGAGCGCATTTCGAGAATGGCCATGATGTTGTCTGCAACACTCAGCTTGCGGAAGATTGATGCATCCTGCGGCAGGTAGCCCACACCGAGTCCGGCACGGATATTAACGGGTTCATGGGTTACATCAATTTCATCAACAACGATACTTCCGTCATCAACAGAAATCAGGCCGACAATCATGTAAAAACAGGTTGTTTTCCCTGCCCCGTTGGGTCCCAGCAAGCCAACAACCCTGCCAGGCTCGACCTGCATGGTCACGCCTCGAACGACATCTCTTTTGCCAAATGATTTTTTGAGGTTTACCGCTTTGAGCATGCTACTGATTTGCCCCCTGGCTTTGAGTTTCCTGTGGATTGGGTACGGTGTTGATATCCGGCACTACTTCCGGTGCCAGTTCGATGCGAATCCTGCCGTTGCCGTCACCTCCATTGCCCTGGAAGTGCTGCAGATTCAGATCATATTTCAGCATTTCACCACTGACATGATACTGCGGATGATTCACCGTAGCGGCACCGGTCAAAGTGATCATTCCGGTGGCGACCTCGTACTCGATCTTCAGCGCTTCGGCCTGGACCAGGCCCTGTTCTTCAATTTCCTGCTCAAGGTGAACAGGCTTGCCGGTTAAAACGACACTGCGCACACGGCCTTCCACTTTTTCAACTTCTGCGACATCCGCTTTGACCAACAATGAACCCTGGCGAATGACAACGTTACCGTAAAGTACGGCTTTGCCATCACCAAGCGTACCCTCGGTCGCGTCTGCATTGACTTCCAGCGCTTGCTTGCGGTCGGATTCCAGGGCAGCCAGATGACTCCACAGGAGAAGCAGGGTCAAACCCAATGTTATCTTCCTAAGGAATATCATAATGAGCCTGCACGTCGTTCAGCAATTCAAAGCTGTCATTGATTATGTCCAGATTCATACCCAGTGCATCCAGCCGGTCACCGAATTGGACAATGGTGACCAACGATTCTGTGCTCGCCGTCCGCGGGCTTACCCTGAGCATGACATCCCGGGTTATGATTTTGAGTGTTTCGCCACTGATATCGTTCAGTCTCAGCATGTTTACATCACCAATCAGGGAAACATATTCCCTGTCAGCGGTGATGATTGCAGACTCAGCGGTGATGTGCCACTGCTGATCATCCTGTTTTATCTGAATCCGAGGGCTTTTTATCGTGGCCACCTCGCTTTGCGCAACTTTTCTGAGCAGTGGTGCGGAGATTCGCAGGCTGATATTGCCCTGTTTGTCGAGCAATTCGCTGTCAAAATCCCACAATGCGTAGTTCAGTCGGGTATCGAGCCGTAACGGAGGCTTGCTGACCGGGTCTGAAGAATGCTTTGGTAACAGCCACGTAATGATCGACAGGGCGGCCAGGAAAATAATTCCATGCCGGGTTTTACGTTTGATCATGGCTTAATCCCTGGCGTAAAATCCGCTGCGAGGATTTCAGCCAGCACCTGCCCATCCAGGTCCTGCGCCGCCAGTATGAGATTACATATCTCGCGTACAGCACCCTTTCCGCCACCGTTGGATGTTACCCAGTGAACACGGCGCTTGACGATTCTGTCCGCATCAGACACGGTCACAGCCAGGCCGACCCGGTCCAGCACCGGGAGATCAATCCAGTCATCACCGGCATAGCAGGCCTGTTGTTCATTGATAGCTGTTTTCTCCAGCAAATGATTGAATGCGACCAGCTTATTGTGGCAGCCCTGATAAACGTGAGTAATACCGAGTTGCTCCGCCCGCCGGGCAACAATTTCCGACTGCCGTCCGGTAATCAGGGCCAGCTCAATTCCACACCGTTGCAGGCATCTCATGCCCAGGCCATCGCGGGTTGAAAAGGCTTTCATTTCATTGCCCTTGTTGTCGAAATAAAGCCTGCCATCGGTCAACACGCCATCAACATCAAGAATCAGCATCCTGATTGATGCCGCTCTTTTGAGCAACAAGGGGTCGAAAATGCTTTTATCAATTGATGTCGGCACTGGTCTAGACAACCCCGGCTTTCAAAAGGTCCTGGAAATTGAGCGCACCCACCAGTTGCCCGTCATCATCAAGCACCAGCAAGCCCTGAATAGAGTGTTTTTGCATCATCTGAACCGCTTCCATGGCCAGCGCCCCGGGTGATATATGTTTTCCTCCGGGCGACATGGCTGTCGCGACCGGCGTATTGTGAGGATCCAGTCCTGAGTCCAGCGTCCGCCGGAGATCTCCGTCCGTATAGATGCCGCTGACCCTGCCGGAATCATCGACAACCGCAGTCATTCCCAGCCTCTTGCGGGTCATTTCAACAATGGCCTGGCTGATGGATGACTGTTCATTGATGCAGGGAATATCCTCACCGCTGTGCATGATGTCCCGAATGTGCAGCAACATTCTCCGGCCCAACTGGCCGGCAGGGTGGGAGCGGGCAAAATCCTCGCGGGTGAAACTCTTGGATTCCAATAGAGAAACCGCGAGTACATCGCCCATGACAAGTGCAGCGGTCGTGCTGGAAGTGGGTGCAAGGCCAAGTGGACAAGCCTCTTCTTCCACGCTGACATCCAGGTGGATATCAGCATGCCGGGCCAGGGTGGAGTTCCCGCTACCGGTCATTGCAATGATGTGCACACCCAGGCGTTTCAACAGCGGCAGAATCAGGTTGACTTCATCCGTTTCACCTGAATGGGAGAGTGCCAGGATAACGTCGGTGTTTTTGATCATGCCCAGGTCGCCGTGACTGGCTTCTGCCGGATGCACGAAGAATGCGGGCGTGCCGGTGCTGGCCAGCGTGGCGGCAATCTTGCCTGCGATATGCCCGGATTTTCCCATCCCGATGACCACGATTCGGCCCTTGCAGCCGAGCATGATCTCGCAGGCCCGGCAAAAAGAATCATCAATCCGATCCAGCAGTCCGTTCACTGCAGCGGCTTCGGTTTCGATCACGGCCCGGGCCCGGTTCATGATGGCTTGTTTATTCATCACGCTATTGTACCTGCCGTGGTATGCCCTATGGAACAACCCACGAGGCGGTGGTCCAGACCAGAATATGGTAGCAGAAATAGATGAGCAGGAGCAGAGCACCGGATTTACGGCTGATTCTGCCCGGACCGTTAATGCCATAAGCCATGAAGAACAACAGCACAGTCAGCAGAAACATCACCGGAAAGTCCTGTTTGAGCATGAGTTCGTCAACCTGTGCCGGGTTTATGGTCGCCGCGATACCCAGCACCCCCAGGATATTGAACATGTTGGAACCAATAACGGTGCCGATAGCCAGGTCATCTTCTCTGCGCAGAGCGCTGGTCAGCGTTGCTGCCAATTCCGGCAAGCTGGTTCCGAAAGCGACAATTGTCAAACCAATTACGGCATCGGAAACTTCCAGCGTCCGAGCGATGCTGATGGCTCCTCGCACCAGGAAATTCGAACTCAGCGGCAGGATCACCAGGCCGACCAGCAACCACATGACAGCCACCCGCATCGGCATGTTACTTGGAATCTCGGCGGCGAATTCTTTGGCCAGCGGATCCTGAGGCCCTCGCCTCAAGCCAAAACGGACCATCCAGATAATCAGTGCCACCAGGCCGCTTAGCATCAGCCAACCCTCTGTGCGACTGAAAAGCTGGTCAGCCGCCATGATAAAGCTGGCGATCATGATGAGCATCAGCAGGGGATATTCTCGTTTGAGGACTTCGGACTCGACCCTGAGCGGGTAAGTCAATGCGGTCAAACCCAGGATCAGCCCGATGTTCGCAATATTAGAACCGATTGCATTTCCGACAGCGAGTCCCGGGTTGCCCTCGATAGCGGCCATGGCGGAAACGATCAGTTCCGGTGCAGAAGTGCCGAAAGCAACAATGGTCAGCCCGATGATCAGGGGAGAGACGCCAAGATTCCTGGCTGTTGCTGAAGCACCCGCCACCAGGCGGTCTGCTCCCCACACCAGTAAAATGAATCCGCCGATGATTTGGACGATGGGAATCAGCATCAGCCGGCCCATTCCCGGACAAGTTGCAGATTGCACGGGTGATGATAAATAATTATTGTTATCCGTTCTGTTTCCATTATGATGACCGGCCTTCGGGCGTTAACCCAAACAGGACAAATTGTACGTTCAATATGGGGATTAAAATCGATGATTTCAGATACGAGGTTGCATAGTCTATGGATAGCACAACGATAGAGCAAATGATCCGCAAAGGATTGCCCGGCGCCGAGGTTAGCGTCAGCGGTAATGATGGAGTACATTTCGAGGCACATGTCGTTTACGAATTGTTCCGGGGCAAGGCTACTTTGCAGCGCCACCGCATGGTCTATGCCACCCTGGGTGAACTGATGGGGAATGAAATCCACGCACTGGGTGTGCAGACAGAAGTTCCACAGTCAGACCCTTAGCCTGCATATTGCACTACAGGTATATTTTCTACCGCGCATGCTCCTTGGGGTCAGTTACCCTGGCAGCCGTGACCTCCACGCGGATCCGGTTCGGTAACTCAGCGGTGTTCTCCAGCCTGATGCCGGTTTTGACCCGATCCTGATCCCCGCCTTTGAGGGGCCCCCGGTAGCTTATTTTGCGCTGGCGGGTCCGGCCTTGCTCATCCAGCCACACATAGCTGATCTCGATGTCTTTCATGGCCACGCGCGTCAGGTTCCCAAAACGGATCCAGATCATGTTGTAGCCATCAATTTCTGCCCTTGAACCGATATATCGAGACGGGTTGTTGGCCAGATCCTCAATCAGCAACTCCCGGTTTGCCTGCTGGCCAGAGTCTGATTCAGACTGGGCAGCGATTTTAAAATGCTCCGTGGCGCTGTCCAGCTTGCCTTCAGCCTGGTCCAATTTTCCCAGCAGATAATGTGCCTCAGATGTGGGCATCAGTTCCACACTGTGGGAAAGGTCTGATCGTGCGGACTGGAGTTTGTCCTGTTTATATTCTATTTGCCCCTTGCGCAGATAGGCGTAGAAAAATCCAGGGTTGGTGTTGATCGCTTTCTGGTAGGAGGCCAGGGCCTGTTCAGGCCGATTCTGTAAGCTATGGATGTCCCCCTGCAGGGAATGGAACATTGACTCCCGTGGTTCGATGGCCATCGCTTCGTTCAGTTTGCGCTGGGCGAGGTCCAGTTTATTTTCCTTGATCGCCTTGTTGGCTTCATCAAAAGCATCATAAGCGGGCTGTACTCTTCTCAGAAATTGCGTTTTTTCGGCATACCTGCTGCGGTCAAAACTGCCGCCTTCAGGTAGTTCTGCGGCGATCTTCTGGTTGCGTTCGAGACGTTCACGCGATGGCGGATGAGATGCAAACAGGCCGCTCATCCAGTTTTCGTTACGTCCTTCGGAAAGCTTGACGAAGGTTTTCTGCAACTCGACCGCGCCCAGTGGGTTGTAGCCAGCTTCGGACATATACAGCATTCCGTATTCATCCGCTTCGCGTTCTGCATCCCTGCTGTATTTCTGGGTGAGTAGCTGGGCGCCCAGTGCTGGAACCATCATGGCGATTTCGCGGGTTGCCTGGGAGTCAATATTGCCCAGTGCGATCATGCTGACCACGGCGCCGATCTGGGTCAGCATACCTTTCGATTGTGCGCGGGCTCCATGAGCGGCATCGGCGTGGACAATTTCGTGGCCGAGTACGGCGGCCAGCTCGGCTTCGGAATCGAGTTCTGTCAGCAGACCGCGGTTGACTACAATTTTACCTCCGGGTAGTGCCCATGCATTGGGCGTGGAGTCGTTGAGTACGGAAAATTCAAAATCCAGCTGGTCTTTTCTGCGCGCCCTTTCTGCAAGTTTCTGACCCACTTGCTGGACATATTCCGTCAATTCCGGATCGATGATGAACTCACCGCCCTGGGACTGCTTCATGGGTGCGTACATTTCTGCCCCCACTTGCTGTTCCCACTCGTCACCGTAGATTTGGAAATTCCGTTTACCAGTCACCGGGTTGACGGAGCAGGCTGTGATACCCGTTATGCTGATCAGGACCGCCAGGATAAGTTTTTTCATAGTGGCTCAGTTCCCAGGGCCTGTTAACAGGCCCGAAGTAGTGTATTCATTTCAAGATCATCTTACCGTTTTCCTCATGCAGTTGAAGGGGCTGCAGCAATTTGTCCCCATCCAGGAAAATACCATCGTCACCGCTTTCCAGTTGGTGCTGCGTGAAGAAATCGATCGTGGACACAATCAGCTTGTGTTCCATGGGTGCGAGTCTGGCTGCCAGTGTGTGCTTGTCATCCCCGGCCAACACCGGAATCCGTACCTGGGAAATCACCGGTCCGCCATCCAGTTCCCCGGTAACGAAATGTATACTGGCTCCGTGCTCCCGGTCGCCGGCCTCCAGCGCACGCTGATAGGTATCTGTGCCCCGGTATCGCGGCAGTAAGGAGGGGTGGAGGTTGATCATGCGTCCCTTGAAAGGATCCAGGACGGCAGAGCCGATAATGCGCATGAAACCTGCCAGTACCACCAGGTCGGGATGACATGCGCTGATCAGAACGCAGAGCGCGCGATCAAACTGATTACGCTGTGCAAATCGTTGGTGCTCGAGAATCGTTGTGGGAATACCGGCCCGATTTGCCCTTTCCAGGCCCATGGCATCTGCCCGGTTACTAATGACGCTGACGATGTCGATCCGCCCTTCGTCCCGCGCATTGATCAGCGCCTGCAAATTACTGCCACTGCCGGAAATCAGTACGCAGACCCTCATGATTCAGAGAAACTGTACTCGATGTGAGCCGCTGCCGTCTGTCACTTCTCCAATGACATGGCAGTCAATATCATGGCCGGCGGCCGTGGCAATCAATTCCTCAACGGCCTCCTCTCGCGCCAGCATCACCATGCCGATCCCGCAATTGAACGTGCGCAACATATCCTGCTCGTCAATGCCGCCGTGTTGCTGTAACCACTTGAATACGGCAGGACGGCGCCAGCTACGGGTATCGATGCTCAAACCCAGGTCTGGGGGCAGAGCCCTGACGATGTTTTCCGTCAAGCCGCCACCCGTGATGTGCGCCAGGCCATCGATCTGTCCGGATTGCAGCAGAGCCAGAACGGGTTTGACGTAAATCCGGGTTGGAGCGAGTAGCGCATCCCCCAGGCTGGTGGATTTATCCCCATCTGTCGGCAGCCTTTCTTCCAGATCAGCAGCGGAAACGTCGATAACTTTCCTGATCAATGAGTAGCCGTTGGAATGGGGGCCGCTGGATGCCATGCCAATGAGCTTGTGGCCGGTTTTTATGCGTTGCCCGTCCAGTAGTTGTGAGCGCTCGACTGCAGCAACGGTAAAGCCGGCCAGGTCGTAGTCGCCATCACGATACATGCCCGGCATCTCCGCGGTTTCACCGCCAATCAGGGCACAACCGGCCTGGCGGCAACCTTCGGCGATTCCGCGAATGACGGTCTCGGCTTCATCCAGCAGCAATTTCCCGCTGGCAAAATAATCCAGAAAAAACAGGGGTTCTGCACCACTGGTGAGCACGTCATTGACGCACATGGCTACCAGGTCAATGCCGATGGTGTCATGGCGGCCCAGTTGACGCGCCAGCATCAGCTTGGTGCCGACTCCGTCGGTACCGGAAACCAGCAGTGGATTTTTCCATTTATCCAGATCCAGTTCGAAGAGCGCACCAAAACCACCCAGGCCGGTCAGGACTTCGGGGCGCATGGTGGTTTTGACGGCCGGCTTGATCCGCTCGATTAACTCGTTCCCGGCATCAATGTCAACCCCCGCATCGCGGTAGGAGAGCTTGTTTTTCGGTTTTTTTGTGTCGTTCACTGAGGTGTCCAGAGGATGGTGGATTCGTTATGGAGCCCAGGCGGTATATGGTATCTTATTTGTGCGGTCGGCTTGATGTCCATTTTCCTGTATACAGTGAAAACATGCGCATAATTTTTTTGATATTACTACTGATTCTGTTGCCTGTGGGTACTGCCGTTGCTGCAGGGGTTGGGCTTTACACCGGCGAAGTGCGGGTGGAAAGCCAGCAGAAGTCAGAACGCGATCGTGCCTTGCCCCAGGCATTGAGGCAGGTACTGCAAAAACTCAGTGGCCGGGGCAGTTTTGATGATTATCCGCTGGTGGAAGCGGCGCTGGACGGCGCCGCCTCAATTGTCGTTTCCTTCTCCTACCGGAATGTGGAATCCACTCTTGCGGACAACAGCCGATCTGCTCAGTTATACCTGATTGCACGGTTCGCGGAAGCTGAAGTCAACGAACTATTAAAAAAACTGGCTTTACCTCTGTGGCCCGCAGAGCGCCGGCCTTTGGAAATATGGGTGGTTGTGGATGAGGGTACGGGCCGCCGTATTATGCCGCTTGAATACGCCTATGCCTGGGATTCCATGAATGAAATCGCAGCGGCCAGGGGGCTGCCTGTGCGGTGGCCGGAGCCTGATGAAGAGGGCATCTTTCCGGTTGATGCACAATTGCTCTGGGGCGGATACACGGAGGACATTGCCGGCGAGAATGGCGCCGTCATGATTGCTGCCGCGCGGCGTGAAGGTGCCGAATGGAGTGTGCGGCTCAATCTGGACTATGGAGGTCAGAACTGGGCCTGGCGTCAACATGACGTTGATCTGCAGCAGGCACTCGCCGACAGCATGCACGAGGCAGTGAATCTGGTGGCGCAGGCCAATACGATTGCTGCAATCGATCAGGGGAGATGGCTGCATGAAATGACGGTGACCGGTATCAGAGGCGCGGATGACTACCGCCGTTGCCTCGGCTATTTGCAGCAACTCAGCATTGTCGACCGGGTTGCGGTTACCGCCGCGAGCCGGGGCATGGTCCATTTCAGCCTGGAGCTTAATGCCGTGCCCCTCTACCTGGATGAGACTCTGTCCTCTGGTCCGGTGCTCGAATTTGACGGCACTGAGAACCGCTGGTCCTTGCGTAAATAATGTTTTGGGGGATGTTGTGGTGCACAGACAATGACAACTGATTCACGGCAGTGGTTCTTGCTGGCGCTTGGCGCCACTTTTTTCTGGCTGGTTTACCTGCTTGCGCCGGTTATCACACCCTTCGCCATATCAGCAGCGCTTGCTTACCTGGGGGACCCTGTTGCAGACCGTCTTGAAAGAGTCAGCATCGGCAAGTGGCATATCAGCAGAGCCGTAGCTGTCTCAATCGTGTTTGTGCTGATGACAGGAGGAATATTTCTGGCTTTTTTGATTGTGTTTCCACTGTTTCAGGAGCAGGCAGAGCGCCTTGTTCAGAATATTCCTGAACTTCTGGAGTGGCTCGCAGGTACGGCAATTCCCTGGCTTCAGACCAAACTGGGCCTGACTGGCCTTTCGCTGGATACCGAGACCCTTGTCAGTGCGCTCACATCCTACTGGAAAGAGCTCAGCACCACTACTTTGAGTGTGCTGGGGACCATGTCCAGGAGTGGCCAGGCCGTGATGGGCTGGCTGATGAACCTGGTTCTGATTCCAATGGTCACATTCTACCTGCTGAGAGACTGGGATTTGCTGATCGACGGGATTCGCGAGTTGTTGCCAAGGAAAATCGAACCCACCGTTAGTCGCCTGGTCAATGAAATCGATCAAGTACTGGGGGCTTTCGTGCGCGGACAATTGATGGTTATGTTGGCACTTGGGGTCATCTATACCGTGGGCTTGTCACTGCTCGGCCTGGACTTGGCTTTTATTATTGGCATGGGTGCCGGTTTGCTCAGTGTCGTTCCTTATCTGGGGACGGCGGTAGGATTGGTTGCTGCGGTTCTGGCTGCTATTGACCAGTATCAGGACGTGTTCCATGCCGTCATGGTCCTACTGGTCTTTGGGCTTGGACAGACGCTTGAAGGGATGGTGCTGACACCCAAGCTGGTCGGGGACCGGATTGGTCTGCATCCGGTTGCGGTTATCTTCGCGGTCCTGGCTGGAGGTCAACTGTTCGGTTTTCTCGGCATTCTGCTCGCCTTGCCCGCCGCTTCGGCGCTGAACGTACTGGTTCGCGACCTGCGGGGTAAATATAAAGAGAGCACGCTCTACGATGAAGACCCGGAACGGGAAGGGGAGTCTTGAGTGTTGTTTTCGCCTCAAATTCCACTGCAACTGGAACCGGGGAGGGCAGACCACCTGGACGATTTCGTCCCTGGCCCCAACCAGAATATCCTGCTCGCAATCCGGCGATTACTGGATGAACCAGGCGCTGGCCTTTTTCTGTCCGGTCCGGAAGGTTCCGGAAAGTCACATTTGCTGAATGCGCTTTGTCATGCCGCCCGGGAAAAGGGGCTGGGTGCTTTTTACATAGCTTTGCAGCACTTACCGGATGAGGCGGCCGCCGGTCTTGATGGCCTCCAGGGTCTGGACCTGGTCTGCGTTGATGATCTGGACAGCGTGGCCGGCAAGCCGGTGTGGGAGCAGGCATTGTTTCGCTGCTTTAACGAAGTACGTGCTGCCAATGGCCGCCTGGTGGTCAGTAGCCGGATGAACCTGTCATCCCTGCAGTTTGACCTTCCCGATCTTCAGTCCCGCCTGGCCTGGGGTTTGAGAATGACGCTTCGTTTGCCTGACGATGAGGGGAAACTGCAGGTGTTGCAACAGCGCGCCAGGGCACTGGGTATTGAATTACCCGGGGATGTACAGCGTTATCTGATTAAGCACAGCAAGAGGGATATGGGTTCCTTGCTTACCCTGCTTGAGCAAATCAAGGATGCGGCATTCGTCGCCAAACGCCGGATAACCGTGCCCCTGGCAAGGGATATTCTGGCCAACAGGCAGTAAGTGCCTACACCCGGGGTCAGGTTCCGTGGAACCTGACCCCGGGTGTGTAATACTGGATTAAAGTAGCAGAAAGGAAATCAAACGAACATGGAGATGCTGAACAAGCTTGAAATTGCTCGTAACTGGCTACCCCGGTACACGGGCATGCCGCTGGAACTTTTCGGTGACTATATCCTGCTAACCAATTTTGGTAATTACGTGCGGCATTTTGCCGGGCAATTTGATTGCAAAATATACGGTGAGGACCGCACCATGCAGGCCGCTACCAATGATGATGGCTTGACCATCATCAATTTTGGCATGGGTTCAAGCAATGCCGCAACCATCATGGACTTGCTGTCGGCGATTGCACCCAAGGGTGTGTTGTTTCTCGGGAAATGCGGAGGGCTGAAGAAATCCACTGAAATAGGACACTTCATTTGGCCGATCGCCGCAATCCGGGGCGAGGGAACCAGCAATGATTATTTCCCACCGGCCGTACCGGCTTTGCCGTCATTCAAATTGCACAAGTTCGTTTCCGACAAAATCCTGGCGCATAACGTCGACTATCGTTCCGGTGTGATCTACACCACCAATCGCCGCGTGTGGGAGCATGATGAAGCCTTTCACAATAAGCTCCACCAAATGACCTGTATCGGGATTGATATGGAAACGGCCACTTTGTTCATCGTCGGGCATGCCAATGAAATTGCCCGTGGCGCCCTGTTGCTGGTTTCCGACGTGCCGGTTACGCCGGACGGTGTCAAAACCGAGAAATCAGACAAGAAAGTCACTGAAAACTGGGTCTACCTCCATCTCCAGATTGGTATTGAAGCCATGACCGACCTGGGCCACAAAGGCGAACAGATCAAACACTTCCGTTACTAAAGCCGGCGTACTGGACTGCCCCCGGTATCGTAGACAACTCCGAGCTATCGAGCTAAATCAGTGGTGATTCATTTCATCACATCACATAGCTTTAACACCGGATACGCAACAGGCGTTCGACACAGCAGCCGGTGTCATCGTCTTCAACCAGCAATTGGGCTTCGGGCCCTGTATTGTATTTGGTTTCACATAGGTCCACGCCTTGCACTGCGGATCATCAGCGCATGCCTTCTGGCAAATTGCAGGGTTATCGACTGTCGGCACAACATGCCGAAAATCACCGCCACCGGGTCGATCGGTATCCTGCTCCATGCCATTGGCGTCGGCGGAAATCACTGTAGCGGCCTTTACTTCAATCGGAATAATCTGAGCTGTCGTCTTCCCAACCATGATTTCAACACCCCGTACCCGCCTTTCAGGAATATCCCGTCCACCAGCCTGTATCACAATATCAACTTTTCCCGCTTCCAGATTAATATCCAGCGGTGTATCAAAGCCAAAAACTGAACTTTCATACACCCATTGGTGTGTATTTGAGTCCTCAACATGAATCAGCGCATGTGCCGGTTTGCCATTCACCATCACCGTCAAATGCAATACTCCCTTGCCAAAGCTCAGTGTTTTCTTGATGACTTCACCTGCCTTCATACGCAATGACAATTTCTGTTCACCGGCACCGCTCACCCCGGCAGGCAACACAAATACATTGTATTCACCACCCGGAAGCTGAATAGTGCGACCTGAAGATGTCGGCAACACCGGCTGCCGGATAATCTTTCCTGTGCTCGCATCTTCAATGCGATACATCAAATCATTTACTTTTCCATTCACCTTCACGGTTAATTTCAACACACCCATCGGCTGCACCGCTTTGCGGGCGGATTTGAGCAACTCTTCGGCATTGTTTGCCTGAAAATATTCACCACCACCAGCCCTGGCCATGCATTGCAGTTGCGCACTCTCTTTCTTATTCAGGCCGAAACCGACCGTGTATAAAATGAAATCGATGCCATATTTTTTTGCTGCTTTTACCGTTTCGCATGGATCGGCATTGCAGCTTTCAATACCATCACTCACCAGAATAATGGTTGATGGCTGCTTCTCGGATTGTAATATTTTGAATGCCTGATTGATCGAACGGGTCAGGGGTGTTTTACCCCTGGCATTCAATCCCTTCACTGCGCTCAGCACAGCTTGTTTGTGATTCCCGCCTAAATTCACCAGCGTCTCCACATCATTGCAATCGCCCTTACGACGATGGCCATAGGCAATCAGGCCGATACGGCTGCTATCCGGCAATTCCGGCACCAGTTTCGCCATCACTTCCTTGGCAATGGAAATCTTCGGTTTTCCTTCTATCTGTCCCCACATACTACCGGAGGCATCAAGGATGAAGATGGTGTTGGCACTGTTCCCTGTGGCTTTTTCCACCGGCGCCTGCACTTGAGATGTCTCGCCGAAATCAATCGTTTTCTCTATCGTTTTACTGTTATTAATCGTGACTAGAAAATCCTTATATGTCGCATTGTCAGGGACACTAAGGCCGTTGGGAACAGCAGTCACAAATACCTGGTAACGCCCGGTCAGAGTCTCAGGCAACTTGATACTGGCAGGCATGAATGAAAAAACAGGTTTCTTCGAAACACTCCACCTGCCAAGCCATTCTTTCGTATCTGGATCCTTGATATAAATAGCAGCGCCCCTGGATGGCTTGCCGTTGAGATTGACTGTCAATTTTAAGGTCCCACTAATGGCATAAAATTCAACATTTTTTGTGAATATATTTGCCTCTCCAAGCTTAACCCCACGAAACCAGACCGGCGCCAATTCAGCATTTTTGCCCACAACCTGGATATCAAAAGTCCCTGGATTCAGGTTGATCTTTCGAGCGTCGTGGCTGGTTTCAACATCTTTATCAAATAGAACCTTCCCGTCGGCGCTATTGAGAATCTGAATATGCCCATCCACATGCTTGCCATGCTCCAGCAGATTGAATTCGAAATGAGACATCCGGTTCATTTGGCTCATCGACACCCAGTCAACATCAGCATCTTCAATCATCATGCTGCACTGCCCATTACTAAGTGCTGTTGTCCATGGATCGGCCATCTTTACCCCATCGATTGTCACAGTCGACTCGGTGACCATTTTGCCGTTGACTACATGCGAAGTGCTAGCCGACCCAAAATCTGTTGCCTTTGCTATTAATCTTGAGTACTCACTGACCTGCTGGAGTACAGATTGGTCAAAGTTACAATCCATCCGCTGACCCGGCATCGCCATCGTAATGGTTTGACAGCGCCCTTGTGCATCAAGGCCTTTGATTTCAAAGGAGGATGTTATTTTGGCCTTCATCTCTGCTCGCTGTTTAGATGACAAGCTTTCGATGTTCTTCTCCAGTTTAGCCTGTGCATCTTTAGGAATCGCAGCATACATTGCAGCCATCGGGCTGGGTTTGGTGCAGCGAAACGGTGCGCATGTCGCCAGCTTGTCCGCATACGCTGTACCACAGGTGTCCGGCACCCGCATTTCATCCAGAAAACTTCCGGCATGCGCCAATGGTGCTGCCAGCATAATTATTCCTATCCCGGCAAATGTCACCATTCTCAATCGCTTTAAATAGTCATATTTCATATCTCCCCCCCTTGCCATTTCAATGACCTGTTTCTTATTGTCTGCCCAACTGCCAGCCAATGGTAGGCAGCACGGCATGACCATAGGACTGGGCCAGCATCTCGGGTACCTTACCCAGGCGTTTGAATTTCCCGAAGGTCTCTTTGCATTTTTCCACGCTGACGCCTGCCTGTGCTGTGGTTCCGGTCAACGCCAGCAAGGCGCTCAGGAATAACAGGGATTTTATTTTCATTAGGTAGAACCTGACCTCTTCAATTAATTTACCTGAACGTCATTCGGCTGTTGACTTCGAAACCTTCCGGGGTAAATCTCAACGTGGTGTAACTGCGGTCTGAAAAGGACTTGAGGGCTTGCTGTGCAGCCGTTGAAATGTCATCGATGGATTGCAGAAGCGCTTCCTGTTCCGGGTCTGTGTCTGGAGATTCGCCCAGTGTCGATGTGTACTGTTTTTCCAGTTTCTGAGTGTACTCGACATGAGTCGCTACATCATAGCCAACAGACAGGAAGGTGCCGGCCGGCCCGGCATCCTTTGCCAGGTAAGCAGGCAAACCGGCTTCCTCTCCATCACCAATGGACAGGCCGATTGCATCAGATGAAAGGGCGGCGAAGGCCACTATGTCCGGAATGGGGATCAGGGACGCGGGTAAGCGAACCGGAGCTTCGCCGGGAGTGAGTGTCAGCCCGGACAGGTCCGGCAAGAACATCTGGGCCATACCTACAAACATTTCCGGCTGATCAACGTGCACCGCGATTAATCCCCTGCCGTTAACCGGTATGGAATTCGTTTCTGAGATTGCGCTCAGACTCAGGCGCAGGCCGCGGAAATTGTTAAGCAAAGGCGGCATTGGCTGGTTCAGTTGTACGAATGAATCGGCAGCACTTTGGTTGAGCGACTGGAACTGCTCACATTTAAAGGGGCTTTCCATGATGGCGGCGGCCTTTCCCGCAGGAAATCACGTGCTGCACCCAAACGCATACCGAGCGAAAATTCGAGGATGCGGTTTGACTGCGGGTTTGCGGCAGGTATGTCGGCCACCAGGCCGACGAGTTGCTGGGCCAGTGTGGCTTTGGTTTCCACACGGTATTGAATGGCGATGGCAGAGGGTGTCAATTCGAGCGTGCCCACGGTCATTCGTGGTGCATTACTGACGATGCTGCGGTACTCATTGATACATTCAGGCGTCATGTCAGCCGGGTCGGACTCACCGCTTGCTTTCATCATCCGGGCGATAACGGTATCCGGGTTGATGAATTCTTCGAGCAGGCGGTCCAGGTCCAGAATACCGGAACCATAAGATGTATAACCGTGCTCGGCGTTCAACTCAGCCAGGCGGCTTGCAGCATTGGAGTTTCCCGGCAATTCCAGGCCGAGGAAAGCAGGCAACAACTCTGTTTCGGCCATCGGGGGAAAAATACCGATTGCCAGGTGATCGGCCAGAACTGAAACGTACAGGCTGACCGGTTCATCCTGTGTCCCGCCATCACCGAGCCGCCAGTAGGATGTCCCCTGAAACTCCAGTTCCGGCGCCTTGATTTCGGCATTGCTCAATACGCGTTCGATGGTTGTGCGCAGAGCGCCGGCATCTGACAGGCCGATTCTCAGGACAGGAAACACGCCCATGCCATACAGGACCTTGTGAGAACGGAGGTCGAAACCGAGACTTTCCATGCCCTGTCTGCTGAGTTTTCCGTCGAGCTCCTGCAGAATGGCTTTTTCCAGTTTTGAGTTGCTTTGGTCATTCGAATCGGCTTCATTGTTTACAAGCGCATCGTTTTCCAGTGCTTGCCTGGCTTTGCCCACTTCACTTTGGGCTGCCTCAAGAGCTGGTTGAAAACGTTGCAGGAATGATTCGATGACATCATTGGGTGTCGGCTCCAGGTTCCCGGCCAGGTAGGGCGTGTCGGAAGGTACATAGTCAAACAGGCTGTTATCCGATTTTATATCCGCCACTTCCACCGCGTTTTCAGCCTTGCTGCAGGCGGTTATCATCAGTAGCGAAGCTGTCCCCATGGCCAACAGGCGCAAATAACTCATACGAAATCCCTCGAATACATTACGTGTAAAGGTGTTATACCACACTACAACACCAGACTCAATAATTAATCGGCAGGACAATTATAGTCTGCGCAGGACGCACAGGCTTGAAATGAGATTTTTATTGACCTACATCTTTCCGCTGATACGTTTTGCAGGTATGCTCACGTTTAACCTGGGTATGCATCAATACAGCCGTTGCGAATGGCCTGTTAAGACCTGAAGAAAGAACTGTTAAATCGAAGCGACTCAGGCTGTAACCAGCAAATCAATCGGAGATTTCTCATGAGAATCGGTGTACCGAGAGAGATATATACGGGCGAAAAGCGCGTTGCCACTACCCCGGATGTGGCCGCTCAGTTAATCAAATTGGGTTTTAGTGTTGTACTTGAGTCCAATGCCGGCGCTGCCGCAAATTTTTTGGATTCAGACTATGAAGCGGCGGGATGTACCATCGCCGCTACAGCCGATGATCTCTGGGCTGAAGCCGACATCATTCTCAACGTACGCGGCCCGGAAGATGAGGAAACCGCCCGCCTGAAAGCGGGGCACACGTTGATTAGTTTCCTGTGGCCGGCACAGAATCCTGAATTGCTTCAGTTGCTTTCCGAGCGTGGTGTGACAGCCATGGCCATGGACAGTATTCCGCGCATTTCACGTGCCCAAAAGATGGATGCGCTGAGTTCCATGGCGAACATCGCTGGATACCGGGCCGTGGTGGAAGCTGCCCAGCATTTCGGGCGCTTTTTTACCGGCCAGATCACGGCCGCCGGCAAGGTGCCGCCGGCTAAAGTGCTGGTGATCGGCGCCGGTGTTGCCGGTCTGGCCGCCATTGGTGCGGCCAAGTCCATGGGTGCAATCGTTCGTTCCTTCGATACCCGCCCCGAAGTCAAGGAGCAGATTGAGAGCATGGACGCTGAGTTCCTGATGCTGGATTTCGAAGACGAGGATGGTTCCGGCGAGGGTGGTTATGCCAAAGTCATGAGCGACGAGTTCATCAAGGCCGAGATGGCGCTGTTTGCCGAACAAGCCAAAGACGTGGATATCATCATTACCACCGCGTTGATTCCAGGCCGGCCTGCGCCGCGCCTGATCACGGCGGAAATGGTCGAGTCGATGAAGAACGGCAGCGTGATCGTCGACCTGGCCGCCGAGCAGGGCGGCAACTGCGAACTGACCGAAGCCGACAAGGTCGTTAAGCATCACGGCGTTACCCTGATCGGCTATACCGATATGCCAAGCAGGCTGGCCGCGCAGTCCAGCCAGCTTTATGCGACCAATTTGCGTCACCTGTTAACTGACCTGACGCCCGAGAAAGATGGTCAGATCATGGTTAACATGGAGGACGAGGTGATTCGCGGCGCAACCGTGTGCAAGGATGGAGAAATCACCTGGCCACCACCGGCGCCGAAGCTTTCCGCGGCCCCGGCCAAAGCGGAACCGGCACCTGCGCCGCCGGTCATTGAAGAAACCAAGCGGTCTGCCGCAGGCCCGATTATCGGCATGGTGGTTGCCGGTCTTGCGCTGCTGGGCCTCGGTGCGGTCGCACCGGCTTCCTTCATGGCGCATTTCACCGTATTCGTGCTGGCCTGCTTTATCGGCTATATGGTGATCTAGAATGTGAAAGCGGCCTTGCATACACCACTTATGAGCGTTACCAACGCAATATCAAGCATCATTATTATTGGCGCTTTGATGCAAATCAGTTCGGTGGACAGCGTGGTTATGTGGATCGCCGCCGGAACCGTGTTAATAGCCGGCATCAACATCGCGGGTGGCTTTGCCGTCACGCATCGTATGCTGGAAATGTTCAGGAGGTGATGTCGTCATGATTAACGCTGGAGTTATAACCGTGTCGTACATCATTGCGACTATCCTTTTCATCCTCGCCCTGGGTGGACTTTCCGATCAGGAAACGGCCAGGCGCGGCAACTGGTACGGCATCATCGGCATGGCGATCGCTTTGGCCGCTACAGTGCTGGGAGTCGTAACGCAGCATTACACTATCCTGTTTGCGGCCCTGCTGATCGGCGGCAGCATTGGTATCGTGGCAGCGCGCCGCGTGCAGATGACCCAGATGCCGGAGCTGGTCGCTATTTTGCACAGCCTGGTGGGTGCGGCGGCCGTGGCTGTTGGTTACGCCAATTTTATGGATCCCAATAAGCACCTTGTGGGTGTTGAACTGACCATTCACGACATTGAGACTTACCTCGGTATCCTGATCGGTGCGGTGACCTTATCCGGGTCGGTGATCGCCTTCGGCAAATTGTCGGGCCGCATTGGTGGTCAGCCATTGACCTTGCCGGCACGACACTGGCTGAATCTCGGCTTGTTGATCGCTTCGTTCTGGTTTGGCTACGAGTTTGTTGTGCAATCGTCGGCAGGCGGGGGCATGATACCGCTGCTTATCATGACGGTCATCGCCTTGCTGTTTGGAATTCACATGGTGATGGCGATTGGTGGTGCAGATATGCCGGTGGTGGTTTCCATGCTCAACAGTTACTCCGGGTGGGCTGCTGCAGCGACAGGCTTCATGCTGAACAATGATCTGCTGATCGTGACAGGTGCACTAGTGGGTTCCAGCGGCGCCATCCTCAGTTACATCATGTGCCGTGCGATGAATCGTAAATTTATAGCCGTAATCGCAGGGGGATTTGGCACCGGCGGCGGAACCGCGGCAGCATCCGGTGAACAGGAGGGTGAAATTGTCGCTATTGAGGCCGAGGAGACTGCAGCGTTGTTGGTCGATGCCAAAGAAGTGATGATTATCCCTGGTTACGGTATGGCGGTAGCCCAAGCCCAACATATCGTATATGAAATCACAAAGATTTTGCGCGCCAAGGGTGTCAATGTTCGCTTTGCCATTCATCCGGTTGCCGGGCGTATGCCGGGCCACATGAATGTGCTGTTGGCCGAGGCCAAGGTTCCTTACGACATCGTATTTGAAATGGATGAGATCAACGAGGATTTCCCCAACGTTGATGTTTCGATGGTCATCGGTGCCAATGACATCGTTAACCCGTCGGCACTGGACGAACCCGATGGCCCGATTGGCGGTATGCCCGTGATCGAGTGCTGGAAGGGTAAAACCACGATCGTGCTTAAACGCAGCATGGCGACTGGTTATGCGGGGGTGCAGAATCCGCTGTTTTTCAAGGAAAACACGCGCATGCTGTTCGGTGACGCCAAAGATACTCTGGATGCGGTTTTCAAGTTACTGTAAAGCCGGGGTCAGGTTCCTGAACCTGATAATCCTCTAGCCAGCCTCCTCGCAGTCAGTGGTTAAACTGACTGCTCTGATTAGGATGAGGAGACTGGTATGTCACATTACTGCGGAATTGATCTGCATTCAAATAACCACGTTGTGGTGGTAATAGACGAT
>JAJRRA010000017.1 GCA_024279945.1 Gammaproteobacteria bacterium
CAATTCTACAGATTCTGAGCCTGACTCTTTTCGAAAAAACTCCGTTAGAACAAATACTTACGAATTGCGATTACAAAACTGATGGGAACGATATGTGCAACCAATTGAATTTGTTTGATAATTTAACGGGACAGTAGTGATATGAGCGACCAAAACATTCTTTTCACCCTGCTGTTCTTCGTTTTTGTGTTCCTTATCTGGGGCCGCTGGCGCTATGATCTGGTGGCGTTTTCCGCCCTGCTGCTGGGGGTGGTTGCCGGGGTCGTCCCCGTTAACGATGCATTTTCCGGTTTCGGGCATCCGGCGGTCGTGGTGGTGGCGCTGGTGCTGATTGTGAGCCGTGGCCTGTCCAACTCCGGGGTGATTGAGCTTTTAGCGCGCTACCTGCTGGACGGCTCGCGCAAACTGGCGGCCCATATTGGAATAATGGCGGGATTTGCCGCCGTGTTGTCCGCCGTCATGAATAACGTGGCGGCGCTGGCGTTGCTGATGCCGCTGGATATGCAGGCGGCTTCGAAAGCCAAACGCAGCCCGGCTTTGACCCTGATGCCGCTTTCTTTTGCATCGATCCTGGGTGGCATGATCACCCTGATCGGCACGCCGCCGAATATTGTTGTTGCCGAATACCGGCGCAGTGTGCTGGGCGAGCCCTATCACATGTTCGATTTTGCCCCGGTGGGCCTGGCGGTGGCCATCATTGGTGTGATTTATGTTGCGCTGATCGGTTGGCGCCTGATTCCAGCGGCGCGCGGCAAGCACAATATGGCCAAAGAGCTGATTGAACTGGGTGACTACGTGGCCGAAGTCAAAGTGTCCGAGGAATCCGCAGCCATTGGTAAGAAAGTGCGGGATCTGGATGAAATAGCCAAAGAGCACGAGGTGGAAATCATCGGCCTGGTGCGGCGCGGTGAACGCCAGCCCGGGATGGCCCGGCGCGTGGAAATCAGAAAGAACGACGTGCTGGTGCTGCAGGCTGCACCCGAGGGAATCGAGGGCATGGTCGGTGCCCTGGGGCTCAAATACAACCGCAAGAGCAATACCGAAGACGGTGTATTTACCAGCGATGATACTTCTCTGCTGGAAGTGGTGGTGCCCGAAGGTGCACGCATTGAAGGGCGTTCGGCTTTTTCATTACGCCTGATGTACCGCCACGGCGTCACCTTGCTCGGTGTATCGCGCAAAGGAAAACGGTTTACCCAGCGGGTACGCGAACTGGAAATCCAGGCGGGCGATATTCTGCTCCTGCTCGGCAGCAGTGAGCAGCTTGAGGACATCGCGAACTGGCTGGGCTGCCTGCCGCTGGCTGAACGCGGTCTGCAGGTGACCCAGCGCCAGAAAGCCGGCCTGGCCGTGCTGATTTTCGGCGCCGCCGTGCTGCTGGCCAGTATTGGTGTGCTCTATCTGCCCATCGCGCTGGGCATCGCCGTCGTGCTGATGGTGCTGACCGGTATCATCCCCTTGCGGCAACTGTATGGATCGATTGAATGGTCGGTGATCGTACTGCTGGGCTCGATGATTCCCATCGGTATGGCGCTGGAAAGCAGCGGCGGCACCGAACTGATCGCCTCGGGTATCGTCAATGCTGCCTCCGGCCTGTCACCGGCCGCCGTGCTGGTGATCCTGATGATTGTCACCATGACGCTATCAGATGTAATGAACAACGTGGCCACCGCCGTCATTGCCGCGCCCATCGCGTTCAATATAGCCAACAGCCTGGGGGTGAACCCAGACCCCTTCCTGATGAGTGTCGCGGTGGCGGCAAGCTGCGCCTTCCTGACGCCCATCGGACATAAGAACAACACCCTGATCATGGGGCCGGGCGGCTACCGCTTCGGCGATTACTGGCGCATGGGCTTGCCACTAGAGATCCTGGTGGTGGCGATCGCCGTTCCGATGATTTTGTGGGTGTGGCCTTTCTGAATGCAACAAGTACCCTGTGAGGGGCCTGGAGGTTCAGGCTACAGTGGTCACATATACCGTCAGTCCACTTTCAATAAGCGGTCGCGCTTTTCCGCCACATCCCAAATATAAACTGCAAATTCCGGCGGCAGTTCCAATCGCAGCCTGATGGTCAGTTCCGCTGATTCCGGGCGGCTGTTACATGCCGGAACTCCCGTTGCAGCAGCTTCAAGGCTCGATCTCAATTCAGCGGAAATCGGGTAGTCGCTGCACTGCGCTGCTTCCCAATGGTTGTCACTGTTGCGAGACATGAGGCAATGCTCCGCTGAGACCCTGATATGAAAAAACCCTTCTGGGCGAACTGCAGATCTATTGCTTACAACGCAGGCCTGAGGCAGGGCCGGAGCCTGTTTTCTAGCCCTCTGATGCCTGTCTGCCTGCTGATAAAACTGGGCCAGCGTTCGACACAGGGACTCAAGTTCGGAATTCACCTGGTGGTTGTTTTTACCCTTGATCTGGTCCAGCCTCCAAACATTGTCCGACAAACTCAGGCCCACGGTGGCCATTCGTTTTCCGGTTGTGGCTGCCCTGATTGAAAAAACCCGGTAGTTGCCATCCCGACAGTTTTTTGCATAGGACGAAACGCAGTGGTTCATCTTCATGCCTTCCAGGCAGAGGTCCCTGGAGCTTGTCAGGGGTTTGACTTTCATGCCAAGGATCGTGATGTCGTTCACTCTCGATTCCCATTCCGCGGCCGAGTCTCTGTCGCCTGATGCCGCAACATATTTCTTCCAGATGCATGACCAGCCCGCCCGCCACTGGTTTTTGTCAATCTGCGGTTGTGAATTGCGCATCCAGATCAGGATCTCGAGCCAGTCTTTTTCAACAAACTCTGTGCGCTCATCCGCCTGTTCCAGCTTCTGATAGTGCGTGTTTGCCAAGCGTGCAATGCGCGGGTCGACATGCTCAGCGATATTCAGGCCTTCGAGCAGCGCCATGGCCGCAAAATTGATGAAAGCTATTGCCATTTCCGGTGCTAATGGTTCCTTCAGGCCGGAGCGGCTTTGCCATTCGATGAGAGCGATGGCCATCGGAAAGGCCCTGGCCTGGTCTATCCCGGAATCCAGGATGGCGCGGTAAGCTGCTTCACCCGTTTTGAGCAAATAGCGCCAGCCGCGTGGTGAAAGACCGTGCCTGAGGCAGTTGGATCGTAGTTTGCTGAACTCATGCATAGAGCCGTTTTTCCTGCCTTTCGCCTCCAGGTAACAGAGTAAAGTCAGCCCCGGATATTTGCCGTGAAGCTCGGCCCAGAACTCGGCCGCCGGCCACATTTTGCTGACATCCGTATTCATCAGGGCCTGGCGCATGCTGGCTTGCCGCTTGATGTGAAGCAAGGCCTCGATCATGCCGGGAGCGACACTCATGTGATGCTTCACCTGTTGCCTCAGCCCGTGCAGCGAAGATTGCTTGTGAAATCTTTTTTCGATCTCTTTGCGCAGCCAGTCACAGGCCTGCCCGGCATCGTCCGGGAAGGTCCGGACGATGTCTTCCACCCACGCCAACAGAACCTGGTCAATCCACGATGCCGTGTGCATCGGTTTCAGCAGGTTGAAGCGAAAGGTAGACAGTTGCCAATTCCCTTGTGCGTCCTTGATTTCCATTTTGATCACCCGCTCGACTTTCAGCGCGACCCAGGCGATGCAATCGAGAAACTCCACGCGGACGGAATAGCGGTCCTCAAAAACCGGGCAGGGCCGGCTCAGGGCGAAGCCCAGTTGTCGGCTGATTTTCTCGAAAAGACTTTGCAGCTTTTTGCCTTGTTCTGCTGTCTGCATCGCTTTGAGAGCGGAGGGATCGGGAGGCTGGTCTTCAACTCCGTCGGTGGCACAAATCAGGTTGAGATCCAGCCATTCGATAGAGGAATCCGTTTCGATGCGATGAGCCCGGGTGAGATCGCGAAACCGGTCGGCAGATTCCACCAGGCGCCGAATTTTTCTATCTGCCGAGTATCTGGCCAGTTTCTTCTTCTGTTGATTCCACAGTGTTCGATAAAGCTCAGACCGCTGAATGTCGAGCTCAATCCGTTCTTCTTCATTCAACAGATTGAGCTGGGGGTTTTTGCTCGCCATGAGGGGGAATTGCTTGAGTATTTGGTGAAATTCGTTTTGCATCGGATCGAATCAGCAGAAAACTCGTGGCAAAGTAGTATACGTGCAGGCCTTCTCATTTTGTGAGAACGGGATGCCGGCTGTGCAATTTTTTATCTTTATGGATTCTTTGCAGTATCATCACCTGTCCGGGCAATTGCGGGACTTTAACTGAGGACAAATTCATTTTTGGTTACAAAAAAAGTGGGTAAAAAGAGAAGCAAAAGCAGGGCTTCCGGGAAATTACGGATCGGCGATGACTGGAATGCGATCAATATCATCGCGTTGTCGCAGACGAATCCGCTGAAGGCGGTGGCGGAGTTTGTTGAAAACAGTATTGATGCCAGTGCCCGCAGTATTACGATTACCCGTGGCCGCGAACACGGTGAATCCTATTTGCGTATCATCGACGACGGTGATGGCATTCCCCGGGATGATGAGGGGAAACCGAACTTCAAGTATGTAGCCACGCATATTTGTGACTCCATCAAACGGCAGCTAAAGATCAATGGGGCCAGTGGCATCCAGGGTGAATTCGGCATCGGGCTGCTCAGCTTCTGGATCGTGGGAGAGGGCCTTAGCCTGACCTCGGCCGGCGCCGATGGCAAAAACTATCAGATGCACATGAAGAAGGGCAGTCCGGACTATACGATTACGTTATCTCGTGCACTCTTTCCCGAAACGGGCACCACACTTTTGATCAAGCCGCTGCTCGCCGGTCTGCGTCAGTTGACCGGTGAAAAAATTCAGTGGTACCTGGCAGCGGAATTGCGGGATCGCATTCGGCATTCGGGTGTGCAGATCAATATCATCGATCGCACGGCTCGCAAGCAGTACAAGGTTGAACCGCGCCAGTTCGACGGCCGGCTGTTGCATGAGCTTCCTGTGGTAAGGGCGGTAGACGGTGAAATCCACCTGGAACTGTATCTCACCGAAGCGAACGCCGACTGTGCAGTCAGCCTGTCTCGTACGGGTACGCGGGTACTCACAAATTTAACGGAACTTGATGAATTCCAGGGTGAACCGTGGAGCAGCGGATGTCTGCAGGGTATTGTGGAAGTGCCCTTTCTCAAACTGACGCCGGGCACGCGCAGCGGCATCATCCGGGACGGCCGGTTTGAGCGATTTTGCATTGCCCTGAAGAAGATAGAGAGCCAGTTGTTGCAGATCATCGCCGAACAACGCCGCGCCGAGGATGAACGTGCCAGTCGTAAAATGCTAACCACGATCCGTAAGGCTTTCCAGGAAGCCTTCATGGTGTTGCCAACCGAGGAATATGACTGGTTTGATATTCAGGCCGGCAACAAGGGCCGTGGATCGCGGCTGGCCTCAGAGTCCGATGATGAGGCGGTCGCAGAGGAAGTTGATGGCGGCGAGTCGGGCGAGCAGACACCGCGTGTACAAAAACAGTTTTTCGAATACGCCGGCCCGCTGTTCAGCGTGCGTGTCGCTCCGCAATCAAGTGTTGTGGCCATTAACCAGTCCAAAACATACCGGGCGGTAGCGCGCGATCGTTCACGAACCAACGTGGAGCACGACCTCACATTTCAGTGGCGAATTGTCGAAGGTTCGGGGGCTCTGGAAAATGATCAGTCTGAAATCGTCACCTTTATTGCACCGGATCAGCCGGAACTCAGCCGTATTGTTGTGACCGTTGCGCAGGGGGCGATCCGCTGTGAAGGTGAGGGCATCATAACGGTGACGGATTCATTGCTGCCCGAGATGAGGCAACCCACCGGGAACCGTCAAGGACTGCCTGGCTACACCTTCAGGAAAGCAGCGGGGGAGTTGTGGCGTTCAAAATATGAGGCGGAACTGAATGTCATCGTCATCAACAATGGCCACCGTGATTTTGTTTATGCCTCGAAAAACAAAGCCCTGAAGCTTCGCTACATCTGCCGCCTGTTTGCCAAAGAAATGGTTCAGAAGAACTTTCCCGGCAGTACACCCGACCAGTTGCTGGAGCGAATGATCGAACTGTCACTGTACACCGAAGAAAACCTCCGGTGACGCCGGTATTCGCCACACTTCGGGGCCCAGTCTTCAGCAAAGGTCCAAATTGTCTCCTATAGTTAAGCGGACAAGTCACTCTATAGACTTGCATAAAAAAACCATACTGGAGAGTAAAATGAAAAAGCACCTTTTACAGGCGTTAGCTGCTATTGTTTTTATGTTATTTAGTGGTTCGATTATCGCAGATAGCTATGTTGAGGTTTTTGACTGCAAACTGGAAGAAGGGAAAACTGCAGAAGACGCTCACGCTGCCAATAGAATATGGCTGAAATGGGTCAACAAAAACGTAGCTAATGGAAAGGTCACCAGCAGTTCCGGGACTGCCGTTGTTGGCGATAGCAAGGCTTTTCTCTGGGTCGATTCTTATCCCGATCTGGCTACCTGGAGCGCTACTCAAACTGCACTGGACTCCAGGGAAGGAAAGGAAGCACTCAAGGATTTGTTCAAAGGCATCACAGACTGCAAGGAAAACCGTCTCTGGAAAATCACCCCTACCGGCTAAGGCCAGTGCCACAGAAAACCCCACTTTGAGTGGGGTTTTTTTTGGTGCGCCAGGCATGGGGCCTAGCCGCCAATGTCGCGGGCGAGTCGGTTCTGGCTGGTAGTGAGGAGCGGCTGAATATTTCACTCACCACCGATCTCGCTAATGAGATGGATCGTTTATGTAAAGAAAACGGGATTCATCGCGAAATCAAGCGACAATTCCGGTAACTTGTGCAACATTCAGATTAAGCACCCTCAATTGAGGGACCAGGGAACCCGGGTTACAATGACCACATGAGCACCCTGCACAAACAATTGACCCGGTTTTTGTCCCGGTACCCCCAGTTGGAACTGGCCATACTGTTCGGATCACAGGCGACGGGTGATGCCACGGCGAAAAGCGATATCGATCTCGCCCTGCTCTGTGATGTTCCGATATCCGGCAGCCTGAAACTGGAGTTGATTGAACAGATTGCTGCCAGATTTGGCCGCCCGGTAGATATTGTTGATCTGTATTATGCGGCCGAACCCATCCTCGGGCAGGTTTTCAAAGGCAAGCGCTTGCTCGGTGACGACGCCACCTACGCAAGTCTATTGACGAAACATCTGATTAATACAGCAGATTTTGTCCCTTTGCAGCAGAGAATATTGACCGAGAGGCGCGATGCATGGATCAGGTGATCCTTGCGCAGAAACTTGAATCGCTTCGCCGCTGCGTTAAGCGCGTGGAGGAAAAAACACCCTCCGGCGTTAATCAGCTTATTCAAGATCCTGATATTCAGGATATCCTGGTACTGAATCTCACGCGGGCCGTTCAGCTTTGTGTTGATATTGGCAGTCATGTTATCAGCGAATCTGACGAAATGGCGCCGACAACAATGGGTGATGTTTTTACAACGCTTCAGGCAGTTGGCGCCATCACACCGGTCACCTGCGAATCCATGCAGAAGGCAGTTGGTTTCAGAAACATTGCAGTCCACAATTATGCCGTGATTAGCTGGGAGATCGTTTTCGCCATCTGCCGGAAATTCCTTGCTGACTTTCGTCGTTTTGCCAAAGAAATTACCGATTACAATGTAAGTTGAATCGTCAGTCCTGATCTGAAGCCGAAGGTCCGGATGCCATTCGCTTTTACCTGAAAAGTGTAAACCGTATCCTCGGAACGGAGCAGATATTCACAAAGCAGGAAAAACCTGGTCCCTATTTATATTGACTTGCCGCAGCAGCTTTCGCAGTTGCTACCGAGGCATCGTCGAGGTTCATCTTTTTCAGGAGTGCCTGGAGTCGCGGGTGATTCCGGTTGATGGTGCTACGGTTAAGCCAAATCGGTATAAAAGCGGTGTTATTTAGATTCGGGGTCTCGGTTCCTCTTTCAAACCAGTTAATGGCCTCGTCAACCTCGCCCAAATACCAGTAAATCATACCAATCATTGGCACGAGTGCGGGGTCTTCGCTCCCTGCGTCGTGCAATGCAATCGCCTGAGCCACCATATCGCGCGCACTGGTTTCGTCTCCTCGCGCCAAGTACAACTCAGCCCAGGTACTAATCGACCACGCATTTGTCCCGGTAAGGGCTTCCAATTGCCCGATTGCGGCCTCGGCTTCATCCAATTGATCCAGCCTGACATGGGTCAAGCTAAGCAGCCAGGCTGCAAAAGAATCGTTTGGATTCATCTCAAGTGCGGTCTCCAGGTGTGGCAGTGCTGCTTGGTATTCACGCTTAAAAATAAGATTACTTCCGAACCCTTGCTGTATCAATGGCGACAAGGGATCGGACTTTTCTGCTATGGCAAGTAAATCCAGTGCTTCGTCGAACCTCCTCTGCGGTTGCAGAATTAGCCACCAGTAGGCATCTGTTACGAGCGTTCTGTTTTTCCCAGTTTGGAGCGCCTTGAGAACGGCTTGTTCCGCTTTCGCAAAGTTGTAGTCGGAAGACACGAGATCGACTGCCTTGGCCAATAATGCCTCGGTCTGATATTCATCGATTGCCAGCGCACGCCGGTAAGCAGGACGGACGGTCTCTGCGACCTGCGAATACGGAAAAAAGAATGCACCGTAGGCCAATCCATACGCCAGGCCGCCATGGCCACCCGCAAACCCGGGATCAAGTTCGATGGCCCTGGAATATGATTCAGTCGCTTTTTCAAAGGCGTCGGGACTCTGTTGCCCGATATAAAATTTCCCGCGCAGGAACCAGTTATATGCCTCTGTATTCGTCGTGCCCTGCTGTACCAGGGATGCCTCTTTCGCAAGCCCCAGTGTCACTTCCAGTTCACCGACAACTGCCCGCGCTATTTCCTCCTGGATCGCAAAAATATCATCAATCTGGCGGGCGTAAGTCTCTGACCAGAGGTGGTAACCGTCAGCGACGCTGATGAGTTGGGCCGTGATCCGCAACCGGTCCCCTGCTTTGCGCACGCTACCTTCGAGAACGTAATTAACGTTGAGTGTTTCGCCCACCTGGCGAATGTCAATATTCTGCCCCTTGAATGAGAAGGCAGATGTTCTCGCTGCTACCCTCAGATCCGGCAGTTGCGCCAGACCGTTCAGGATTTCCTCCGCGATTCCGTCGCTGAAATACTCCTGCTCAGGATCGGCACTCATATTGACGAACGCCAGGACCGCGATCGATTTTTCATTTTCTGCGATTTGTTCAGGCTGTTCAACGACTTCTCGTGAAACTGCCTTCGTTGTTGCCTCAACCAGCTCCGCATCCCGTGCAGCCGATAGAACGAACTTGTCATAGGCAAAATAAGCCAGCGCAACAACCAATACCGCTGTGATCGCACGATCCAATTTACGGCCTGTAACGTTTGTTATCGACTGTGTGCGGTCAATCTCGGAATCGCGTTTGATGCCCTCGGGTGTAACTTCATAGGCCCAAGAGAAAAACACAACCACTGGAAACCCTAAAGCCAGCACCAAAAAGATAGTTTGCATGACCCAATCAGGTGAACCGATATTATCCAGCACCAAGTCCGCCACTTGCGCCAGCAGCCAACTGGACACGATATAGCCAATAGCTACGCGGAAGACATTTCGGCGTTTAAGCTCGTTAGAGTTTGCTCAGAATATCAGAACGCCTCTGTTTGATTCAAAACACCCTCAACCGGCGCTCGGCAGGTGCAAAGAACCCTCCGGTAACCACACATTACCCATTCCACAAGAGGTAATAGCGGTAATCCGGTGGCTGCA
>JAJRRA010000018.1 GCA_024279945.1 Gammaproteobacteria bacterium
GGGGTATTTGTTGGTGACTGCGACAACGAATCATAGGTGCACGCTTTTTAAGGAGTTTGGCTTGTTTTTCGTGCACTATTGTACCATAAATAAGTCATTTAATCCTTTTATATCAGTGTATTATGACTTTCTGAGCAGGCTTTAAATATACCCTATATCAATTTGATACTATTCATTTAGGTTATTTCACCTTTCTTCTTTTCCAGCAAAATTCTCTTTTCATCGTCGCTCAGGAACGCCATCTCCAGGGCGTTCGCCTGGGCCTGCCGGGTCAGTGCCGGACTCAGGCCGGCTTTGGGCGCCGCCACTTCATATTCATGCCTCAGGTCAATCCCGCTGATGGCAGGATCATCGGTATTGAGGTTAACCAGCAGGTCTTTTTCAAGCAAAACCCGGACCGGGTGATCCGCATAGTCGTCCACCACACCAATGTGTATATTGGAAGTGATGCAGACTTCCAGACCGATACGGTGCTCACCCAGGTAATCGACCAGGGCCGGATCTTCCAGCGATTGTATACCGTGCCCGATCCGCGCAGCGCCGAGTTCACGAATAGCGGACCAGACGCTTTGCGGCCCGCCGACTTCTCCGGCATGGACGGTGATCTCGAGGCCGGCATCCCGGGCCCGCCTGAAATGATCACGGAACAGTTCCGGCGAAAACCTGAGTTCATCACCGGCCAGGTCAATCGCGACCAGGTGATCCCGGTATTGCAGCAAGGCATCGAGTTCACGATGACAGGTTTCGGTGTCATAAGTCCGGCTCATGATGCCGATCATCTGCGCCCGCACCCCGGTATCGCGTTCAGCCGCTTTGATCCCGTCGGCCACCGCATCGACCACGCCGGCCGGATCCAGGTCGTGGGCTTCACTCATGAACCAGGGGCTGCAGCGCAGTTCGATGTAATCAATACCCTCGCGCTGCGCATCCACTACGTTTTCATAAGCCACCCGCCGGCAGGCATCCAGGTCATGTAAAATCGCGGTCAGGTAACGGAAGCGGCCGATAAAATCCATCAGGCCGTCTGCTTTGCCATCAATCACCACGTACGGGCGCAAAGACTCAACATCACAGGCGGGTAATTCAATGCCCTGCTGTTCGGCCAGTTCGATGATGGTTTCCAGGCGGATACTTCCGTCCAGGTGGCGATGGAGGTCAATCAGTGGCAGATTGGGGTCAATAAATAAATCGGGATTCATCACGCTGCATCTACTCCGTGAAAATGATATTCTGTCATGAAACCGCCTATCAGGCTCAGCTTCATTGCAGATTTTTTCAGGCCTGACCCTGCGGCGCTATAGCGCAATATTATCATTAATAATTTCTATTAAGAGCATAACATCTATCTATTTTACTTATAGCTATGTGCGAGATAACATTCTCCCGTGCATTTGACCCGGCCCTGCCGGTCGGACATTAATTATTCAAGCAAAGGAAACAAAGTCATGAGCAACACCATTACAGCTACCGTGCCCCAAGTGGTTTTCAAAACCCGCGTCAGAGACGAAAGCGTGGAAGGCCCCAATCCCTTCCGCTGGCAGGACGTGAGTACGGACGATATTTTCAAAGGAAAAAAAGTCATCATATTCGCTCTGCCGGGCGCATTTACACCGACCTGCTCCAGCACACACTTACCCGGCTTTGAAGATAACTACGATGAGTTCAAGAGTCTGGGAGTCGATGAAGTTTACTGCCTGAGCGTGAACGATGCCTTTACCATGTTCCAGTGGGGAATTCACCAGGGTGTGAAAAACGTGAAACTGCTGCCCGATGGAAGCGGCACCTTCTCGCGCCTGATGGGCATGCTGGTAAACAAAGACAATGTGGGATTCGGGCTACGTTCCTGGCGTTATTCCATGCTGGTTGAAGACGGTGTGATCAAGCAGGTGTTCGCCGAAGAAGGCAAATGCGATAACTGCCCGACGGACCCATTCGAGGTCAGCGACGCCGACACCATGCTGAACTACCTGAAATCAGCCTGAGCCGGCCCCACTTCATCTGCAATTAAAGGAAAGCGAAGCAACTTCATTCCGGTCCCTCTCATACTGAACTAATTGTTTACTTTATGCTCTTTTAAAGTAAGTAAAGCCAAGCTACTGGAGTTGACAAATGAATATGATTCTTAAAACCTTACTGCTTTTTCTTATTCTGATTAGCGTCACTGCGCCTGCAGTGGCGCAAGACGAAACAAGCAAGGTTTCCCTTGAAGGACTGCAACTGGTCGACAAAGACCGCCGCGGAGAAATTTACGCCGACCCCGATGTCGACTGGAGCGTGTACACACAAATCATGCTGGACCCGGCTACCGTCGCCTTCCGCCGCAACTGGCAACGGGACCAGAACCGTTCCCGCCCGTTCAAAGTCAAGGCGAAGGATATGGAAGAGATCAAAGCGTCTATGGCTGAGATATTCGACGATGTATTCACCAAGGAACTGAGCGATAACGGTGGATACACCATCACGGATCAGACCGGTGAAGACGTGATGCGCATCAAACCCGCCATCGTCGACCTGGACGTTTATGCACCCGATACGCAGAATTCCACCGGGCGCGACTTACAATTCACGGAATCCGCCGGGAAAATGACCTTGAAGCTGGAAATATACGATTCCGTTACCGGAGACCTGATCGCAACCGCAAGTGACCGGAAGGAAGCGCCCCGTCGTGGCTACTATCAATGGACTACCAGTGTCTCCAACCGCTCCGAAGCCCGCTTGATGCTGGTACGATGGGCCAAGGACCTGGTCAAACGACTGGATGAAGCTCGCGGTACCTGACCAGGGCGCCAGCTAACAAACCAAACTCACGGCCAGTCCGGTATCCGTCCCGGTGTCCAGGGCGCACCCTCGGCCTGTAAGTCTTCTTCCAGTGCGACCAGGTCGGCGGCAATAGCTTTCAACTGTGCAAGCACCACCGGAAACTGCTGTGCGGCGACCGCATAGGAATTGCGAAAATTTCCGGTGACCGCAGACTGACTGCCCCAACTGCCGCCAACGATATTGCCAACCCGTTCCGTTATGGACATCGGCACCGGTTCCGCCCGGCTTGACAGGGTGCTGTCGCCGTTCAGCTTCACCTGCAGGCCCTGCATTCGCGTGTTCAGCGCCCGCACCGCCTGTGCCTGCTCCTCATCGGCAGCCGGGGTTACCTCGACTGCGGCCATCAGGTGATCAATCCGGTTCTGGATTTCATCAGCCGCCTTGTTCGCTCCGGTGACCGCGCGATAAAGACCCGCCGTTCGCATCTGGAAGTCCAGTACATCCTGCCGGTTTTCTGCGACCAAACCACCGTTGTAAAGTGGCTTCAGCGTGAAACTTTGTGGACCTGAGACCGTCACAAGTTCCCCTTCCACCCGTTTGGACAAAGTGACGCTGTAGTCACCGGGCAGCGCCATGGGACCCTGTGGCGGCGATTCCCAGGGCATGAGGTCGCCACCTGCCTTGAGATCAACCGGGTCCACCGCCGGATAACGCATATCCCAGGCCACCCGGTGAAAGCCCTTGCCGGCCGGGCCATTGATGCGCTGAACAATCTTGCCTTGCCGGTCACGCACGGTCAGGGTCATGGACGGTGCTTCTTCGCGATCCTCGCGCCGCAACTGCTCCCAACTGGGGTACGGGTTATCCTCTCCTTTTCCTGCACGCTCATTTTCTAACGCCCGCCGTTGTTCCTTTATGGTCTGCAGGTCGGTGGCAAGGTAATAGGCAAACACCGCGCCGTAGGGCGGGTTATCGGCCACGTAGCGACCGGTGCCCCAGTCACCCTTGCCGCCCCAGCCACGCCGGCTATCCGGATTGTACAAAAACGCATCCCGGACGGAAAACAGGGTCGCTTCCGCTTCCAGATCGGCGCTGCTTGCACGCAAGGGTGCATAGTCATCAAGGATATAAATACCCCGGCCAAAGGTCCCTACCACCAGGTCCCCTTCCCTGCGCTGGATTTCCAGGTCGCGCACGGCGATGGTCGGCAGAGACGTCAGTTCGTTCCAGTTCGCGCCGTCGTCGTTACTGAAGAACAGGCCGTACTCGGTGCCGGCAAACAACAGGCCCGGATCGACATGATCTTCGATGATGGTGTGAGCGGAGCCCCGCTCCGGCAGGCCCCTGACCATCAGTTTCCAACTTTTGCCACGGTCTTCGGTTTTGAGAATATAGGGTTTGTAATCCCCGCGTTTGTGATTGTCAAAAACTGCCCAGGCGACATCGGCATCATGGGAGGAGGCAATGATGTCCTCGACCAGCGACCTGTCGGGCACGCCTTTGAATGAATCATATTTTTTCCAGTGCGCCCCGCCGTCCGCAGTGACCTGGATCAGGCCGTCATCGGTGCCGGCATAAAGCAGTCCTTCCACCAGGGGGCTCTCAGCAATGGCAATCAGGCTGCCGTACATCGAGGTGGATGCATTCTTGGCAATGGCGTCCACACTCCACACCCGGCCCATCACTTCAAGCTTGTTGCGGTCGATGCCGCGTGACAGGTCGCCGCTGACCGCCACCCAGCTTTCACCGCGATCGTCGGAGCGGAACAGGCGTTCAGAGCCGTAATACAGTCGCTGGTGAGTGTGCGGTGAAATGATCAGCGGTGAGTTCCAGTTCCACTTGTAGGCTTTCTCTTCAGCACCCGGTTGCGGGGTGATCGCCAGCCGCTCCCCGGTGATGCGGTCGAAGCGGGCCAGGCCGCCGTACTGGTACTGCGCGTAGACGACATTGGCATCGGTGGGATCGATCTGCGTCTTGTAACCGTCACCGAACTGGGCCACCCACCAGTCCGCATTTCCGATACCGTCACTGAAGGTGTTGCGGGATGGCCCGCACAGTGTGAAATTATCCTGAGTGCCACCGCAGACATTGTAGAAGGGGGTGTCGTTGTCGGGTGTGACCCGGTAAAACTGGGTGGCCGGCAGGTTGCGCACGTGCCGCCAGGTATCACCCCGGTCCCAGCTTTCGTAAACGCCGCCATCGCCGCCGATAAACAGGTGTTTTGTGTTGCGCGGGTCGATCCACAAGGCATGGTCATCGACATGGCGGTTTTTGAAAGAAACTTTCTCCCAGTTTTTGCCACCATCCTGAGATACGTGAGTAAAGGTATCGACCGAGTAAACCCGCTCCGGGTTATGCGGATCGACGTACAATTCGTTGTAGTACTGGGGGCTGCTGGTCATGTGGTCTGAGCGCTTTTCCCAGCTCTCACCGAAATCTTCACTGCGGTACACACCCTGGTCTTCGGCATCGGCCTCGATGATGGCGTAAAGCACGTTGGGCGCTGACGGCGCCATGGCCAGGCCGATCCGGCCGAGGTCCCCGGCGGGCAGGTCGCCGGTAATCTTGCGCCAGGTTTTGCCACCATCGGTTGTTTTATGGATGCCACTGCCGGGACCGCCATTGATCAGTGTCCACACATGCCGGCGGCGCTGATAACTCGAAGCCACAATCACCTTGGGATTGGCCGGATCAATGACGAATTCATTGACCCCCGTATTTTCATCAATCTCCAGCAAGCGCTGCCAATTTTTCCCGCCGTCGGTGGTCTTGTACAGGCCGCGATCCCCACCCGGACTCCACAGGGGACCCTGCGCCGCAACATATACGACATTGCCATCTGCAGGATCAATCCGGATCATCGAGATGTGCCCGGAATCCTTCAGCCCCATGTTCTTCCACGTCTTGCCACCATCCAGCGAGCGATAAACGCCATCGCCGGAACCGACGCTGCGCTGCGCGTTATTTTCACCCGTGCCGACCCAGACCGTGTTGGGATTGGCAGGATCCAGTTCGACCACACCGATGGCGTAAGAACCCTCCTTGTCGAAAACCGATGCCCAGGTAACACCGTTGTTTTCCGTTTTCCACAAATTTCCGCTGGCCATGGCAACGTAATGAACTTCCGGGTGATCCGGATTGAAGGCGAAATCAGCCACACGGCCGGAAGTCAGCGCGGGGCCAATCGAGCGAAGAGGAATAGCCGACAGCGGGTGCTCGTCAACTTTCTCAGCGGCAGGCAGGGAAAAGGTGACAAAAGCAAGAAACACGAACAATAATCTGAGTGGTGACATCGTCTGATTCCAGGGCCCGGTAATGACGCACAGTTTACGGACCGCTACCGGTCGGCTTATTAAGAACGCGCTTGCGCGCGACTTCCCGCTACCAGTCGGCTTGTAAGAGCGCGCTTGCGCGCGACCCCGGAGCAGTCGGCCGCAAGCGTCCTCTTACTTGGCGTTGCGCTGCTTGTAGCTACGTATGGCCGCGTTAAAGCGTTCGGCAATCCGTTCTTCCATATCGACGGAATAATTGAACGAGGAAACAATCGCTGCCTTGTTGCCTTCGGTGTTGCCGGGGTTATCTTCCGCCGCACTGAGACATTCGCGAAAAGCCTCCACCTGGGTCTGGAAGGTCGCAATCTGCGCCTTGGCTTCTTTCAACTGATCGTAGGTGGCATCATCGGCAATTTTATCCGGCGATGCAGGCAGTACACATTTTTGTGCGTCCGGGGGAAGCACCACTTTATACTCTTCAGCATCATCCTGAGCCTGGACTGAATTAAACAGGAAACCGGCCGCCACGAGAACAAAAATTCGTTTCACTTTAAAACTCCTCCGTAATCCAAAGGCGATTATATATGAAAGTTCGCACATGGTTGACATTCCGTTCGCAACAATTGAATCTTAGCCGCTGAACTACACTTCGGAGCACCTGATGCATCACCTGTTCAAGACCACACTGTTTGTCCCGTTTCTGTCATTATGCCTGGCCGGTCTGCCCTTTCCCGCCCGCGCCGCACTGGATGCCGGCTTGCTCGAGGGCCTGTCCGCCCGCACCCTGGGCCCGGCTGCGGTCAGCGGCCGGATTGCCGCCATTGACGTGGTGTCATCCGACCCCAACCACATCGTCATCGGCGCCGCCACCGGCGGTGTGTGGATCTCGGAAAACGGTGGCCTGACCTGGACGCCGGTGTTTGACGATCAGCCCTACGCTTCGATCGGCGCCGTGGCCATCAATCAGTCCAACCCGGACATCATCTGGGTCGGCACCGGGGAAGGCAATGTACGCAACTCCACCTCGATCGGCGGCGGCATGTTCAAGTCCATTGATGGCGGCAAGACCTGGAAACGCGTCGGCCTGGAGAAGACCGAACGGATCAACCGCATCGCACTGCACCCGGACAAGCCCGGGGTCGCCTATGCCGCCGCGCTGGGTACGCTGTGGGGTGAAAATGAGGACCGGGGTATCTTCAAAACCACCGATGGCGGCGAGACCTGGAGCAAAATCCTCTACGTTGACTCCAAAACCGGCGGTACGGACATCAAGATCGATCCCTTCAACCCGGACAAGCTCTACGCCAGCATGTGGCAGCACCGCCGCTGGCCGTATTTTTTCAAATCCGGCGGCCCCGGTTCCGGCATGTATATTTCCTGGGACGGCGGCAAAAGCTGGAAACGGAAAACCGAGGAAGACGGTCTGCCCAAAGGGGACCTGGGCCGCATCAGCTTTGCACCCTCGCCGGCGCAGGCCGGGCGCGTTTACGCTCTGGTCGAAGCGGACAAAAGCGCCATGCTACGTTCGGACGATGGCGGTGAAAGCTGGATAAAAACCAATGAAGATTACGACATCGCCATCCGGCCGTTCTACTACACCGAGGTCACCGCTGACCCGGAAAACGCCGACCGCGTCTACAACATCGCCTCGCAACTGAGCGTATCGATTGACGGCGGTAAATCTTTCGAGAAGAACCCGGTGATCGTCTGCTGCGACGCGTCCAACACCGTGCATATCGACAACCACGCGTTCTGGATCAACCCCGAGGATCCGAGGCACCTGGTGATCGGCAACGATGGCGGCATCGCCATCAGCCGGGACCGGGGTGAAACCTGGCGCTATGTGCGCAACCTGCCGCTGTCCCAGTTCTATCATATCCGGGTGGATAACGATCTCCCCTATCACATCTACGGCGGCCTGCAGGACAACGGTTCCTGGCGCGGCCCGTCCGAGGTCTGGGAAAATGCCGGGATACGCAACCTGCACTGGCAGGAAGTTGGTTTCGGTGATGGTTTCGATACCATGCCTGACCCCGACAACTCCCGCCGGGGCTACACCATGTCGCAGGGCGGCATGCTGACCGCGTGGAACCTGGACACGGGCGAAGACCGCCTGATCCGCCCGGCCTCACTCAGCCCGGATATTGAATTGCGCTTTAACTGGAGCGCCGGTCTGGCACAGGATCCGTTTGATTCGGCAACGATCTATTACGGCAGCCAGTTCCTGCACAAATCCACCGACCGCGGCGCCACCTGGACGGTGATCAGCGGCGACCTGACTTCGAACGATCCGGACAAGCAGACCTACAAAGAAAGTGGCGGCGTGACCTTTGATGTCACTGCGGCTGAAAACTACACCACGATTGTCACGGTAGCGCCCAGCCGACTGGAAAAAGGTACCCTCTGGGTCGGCACCGATGACGGCCGCGTACACGTCACGCGCGACGGTGGTGCAAGCTGGAAACGCATCGACACAGCAGCAAAAGGTGGCCCACGAGGCGCCTGGGTGCCGATGATCGCCCCTTCACCGCACGAGGCCGGCACCGCTTTCGTAGTGTTTGACGACCACCGCCGTTCCGACATGAAACCTTATGTGTTCCGGGTGGATGACTACGGCAAAAAGTGGAAAAATCTGGTCAGCGATGAACTGTCCGGCTACGCCCTGTCCGTGCTGCAGGACCCGGTCGACCCGGACCTGCTGTTCCTGGGCACCGAGTTCGGCCTGTTTATTTCCGTTGATGGCGGCGATAGCTGGACCCGCTTCAAGGCCGGCGTACCGACAGTTTCGGTGATGGATATGGCCATCCAGGAACGGGAAAACGACCTGGTGCTGGGCACTCACGGGCGGTCCGTGTATGTGCTGGACGATTACAGCGCACTGCGTGGCCTGAAAGAGTCTGATTTCAGGCAACGCCTGAAAATCCTCTCCGCCACGCCGGGTCAGCAGTATGATCCCGGCCAGACACCCTCGACCCGTTTCACCGGTTCCGGTGAGTTCCGGGCAAAAAATGAGCCCTACGGCGTGATGCTGACTTTCATGGCCAGCGGTGATGACCTACCCTACCCCGACAAAGACATCGAACGTGAGCGCAGCATTGAAAAAAGGGCAAAGGCCGCCCGGAACAAGGATCATGACGGTAAAGGAGACCCGGACAAAAAAGAAAAAGACCAGCCGGTAAAAGTGGAAATGACCATCCGGGATGCAAACGACCAAATCATCCGCAAACAGAAATTTGTGGTGCACCAGGGAATCAACCGGATTACCTGGGGCCTGGAGCACGACGGCGTCCGGCCCATGCCGGGATCCAAACCCGCCGAACTTGAGGACGGCTTGCCGGGCGGACCCGAAGTACCGGCCGGTCAGTACCAGGTGACGCTGAGCCTGGAAACCGCAGATACGGACCCGGTCAATGACAGCATCGCGGTCACCGTACTGGCGGACCCCCGCTCCAAGGTGACAGCGGAAGGCCGCCGCAACAACTACGCGACCCTGCTGGCCCTGCAGAAACTGGAAGAAACCGCAGTCACAGCAGTGGAACAAATCCGCCAGGCCAGGAACGATGTGGAAACCACGAAAAAACTGATCAGCGTCCGCAATAAGGAAGACGATGACGAAGTACTCAAAGCACTGGGTAAACAGGCCGATGAAGTAAAAAAAGGCCTGGATGAGCTGGAAAAACGTTTCCGCGTACCGCCCAAAACCAGGGGCTACGTCTACAGCGCGGATAAAGTGATCAGCCGAATCGGAATGGCGCAATACTACGTGGGCAGCACCTGGGATGCACCCACAGAAACCGCTCAGGCTTATATTGCACAGGCCCGCACAACACTGGATGACGCGCGGGAAGCGCTGAACCGGTACATGAGTGAAGATGTCGCTGCCTTTGGCCGCGCGGTTGATGAGGCCGGCATCGGCCTGTTCTCCCCTGTTCCACCGTTGAAGGCAGCAGGTCAGAAACCGGCTACATGAAAGTCATCAAGGGCGTTGCACAGGCCATCCTGGATGGCTTTGACCGGCACTACGAACTGTTCCGGGAGTACAGCCAGCAAGGCAAACGGTGCTTTGAGCAGGCCGACTGGGCCGGGTCCACCGAGGCCAGCGCCAGGCGCATCGTGGGCTATGAGGAACGAGTCAATAAAACCGTGGCAGCCTTGCTGCGGGATTACCCGGCAGCCGGCGAAGATGCCGAGCTGTGGGCAAAAATAAAGATCACTGTTATTGGAAAACTGATGGGGCATCTGCAAGCAGAATGCGCTGAAACATTTTATAATTCAGTGGCATGCAGGATGCTTCATAGAAATTACTATAATAGCAAATACATCTTCTGGCGCCCCGCCATCAGCACCGAACACCTGGAAGGCAGCAAGCCGACCTACCGCAGCTATTACCCGGCCACCGACGGCCTGCGGCGCTGCCTGCTGGAGATCGTCACGGCCTTCGGCCTGCCCAATCGCTGGGAAAATCTGCGCCGGGACATCCGCTACCTGGAGCGTGCCCTGGTCAAACATCGCGGCTCCGGCTGGAAAGCCCAGCCTAATTTCCAGATCCAGGTGCTGGAGTCCCTGTTCTGCCGCAACAAGGCGGCCTACATCGTCGGGCGCGTGGTCAACGGCGACATCCGCCAGCCCTTCATCGTACCCATTCTGCAGAATGATGACGGCAGCATCTACGCCGACTGCCTGCTGATGCGGCAAAAAGACGTGGCTATCCTGTTCAGTTTTTCGCGGGCCTATTTCCTCACCGACATGGAAGTGCCGTCGGCCTACGTGTCGTTCCTGCGCTCCATCATGCCGCGCAAGTCGGTGGTGGACCTGTACGCCATGCTGGGCCTGCAAAAACAGGCAAAAACCCTGTTCTACCGTGAACTGCAACATCACCTGAGCCACTCTCGCGATAACTTCCAACTCGCACCGGGCGTCAAGGGCATGGTCATGCTGGTGTTCACGCTGCCCTCCTTTCAGTTCGTATTCAAACTGATCAAGGACAAATTCGACCCGCCCAAAACCGTGACGCGCGAACAGGTCAGAGGCAAATACCAACTGGTCAAGAACCACGACCGCGTCGGGCGCCTGGCCGATACTCTGGAATACTCCAACGTAGCCTTCCCGCTGGAACGGATCGACCCGGAACTGCTGGCGGAACTGCGCGAACGCGCGCCGAACTCAATAGAAATCGTGGGCGACCGACTGGTCATCAGCCACATCTACATCGAGCGCCGCATGGAACCGCTGGATCAGTACCTTGCCCAGGCCGGCAAGGACGAGTGCAAACGCGCCATTACCGAATACGGCAACGCCATCCGCGACCTGGCCGGCGCCAACATCTTCCCAGGTGATATGCTGAAGAAAAACTTCGGCGTCACCCGCCTGGGCCGCGTTGTCTTCTACGACTACGACGAAATCTGCTACATCACGCAATGCAACTTCCGTCGCATTCCCCCGGCCCGAGAATACGAAGACGCCCTGTCCGATGTGCCCTGGTACTCGGTACAGGAAAACGACGTATTCCCCGAATCCTTCGGCCCTTTTTTCTTCGCTTCGGACACGGACATGAAAATCTTCAAAAAGGAACACGCCGAACTGATGGACCCCGCCTGGTGGAACCGCGTCAAGGAAAGCATCACCAAAGGCGACATGGCCGATGTTTTCCCCTACCCGCAAAAGCGGCGGTTTAAAAGCAGGCGGTAGCCCAGCAAAACCGCCAGGATAGTGATATAAATCACAGGCTCCAGGGTGTCCAGTTTGACCTGCCAGTAGACATGCCACACGCCGAGGATGGCGATAAGGTAGACCAGGCGGTGGAGCTTTTTCCAGCGCCTGCCCAGGCGGCGCATCATCCCCCGGGTAGAGGTGAGCGCCAGCGGTATCAGCAGGATCAGGGCGCTGAGGCCGATGGTGATGTAGGGCCGTTTGACAATATCCTCGATGATCGCCGCCAGGTCGAAGTGCTGATCCAGGCCGGCGTAGCTGAGGAAATGCAGCAGCAGGTAGAAAAAGGCGAACAGGCCCAGCATGCGCCGGAAGCGGCTCAGCCAGCTCAGGCCGGTCCACTTTCGCAGCGGCGTGATCGCCAGCGTAATCAGCAGGAAATTGAGACCCCACTTGCCCAGGCGATGAATCAGTTCTTCGATCGGGTTAGCGCCCAGGCTCAAGCCGGCCACCCCGGCTATTTCCAGGCTCAGCTTGCCCAGCGGCAGCAGGCACAGCAGAAACACCAGCACTTTGAATGCGCTAAGGGTTTTCAATAGTTCTTGCGCAGGTCCAGCCCGGCGTACAGTTCCCCCACCTCGTCGGCATAGCCGTTGAACATCAGCGTGGGCTGCTTGGCAGCAAACAGGCCGCCGCCGATGCGGCGTTCGCGGGCCTGGCTCCAGCGCGGGTGGTCTACTTCGGGATTCACGTTGGCGTAGAAGCCGTATTCACGCGGGGCCGATAGCTCCCATGAAGTACGCGGCCGGCGGCGGGTGAATTCGATTTCCACGATGGACTTGATGCCCTTGAAGCCGTATTTCCACGGCACGATCAGGCGCAGGGGCGCACCGTTCTGATTGGGCAGAGTTCTGCCGTATACCCCGACCACCATCAGGGTCAGCGGATGCATGGCCTCGGCGATGGTCAGGCCCTCAACGTAGGGCCACTTGAGCACGGAGCGGCGCTGCCCCGGCATCTGCTTTGGATCGTACAGGGTCTTGAAGCGGACGTATTTGGCATTGGAGTTTGGCGCAAAGTGCTTCAGCAGGTCGGGCATCGGGATGCCGACCCAGGGCACCACCATGGACCAGGCCTCGACACAACGATGACGGTAGACCCGGTCTTCCAGCACATGCGGGCGAACGAGATCCTCATAGTGATAGTCGCCGGGCTTGTCACATTCCCCGGAGACTTTCACTGTCCACGGGCTGGTGACCAGGCTATGGGCATTGCGCTGTGGATCATCTTTTGCCGTGCCGAACTCGTAGAAATTGTTGTAAGTCGTGACCTCTTCCCAACTGTTCGGTTTCTCATCTGTGCTGTACGGTCCGGCCACGGTTTCCAGATCGCGGACACCCGCCGTCAGTCCACCCGGCAAAACCGCGGCAGCAAGACCGGCACCGGCGATCAGGCCGGTTTCGCGCAGAAAGTCCCGGCGTTTGAGGAAGTTGCTTTCACTGGTAATTTCCCAGGAGCGTATGCCGTTGTGTTTTCTCATATGCCAATCCGTTTTGAGTTCAATCCAATCAGACCCGCGCGCAGATCATTAGATTACATCGAAGTAGATCACAGGTTGTAACCACTCTCCTCGTGCAGGGTAATATCGAGGCCTTCGGTCTCATCGTCCGCATCAACACGCAAGCCAATGATGCCATCGATCGCCTTCAGCAATACCAGGGAAATGGCCCCGCACCATGCAATCGTTGCCGCGACCCCAATTAGCTGGACGCCAAACTGATGCATCGCGGTGACACCCTCATCAAGGCCCAGGCCACCCAGCCGGTTGGAAAGGAAGGCCAGCATCAGCAGGCCAACGATACCCCCAACGCCATGTACCGGAAACACATCCAGTGAATCATCGATCCTGAGTTTGCGCTTGATAAACTGCGTGGACCAGAAACAGACCACGCCTGCGGTCAAACCGATCAGCAAAGCGCCGGCGGGGCCAACAAAACCGGAAGCCGGCGTAATCGTGCCCAGGCCGGCGACCATGCCCGTGACGATGCCCAGCACACTGGGCTTGCCAAATTTGATCCATTCCATGGCCATCCAGGCCAGACAGCCACCTGAAGCGCCGATGTGGGTGACCAGCATGGCCATGCCGGCTTCACCGCCTGCAGTCAGCGCACTGCCCGCATTGAAACCAAACCAGCCGACCCAGAGCATTCCGGCGCCGGCAACAGTAGTGGGCAGGTTATGGGGCGGCATCGGCCGGTCCGGAAACCCCCTGCGGCGGCCCAGAACCATCGCCGCTACCAGTGCGGCCACACCGGCGTTGACGTGAACCACCGCACCCCCGGCAAAATCGCGGAAACCCATTTGCGCCAGCCAGCCCCCGCCCCACACCCAGTAACATACGGGCGCGTAGACCAACAACAGCCAACTCATCGAAAAGGCCAGCATGGCTGAAAACTTCATCCTCTCGGCAAAGCCACCAATAATCAGGGCCGGCGTAATGATCGCGAACGTCATCTGAAACATGATGAATACGCTTTCCGGCACGGTTCCACTGACCGAATTCACCGACAAACCGTTCAGCATGACCATACTCAGCCCACCGATAAAGGGTGAAGATCCGGGAGTCAGCGAAATACTGTAGCCCACGACGATCCAGACGATGGAGGCCGCGGCGGCAATACTGAAACATTGCATCAATACCGACAGCACGTTCTTGGCTCGCACCAGGCCGCTGTAGAACAGCGCCAGCCCGGGCAGTGTCATGAACAGAACCAGTGCGGTCGAAGTGAGCAGCCAGGCCGTATCGCCACTGTCTATTTCCTGCGCCATTACGGTCGTGGGCAGTATGAGAGAAAGAAGAAGAAGAATTATTTGTTTCATTCAAAATGTCCTGGATTGGGAATCCAAAAAAGGGGTCAGGTTGAAGTAACCTAACTGCAAGCCAGATTCAAGTTAACTCCACATTTTAAGGTTATTCAACCTGACCCCTTTTTTCCATTTACCCCTTACAATAACAACGATGAGTAAAGCCGCTACCAACCAGAATCGCAAATTCATCGCCATCGCAGGTAATATCGGCTCAGGCAAGTCGTCGCTGCTGGATTTTCTCACCGACACCTACGATGTGTCACCTTTCTATGAACCCAATGACGACAACCCCTACCTGCCGGACTTCTATAAAGACATGAAGCGCTGGGCTTTCCAGTCCCAGTTGTATTTTCTCAGCAATAAATTCCGTATCCACCAGGAAGCTGATCGCACGGACGGTGTCGTCATCCAGGACCGGACTATTTTTGAGGATGCGGAGATTTTCGCAACCGCCCTGCACCAGATGAGGAAGATTGATTCGCGTGACTGGCAGACCTACTGGAACTTTTACCAAACCATCCTCAAGGCCATTCAGCCACCTGACTTGATGATCTACCTGCGCTGCCCGATGCGGACATTACGCCGGCGCATCCGTGTTCGTGGCCGCAAAATGGAGCAGGACATTCCCCTTTCCTACCTCAAACGCCTGGAGCGCTTGTACGAGAACTGGATCGACGATTACACTCTGAGCGAGGTACTGGTACTGGAATCCAACAGCCTGAATTTCGTTGATGACCTGGTGGACCGCCAGGATGTCCACGAGAGAATTGAAGCTTTGCTACCTGCCACCCTGAAGCGATCGGGGGTATGATGTCGCTGAATTTACCCATACTGACCTATTTCAAACCTATAACGGACCCCACCATGCCAAGATTAAGAATTACCAGCCTCCTCAGCGGCCTGCTGCTCTTTTCCTCAATGCCTGCCGTTGCGGAATTAGCCAGCCTGAAAGTAACTGTCACTGGCGCAACAACCACTACGGGCACCGTTGAAGTCACGCTGTTTGATTCCAGCGAATCCTTCCTCAAGAAAGCCTTCCTGCAACAAAGCGGAAAAGCGGATGTGGATGGAATAATTATCGCGGAATTCTTCGGCCTTCCAGAAGGTGACTATGCAGTGGTAGTGGTGCACGATGAGAATGACAACGGTACTTACGATTCCGGTATCCTGGGTTTCGGCAGTGAAGGCCTGGGTTATTCCAACAATGTCAGGCCCTGGCTGGGCCGACCGGATTTCGATGAAGTGAAATTTTCAATCGGTACCGAGCCTGCCGAGATCGAAATCAGCCTCCATTAGTGCTCTAAACGGCCTGTTTTCCCGCTGAGCGCGTTTTTCGACGCCATCAAATACATTCTGGCGTGTTTTCGCCTGTTTATATGAGACCTGCCACCGGTTTAACACCGTGTGGCCCCACGATCCTCTGTAAAGCGAAATCTGCAGGCAAGGGGCGATCCAGCCCCTGGTATATCGTGAAATCTGCCTGAAACCCTCTGCAACGCCCAGCAAACTCCTCCGTCAACTTTCAAGCTTCTTTGCTTGAATTTTGGTGTATATGCGAACTTACATTCGTACTATATGTTTCATCTATACGATTTATATTTCCGGAATATATATTCCTACTTATAGTGATTTTTATCACTTTTTTACTAAAGATATACGCTAGTTTTATGCGTTTTTTATAAAACAGAGATCTTAAAATAGTGCTTTTACTTATTGTTTTTAATGTTTTTATATTGACTGGAGTCATTCAGTAAGTAAAATAGTTAGTCCTATATTCGCCCCATAATACTTTTTATGCCAAGTCTATCTAATTTACAAATAACTGATGTCACTGTAAGAAATGCCCGACCAAAAGATAAACGATATGAAATTCGTGATTCATTATTGAGGGGTTTTATGCTCCGGGTGAACCCCACCGGAAGTAAATCCTGGTATATCCAGCTCGACAGGAACCACAAGCAGAAGATTGCAGATGTCAGCGTTTTAACCGCCAGCGTGGCGCGTTACCGGGCCAAAGACATTTTGGCGGGCAGAGCGCTGGGCAGAGGGCCCCTGCCCGGAAATGCCGGCAAAGTGAGCCTGGGTAAGTTCCTCGAAGGACGTTACAGCCAACTCAAGAAGCGCCAAAGCCGGTATGGGCAAAGAGACCTGAGAAGGCTGCATGCGGCACTGGGGCCGCTGACGGAAGAACGGCTCGAAAACCTCAGTCTGAGTAAGCTGGAACGCTGGAGACTTAAGCGTGAAAGACGGGTCAACCCGGCTACTGTGAACCGGGAGCTTTCCATGCTCCGTACGGCCCTGGCGCAGGCCTGTAAGTGGCAACTCCTGCTGGACAACCCGGCTGCCAAAATCAAATTACGCAAATCTCCACCGCCCCGCCAGCCACGCTTCCTTACCCCCGCTGAACGGGAACGTTTATGCCGGGTGCTCGCCGGGCGCAGCGACCGCGTGTCAACTTTGCTGCAACTGGCTCTCAATACCGGCCTCAGACGAAATGAACTATTTGCCCTGCGCTGGAAGGATGTATTTCTTGGACCCAACCCTTCCATCGTGATTCACAAAACCGGTAGATTTCAGAACGCCCGACGCAAAATTGCACTGAACAGGAGTGCCGTCGAGGCATTGACCGCCTGGCAGTCCAATCGGCGCAAAAGAAGCTACCTGGTCTTCCCTGCCCCCTCCGGCGGCCAGCTTAAATCCATCAATACCGCCTGGAAACGGCTGATGAATGAAGCCGGGATTCGCGGCTTCAGTCTCAACAATTGCCGTGATGACTTCGCAGTGCGCCTGGTACAGGCCAAAATACCGCTGAGCCAGGTCCGTGACCTGCTGGGACATTCCTCCATTGCCCTCACTGAGCGCTATGCCGCCTTTACGCCTGGCAAATGCCAGGATGCCGTGGCCTGCCTCGACCCCCGTTGACTACGGCAATCTGACTGTCCCTTTGAGGGATGATTCGGTTTACAATTGAGGGTCTGATATTGCCTGAACCCAAAGGACAGCAAAATGACCCAGTCTTTCCACCCACCCGTGCGTACCCTGATGGGCCCCGGGCCTTCCGATGTTAATCCACGCATCCTCGAAGCGCTGTCGCGGCCAACCATCGGCCACCTTGATCCGGCTTTTGTCGGCTTGATGAATGACGTCAAGCGCCTGCTCCAGTTCGCCTTCCAGACCCGCAGCGCCCTGACCATGCCGGTATCCGCCCCCGGCTCAGCCGGTATGGAAGCCTGTTTCGTCAACCTGATCTCACCCGGCGATAAAGTGATCGTGGCCCAGAACGGCGTCTTCGGCGGGCGCATGAAGGAAAACGTGGAACGCTGCGGCGGCAAGGCCGTGATGGTACAGGACGGCTGGGGCATGCCGGTGGACCCGCAGAAAGTAGAAGATGCGCTGAACACCCATCCGGACGCCATAGCCCTGGCTTTCGTGCACGCCGAAACCTCTACCGGCGCCCGTTCTGATGCGGCAGCCCTGTGCCAACTGGCCCAGGCTCATGAGGCACTGAGCATTGTTGACTGCGTCACCTCACTCGGTGGCATTGAGGTGGATGTGGATGGCTGGGGCGCCGATGCCGTGTACTCAGGCACCCAGAAATGCCTGTCCTGTGTGCCGGGTATCTCACCGATCACCTTCAGCGAACGCGCCCAGGAAACCATCCGCAAACGCTCACATCGGGTGCAAAGCTGGTTCCTGGACATGGAACTGGTGATGGCCTACTGGGGCGAAAACACCCAACGGGCCTACCACCATACGGCGCCGGTCAATTCCATCTACGCCCTGCACGAAGCGCTGATCGTGCTGGAAGAAGAAGGTCTGGAAAATGCCTGGGCAAGGCACCAGGCAAACCACCTGGCGCTGGCCGCCGGCCTCGAAGCCCTGGGGCTGGAGTTGATCGTGCCCAGGCACAGCCGCCTGCCCCAGTTGAATTCGGTTACCGTTCCGGACGGTGTAAACGAAGCCGTGGTTCGCCGCCAACTGCTGGATGAATTCAGCCTGGAAATCGGCGCCGGCCTCGGCCCGTTGGCTGGAAAGGTCTGGCGTATCGGGCTGATGGGCTATGCATCCAGCCACAAAAACGTGCTGTTTTGCCTGGGCGCACTGGAAGCGGCCCTGAATCGCAGCGGCGGCGTGGCAGAAGCACGCGCGGTGTATTCGTCCCTGTAAGAGCCCGCTTGCGGGCGAAAAAAACGTTATGGGTTCCGGTGCGCCCATCGCGCGCAAGCGCGCTCTTACACAACGCCCCGTAAGAGCCCGCTTGCGGGCGAAAAAAACGTTATGGGTTCCGGTGCGCCCGTCGCGCGCAAGCGCGCTCTTACACAACGCCCCGTAAGAGCCCGCTTGCGGGCGAAA
>JAJRRA010000001.1 GCA_024279945.1 Gammaproteobacteria bacterium
GTCTGCGCTACGCTCCAACGTTCAAATTTGCTCCCGGCAAATTTGTCAAACCTCCTTCGGAGGTCCGTACCCTCATCTCAATGATCCATTAAAAAACCGCCCTAAGGCGATTTTTTAATAGATGGTCGGGGCGAGAGGATTCGAACCTCCGACCCCTGCAACCCCATTGCAGTGCGCTACCAGACTGCGCCACGCCCCGACATTTTGAATTTTAGCGTTTGAGAACGTGGAGCACCTGTTCGAGTTCCATGCGGACCTGACGAATGATTTGTTGACTGCGATTGACGTCATCGCGGGCTTCGTCACCCTCGAGCATCTGCCGTGCTCCACCAATAGTAAAGCCCTGTTCGTACAACAGGCTCCGTATCTGGCGAATCATAATGACATCACCACGTTGGTAATAACGCCGGTTACCCCTGCGTTTAACCGGTTTGAGTTGCTCGAATTCCTGTTCCCAATAGCGCAGCACATGTGGTTTCACACCACAAAGTTCGCTGACCTCGCCTATTGTAAAATAACGTTTCGCCGGAATCGGCGGAAGATCACGGTCAATCCCCGGATCCAACATAAGCTTCTACCCTTGCACGTAGTTTTTGGCCCGGACGGAATGTCACTACACGGCGTGCTGAAATCGGAATTTCTTCACCCGTCTTGGGATTCCTGCCTGGCCTTGGATTTTTATCACGTAACTGGAAATTACCAAACCCTGAAAGTTTGACGTTCTCGCCACTTTCAAGCGCCGTCTTGATCGCCTCGAAATATGCATCCACAAATTCCTTGGCTTCCCTTTTGTTTAAACCGACCTCCTCAAACAGGCGGTCAGCGATATCTGCCTTTGTAAGCGACATTGTTATCCTCTCAACTGGGCACCCAGCCGCTGCTCCAAATCTGAAACCACAGTTTCAATCAAAGGATCAACGTCTTCGTCTTTTAGAGTGCTGGAAACGTTCTTAAAAATCAAGCCTATAGCAAGACTTTTGTAACCTTTTTTTAGATTATTACCTTGATACTGATCAAATACAAGCACTTTTTCCAGTAAGGAACCAGCGGCGGAAATGATACAGTTTTTGACTTCCTGGTAGGTTACATCATTTTCTAAAAGTACTGCTATATCGCGGCGTATTGATGGGAATCGCGAAATAGGTTTCGCGTATGGTACTTCTCTTAAAAGCAGTGTGTTCAAGTCCAGCTCAAAAGCAAATACAGCTTTTTTTATACCCAGTGCTTTAAGGACTTTCGGATGGACTGCTCCACACCATCCAATGCTTTGGTTTTTCAACGAGATAAGTGCACTGGCTCCCGGATGCATCCAGGCCAGTTCTCCGGCTTCAAATAAAAGCTGCTCGGTATCATCACCACGCAGCGAAAACAAGCGTTCTACTTCACCCTTGATGTCATAAAAATCCATCGCACGAGCAGACACGCCCCACTGTTCAGGCCATGCATCGCCTGCGGCAACGGCTGCAACATGTTGTTTTTCAGTTAATTTATCGCCCTGCAGAAACACTACACCGGTTTCAAACAAACGCACACGATTCTGTTGTCGCCGTGTATTGCGAGCCAGTGAGGTCAGCAGTCCCGGCAGCAGAGTGGTGCGCATCACATCCATATCCGAGGACAGGGGATTGGCCAGCGCCAGGACCTGATCCGCGTGATGGACATTTTCCAGTTGCCGGCGGTCGATAAAACTATAATTGATCGCTTCCTGGTAGCCCCCGGCGCACAGGGCGCCGCGAAGTTGCCCCAGTGATACTTCGTGACCGGTGGTACGGGTAGCCAGTATGCCCGAAGGAGGTGCTTCAGGAATTTCATCGTAACCGGAAATTCGGGCGACCTCCTCAATCAGGTCTTCCTCAATTTTGATATCGAAACGGTTCGATGGGGCAATCACGGTCCAGCTTCCATCACACCAGGTCGCATCCATTCCCAGGCGTGAGAAAATTTCATCTACCGTATCTTTTCCTATTTCATGACCCACGATTGCGTTGAGGCGATCGTGGCGAAGCGAGACAGGCTGGTTCCGGGGAATATCCGCCGGTTCTTCCGCCAACAGCACCGGGCCGGGTTCACCGCCCGCGATTTCAATCAGTAATGCGCTGGCGCGTTCCAGGGCGGTAAGCTGCAACTGGGGGTCCACACCCCGTTCGTAACGATGCGAAGCATCGGTATGCATACCGTAGTCCCGTGCGGTGACCATGATGGTCGCTGGATTGAAATAGGCGCTCTCAAACAGGATGTCCGTTGTAGACTCACTAACAGCGCTGTTCAAACCACCCATAATGCCGGCAATCGCCACTGGACCTGCACTGTCACAAATTGCCAGCGTGCTTTCATCCACCTCTACTTCTGACTCATCCAGCAGGACCAGCTTTTCGCCTTCCCTGCCCCGCCTGACAACAATTTCATCGCTCAACCTGTCAAGATCAAATGCATGCATGGGGTGCCCCAGTTCCAACAGAACGTAGTTGGTCACATCCACTACCGGGCTGATGCTGCGCAGACCGCAGCGGCGTAGCGTTTCCGCCATCCACAGCGGAGTCGGTGCACAGGGGTCGATACCACGAATAATGCGTGCAGCATAACGCGGGCAATCCCGGGGACTTTCCAGTCGGATGGGCAAGCGGTCATTGATGACCGCAGGCACCGCCGGTATATCCAAACCGATGTAATCAGCGCTGCAACTGGCTGAAACATCGCGCGCCAGGCCACGGATAGATAAGCAATCTGCACGGTTGGGTGTCAGGTCAACCTCAATCGTGGTGTCATCCAGGGACAGGTATTCACGCAAATCCGCGCCAATCGGGGCGTCCTGCGGTAACTCCAGCAGGCCGGAATGATCGTCTGAGAGCCCCAACTCCTTCGCCGAACAAAGCATGCCGGCTGACTCCACACCACGTAATTTCACTGATTTGACTTTAAAATCCGGGCCGATGCCGGCACCAATGCGGGCCAGCGGCACCCGTATCCCCGCGCGGGCATTGGGCGCACCACACACGATCTGCAGGTGCTCAGCGGAGGAGCCGGCATTGACCGTGCAAAGCTGTAATTTATCGGCGTTGGGGTGCGGCCGGCAGTCTTCAATTTCAGCGACAACGATGCCGGAGAAATCATCTGCCACCGGCTTGACGCTTTCCACTTCCAAGCCGGATGCCGTCAACCTCGCAGACAACTCCGCTGTATCCAGGTCAATAGCGACCCACTTTTTCAGCCACTCAACATTGAATTGCATGATTCAGCCCTTCTTAACCGGCTCAGTGAAACTGACGCAGGAATTCAAGATCATTCTCGAAAAACTGTCTCAGATCGGTCACGCCGTAACGCAACATGGCCAGGCGCTCAATGCCCATTCCAAAGGCATAACCGGTATATTTTTCAGGATCTACGTCACAGGCGCGCAATACGTTGGGGTGCACCATTCCACAGCCCAGAATTTCCAGCCAGCCGGGTTCTGAACCATCGCCCTTGTCCCAGCCGATATCAACCTCCGCCGAGGGCTCGGTGAACGGAAAATAGGACGGTCGAAAGCGCATGGCCAGCGAACGCTCAAAAAATGCATTGACGAAAGTATGCAACACACCCTTCAGGTCCGCCATGCTCACACCCTCACCCACCAGCAGCCCCTCAATCTGATGAAACATCGGCGTGTGGGTCTGGTCTGAATCACTGCGGTATACCTTGCCCGGCGCAATGATCCGGTACGGAGGATCACTCCGTTCCATCACCCGAACCTGAACCGGCGAAGTATGCGTACGCAACAGGCGGCCGTCACCGAAATAGAAGGTATCGTGCATGGCCCGGGCCGGATGATGCGGTGGGAAATTCAGTGCCTCGAAATTGTAGTGGTCATCCTCTACTTCCGGACCGGTAGCCACCTCGAATCCCAGCTTGTTGAAAATACCGATAGCGCGTTCCATTACCCGTGTCACCGGGTGCAGGCCACCCCGTTGCTCACCCCTGCCCGGCAGGGTGATATCCACCCTCTCGCTGAGCAGTTTTTCTTCCAGGGCAGCGGCTTCCAGCGTCTCCCGGCGCGCTGTGATGGCCCGGTTGATCCTGTCGCGGGTCGCGTTTACCGCCTGACCGAAGGACTTGCGCTGTTCCGGTTCCATGCTGCCCAGGGTCTTGAGCTGTGCGGTAATTTCACCTTTCTTGCCAAGGTACTGAACGCGTAAATCATCCAGTTGCTGGAGGTTTTTGCTGGCTTCAATTTCCGCTAAGGCGCGTTGCTGGATTTCATTGACTTCCACAGCAACTGTTTATCCCAGGCTGGCTTTTGCTTTTTCCGCCAGCGCGCCAAAAGCAGCGATGTCATGCACAGCCAAATCGGCCAGCACTTTGCGGTCCACTTCAATTTCAGCCTTGTTCAGCCCGTCGATAAAACGGCTGTAAGACAGATCAAACTGGCGTGCTGCCGCATTGATACGCACAATCCACAGGCGCCTGAACTGCCGCTTGCGCTGCCGGCGATCGCGGTAGGAATACTGCCCTGCCTTGGTGACTGCCTGTTTGGCGACACGATAGACTTTGCGCCGCGCGCCGTAATAACCTTTTGCTTCTTTCAGTACTTTTTTGTGACGGGCTCTTGCCTGTACACCACGTTTTACTCTGGCCATTATTCTGATCCTCTCTGATTAGGGTACGTTTATGCGTACGGCAGCAAACGCTTGACGGTTTTCTTGTCCGCGTCGCTGATCATGTCCGTTCCACGCAAGCCGCGCTTACGCTTCTGGTCTTTTTTGGTCAGAATATGACTGTGGTAGGCATGGCCGCGCTTGAATCCGCCCGAGGCGGTCTTCTTGAAACGCTTGGCCGCACCCCGATTGGTTTTCATCTTGGGCATGGTCTTGCTCCTGTTTTTGCCCCTGAGGGGCTCTACATGTCACGTTACACAAGCGGCCTTGTCTGGCACTTTTTGAGCTTGGCATCGCTTCTTTGTTTACCGCGATATTGATTTTCGCGGGAACTTCTAAAAACCGGGTCGGCCGCTGAGCGGCCTCTTACATTGAAACCGGGTCGGCCGCTGAGCGGCCTCTTACATCAAACCGGGTCGGCCGCTGAGCGGCCTCTTACATCAAACCGGGTCGGCCGCTGAGCGGCCTCTTACATTAATGTTTCTTCGAACTGATCATCATCACCATTTGGCGTCCTTCCATCCTGGGGTACTGCTCAACCGTGATTTCATCACCCAGGTCGGTTTCCACTCTTTTCAGCATCGCAGCACCCAGTTCCTTGTGCGCCATCTCGCGCCCCCGGAACCTCAGGGTCAGCTTTACTTTGTCGCCTTCGCCCAGGAAACGGCGCACATTTCGCATCTTTACCTGGTAATCGGCTTCTTCGGTGCCGGGCCGGCACTTCACTTCCTTGAGCTGTGTGTTTTTCTGCTTTTTCTTGGCGACCTGAGCTTTTTTGGCCTGTTCAAACTTAAATTTGCCGTAATCCATGATCCGGCAAACCGGAGGCTCCCCGTTGGGTGCAATCTCCACCAGGTCCATCCCATCCTCGTCAGCCAGATCCAGGGCTGCCTGGATAGCCATGATTCCTGCCTGCTCCCCATCCGCGTCAATGACACGAACTTGCGGCGCAGTGATGTCTTCGTTGCGTCGCGCTTCTTTTTTTGATGCGATCTGTCGATCCTCCGTCTAATTAATTGTTCGTCCCCGCAGCTTCACGTCTTCTGCGAGGTGTTGTGCAAATGCTTCTACCTGCATGCTACCCAGGTCTTCACCGGCTCGGGTTCGTACCGCGACAGACCCACTTTCGACTTCACGATCGCCGACCACAAGTAAATATGGAACCCTGGCTAAAGTGTGCTGGCGAATTTTAAAGCCGATCTTCTCGTTTCTCAAGTCTGAATTCACCCTGAATCCTTGATTTCCAAGGGTTTCGACCACTTTTTTGCAATATTCGCTCTGTTTTTCGCTGATATTGAGCACCACAGCCTGCGTTGGTGCAAGCCAGGCTGGAAATGCACCACCGTAATTTTCGATCAGTATACCGATAAAACGCTCCAGGGAACCCAGAATCGCACGGTGCAACATAACCGGGGTCCGCCGGGTGCTCTCCTCGTCGATATAAGTTGCATCCAGGCGCTCCGGCATAAAGAAATCCACCTGCAGAGTACCGCACTGCCAGACGCGTCCAATGGTATCGAGCAAAGAGAATTCGATTTTCGGTCCATAGAAAGCACCCTCCCCCGGATTTTCTTCCCACTCGATACCTGCGGTGTCCAGTGCTGCCGCCAGCGTCTCCTCCGCCTGATCCCATTGCGCATCATCACCAATCCGTTTTTCCGGACGGGTGGAAAGCTTCACCAGCACTTCGTTAAAACCGAAATCCGCATAAATCCTGTACAGCAAATCAATAAAGTCAGCCGATTCCTGCTGCACCTGTTCCGCCGTGCAGAAAATATGGGCATCGTCCTGGGTAAATGCACGCACCCGCATCAGGCCGTGCAATGCGCCCGAGGGTTCGTTGCGGTGACAGGAGCCGAACTCGGCCAGGCGCAGGGGCAGGTCACGATAACTGACCAGGCCCTGGTTGTAGATTTGTATATGGCACGGGCAATTCATCGGCTTGACTGCGTAGGTGCGAGCCTCCGACTCGGTAATGAACATGTCGTCCATGAATTTTTCTGCATGACCGGATTTTTCCCACAGACCGATATCCACCATCTGTGGCGTATTCACTTCCTGGTAGCCATGCTGACGCAACTGCTTGCGGATGTATTCCACGATCTGGGTATAAATCCGCCAGCCGTTGTCATGCCAAAACACCATGCCGGGCGCACATTCCTGGAAATGAAACAGATCCAGTTGTTTGGCCAGACGGCGATGGTCGCGTTTCTCCGCTTCTTCGATGCGCCGGGTATACGCCTTAAGTTCCTTTTTAGTGGCCCATGCCGTGCCATAAATACGCTGCAACATTTCATTGTTGCTGTCACCTCGCCAGTAAGCACCCGCCAGTTTGGTCAGGCAGAACTCACCCAGGGCCGATGTATTGGGAACGTGCGGACCCCTGCACAGGTCAACAAACTCACCCTGACGATACAGCGTGATGTCCTCATGTTCGGGCAGATCCTCGATGATCCGGGCCTTGTATTCTTCATTCTCCTGGCGGAAGAACTGGATTGCTTCACCCCGGTGCCAGACCTCACGGCTTACCGGCAAGGCATCCTTGACGATGCGGTGCATTTCTGCGGCAATGCGATCGAGGTCACTCATGGTGAAGCCGGGCGGGTAGGAGAAATCGTAGAAAAATCCATCTTCGATCACCGGTCCGATGGTGCACTGGGATTCCGGATAGAGTCGCTCAACCGCCTGCGCCATCAGATGGGCCGTTGAGTGGCGGATGATTTCAAGCCCTTCGGGATCCCGACTGGTGATGATACGCAGGGAGGCATCATTTTCGATCAGGTGACTGGCATCGCGCAGCACGCCGTCAACTTCACCGGCCAGCGTTGCCCTGGCCAAACCCGGGCCAATATCAGCAGCCACGTCCATGACTGTGACCGCCTGGTCAAATTGTCTCTGGCTTCCGTCCGGTAGCGTGATGGCTGGCATGCCTTGTTCTCCTCGGTCTCATAACAAAAGGCGCAAAGCGCCCTTCCGTTTTGCTTTGCTGCTTTCTGTCTTTACACGGTCGTTCGCGTCCAGATGTTCATGCGACCTATTGTAACAAACAAATCCAAATCGGCGTTAGCAGTCTGTCGGACTTGACCGATTGTCGCGAGGGAAAGCCGATTTGAGTCAGATTTTTCCGCAGCAGATCATGTTAAGTCCGACAGGCTGCTAGCCCATTGAAGACATCAACTTCCGTGCTGCACGTAGAGCGAGCGCGCTGATCGTCAGTGCAGGAGATTCACCGCCTCCCGTACTTGGAAATACGCTGGCATCGGTGACCAACAGGTTACGCCATCTGTGGCTGCGACAGGAATCATCCACAACCGAAGTTTTCGGCTCTGTTCCCATACGACAGGTGCCGAAAACATGGGTTGTCATGAACCCATCGTAGGTTCCCCCTTCCTCGAGGATTTTTGGTACTCCGGATGCTTTCAATATGCGCCGACAGGTTTTTGCTATAAAACGCAGGCGCTCAAGTTCCATATCGGCCAGATGACTGTGAATGCGTGCCTTGGGCAGATTAAAAGCATCTTTTTCATCTGGATCCAGATCAATAAACGACCGCTTATCCGGCAGATTCTCACCAATACCCCCGATCGACAGCATGTGCCCGAATTGTTCACGCATGCTGGCTTTATGGGAGCGACCCCAGCCGCCGACGACACGCCTGGCATAGTTGACCGGCCCGACCATATTACTTTCAGCCGTGCTGGGAGAGAGGCGGCAACCACCGATCACACCGGGTATGGCGTCTGGTGCATTGAAATCCCAGCAGATCGCATCTGACGGTAAACCGCGGTGGCTGCCCAGTGGCTCAGGGTGCAGACCGCTACTGGACCAGAACAATGTTTCCATGAAGTTCCGGCCGAGCAGACCGGACTCATTGGCCAGACCATCGGAGCTTCCGGCGGGTGATGAATTCAGCAACAGGCGTGGTGTTTCCACGGCGCCGCAGGCAACCGCAAAATAGTCTGCCTCCACCCGCTTCTGTCCGTGCGTACCGGCGTAAACAACGGCCCGTATCCTGTCGTCCGGCCCCGGCAACAAGCGCAATACGTACGCACCCGGAGTAACCGTGCAGTTTCCGGTTGCCACGGCCTTGGCGATGAACGTCAGATCAGCGGATCCCTTGTCTTTGCGCGGACAGCCACGGGTGCAATTGCCACAATAATTACAGGGCGGCCGCCGGTCATAAGCCCGGGACAAACTGGCCACCGAGTTGGGCATCCAGGACAAACCCAGCTTGCGGCAGCCTTCTCCCAGTTTTTGGCTGGCATAACTCAACTCATGCGCCGGGAGAGGGTACGGTGCACTACGGGTGCGCACACCAGGGTCTGAAGGACCGGCAATACCATAAATACGCTCTGCTTCAACATAATAGGGTTCCAGTTCCGCATAGTCGAATGGCCAGTCCGCCGCGACCCCAAAGCGACTTTTCATTTTCATCGACTGCGGATTCATGCGATGCGTTTCACCGGTGAAATGCAAGGTACTGCCACCCACCCCGATGACGTGACTATAGGTAACAAAGGATCGGCGATCTGATGTTACGGTTTGGCCCAAAATGTGATTCCACGAACGCAGATCGGCCCAACGATCTTCCAGAAGTTGAAAGGGGGCATGCGTCTGGCGGCCCGCGATCGGAACTTTCTCGGGGAACATCTGCTGCTCCCACTGGTTGGTATCCAGCAAGTAGTCTTTGCGCGGGTTGTAGCTCGGGCCGGCCTCGAGAATCTGCACCTGCACACCGGCATCGGCAAGAGCCCATGCAAAAGCAGCGCCACCCGCACCGGAACCAATCACAACGACCTGTGGCTGTGTCATGCGCCGGAAGACCCGGGTGGTTCAGCATAGTCGGGAAAACCAACCGGCTGCGGCGGACCGGCGTAGCCCAGGCTCACCCAGGTTTGCGGATGGGAATAGTAAATCCCGAATGCGTAATACTGCACGGCGAAGAAAAAGACCCGCGGCAGGGAACGTTTAGCGGATTGCTCAGCAGTCTCGACTACGGCAATCTGCGCTGCCTCATCGAGGCTTTTGAAATCCTGTTTTCCCTGTTTTTGCGCTTGTTCGTTCAGCCATGCGCAACCGAGGATAATCAAGCGCTCGAAGCCGGATTCCTGACGGGCTTTCCTGATCAGGTCAGGAGCGACATTCAACTGGCTGGAGCTGGGGCTGATGTCTTCGGGAAGCAAGGTATCGAGAAATGCAGGAAGAGCGTCCAGCGAACCGGCTTGCCGCTGCTTCTCAAGCGGCAGGGCGAGCAGCATTTTTAGCGGCAGGAAACTGCCCAGCAGAACCAGAGTCCGCAGAAAATGACGACGTTTATACGGTCTATCCAGCATGATGAAACCCATTATATCGAAAACCACACGAGGAGGGTAAATACGCCCCCCGGCCTCCGGGCTCTTGATGTGGATATGCAATATTCGTAGACTTCGCCCATGTCCCGGCATAAGCGGAAGCACCCCAAGCAATCACCGGATCACAAACCCGGGCCGAAAAGAACACGTAAAGCCGGCTCACCTCAATCCCACAAAGCGGTAGACCGGGTTACCTCCTTGCGGTTCCGTAGCGGAGCCCTTCCAATCCTTCTGCTGGTGCTGGTAACGCTGATTGCGTACTTCAACGCCTGGCCCGACAACCTCACTCTCGATGACAAAGTGTTTGCAGCCAGCGAGCGCTACTCAAGCTTAAGCCTGTCCGATGTCGCACAATTTTTCACCGAAGACCTGTGGGCAGCCGCCGGAGGTCACTCCGGGCTTTATCGACCCTTACTCCTGCTGTCCATCGCAATGGATGCTTATCTCTACGGCGATTGGGCAGCGGGTTACCACCTCACCAATATTTTTCTGCATCTGCTGGTAAGCCTGCTGCTCTTTGGTTTTATCCGCCTTCTGTTGCTCAAAAGTGGTGGCAAATCCCCTGCCTCCACTTACATCGCGATGCTGGCCGCCATGATTTTTGCGGTGCACCCCATACACGCTGAGGTCGTCAACTCAATTTTCAACCGCTCCGGCTTGCTGGTTTCAGTGGGTGTAGTCGGCGGACTCTGGTGGTTCCTGCGAACAGTGGAGTCCAGACCGCTCAGAGCCTGGGGGGGATTGGGCTTCATCTACCTGTTGATCCTGTTTTGCAAAGAAAGCGCAATCGTGCTCCCGGCACTGGCTGTTGTCATGTTGTGGATTTTTACGCCAGGCAACTGGCGCGATCTGGTGCGCAAAAGTCTCCCGGTTTTCTGGTTACTTATCCCGCTGGGGATATTTCTCGCCTTACGCGCCAACGCGCTGAATGCACCCGGCCCGGCCGCCACAGAGGTGGCGCAAGAGTCCATCCAACTTGCTGCGGCCTCCGGATCCAAAGTGTATTTTGAGTGGATCCGTTTACTATCAGCCAGCGCAGCATGGTTTGAATCACTGAAATTAGTCCTGTGGCCGTCACCGCTCATGATCTATCACGGCAGGGCCGATACCAATATATGGATCGCCCTGGTGGTGCAACTGGCTCTACTCGGTCTGGCCATTGCGGGCTTGCGGCAAAAACGCTATGGCCTGATTGCCGGACTGGCTTTTTTCTATATAGCGATACTGCCGGCCAGTCGAATCATCGGGGAAAACACGGTAACGCCCCATGTGGCAGAACGTTACATCTACCTGCCTTCAGCCGGTTTGGCGATTACACTCGCATTCGGCCTCAGATGGCTGGCACATCGCATCAATCTCCGTGCCGCCATTGTGGTGGTTCTTATCAGCCTGTTGATCCTGACCCCGCTCACCCGGGCGCGAAACGCGCAATGGGACAATGATGTGCTCCTGTATGAACACGACTACCGCCTGGGGAAAAGACGGGGAAACATTCTGCATTTCCTGGTTGGAGCTTATCTGCGGGAAAAAAACTATTCCGGGGCAGTAAAGATTTGTGACAAGCATGCTGAAAAGTTGCAGAGTATTGCCAAATTCAGCAGCCGTTGTGGCGTGGCATATGGTCAGGTTGGCCGTTATGATGATGCAGAACGGGCCCTGTTCCTGGCGCTCAGCGAGACCAGGGAGAAACCAGGTATCCACCAGAAACTGGCCAGCATGTATCTCCACCTGGGCCGTAGAAGTGACGCTAAAGAACAATTTGAATTGTCCGCAGCGACCGAGCAACGCCCGGCCTTCCGGGAGTTTCGCAAAGCGTTCATGCTGATCAAGCTCTATCCGTCTGATCGCGCCAGAATGCTTGAAGCCAAAGCCCATCTGGAGAAAGCCCTGCAAATACAGCCGCAGTACGTCCAGGCACGGCAATGGCTGGAAAGACTCAGGGAACTGCTGGGCGATGGTTGAGCCAGGGCGACTTCTTTCTATCTTCATTGCGGCAGTTCTGCTGGGATTTTGTGTGTGGGCACATGGCAATGACCGGGTTAGCTCCAGGCCGGCCGCACACTGGGAAATCTTTTTTGGTGATGTCCACAGCCACACCGTTTCGTCCACAGACGCGACCGCGCTGGATACCTTCACCACTGTGGAGAAAGAATTTGCTTTCGCTCGCGGTGCGGTGAGCAAGGCGTACAGCGGTGAACCGGTAAGCCTCCGGGAACCGCTGGATTTTGTGGTTGCCACCGATCACAGCGAGACCCAGGCAGTCCAGGGTCTGTGCTTCCTTGAGCCGTTTGGGGCAATGGACGAACCCCTGTGCCGTTTGCTGCGGAAACGGAATCAAAACAGTGCGCAATCCCGCTATGATGCAGGTCTCCTGTACCGGGCTTTCGTGCTCAGCATCAACCTCGCGCCAGTCAAGCAACCCGCGAATCTTCCCCTGTGCATGAAATACGACTGCAAAGCAGCCGCCACCGCCTTCTGGAACCTTTATCGTCAGGACATCAACCGCTTCAACCAGGTACACCCGGACTTCAGCGCTTTTATCGGCTACGAGTACACCAAACATCCCAATGGGGTGAATTATCATCACCAGTTGGTGTATCGCAGCGACCATACCGCCAGTTTTCCCTACGGCTACACCGAAGCCCGTTCCGTACACGACCTGATCCGTCTGGTGGATCGTGAATGCAACAACAAGACAGACTGTGACTACCTTTTGATCGACCACAACCCGATCCAGTCCAAAGGCACACGTTTTTCCACGCTGGATAAAAACGGCCAGCCCTGGACCCGGGAGTCAGCACAGGCTTATATCAATCGTGCGCCTCTGGTCGAGATTTTTCAGAACAAGGGAAACCAGGAATGCCGCAGGGGTTTCGGTAACGATGACCCCTTGTGCAACTTTGAGAACGTTCCCGCCACGCCCGACCCACTGTTGTGTCCCTCTCCCGGCCACGGGAAATATGGCTGTGTCATGGCCAGCAACTACGTGCGCAATGGTTTAAAAATCGTCTTGCTGTTACAGGAAAGCATCGGTGCCAACCCCTATAAAAAAGGTTTTATTGCAGCCACCGACAACCACGTCGCCCGGCCGGGAAAAACGGATGAAAAGGGGCATTTTGGTGAGTGGGGTTATGAAGACTCACGGCCTTATCTCCGGCTGACCCCTTTCCCCTTGCTGAGCAAGGAAGAGGTCAACCACTCCACCATGCCTTTTGATGGCTTCGGCGTGAACCCCGGCGGACTGGCCGCGGTGCAGGCCAGGGAGAACTCCCGCGATGCGATTTTCGATGCGATGAAACAACGCAGAACCTATGCGACATCCGGAACCCGGATCCGGCTCCATGTTTTTGGCGGATGGCGTTTTGATCAAAAACCAGTCTCGATTGCCGGCCTGATCGAGATGGGCCAGAAACAGGGCGTGCCGATGGGCTCGGACCTGCCGCCCACTGCAGGCAAAACACCGCACTTCGTTATCGCAGCGCAGCGGGACCCTGGTGGCGCCAGGCTGCAGCGACTGCAGGTAGTCAAGGTTTGGGCCCGGGATGGCCGCACCGGCGAGCGTGTCTATGATGTGGCGATCAGTCCCAATGAACCGCCTTCCGGCGCGGTGATCGCCAGCGGCGCCCTGCACGACTATCAACCCGGGCAATCCTGGGGCAGTGAGCAACTGCTGGCCTCCTGGAGTGATCCGGACTTCGATCCGCTGGCGCATGCAGCCTGGTACGTCAGGGTGATCGAAGAGCCGTCCCGTCGCTACACTTATTACGATGCGCAGGCACTGGGCTGGAGCGAGCAGGAAATGGTAAAAACCGGCACCGAGCGGCATATTCCCTGGACCCTGCAGGAACGCGCCTGGTCCTCTCCGATCTGGTACACGCCCGAAGGTTTGTAAACACCTCATATTGCACACCAACACGCGGCAAATTTATGCCATAATCAGCAATCCGGTCGGTATCTGTTTTGGGGATGATGTGACCGGTTCAATCAGAAGCAAAAAAAGGTCACAGTCATGACAAACATCAGACATGGGCTTTCATTGAAAGCCGGGTTTATTCTATCTGTTCTCATTGCATCCACTCTCTTACTTTTTTCTGCCAGCATTTTCGCCCAGAGCCCGGGTGGAGACGCTTCCATGGTTCTCGAGGAAGTCATTGTTACGGCAACCAAACGCGAGGCGGATGTGCAGGATATCGCCATTTCCATTTCCACCCTGTCGGGTGACAAACTGGATGTGTTCGCGTCCGGTGGCGCTGACATCCGTTTCCTGCGTTCGCGGATGCCCAGCCTGTATATCGAATCTTCCTTCGGCCGTGCCCAGCCACGTTTCTATATTCGCGGCTATGGCAATACGGACTTTGACCTGAACGCCTCGCAACCGGTTTCTCTGGTTTACGATGAAGTCGTGCAGGAAAATTCAATTCTCAAAGGTTTCCCGGTTTTCGATCTCGATCGGGTCGAGTTACTGCGGGGCCCGCAGGGCACCCTGTTCGGTCGCAATACACCGGCCGGTATCGTCAAGTTCGATTCGGTCAAGCCATCGCAGGAAACCGATGGTTACGCACGTGTCTCGGCAGGAAACCTGGGTTCTTTCAACTTTGAGGGCGCAATCGGCGGACGGCTCAGCGACAGTTGGTCAGCCCGTTTCTCAGCCATGTACATGACCCGGGATGACTGGGTAGACAACATCAATGGCTTCACCGGTCAGAAGCAAGGCGAACTGGAAGGCTTTGACGAGTGGGCCACGCGCCTGCAACTCGCTTATGACGCAGGCGGAAATTTCACTGCCTTGCTGAATGTCCATGCACGCGACCTCAATGGCAGTGCACGTCTGTTCCGGGCCAACATCATCAAGCGCGGCAGCAATGATTTTGCAGCCGATTACGATCGCAAGAAAATCTACATTGATGGCGACAACTTCCAGAAGCTCAACTCCCACGGCGCCAGCGCGAAGCTGATCTATGATTTTGGCCGGGTCTCTCTGACCTCGGTTACCGGTTACGAAAGCGTTGAAGTGTTCAGCCGCGGCGACATTGATGGTGGCTACGGTGCCGCATTCCTCGGCCCAGGCAATTTTGGCCCGGGATTCATTCCGTTTCCGGCTGAATCAGCCGGTTCCGTGCCCGACCACTCTCAGTTCACACAGGAGTTTCGCCTGTCATCTAACGACTGGGGACGCCTTGACTGGCAGGCCGGCTTCTTCTACTTCGACGAAGACCTGACCATTGACAACTTCGGTTATAGCACTCTGGGCGGTGGCGTCCAGGACATCTGGGACCGGCAAAACCAACAAACCAGGGCCTGGGCCTTGTTTGCGTCAATTGACTATGACGTTTCCGACCGTTTTGTTCTCGGTGCGGGTCTGCGCTACTCAGATGATAAAAAAGACTTCGTCGCAGAACGTTTCCAGAGCAACTTCGGCCGACCTAACGTTGGCCCACTGTATGCCAATCCGGCTGATTCGGAAGTCAGCTGGGATCTCTCCGGAACCTGGATCATGAATGACGATGTCAATTTTTATGGTCGCGTCGCAAGGGGTTTCCGGGCGCCGGCCGTACAGGGCCGCATTTCATTCGGTGATACGATCTCCGTGGCCAATTCTGAAACCAACCTTTCTTTCGAACTCGGTGTACATGCCACACTGGCAGGTGGCCGCACCCGCGTGAATTTCAACGTCTTCAGTTACACGGTCAACGATCTGCAGTTGACCGCAGTGGGCGGCCAGTCCAATGTCACACAGTTGATCAATGCCAAAAACGCCAAGGGCCAGGGCTTCGAATTTGACTTTGAATCCCTGCTCACCGACAACTTCCTGGTCACGGCGGGCATGAGTTACAACGACACCGAAATCGATGATCCGGGGCTCTCTATTTTCCCCTGCGGCGCCGGTTGTACCGTGCTCGACCCTCCGGGTACAACCCCCGGAACGGTTTCAATTGATGGTAATTCTCTGCCCCAGGCGCCCAAGTGGATAGCCAACCTCACAGCGCGCTGGAGCCTGCAAACCGACAATGGCGAATTCTTCGTGTTCGGTGACTGGGCCTACCGCTCAAAAGTCAACTTCTTCCTGTATGAGTCGGTGGAGTTCACCGGTAAAGCACTGTCGGAATTTGGCCTGCGGGCCGGCTACAACTGGAACAATGGCCGCCACCAGGTGGCTGTGTTTGGTCGCAACATCACCAACGAGGATGTCATCGTCGGTGGTATTGATTTCAACAACCTGACTGGCTTCGTTAACGAACCCGCCGTCTGGGGAGTCGAGTACCAGATACGCGTTCAGTAAATCCTGCCCGTCAGAGGATTTTTCATCCACAAAAAAGGCCCGGAAATTCCGGGCCTTTTTCTTTTCTGATGGTGGGCACGACTGGGATCGAACCAGTGACCCCTGCGATGTCAACACAGTGCTCTACCGCTGAGCTACGCGCCCAAAAAACATTCATACAGGGGCGCGCAATTTACCACATCACGTGACTCGCTCCAAATTTTATTAGCAACCCCAGAGCCGGGGTCAGGTTCCCGAACCTGATAATCCTCTAGCCAGCCTCCTCGCAGTCAGTGGTTAAACTGACTGCTCTGATTAGGATGAGGAGACTGGTATGTCACATTACTGCGGAATTGATCTGCATTCAAATAACCA
>JAJRRA010000019.1 GCA_024279945.1 Gammaproteobacteria bacterium
ACATCGGAAATCATTCGCACCCGTGCGGCGTTTGCTGGAGGGTTGAAATACAATACGCTGGCAGCTTACTGGCGGTTGGCTTGTTAACCGGCAGATACACAAACAGGATGGGGATATCCCATGGACAAATTCGACCGCATCCTGCAAATGGCCGCACGTCCTACGGAAATGAGTCATTTCCGCCAGATCGCCAGCGCCGTCTTGCAGCGCCGGCAACTGCGCATCCTCTACCATGGCCGCGCCCGTGACCAGACCAGCGAACGTACCGTCTCCCCCCAACGCCTTGTCTACTACCGCAGCAACTGGTACCTCGATGCCTTCTGTCACTGGCGCGAAGAGTTGCGCAGCTTCGCCCTTGATCGTCTGCAACCCGTCGAAACCCTCGCCATTCCTGCCAGCGAAATCAGCGAAGAAGAACTCGATACCCACTACACAGAAAGCTATGGCATTTTCGCCGGTCAACCTACACATACCGCGCAACTACGCTTCAGTCCCCAGGCCGCCCGCTGGGTGGCCGATGAACAGTGGCACCCGCAACAGCAGGGCGAAGTTCTCAGCAATGGCAGCTTTGAGCTGCGCATTGCCTACAGCGACCCGCGTGAACTGATCATGGACATTCTCAAATACGGGCCGGATGTGGAAGTGATTGCCCCCAGCGAACTGCGAAAACTGCATATAGAGAAACTGAAGGCTGCCCTCGACAACTACACAGCCGAGTAGCCTGGGTTGAGCTTGCGAAACCCGGGTTGGCCATTTTAGCGGAGGCGTTTTACCTTCATGTAGATACCAATACTCTTGGAAAGAAGGCCGGAATAGAGAAGCCGTGACAACAAAACCGGAAAATAGCCCTTTGCCCGGTCAAGTTTTGACAGGGTGGGGTGGTAGGATTCCAGGGCAGCAAGTTTGGTATCGGCAATATGGTGGATTTAGGAGCAACGGATTCATGGGGAAGTAACAATGGATAATGAATACATGGCTTTCTTTCAGGCAGCTTTGGATACGAAAGATGCGCCCTATTCTTATCAAACCAGGCTTGCCACGGAGCCCTGGCCAGAGCTGCTGGATATTCCGACCGGCCTGGGAAAAACCGCTGCGGTGGTGTTGGCCTGGTTGTATAAACGCCGCAATGCTGATCCCGGGACGCCACGCCGCCTGGTCTATTGTCTGCCCATGCGGGTGCTGGTGGAACAGACCCATGACAACATCGTTGACTGGCTGAAGCGCTTGAACTGTTTCGCAGATACGGTGGAAGAAAAAGGTATTTCAGTACATCGGTTAATGGGTGGGGAGGCAGATACCCGTTCCTGGGTGGAATACCCGGAAAAGGACATGATCCTCATTGGCACGCAGGACATGCTGCTGTCGCGAGCCTTGATGCGTGGTTACGGCATGAGCCGTTATCGCTGGCCCATTGATTTTGCTTTGCTGCACAACGATGCCCTGTGGGTCTTTGATGAAGTCCAGCTGATGGGGGCCGGTCTGCCAGCCTCGACCCAGTTGGAAGCCTTTCGGCGGCGGACGGATATGCCGGGCAGTGCAAAATCCCTCTGGGTTTCTGCCACCTTGAATCGTCAATGGTTTAACAGCATTGACCTCCGGCCGTATCTTGATTCCCTGCAATCCCTGACGCTGAGTGAGCAAGAGATACAAGGTTCGGCAGTCAGCAAGCGTCGAGAGGCTGTAAAGCAACTTTGTCAGACAGGGGTGGTGCTCGATGCGGAAACCAGCAAGGGAGGCGCGAAGACCTATCTCGAAGCATTGACCGAAAATATCCTCGAAGCCCATAGTGGCGATGCCCCGACACTGGTCATCCTCAATAATGTGCAGCGTTGTCAGGGGCTCTATGAAAAACTGGCAAAACGACTCAAGGGACAGGCGAATGCGCCGGAGTTGCTGCTTGTGCATTCCCGTTTTCGCCAGGCCGAGCGCACGGCCATCAATCAACGTATCCTTGGTATCAGTCCAGACGATAATGTGGTCGTCATCGCCACCCAGGCGATTGAGGCAGGCGTGGATATTTCCTCGCGCGTGATGTTTAGTGAACTGGCCCCCTGGTCTTCGATGGTGCAGCGTTTTGGTCGTTGCAACCGTGCGGGTGAATATGATGAAGCACAGGTCTATTGGCTCGATATCATGTCAGGGGGAAAGCTGTCTCCACCCTATACCGATGATGAACTCGGTGATGCCCGTGACATCCTGGGCAGGCTTGAATCCGTCACAGCCGCTGATCTGCCCGCAGTCAAAAATACATTGCCTCTGTATCAGGTGATTCGACGCAAGGACTTTCTCGAACTGTTCAACACCGACCCCGACCTGTCCGGTTTTGATATCGATATATCACCCTGGATCAGGGATGGTGGTACGCCGCCGGTGCAGGTTTTTTGGCGCGATTTTTCAGATACCCCAGACGAAGAGGGTGCACCACTACGGGACGAGCTGTGCCCGGTATCCACTGGTCAGATCAAGATCCATCTCAAAAAACGAAACGGCCTGGCCGCCTTTGCCTGGGATGCACTCGGTCGCCAATGGAGCACTGTTTCTGCCGACAATGTGCGCCCGGGCATGACATTGATGCTGCGCTGTGCCGAAGGAGGGTATGACCTTGCGCGGGGCTTCATAGCGGGCTATCTCAACAAGAAACAGCCGCTGTCTGCACTGGAAGTCGTGACTGAAACTCAGGCTGCGTATGACGATGATCGCCGAAGCCTGCCTGGTTGTGCCGTAACACTGGCGCAACACCTCACCGATGTGCGAACCGAGGCGGAAAATCTTTGTGATCTCGTTGGTGAGTCTAGCGGCCGATCCTGTGTGACCCAAGCTGCGCAATGGCACGACGTAGGCAAGGCCCATCGCGCCTTCCAGACCATGCTGCTGAATAACGATGAAAAGGCCGCAGAAAAGGAGTCTGAACTCTGGGCCAAGGGTGAGGCAAAAGGGCGTAGTTGCTACGCCGTCTGTGGCGGTACTGCTGGTTTTACCGAGCGCCGTCATTTCCGGCATGCACTGGTCTCCCTACTGGTATGGCTGGAACACGGCGACAGGGACGAGCACCACAACCTGATCGCCTACCTTATTGCGGCCCATCACGGCAAGGTGCGTATGGGCCTGCGCGCGCTACCGGATGAACAAGGGCCGGGGGATACGCGCCGTTTTGCACGGGGTGTGTGGGAAGGTGACAGCCTGCCCGCACTTTGCTTTGCTGACGAACAACTCCCTGAAACCATGCTTCGCCTGGATATCATGGAGCTGGGGGATGGAGCCATGGGGGCGTCGTGGAGCACGCGTACCCAGCGCTTACTGCAACACCACGGGCCCTTCCGTCTGGCCTGGCTGGAAACCCTGGTGCGGCTTGCAGACTGGCGTGTCTCGGCACGCTACATCGGAGAGGATTCCGCGTGAAACTGCGTACTCTTGAGGCTATTTTTCGCGCCCTTAACGAAGCCGGTGTGCGCTACCTGGTGGTTGGTGGCCTGGCAGTCAACGTCCATGGTTACCAGCGCCTGACCAATGATCTGGATCTTGTTATACAGCTCGGCCGCGATAATATCCTGGCAGCATTTCAGGCACTGTCTTCATTGGGTTATCAGACCTCGGTACCGATTACCCCCGAACAGTTTGCCAGTGCCGAGAACCGGCAAAAGTGGCAAGTGGAAAAAAACATGCAGGTACTCTGTCTGGTCAGCAACCGGCACCTGGAAACACCACTGGATATTTTTATCACCGAGCCCTTTGATTTCGACAGGGAATATGCAGCCGCATTGCGTGGTGGTATCGCCAAAGGGCTGGAAGTCCGCTTTGTCACTATTCCCACCCTCATTGCCATGAAAGAAACCGCCGGCCGGGAACGGGATCGGGACGATATTCAGCACCTGCGCTGGATTCTCGAGGAGCTGGAGAAAAATGACTGACAAGCCAAAAGATCCGAAATGGGAATCCGGTACATGGGCAGGCAGTCGCAGGGCACAGCTGCGGGCAACACTTCGCTTGACCACACGCCAACGACTCGAAGCGCTGGAAACGCTCACAGATACCAGCCGCCATTTTGCCCAGATGCGACGTGCCGGAGAGTTTCACTATGGGGATCAAGCCATGCATGAGCCGTCTGCCATTGCGCCAAAAGTAGGTGAGCCCGATACCGATTACGTGCTGGCTTCTGATGCAGGCAGATGCCGGGTACACCTGCACGGCTGTACGCCAACACCCTTGGCAAGCTATCTCAAGGCGCTGGCTATCCTGCGCCTGGTTGCCGAGCAGAAAGATGCCGAAGCCAGAGGCTGGTGGGAAGGTGAGCATTTTGTGCTGGAGAGCATGCTTGATGAAGAAGGATTAAAAGAGTTTTTCCTGGCGGAGTACAGACCAACGCCGATCATTGCGCCGTGGAATGGGGGGAGTGGATTTTATCCAAATGACAATAAAGACGGTATTTCCGCGCTGGAAAAATCTGATGATTCACGATTTCAGGATTATCTGGAATCCATATCAATTGGACGGCTGGGTGTTAAATCAATGGGATTATCTGAAAGTCCCAAAGATAAGGTAGTAAAGTCTAACTTTCGTATCTTGTTGCGCTCACAATTACCCGATGAGGCATTAGCCTGGATGGACGCGGCGCTTATGCTGACCAGTGACGACGTACGTTTCCCCCCATTGCTGGGTACGGGCGGAAATGATGGGCGCCTCGATTTCACCAATAACTTCATGCAGCGCCTGAATGATGTTTTTGACCTCTCAAGTAATAATGATGAACAAGCAAGTAATGCATGGCTGGATGAAAGCATATACCGGAATCCTCAACCTTTTTTGACGAGTAAAAAGGCTATCGGCCAATTTTCACCCGGGCAATCTGGTGGGCCCAATGCGGGCACTGGCTACGAGGCTGAATCACTTATCAATCCCTGGGATTTTATTTTTATGATTGAGGGCGCGCTGCTGTTTGCCGCAGCGGCAACCCGTCGACTGGGGAGTGAAGAGCAGGGAGCCTTAACCTTTCCTTTTACAGTGCGTCCCAAGGGTAGCGGTCAGGGTGGTTTGAGTATGAGAGATGAAGCCCCTGCACGGGCGGAGATATGGTTGCCGTTGTGGGAAAGGCCGACCTCGCTAATGGCTCTCAAGGGCCTGTTTTCGGAAGGCCGCGTTACTTTGGGTCGCCGTAGCGTAAAGGATGGCTTGGACTTTGCCAGAGCCATCAGCCTGCTGGCCGTTAATCGGGGTATCAATAGCTTTCAGCGATACGCATTCATGATGCGATCAGGCAAGGCATATCTTGCCACGCCGTTGACTCGTTTTCGCGTTCCACGGGAGCCTCAGCAAGATTTAATCAGTGAACTGGATCATTGGTTGTGGCGCTTTCAGGCCTGGGCGCGAGGGGACAATACACCCAACCGGGTCAAGAGCCTTGCGCAACGTCTGGACAATGCCCTGTTTGATCTGACTCGGCAGGGAGGTGACAAACATGACACCGTACAAAAAACACTGATCCTTCTCGGCGAAATTCAGCGCTATGCGGGTACCAGCCCGGCGACGCAGGAAAAGGTGCCACCTGTGCCGGTTCTGAGTGAGCGCTGGTTCGCGGCGGCAAGGGATAACAGCATTGAATTTCGTATTGCAGCCGCATTGGCCGGACTGCAAGGTGTCAAAGAGCACCCACTCCCCATGCGAGTGCACCTGTCACCACTTGATCCCAAAGAAGAAAAATACCCAGCTTGGTTACTGGCAGGGAAAAAACATCAGTACCGTACCTGGCACCACGGCGGGTTGGAGAAAAACCTTCTCGCGGTACTGGAGAAGCGTCTGTTGCTGGCACAGAAAGATGGGTTTGGCGATAAACCCCTGGGTGGCTGGCCTGGTGCGGATCTGGCGTCAATAGCCACTTTCCTTGCTGGTGAAACAAATGACAATCGCATCACCCAGTTGGTAGCGGGGCTTGCTCATTGCCGATCGCCCAGACATATCGAATGGGAACCTGTTGAAAATTCCTTTGCCATTCCCGCCACATTCACCTTGCTTAAGCTGGTAATGACGCCCAACCGACAACTTCGACGTTGCGGCCTGCTGACGGAGAACGAATATTTACCCATACCTGTTGGCCTGGTGCGACGACTTGCCGCAGGCCGTATCGACGATGCCGTCAGGCTCGCTCAACGGCGGCTTCGTATCGCGGGGATATCGCCTCTACCGGGATCACCGGGCAGTGCCGGGTTGACGGGTTCCCGGCTGGCGGCGGCCTTGCTGATTCCCCTCAGCGATGTGTCGGTTCGAGACCTGTATCGCTCTATTTCCCAACAAAACAACAAACAAGCCTCTTGAATATTGGCAAGCCAAGGAGAAAAAACCATGACACTGAATTTTGATGCATTAAAGGATAGCCCACGGTTGCTGATTGAGGCCAGGCTCAAGCCTGTGCAGGGAACACGTTTTCAGCCCACCGGTTTCCCGGAGATCGGTGCAGCGGAATACGATGGGCCGGATGGTGAAAAAATGTTGCTGGTGGAATCGGCGCAGAGTATGGCCAATCGTCTGGAGGCTGTTTGTTGGGATGGTGTTCAGGACACGTGGCAGCCGCCATTGTCCGGTTTGCCATTTATACGGGTGCTTGACGATAAAGGAAATGTGTTGACAAGTTCCGTGCTTGAGTCGCACCGCATCAATTCACCTTACATCCTTGAAGGAAAAGACAAGACTGTCTTTGATATATTGAAGGCCGAACTGGCGGATATGAACGAGGGTATTGTTGACATCAAAAAATTGGCAAAGACTTTGTTGAGTCTGGACACCAATGCATTGATACATGGCGTATTTCTGGCTAAAAAAGATCTTGCCGGTGGACGCCTGCGCCTGCCACGGGCGCTGTCTTCGTTTATCGAGGCTGAACAAGTAAAAGTGGCTGCAAGCGGTGGTGTAAAGAATGATGCGGTCAATCCGTCAGGTGATACGGGGAAGGGGTTTGGTAATGTGCCTTTTGCCCGTGATGAATATGTCTCACCAAAAATTACTGCGTATTTCAATATCGACTTGGCGCAATTGCGTGGTTACGGTTTCAGCGACACGGTCACAGAGCTGCTGATCGCGCTTTCCCTGTTCAAGGTTCGGCGTTTCCTCGAAAGTGGTCTGCGCCTGAGAACGGCCTGTGATCTGGATGTGGAAGCTATTACAGTTACCCGTCCAAACGGGTTCGATATTCCAGAAGCTGCTGACCTGGAAAATGCCTTGCCGGATTTGATAGCCACTGCCCAAAGCGAAGGCGTATTTGCCGAACCAGCTATTACTAAAGTCACCTACAGGAAGTAGCGCCATGCTGGCTATTGGATTCCGTTTTCTTGCCGGGCGTTATCATGCCAACCCTTGGGGGCGGCATGTCAACGAGGCAGATATCGAATGGCCTCCAGCACCCTGGCGAGTTTGTCGTGCCCTGATTTCCACCTGGTATCACAAGGCCGATCATCAAAGCTTTACCTTCGACCAACTGGAAGCGATGATTGATGTTTTGAGTGAAACACAGCCCGTCTATGAATTGCCGCCAGCAGTACACACACACACTCGACACTACATGCCGCAGTGGAAGGGGAATGCTTCCCTGGTATTTGACGCCTTCGCCCGAGTGGATCCACAGGATGAGCTGGTAATGGCCTGGCCAGAATTGGAGTTGGCTAATGATTCGGTCATGTTACTGGACGAACTACTGCACAAGCTGGGCTATCTGGGCAGGGCCGAAAGCTGGGTAGAGGCTCGTCGTCTGCTCGATGAAGAACTCCCCGAAACATTCACATGCCGGCCGGGCGAAAATGCGGTGGATACCGATACCGGCGAAGTCATGGGAGAAGTGGTGCGGCTGCTGGTGCCCCAGTCTCACCAAATCTACCGTCAATGGCGGCGAAAATTTGCTGACAATAAAATTTCTGAACAAAAAGGAAAAAAGAAGAAATTACTGCAACAAACAACGCCTAAGAGTTTGACCAAGGCTCTGTGCCTGGATACTTCAGAGTTGCAGAAAGCGGGCTGGAGCCAGCCGCCCGCCGGGAAATTCGTTAACTATCTGCGCCCAGTGGACTGTCTGCGACCGAAGCGGGCAAGACCCAAAACGCGCACCCGGTCAGTGACCACCGCCCGTTTTATGCTGGTGGGTAAGCCTCTGCCGCGCATTGAAGATGCCGTCCGCATTGGAGAACAATTTCGTGCGGCGCTCATGGGAAAAGCCAAATACGTGTTAGGTGGCGAGGGCAACATCCCACCGGAGTTATCCGGGCATGATCTCGGTCAGGGAAATCGTCACGGCCACGCCTTTTACCTGCCCGAGGATGCCGACACCGATGGGCGTATTGATCATATCCTATTGCATGCACCGGATGGTTTGTCGGCATCGGCACAGCGGGTGTTGGCTCGTATCAATATGTTTCGCGGTAAGCAGGGCCGGGAATGGCAGGTGATATTGGAGGGTGTCGGTACAACCGGTAATTTCTGCGCTGACAGCCGCTACACCGGTGAGAGTTCCGTGTGGCAGTCCGTGACGCCCTATCTGCACCCGTGGTTCGCCAAGAAGCGGTTCACGCTGGAAGATCAAATCCGCCGCGAATGTCGAGAGAGGGGGTTGCCCGAACCAATCAAGATCGAGCGCCTGGAGAGCATCACGGTGAAAGGGCGCGCGCGCCGCGCCATTCACTTCCACCGCTTCCGTAACAAACGTGGCCTTACCCAGCCGGACACCCGGGGCGGCTTCCTGAAGTTGTACTTTGTAGAGCCTCTTGGCGGCCCGCTGGCGTTGGGCTTTGGCTGTCATTTTGGGTTGGGGTTGTTTCAGGTGGTCTCTGATTGAGGGATGTAAACATGGTGAGCAATACACTTTATCTCGACACTCTACTGGTATTACTATCGCTGGCCGCATGATACGCCAGACGTGTACAGAAAATACGATGTCTATGAATTACAGAGGCACTGTTATGGCTTGGACTTCAAGAGTATGAGCGAGAGAGAACTGAAGAGGGTTGCGAGTGAACTTGTAAACGAAATGGACGCAGTAGCGGGTCGTCTGCAACGGAAAAAGCCTGACGGCAAGGAATACGATAACCCTTCCTCTACGCAGCGGCAATAAATATTGGTGTATGAAATGGCAAAGAAAACACCCGATAACATCATCAAAATTCCTGATCGCCGGGCTATGGAAAATCTGATGAAACCCTTCGGCAGGGCATCCCAAGATTCTGCCCTCGATGAAGCTCAGGAAATCATGTATCAAGCCTGGGAATCAGGTGACCCGGCTGAGCGCGTCGAACTGGCCGAGCGTGCATTACAGGTCTCAGCGGATTGCGCCGATGCCTGGACGCTGCTGGCAGAGGAAAGTGCGGACAGTCTGCCGCAGGCGCTGGCGTACTACCAAAAGGCCGTTGAAGCCGGTGAGCGTGCGCTGGGCTCGCAGGCCTTCGAAGAAGACAAAGGCCACTTCTGGGGTTTGCTGGAAACTCGCCCCTACATGCGCGCCAGTCTGGGATTGGCTCAGTGCTTATGGGAAAAAGGCGACCGGAATGCGGCTATTCAGCGTTATCAGCAGATGCTGGAATTGAATCCCAACGATAATCGAGGCGTTCGCCAAACTCTCTTAGGCTGTTTAATGGATGAGAAGCGCCATGATGAAGCTGAAGTGTTGATACTGGCATACCCGGACGACTGGAGTGCATGCTGGCGATATGCTCGGGCCTTGATCGCTTATCGCTATGAGCAGGACACGAAAAACAGCCGGGATTATCGCAAACAAGCGCTGGAGAGCAACAAACACGTTCCGGCCTATCTTGCCGGAAAACGCAAGATGCCCAAATATCTGCCTGACTATGTGGGAGTAGGCGACAAGAACGAGGCTATTGCCTATGTACTCGATAATCGGCAGGCCTGGCTGGATACACCCGGCGCTATTCCCTGGTTGCTGAAAGGCAAAGGGTAAACCTATCCCCGTCTATGCAAATGGATACGAGCAACCAAAGCCAGACACAGGTCGAACTCCCCCTGCCATTCCCCGAGCTTTCCGGTGATTTGCCCCTGCTGCCCGCGCGCATGGTCGACGAATACGAATACTGCCCGCGTCTGGCCTACCTGGAATGGGTGCAGGGCGAGTGGGCAGACTCGGGGGACACCGTGCAGGGTCGGCACATTCACCGCCGGGTGGACAAGCCTTCGGGTGATCTTCCTGACCCGCAGGCAGAGGAAGAAAATGAACGCTTCCACGCCCGCTCCATCACGCTGTCCTCCAACCGTCTCGGCCTGATCGCCAAACTGGATTTAGTGGAAGGGGAGGGCGACACCGTCACCCCGGTGGACTACAAACGCGGCAAGCGGCCACACGTTGCCAAGGGTGCTTATGAACCCGAGCGGGTGCAAGTCTGTTTGCAAGGCATGCTGCTGGAAGAACACGGTTATCAATGTGAACAAGGGCTGTTGTATTTTGCCGGTTCAAAAGAACGAGTGAAAGTGATTTTTGATGAAGAGCTGCGCAACCGAACGCTCTCCGCCATCAACGGCCTGCGCCTCATCGCTGTCGGCGGACAGATGCCACCGCCGCTTGAAGACAGCCCCAAGTGCAACGGTTGTTCCCTGGTTGGCATTTGTTTGCCCGACGAAGTCAATTTTTTGCGCGATGGTGGCGTCAATCCCCGACCATTAACGGTCGGTCGAGATGAATCCCTGCCACTTTATGTGCAGGCCCATCGCGCAAAAGTGGCAAAGAAGGGCGAACGGCTTGAGGTTAGCATTGAAGACAAAGTGGTCACAAAAGTCCGTTTGATTGACGTATCGCAATTAGTGCTGATGGGCAATGTCTATGTCACCACACCCTGCCTCAATGAACTCATGCGTCGGGAAATTCCCATTACCTGGCATTCCTATGGCGGCTGGTTTTTTGGTCACAGCATTGGAACCGGGCATAAAAATGTCGAACTGCGAACCGCCCAGTACAAAGCGAGCTTTGACGAGCAAATCAGCCTGCGCATCGCCAAAATTCTGGTACACACAAAAATACTCAACAGTCGCACCCTGCTGCGCCGCAACTGGCGCGGCGAAGAAAAGCCACGAGATATTCTTGAAGGCTTGAAGCGCGACGCCACCCAGGCCCTGCGTGCTTCATCACAACAAACATTGCTGGGTATCGAAGGCGCCGCAGCCGCCCGTTATTTTTCCGCCTTTGGTGATACCATCAAACGGGAATCGGACGACAAGAACTTTGTCTTTGACTTCAAACTCCGCAAACGCAGGCCGCCGCCAGACCCGGTCAATGCACTACTGTCCTACGCATACAGCCTGCTGGCGAGAACCTGGACGGTTACCCTCAGCGCCGTCGGCTTCGATCCCTATCGGGGCTTTTATCACCAACCCCGCTACGGCCGTCCCTCCCTGGCGTTGGATATGATGGAACCTTTTCGCCCGCTCATTGCAGAATCCAGCGTACTGTCCGCCATCAATAACGGCGAAGTGCGGCCCAGCGATTTTATCTCCGTAGCAGGTAGCGTTGCACTGACCAATGATGGACGAAAACGTTTTATCGCCGCTTTTGAACGACGCCTTAGCCAGGAAATCACCCACCCCCTGTTTGGCTATCGGGTCAGCTACCGGCGCATCCTTGAAATACAAGCCCGCCTGCTGGGGCGCTATCTACTGGGAGATATCCACGATTTCCCTGGCTTTACTACACGTTAACAAGAGCAATGGAAGAAAGGCTCTATATCGTTACCTACGACATCGCCGACCAGCGGCGCTGGCGTGCCATATTCAAACTCATGAATGGCTATGGAGAATGGTTGCAACTATCTGTCTTTCAATGTCGTCTCAGTCGCAAACGGCATGCCGAAATGCTGGCCACCCTTGACGAACTTATCCACCATAGCGAGGATCACATTTTACTGCTTGACTTGGGCATTGCTGACCGAGTAGATCCTCGCGTCGTCAGTCTGGGTAAGGCCTTCGAAGCCGTAAAGCGCGAACCTGTGATTGTTTAATAACGAGGTGCATCCCCATGCCGATTACTGCCGATGAAATGCGAGTGCTGGGATGGCGGCCAAATCACCGGGAAGCACTCGCAAATGTGTAGTTCTTTGAAAATTTGGAGAAAATCGGGTTTTGTAGTCGCTGGACAAGCGGCCTGGAATGTGAGTTATAATCAAAATTCGCCACTGCTCGCAAAGTACGTGTCTGGTAAAGTAAATCCAAGGCCTCTGCAAAGGCCTGTTATCCGTGGCAAAACGCCACGGCCTCATTGAAGCACACGGGCCAAGTCTTTATTCAGGAGGTATGGTCTGGTTATCCGTGGCAAAACGCCACGGCCTCATTGAAGCCCGGTTAATCAATTACGGTGCAATTACCAATTACAATTACGGTGACAGTTTACTAAATACACTTAACTGTCACCTGGATAAAGGGGGGCGTTACCAATGCCATTA
>JAJRRA010000020.1 GCA_024279945.1 Gammaproteobacteria bacterium
CAGCAGGGAACTCAGTGAGGTCACCAGCATGACGGATAGGGAAGTGGCCACGGCCATATGGATGGCCCAGGGGGCGGTTGTGGGATCCTTCAGAAACAGGAAAGTCAGGGCAGGGACGATAACAAATCCTCCACCAATTCCAAGAAATCCCGCCAGGTAGCCGGCCAGCGTTCCAATCAATGCAAATTCAATCCACATTTTACAAATTACCTTGCCGCGCGCTTTTCATTTACCTATTCTGAAACGGTGAAATCGAACATCGTCCACGCCGGCAGGATAACTCAAATCATCAGATTGTATATGAATCTTTTTGGCCTTGTCTCGATACGACCCGTTTGCTGGTTTTGCCGGTCGGTGGTGTTGCTGCTGACCTTGTTGGCCGGCTTCTTGCCTTCGATAGTGCTTGCGGGACAGGCGTCCGGGCTTCAGGAACGGGAACAATTCAGTCGAGCATGGACAGCCGCTTCGCGTGGCGAGCGGGAACTGTTTGAGCAATTGATGGCCGGCCTCAAAGACTACGTCTTGTATCCCTACCTGCAGTATGAAGATTTGCGTTTCCGCAGGAGTCGTGTGGATGATCAGGAGATGGCCACTTTTTTGGATGAGCACAACGACTGGGCCTTTACTGCGGGCTTACGCACGGCCTGGTTGAAAGCGTTGGGGAAAAGAAGCGCTGGGATTCATTGCTCAAATATGCGCCGGGTTCAGGCGATATCGAGGTTCGCTGTTACCTGGCTCATGCCCGGCTTTTGCGCGGCCAGACCGAGGGGCTTGTGACTGTGGCTCAGCAACTGTGGACGGTTGGAAAGTCCCAGCCGGATGCTTGCGATCCGGTGTTTAAGTGGCTCCGGGAACAGGGTGGCATCACCGCAGGGCTGGCCTGGGAACGGATTCGCCTTGCCATGGAGGCCCGCCAACCGCGCCTGGCCCTGTATCTGGCCAGCTTTCTCCCGGCCGGTGAACGGGTCTGGGTGGATCGCTGGTATCAGCAGAACCGGGCCGCTTACCGCCGTCTTGACCGGGCGCAGAAATGGCCTGACCTGGAAAAAAGCAGACAGATTACATCCTACGGCTTGCGCAGGCTGGCACGAAGCGACCCGGACCGTGCCTGGAAGTTTTTTGCGGCGCTGGACAGCCACTTCAGTTGGTCTCCTGACGTGCAGGGCTCTATTCTCAGGGAAATTGCGCTGTGGTCAGCAGTGGGCATCGAGGTTGGAACAGCACAGCGGATGCGGGCTGTTCCGGCGACCTATCAGGACGGCAATCTGCTCGAGTGGTGGGTCCGGTATGGCCTGGCCACGGAAAATTGGGCTGAAGTTATCCTGGTGATCGCGAGGATGCCGTCGGACCTGAAGGACGATGAGCGCTGGCGCTATTGGGATGCGCGGGCCCGCCTGGCGATGGGCGATCCGGAGTACGCGAACAAATTGCTGGGCGAGTTGGCGCAGGAAGCCAACTACTATGGTTTTTGGCTGCCGACTACCTGGATCAGCCTTATCGGATCTGTCCCGAGGAACCGGATGTTGACCCGGCCGCTGTTCAGGCCCTGCGCGAACAGCCGGGTTTCCGGCGTGCTGTCGAGTTGCGCCTGGCCGGTATCCGCAACTGGTCCAGGAGTGAATGGCAGATGGCCACCCGGCAACTTGATAATGCCGGTTTGAGACAAGCTGCCGCTTTGGCAATCGAAGAAAACTGGCTGGACCTGGCCATCATCGCCCTGGGGAATAGTGGCGATTTGCGCTGGTATGAATGGCGTTTTCCGGTGGCGTACGGCGCCTTGCTTGAACGTCACGCCCGCAGCCAAAACCTGGATATTTCCTGGGTGATGGGCTTGATGCGCTCGGAAAGTGCCATGGCTGAAGACGCGGTGTCTTCTGCCGGAGCCCGCGGTTTGATGCAGTTGACACCGGACACGGCACGCCGCCTGGCGAAACGCCATTCATACCGGTATACCGGCCGTAATCAGTTGCTGGAGGCAGAAACCAGTATCCTGTTCGGCACCAGTTATTTGCGTGAACTGAGTGATCGGTTCGCCGACAACCCGGTGCTGGTTTCAGGTGCTTACAATGCCGGCCCAAATGCAGTGGATCGCTGGCTGGATTCCCAGTCCGGATCAGAACCTGCTATCTGGATAGAAACACTTCCGTATTTTGAAACCCGCGACTATATTCCTCGAGTTCTCGCGTTCTCAACCATCTATGACTGGCGTTTACAGCGGCCCGTTACCCGAATGACTTCCCGTATGCCCGCGTTTGATGCCGGTGGTGTGGCTAGTGCAAATCAGGATCGGAAAACGACCCGTGTTGTGTGCCCGGTTGAGGTACTATCACCTTGAAGGAATATAGGACACTACACTAGTCATGCGAATTGTACTGCTGGGCGCTACGGGTTTTGTCGGTCGTCATCTGTTACCTGAACTGGCTTCTGCTGGGCACCAGTGTCGGGTGTTGTGTCGTTACCCGCCCGCCTGCCGGGACCTGACGCTGATTCCTGGGGCTGAGTTGAAACAGGCAGACATACACGACAGTGCTGTGTTGAAAGAACAACTGGAGGGTGCAGATGCCGTGATCAATCTGGTGGGCATCCTCAATGAATCTGGCCGCAAGGGCAAAGAATTCCATCGCGTACATGTGGAACTGACGGAAAAACTCATCGAAGCCTGTCGTGAAACCGGTGTGCATCGATTGGTGCAGCTTAGCGCCCTCAATGCAGGGAAAGGCGACAGTTATTACCTGGTCAGCAAGGGTCAGGCCGAAGACCTCATCCGGCAGGCAACGGATCTGAACAGCACGATCATTCAGCCCTCCGTGATTTTTGGTGAGGATGATGCCTTTTTCAACCGCTTTGCCCTTATGCTTCGCCTGATGCCAATCCTGCCGCTGGCCTGCCCGCAGGCCAGGTTACAGCCGGTATGGGTAGGAGATGTGGTCAAGGCCATGACCCTTGCACTGGATGATCCTGCAACAGCAGGCAAGACTCTGCTTATGGTTGGACCCACCGATTACAGCCTCAGGGAACTGGTGGAATGGACTGCCAGGGCAGCGGGACTAAAGCGGCGCATCGTTGGCTTGCCGGATATAGCCTCTCGGTTTCAGGGCTGGCTGATGGATTTCGTGCCGGGCAAACCGTTTTCGACCGACAATTACCGCTCGTTGCAGATCGACAACACCAGCACGGAAAATTCCCTGTGGAGTTTCGGTATCCGTCCACATTCAATTGAATGCATTGTCCCGGCTTACCTGGGGGATTCGATTCATCAGGATCGTCTGAACCGTTTCAGGAATTCGGTGGGGCGCTGAGGATGCCGCAGGAAGTTAATCGGGATCCGGACCAGGGCGTCTACTTGGTGGGTGGCGCGGTCCGGGATGATCTGCTGGGTATTCCGCCCAGGGAACGGGACTGGGTCGTTGTGGGCAGCAGCCCCGAAGCTTTGCTGGAGAAAGGTTACAAACAGGTTGGCGCTTCCTTTCCTGTATTCCTTCATCCCGAAACCGGTGAGGAATACGCGCTTGCACGCACGGAAAGGAAACAGGGTCACGGCTACCACGGCTTCACCGTTGACTTTCATCCCGGTGTCTCACTGGAACAGGACCTGGTCCGCAGGGATTTGACCATCAACGCCATGGCGCGCGATGCCGATGGAGCCTTAATCGATCCGTATGGAGGACAGGCTGACCTTGAGGCCAGGGTGCTGCGTCATGTTTCTCCTGCATTTGCAGAAGATCCTCTGCGCGTCCTGCGGGTGGCGCGTTTTGCGGCCCGTTTTGCCCCATTGGGTTTCACAGTGCACCCTTCTACGCAAAAGCTGATGTATCAGATCAGCGAATCCGGAGAATTGTCGCATCTTGTGCCGGAGCGGGTCTGGGGGGAAATCAGATCAGCCATGTCGACCGGGCAGCCCGGCGTGTTTGTTGAAGTACTTCGGCACTGTGGCGCCCTGTCGGTCTTGCTGCCTGAAGTCGATGCCCTGTTTGGTGTACCGCAGACGGAAAAACACCACGCCGAAATCGACACCGGGGTTCATGTCATGATGGCAATGAATCTGGCGGCCAGGATGGAGTGGCCGGCCAGGGTGGTTTTTGCCCTGATGATGCATGATCTGGGCAAGGGTATTACCGCCCCGGATAAATGGCCGTCCCATGTTGGCCACGAACTTGCGGGTGTTCCACTGGTTAAGAAGGTTTGTGAGCGCCTGCGTGTTCCGGGTGCCTACCGGGACCTTGCGCTGAAAGTCTGCGCTCTGCATTTACGCTGTCATCGTCTGATGGAGATGCGACCAGCCCGCGTGATGGCTTTACTCGAAGATGCCGGCCTGCTACGCCAGCCTGGCCAACTGGACTCCTTTGTGCAGGCCTGCGAGGCCGATTACCGGGGCAGAAAGGGTTGTGAAGAGCGTGACTACCCGCAGGCCCGCAGGCTGGCAGATGCACTGGAAGCCTGCCTTTCCATCAAGGCAAGACATCTGGATGCGACAGAACTGGATGGTCGTGCTGTTGGCGACTTGCTGAGGCGTGCCCGTATCGAGGCTATCGCCCGCATATAGCAGAGTTTTAGCCTTAAAGAAAACTCTAAAGTCTGTGGCGCAGGTCCAGTAACTCAAAGCCTTTCAGCGAAAAATCCAGTTTCCGTCCCAGGCCCATGACCTGGAAACGCTCACCCATCATCCCCGGCATCGTCAGTTGCCGGGCCTGGGCACTGAGCGACATACCCGCGTCTTCGCTGAGTGCAAGCTGGCCGGTCAGCACCTGTTCCAGGCCACATCCCAGCAGAAACATGACCTGGCTGGTATAGCCCTCAAGCTGCAGCCCACTGCGGGCTCCTGCCTCGGCCAGTGCGGTGAAGTCGATAAAGGCGGTGATGTCCTGCAAGCCTGGCCAGAAAAAAACATCATCGTGAGCGCGGTGCCGGTAATGGCAAATCAGGGTGCCGTCGCTGCGTTCGGGCAAGTAGAATTCACGGCGCGGATAGCCATAATCGATAAACAGCGCCAGGCCACGATGCATGCTGTGGCTAACCGCAGACAGCCAGTCGGGCAGGTGCAGGTCTATTTCGGACTGATAGCCTGTGTGCAACTCCACGGCGAGCCGGTCAACGGCTTCCGCCAGCTTTGCCGGAGCCGGTCTGCTGGACCATTCAAAGCCGCCATCTGCTTCAGCAACGCAGATCTGTTCAATGCCGGATTCGGCGACTCGAAAACGTTCCACCGCCAGGGCATCGATCACTTCATTGGCCAGGATGATGCCCTGCCAGGCCTCCCGGGGCGGCTGATCCAGCCATTCAACCCGTTCCAGCCACTGTGGCGCGGTGGCGGCAAGGTGCTCGCGCTGCACCTTCCTGAGGTCGGCGCTGCGTTCCAGAATCCGGTATCGCTGCGGCCGCAAAGATGGATCGATCGAGAGCAGTATATCGGTGGCGAGGCGGCCACTGCCGGCGCCAATTTCCAGAATGTCGTATTGGCCCAGGTGTCGCGCAAGTTCTTCGACTTGCCGAGCCAGACAGCCGGCAAACAGAGACCCCAGTTCGGGTGAGGTGATGAAGTCACCTTTCTCGCCCAGTTTGTGCAGGCCGGCGGAGTAATAACCCAGCCCGGGCTGGTAAAGCGCCATTTCCATGTAACGGGAAAACGGAATGGGTCCCCTGGTACGGATTTCCGCACGAATTACATCACTGAGTGCATCACTCAGTTGCTTGAGCTCATCTGGTGGTTCAGGCAGAGCGTTGTGGGACTTGGAGTGTCGGGACATGGGGTATTATGTGATGATGACCGCTAATAATACAGCCCCCCAAACTGCCCTGGTAACCGGCGCCGCGGCACGGATCGGTGCATCTGTTGCCGCAGCGCTCCATGACCGGGGCTGTGACGTGTTGCTCCACTACAATACCAGCCGGCAGGCCGCACAAGAACTGGCGGACCGTCTGAATGCCATTCGCCCCGACAGTGCATTCCCGGTTTCCGCTGATCTTTCCCAACCTGCAGGTGTTGAACATCTCGCCGGGGAAACAAAGTTGCATTTCAGCCGGCTGGACATACTGGTAAACAACGCCTCACGCTTCTATGCCACGCTGCCGGGTGAAACGCAGGCCTGGCAGTGGGATGATCTCATGAACAGCAACCTGAGGGGCCCCTACTTTCTGGTACAGGCGCTGCTGGGGGAGTTACGAGCCGCACAGGGCGTGGTCATCAATCTGGTGGATATTCATGCCGAACGCCCGATGCAGGGCCACGCCGTTTACTGTATCTCCAAGGCCGGTATGGCCATGATGACGCGTGCCCTGGCGAAAGAGCTGGCTCCCACTGTCCGGGTCAACGGCATAGCCCCCGGTGCGATACTCTGGCCCGAACATGAACAGCCGGGAACCATAAAACAGGGTGGAAAAGAGGCCATCCTGAACCGTATCGCCTTAGGACACATCGGCGAACCCGCCGATATTGCCGGTGCCGTCTGTTACCTGGCCCTCGATGCCCCCTATATCACTGGGCAAATCCTCGCCGTCGACGGCGGTCGCTCGCTGACTATCTAGCATCCAATTGCCTCCCCCACTCAAACAAAAAATACCTCAAAGAATGACTCAGAGATCAATACAACGGAATCGAGTCTCTCTGGCAGGATGAGCTTCCCAAATCTCCGCCACCGTTCTTCTGCATACCGGATGCAGCAAGTCAGGCGCCAGGTCCGCCAAAGGCTTGAGGACATGTGCGAAAGTCATGATTTCTGCCCGGGGGATTTCAAGTAGCGGGCTGATCAGGTACAGATCGTCATAAAGCAGGATATCAATGTCCAGCGTCCGGTCAGAAAACTTGGCCACGTTGCGGGCGCGCCCATGCCGGTCTTCCAGTTCATTCAGGAACTGCTTGAGTTCCAGCGGTTGCAGCGTGGTTTCGATGGAGGCGGTGAGATTGATGAAATCATCACCGTCAAAGCCAACTGCCCGGGTCTGGTAGGCGGGTGAAAGCTGCACATTATCGAAGGCCTCGCGCAGGGCCGCGATGCCCGCGAGGATATTGCTGCGTGCATTGACGTTGCTGCCCAGGCCCAGGTATGCGGTACTCATCTGTCAGGTCGCGGGCGTGCCGCGCTCAATGATGACACCCACTGCGCTTGAACCACGAACGGCGCCGGGCTTGCCCAGCTTAAGCCGCAGCCAGTTGACTGGGAATTCGGCCAGCACAATGGCCGCACAGCGCTCCGCGAGTGCTTCGACCAGCTGAAATTCACTGTCTTCGATGAAGCGGATCAAACGCTTGGACACCGCCTTGTAATCCAGGGTGTCCTCAATGGAATCGGTTTCGGCCGCCTTGCCGATGTCGAACTCCATCTCCAGGTCCAGGCTGACCGCCTGCCTGATTTCCCGTTCCCAGTCATAAATTCCGATGACGGTCTGAACCGTGAGATCTTCGATAAATACCCGATCCATCAGGATTCTCCTGCTGTTTCCATCGTGCTGAGTTCGTTCATTGGCCAGCGTGGGCGTGCGTGGATGATCTCTGGCTCATGCTGGCCTGCAAGCAAACGATGATAACCGGCAAACGCGATCATAGCGCCATTGTCGGTGCAAAACTCAATACGGGGATAGGATACGCCCCAGCCATGTTTTCGACCGGTCCGGGACAGGGTCTCGCGTAGGTGAATATTGGCACCAACGCCGCCGGCTATGACCAGGTGGCCACTGCGTGTTTGCTGCATGGCCCGGCGGCATTTGATCACCAGCGTATCGACCACTGCCTGCTGGAAACCGGCCGCGATGTCGGCCTGGGCGTTCTCTTCCTGTGCATGTTCCCGCCACAGCTTGCGGGTATGGGTTTTCAATCCGCTGAAACTGAACTCCAGGCCGGGGCGGTCGGTCATTGGGCGGGGAAACTTGAACTTGTGTGGGTCACCCCCACGAGCAGCATTGGCCAGCACCGGTCCACCCGGATAACCCAGGCCAAGCAGTTTGGCCGTCTTGTCAAAGGCCTCGCCGGCGGCATCGTCCCGGGTCTCACCGAGTACCCGGTAGGCCCCGATCGAGCGAACTTCGACCAGCATGGTGTGCCCGCCTGAGACCAACAGTGCTACGAATGGGAAATCAGGTGCATCGGCTTCGAGCAGGGGCGCCAGCAAATGCCCTTCCATGTGATGCACGGCGACTGCAGGTACCCCCAGAGAAGCGGCTATCGACCTTCCCACCGAAGCCCCCACCAGCAAGGCTCCGATCAGGCCGGGGCCAGCCGCATAGGCAACACCATCCAGTTCCGACTTCGAGCAATCCGCCGTTTCCAGGCACTCATCCAGCAGTGGCAGCAGGATGCGCACATGATCCCGTGATGCAATCTCCGGGACGACGCCACCGTATTCCGCGTGAATGTGCGCCTGCGAATAAAGTGCATGTGACATCAAGCCCAGGTCACCATCATAAATGGCAACCCCGGTCTCATCGCAGGAGCTTTCTATTCCCAGTACACGCACATTTTTCAACCATTGCAATTCCAAGTCCCTTTATATGCGTGTGAGGTCCACGCTGCAACAGTTTTTGTAAGCGCCCGCTTGCGGGCGAGGTCCACGGCCCAACAGTTCCCGTAAGAGCCCGCTTGCGGGCGAGGTCCACGCGCCAACAGTTCCCGTAAGAGCCCGCTTGCGGGCGAGGTCCACGCGCCAACAGTTCCCGTAAGAGCCCGCTTGCGGGCGAGTAGCAGCGCAAGACCGTCGGCAGCAAGCTACCTCTTACATTCTGGCTGCAAGCAGAAGCTGAAAAGCTATGCTATCTTCACGGCTGCCATTTCTAAGAGATTATATCCTGGTGCAAAAACTTGGCGTGGTGGCATCCGGTAGCCCGGAAGCGTCACAGGCAGCGGTTGAAATCCTTGCAGCGGGCGGAAACGCATTTGACGCTGTTTTGGCTGCGTTGTGCGTTACCACCGTGGCGGAACCCTTGCTGGCCAGCCTGGGTGGTGGCGGGTTTTTGTTGGCCATGCCGGGTTCCGGGGCGCCGCTGGTTTACGATTTCTTTTGCCAGACACCGGCGCAGCGCAGGCCGGAAAAGGAGATTGATTTCTACCCGATCATGGCGGATTTCGGGGCAGCCCTGCAGGAATTTCATGTGGGGATGGGGTCGATGGCCGTGCCGGGCGTGGTGGCGGGGATCTTTGAGATTCACCATGATCTTGGCCGTATGCCGATTGACGACATCATGGCGCCGGCAATGGAACTGGCGCGAACCGGCATAGTGGTGAACGGCTTCAACCACTACATCATCCGAATTTTGCAGCCCATCCTGGAAGCATCGGCAGAGTCTTTCAGACTGTACCAGTCGCCCGCAAGCCCCGGTCAGTTGATCCTGGAAGGGGAGCGCTTGGTTAATCCGGATGCGGCCGCAACACTTCAGGCCCTTGCCCGAGCCGGCCCGGATCTGTTCTATCGGGGCGACTGGGCGCAGCAACTGCTGCGTGATTGTGCTCATAACGGTGGGCAGCTTCGTGCCAGGGACCTTGCCAGCTACCGCGTGATTCGCAGAAAGCCGGTGCGTTTCCGTTACTGTGATGCGGAGTGTTTCATCAATCCACCGCCATCGACCGGCGGTTGCCTGGTCACCTTTGGCCTGAACCTGTTGAGTGGCTGGCTGCCGGCAGATGCAGAGTTTGGCAGTCCGGAGCACATGATGGGCCTGTTGCGCAGTCTGCGGGCAGCCAATCTTGCCCGGGATGAGCACCAAATAGACTCGGGGCTGGAGGCATTGCTGGACGCAGAGGTCGTTAAGCAATGGCGAAAGGGTGTGGAAGAACATTCGATGTTCAGTCGCGGCACCACTCATATCAGCGTGGCAGACCCGCAAGGTAACCTGGCCAGCCTGACCGTCTCCAACGGTGAAGGTTGTTCCTATGTTCTGCCCGGTACCGGCATCATGTTGAATAATATGCTCGGTGAAGAAGACCTGAACCCGGTTGGTTTTCACCAGTGGAAGGAAGACTGTCGGCTGGCTTCAATGATGTCTCCTGCGGTGGCTGAACGGGCCGATGGCAGTCGCCTGGCACTGGGCTCCGGAGGCTCCAATCGGATTCGCAGCGCCATCACCCAGGTATTGAGTAACCTTCTGGATTTTGACCTGAGCCTGGATGAAGCGGTGTCGGCACCCCGTATTCACCTGGAAAACGATCTGCTGAGCATTGAAGAAGGTTTCAGCAGGAAGACCCTGCAGGTGCTGGAAGCCGCCACCCCAAAAACTCACGAATGGGCTGGGAAGAACCTTTTCTTCGGTGGTGTACATATTGTTTCTACCGGCCCGGACGGGGATTTCGATGGAGCCGGCGACCCACGTCGTGGCGGCACAGTGGCCTTCGCAAAGTTGTAAGGATCCGCGTCCCTGGTACTGTAAGAGCCCGCTTGCGGGCGACAGGCTGTGGAATAGTCGCCCGCAAGCGGGCTCTTACGCGACAAATTCTTTGCATCGCATGGTAAATGCTTGGTAAAATGAGCGGCTACGTCCATACCACGCCGTTTTGGCACAAAGGAAGAGTGATTTAATAATGCCGAGTGTAAAAGTTCGCGAAAATGAACCTTTTGAATACGCACTGCGCCGCTTCAAGCGGTCGTGTGAGAAAGCCGGTGTGCTGGCAGAAACCCGCCGCCGCGAATTTTATGAGAAGCCCACTTGGGAGCGCAAGCGTAAAGCCGCTGCAGCCGTGAAGCGCAACATGCGTCGCTTGTCACGGGAAGTGGTTCGTCGCACACGGATGTACTGAATACAGCCGTATTTTTTACCCGACCGGCCAGTCGGGGCTGGTCAGAAGCGATTCACCGCCGGGTAAATCGCAGAACAGATCCAATCCTGGGAAAGTGGTGATTTCTGATGTCGCTTAAAACCCGTATCCTCGATGATGTTAAAAACGCGATGCGTGCCCGCGAGCGTGAGCAATTGGCTGCCCTGCGCCTGCTGACCGCTGCAATCAAGCAAAAAGAAGTGGATGAGCGGATTGAACTTGATGATGGCCAGGTGCTGGCTGTGCTGGACAAAATGGTCAAGCAGAGGCGTGAGTCCCTGGAGCAGTTTGAAAAAGCCGGCCGTGACGACCTGGCAGAAAAAGAAAGGTTTGAGCTGGACCTGATACAAACCTATCTGCCCGAGCAACTGGCGGAGGACGAGTTGGCCGCCTTGATTTTGTCCACCATCACCGAACTGGGCGCCTGCAGTATCCGCGATATGGGCCAGGTAATGAACGCGCTTCGCAGCCAGGTCCAGGGCCGTGCCGATATGAAAGCGGTCAGTCAGGCCGTCAAACAGCAGCTCAGTAACTGACATGGGCCGCCGTATGCCGGGCGCCAGATTCCAGACCAGGCAAGCATGGCGCTGTTTATGGGTGGATTAATCCCCGAATCGTTTATCGAAGAACTGCTGGGCCGCCTGGATATCGTGGAAATAATCGAACGCCATGTCCCGCTCAAGCGTGCTGGCCGTGAATACCAGGCCTGTTGCCCCTTCCACGATGAAAAGACGCCCTCCTTCACGGTCAGTCCGCAAAAGCAGTTCTATCACTGCTTTGGTTGTGGTGCTCATGGCTCAGTCATCGGTTTCCTGATGAATTATGAGGGCCTTGAATTTGTTGATGCCGTGGAAGACCTGGCGCGTCACGCCGGTTTGACCGTGCCCCGGGAGGTTTCCCGCAAGGCACGACCATCGGCCGGGCTGTATGAGCTTATGGAAGCGGTCGCCTCGTTGTTCCAGGAGCAGTTAAAAGCCAGTCAGGAAGCCATTGACTACCTGAGAAATCGCGGCCTGTCCGGTGAGGTCGCTAAAGAATTTGCGGTCGGGTTTGCGCCGGCAGGCTGGGACAATCTGATCAAACACCTGGGCGGGGATGAAAAGAAACGGTCACTGCTGCAAAGAGCCGGACTGTTGAGTGAGGGCAAAAGCGGAACTTATGACAAGTTCCGGCACCGCATCATGTTTCCGATTCACGACCGCCGCGGGCGGGTGATCGGCTTTGGTGGTCGTGCTCTGGACGATGATGGTCCCAAGTATATGAACTCACCGGAGACCGAACTTTTTCATAAGGGCCGGGAACTTTATGGGCTTTACCTGGCCCGTAAAAGTCAGGCGAAACTGGACCAGATCATCGTGGTCGAAGGATACATGGATGTAGTGGCACTGGCTCAGTTCGGCTTACGCAATTGTGTGGCCACACTGGGGACGGCAACCACGGGCGATCAGGCCGAATTGCTGTTTCGTGCAGCCGGTGAAGTGATATATTGCTTCGATGGCGACCAGGCAGGCCGAAAGGCAGCCTGGCGTGCGCTGGAAGCGACGTTGCCGCGCCTTCGGGAAGGGCGGCAGGCGAAGTTCCTGTTTCTGCCGGAGGGAGAGGATCCGGATACCATGGTGCGAAGCCAGGGCGGCGAGGCATTTACTGCTTTACTTGATGCGGCACAGCCCCTGTCCGAGTTTTTTTTCGACCATTTCACTGCAGCCGTCGACATGGATTCCATCGATGGCCGGGCAAAACTGGTGGAAATGGCCAGGCCGCAGGTGGATTTGATTCCGCCGGGGGTCTTTCATGACATGATGTTCAGCCGCCTGGAAATTCTGGCTCAGCATCGCCTGAGCAGAGCAGCCGGTCCGGTTTTTGGGGGCAGCCCAAATGTATTGCCTGGCAGGAAACCGGTCCAGCAACGAACACCCATGCGCCTGGCGCTGGCCCACTTGGTGCAGAATCCATCGCTGGTGGCGCTGGCAGGGGATTCCGGCAGGTTTTCGGGCTGTGAATTACCCGGTATTGAAATTTACCGGGAGTTGGTTGACTTTTGCACCAAACACCCCAATATGACCACGGCCCAGTTATTGGAATTTTGGCGCGAACATCCGGCCCGGTCACACTTGATTACCCTGGCAACCTGGCAGTTTCCGGGGGAGGAAAAATTGTTGGCGCAGGAATTTCAGGATGCGGTGACTGGCATCGAGTTGCAATGGACGGAATTGCAGATCGCACGCACACCAAAAATTGTCGATCTGGGCCCGGATGAGAAAGCAGCTCTGCTGCAGTTGCAGCATCACCGGCAGGCCCTGATCGAGGCTTTGCAGGGCGAGAAATCGTAATAGGGGTCAGCGGGTAATTTGATATCGCCCAGTTGATGATCTTGGACTATAGTTAGATAACAGCGTAAAAGATTTATGAACCAGAATCAGCAATCCCAACTAAAAGATCTCATCACCAAGGGCAAGGAGCAGGGCTTTCTGACCTATGCCCAGGTCAATGATCATCTGCCCGATGACATTGTCGATCCCGAACAGATCGAAGATATCATCAACATGATCAATGATATGGGTATTTCCGTGCATGAAGTGGCACCGGATACCGATACCCTTATCCTCAATGATTCGGCTGCCGCAGCCACCGAAGACGACACGGCGGCGGAGGAAGCCGCTGCTGCCCTGGCTGCGGTGGAAACCGAAATTGGCCGCACGACAGACCCTGTGCGCATGTACATGCGTGAAATGGGCACCGTGGAATTACTGACCCGGGAAGGCGAAATCGCCATTGCCAAACGGATTGAGGATGGTCTTTTGCAGGTCCATCACGCACTGGCCAATTTCCCCGGGACCTATGCCACCCTGCTGCTCCAGTACGCAACGTATGCCGAAGGCAGACAGCGTCTGGGGGAGTTGATGATTGATTTTATTGATCCGGTTGAATTGGCCAAGCAGGAGATACCCAAGCCGGTCAAGCCGGCCAAAGTGAAAGCGGCCGAGGCAGTTGCCGCCGGTCAGAAAAACGACAAGGCGGCCGAGGAAGAAGAGGAGGAAGAGGATCAGGGTCCTACCGGTCCGGATCTGGAAGAGGTTGCGCGCAAGTTCACCCAGTTGGGCAAACTGTTCAAACGGTTTGTAACCGCACACGACAAGCATGGGCCCTCGCACAAGAGCGTGATCAAAATCCGCGAGGATATGGCCTACATTTTCCTGCGCATCAAATATCCTGCCAAGATGGTGGATCACCTGGTTGACCGCTTGCGTTATACGATTTCTCAGACACGTGACCTGGAGCGTATGATTCTGCAGATGGCCGTGGTTCAGGCCAAGATGCCCAAGTCCATTTTCCTTAAATCTTTCATCGGCAACGAGGCCAACCCGGAATGGCTGACGCCCCTTCTGGCGGGTACGCAGAAATGGGTGCCGGCTCTGGCGGAATACGCTGTTGAGATCCGTTCGGTGCAGGAAAAACTGGCCCGGCTGGAGAAAGAGTCGCGCCTGGCAATCTCAGAGTTGAAAGAGATTAACCGCTCCATGTCAATCGGCGAGGCCAAGGCGCGTCGCGCCAAGAAAGAGATGGTCGAGGCCAACCTGCGCCTGGTGATCTCAATTGCCAAAAAATACACCAACCGCGGCCTGCAGTTCCTGGACCTGATCCAGGAAGGCAACATCGGCCTGATGAAAGCGGTGGACAAATTTGAATACCGGCGCGGCTACAAGTTCTCAACCTATGCCACCTGGTGGATCCGCCAGGCCATCACACGTTCCATCGCAGACCAGGCCCGCACCATCCGTATCCCGGTGCACATGATCGAAACGATCAACAAGCTGAACCGCGTGTCTCGCCAAATGCTGCAGGAAATGGGCCGCGAGCCGGTGCCCGAGGAACTGGCCGAGCGCATGGAAATGCCCGAGGACAAGGTGCGCAAGGTGCTCAAGATCGCCAAGGAGCCCATTTCGATGGAAACCCCGATTGGCGACGACGAAGATTCACATCTGGGCGATTTCATCGAGGATGCCAACATCTCCTCCCCGGTGGATTCTGCCACCGGTTCCGGCCTCACCGGCACCGTGCAGGGCGTGCTGTCCGGCCTGACGCCGCGCGAAGCCAAGGTGCTGCGCATGCGTTTTGGCATCGACATGAACACCGATCACACGCTGGAAGAAGTCGGCAAACAGTTCGACGTCACCCGCGAGCGTATCCGCCAGATCGAAGCCAAGGCCCTGCGCAAGCTGCGCCATCCCACACGCTCGGAGCAGCTACGGAGCTTCCTCGACCTCGAATAAACGGTAAGAGCGCCCTCGGGCGCGACCCCTGCTTCGGCCGCAAGCGACCTCTTACCGGTTTTTGTAAGAGCGCCCTCGGGCGCGACTCCTGCTTCGGCCGCAAGCGACCTCTTACCGGTTTTTGTAAGAGCGCCCTCGGGCGCGACTCCTGCTTCGGCCGCAAGCGAC
>JAJRRA010000021.1 GCA_024279945.1 Gammaproteobacteria bacterium
CGAAGACTGTCTGAAACAGGCATCTGAAAAGATCAACTGGGCTCAACGCACAGCGGCCGGCAGCGGCGATGGTGTCAGGAAACGCGGCATTGGTTTCGGCTGCCAGGCCTTGTGGGTTAGCGGCTGCATGGGATTCCCCGATATTTATGAGCACAGTGGTGCAATCGTCAAGCTTAATCCCGATGGCACGGCCAACCTGTCCAATGCGACCGTTGACATGGGCTCTGGCCAAATCACCACGCTATGTCAGATCGCAGCGGAAGAACTTGGTCTGCAGGCTGAGCAGGTTCGGATGACCTACGCTGATACCGAAACGGTGCCTTTTGATGCACCGAGTCACGCCAGCCGTGTTACCTATTCCGCCGGCAATGCGGTCAAAGCTGCCGCAGCGAACGCTAAAAAGCGACTGCTCGAAGTAGCCGCTGTGATGTTCGAAGAAGACGCTGAAAACCTGGAAGCCCGGGACGGTCACGTGTACGTCAAGGGTTCTGACAGAAAACTGTCTGTTTCAGAGGTTGTCCAGCGTGCCGAGGGTCCGTTCGTCGTCATGACAGAACAGGGGCCGCAGCCAACCACGATCGGCGAAAAAGGAACCATCATCGGCGTCGCCAGTATGGCGCCACCATCAAATCCATCCCCCTCCTCGGTAGAGTTTGTCGAAGTCGAGGTCGACACGGAAACCGGCGAAGTCAAAGTACTCGACGTGGTTTTTGCACATGATATAGGAAAGGTTATTCACCCGAGTTCAGCGCAAGGTCAGGTTGAAGGTGGATTTCAGCAGGGCATGGGTTATGCATTGATGGAAAACATCCTCTTCGACGCAGAGACCGGCGCCTGTCTGACGGCAGATTTTCTCGACTACAAGATACCCACTGCGGTGGAAATGCCACCCAGAATCGAGAGTATTTTTATCGAATCAGATGAGCCTACCGGGCCATTCGGGGCCAAGAGCCTGTCAGAACCCTGTTGTACGGTTCCTGCTCCGGCGATTGCCAATGCAATCTATAATGCCGTGGGTGTACGTATCAGAGAACTGCCGATTACACCGGAAAAAATTCTCGCTGCTCTCGGAAAACTCTGAATTTGCACAATGAAAATTGAGAAGAGTTTCACCATCAATGCACCGCAGAATGAGGTGTGGGAGTTTGTCAGTTCGCCGGAAAAAGTCGGTATGTGCTTCCCTGGTTGTCAGGGTGTCACCGCACTAGGCGAAGACAAATACAAGGCCGTTATCAAGGTTCAGATCGGCCCGATAAAAACGGTTTTCAACATCGATTTCGAAGAAACTGAAAAACGGCCAATGGAATATTCGGCCTATACGAGTCGCGGTGAAGAAAACAACCGCGCCAGCCGTCTGAAGTCCGAAAGTACATTAAGTTTGTCACCGATCGATGAGTTCAGCACTCAGGTCGACTACGCCTCGGAATTATCGATAGTGGGTCGACTCGGAAAGTTCGGAGCCGGTATGATGAAGAAAAAAGCCGATTCGATGGGTGATGAATTTGTGGAAATCCTGCGCACGCAAATCGAAGGTCCGCCGGATACTGGAGAAAGTACACCGGCTACCGCTGAATCATCGAGTTCCGGCGGTACGCGAAAACTGATAGCAGCACTCGTCGCCGCAGCCATAGCTTTTGCAGTTTATTATTTGGCGAAGGGCTGACTGACCCTTCCGCCCCTGGTGGCAGCGGCGCTAACGCAGGGCTTCCACTACAGTAAATCTTCGATAAACCAGGCCGAAAATGCATGCCGGCCGCCAAGCTGAGTTTTCCCGTATATCGCCGATGCCTGCTGGCGCACGGTTTTTTCATGTGTCTCACGAACCGCGGCAATTTCCTTCAGACTGAGGCCTTTAAGCAGCAACCAGCCCACTTCTTTTTCACTAGGCGTCAAATTCCATTCATCAAATTGTTTACCGACAACTTCACTCAATTGTTTACGCGCACTCAATATATAAGTATTGGCTTTGCCCCGCTGCTGCTCAGACTGCGCAAGCTCGGTTTTCAATTTTTGAATTTGCGCCATCTGCTGACTTTGCTCATACAGTATCCAGACGACAACTGTAATGGCCAGCACAACCACCAGTGCTTCTTTGAAAATATGTGAGGCAGATGAACCATCCGCAAGATCGCTCAACAAATCCAGTCCACTGGCAATACCCACAACAAGCAATATGAGCAGTAAAGCAGTTTCTTTCGATAATCTCATCGCCATTCCATTTAATTTAACTATTATCCTTAATATCAACAATATATCTCATGATACATATGTCCCGTAACTGCACGAATGCACCATTTGCCCGATGTATCTGTGCACCGGACCAGCCATCATAACAACAGCAAAGACAAACAAGAGTATTGATGATGAAGAATAGAGTATATGTCTGGGATCTGTTAGTGCGTTTCTTCCACTGGACACTGGTAGTCGCGTTTGTGCTGGCCTATCTGAGTGGAGAAGAAGAAAGTTTACTGCATGTCTATGCGGGATATTACATTCTGGGGCTAATCGCTATACGGCTTGTGTGGGGCTTCGTTGGGACCCCTTACGCCCGCTTCAGTCAATTTCTAACCGCTCCAGGCGCAGTCATTAAGTACCTGAAGGAACTGTTCGTACGCGATCACAGTGATGAACGGCCTGAAAACTTCGTTGGCCATAATCCTGCTGCCGGTTGGATGGTGATCGCCATATTGCTCAGTTTGCTTGCAACCAACTATACCGGCCTGAAAGTCTACGGACTTGAAGGTGATGGGCCGTTTGCGATTAATTCTGTCAGGACAAGCCAGCAGCAAACTCCAGACTCGCGCACCAAAACCTCCGAATCGGATGAGGCATACCATGATGATGAGGAATACGATGATGGTGATGAGGAAGAGGAAGAATTCTGGGAAGAAATCCATGAATTCCTGGCAAACTTCACCGTGTTACTGATTGTTCTTCATATCAGCGGTGTACTCCTGTCCAGCAGAAAGCACCAGCAGAACCTGGCCAAGTCCATGCTGACAGGTTACAAGAGCAATGAACTGATGCTGGGTATCCCTTTTGTCCTGATCGCAGGAATAAGCAGCGTCTAATTTGCTGCAATCGCCCACTTCAGGTCGAGGGGCTTATGTACCACAGGCTGACCAGTGCGATTAATGAACAGACTATGAGCACGAAACTTGAAAGCCTGACCATGGCAACAGGGATCATTTTGACATCAAGATGCATCATCCCCATGTGCAGATGCTGGTAGCGCCATGCGGCCAGAAAGAATGCGATTGCACTGAAAATAATGAGGATGCCGGCAATAGTGTGAATACCCCAGAGTGGCATGCTGTTCGACATAAACCGGGCGATTCCTAGACCCGTCACGAGTGACGCGAGACCGGTGCGAATCCAGGCCGCATAGGTTCTTTCATTGGCGAGGGCTGTTCGATCCAGCGCAAGTGTGTTTGTGTCAGGCATGTGTTTCACTTTTTTTCATATGCAAGGATACAGACATCACGTGGCGGACAACGAGTAGAATATACCCTTGTGTAATAACAAACCACTACTTGGCTGCAACTATGAAGCGGGTGTATTGTCAATCCGATATGAAAAGAACTCGTCTTGCTGTTTACCTCTTGCTGCCCACCATTCTATTGGGTGGCTGTCTGGAACCAGATGTTGTCTATACCGCCATTGGGGACTTGCCATTTAGTGATGCCCAGTTGCGTGACTGTGTTACCCGGGAGGCGGAAAGGTACGGCTGGACTGATGCCGGACATGTCATCCGGCTACACTGTGTCAATACAGGCGGTAAAAAAATAGTTGACCTGTCGGGCATCGAAAATTTCGTCAACCTCAAAGATCTTGATTTGGGTCACAACAGCATTTCAGATATCTCGCCACTGGCTGGCCTGAATAAACTGGAAAGGCTGGACCTTGACAACAATCAACTCAGTAAATTACCGGATGTGCTGTCGCATATCGATCTCATACACCTGAACCTGAATCACAATTCAATTAGTGATATATCACCTCTCAGTTTGTTACAGCGCATGGAAACCCTGTCTTTGGGAAGTAACCACCTGGAGGACATCAGCCCTTTGCAGGGAATAAGTTCCCTGAGGGAACTCAATCTGAGGGACAACAACATTGATGATCTGAGCGCACTTGCAGCACTCACGCAACTCAGAGACCTTAACCTGAGCAACAACCGGATCACCAATCTGTCCGGTATTGAAAATTTGCCGGAACTAGAGCATTTATATCTCGCCCATAACCGGCTTGATAATATAGACAAACTTGCCGGGCTGATCAGCCTGCATGAAATCGACCTCGGCCATAACCCGATATCAAGCATCGCGGCTTTATCGGAACTGGAGAATATCGGACGTCTGACTCTGGATGACAATCAGCTGGAGGATATTGAGCCTTTACTCGAACTGGGAGAACTCGAATTCGTCAGTCTTAAAGGGATGGATCATCTCCAGTGCGCAATCGTGGAACGCCTGGTGAAAGAACTGGGCAGTGGCGCGGTCATGGTTGACGAGAGTTGCAGTTGATGAGCCCACGTAACCCGGTAGAGACTCTGGCTGACGCTCCCCACGAATTTGGCGAGCATGGCGGCGTCAATATGTCGGTTGAGGCAAGCACTACATTCACCGTATTGCAATCGCGCACCATGCCGGAAATTTTCCGTGGTCAGAAAGGCCCCGAACACGGCGGCTGTTACCTCTATGGCCGGCACTTCAACCCAACGGTCTACACCCTGGGCAAGCAACTGGCGGCACTGGAAGGCACCGAATCCGCCTACTGCACGGCCAGTGGCATGTCCGCTATTTCAGCCACCCTGTTGCAATTGTGTGATGCGCAGGACCATATCGTTTCCTCGAATGCAGTTTACGGCGGCACATACGCCCTGATGCACGATCTGCTGCCACCCAAGACCGGCATCGACACCGCGCTGGTCGATATCACTGATCTCGAGGCGGTGGAAGTCGCGATAACAGAGCGCACGCGCGTCATCTTTACTGAAAGCATTTCCAACCCGACACTCCGGGTTGCGGATATCCCGGGACTCAGCAACATTGCACAACAGCATGGGATAAAACTGGTGGTGGACAACACCTTCAGTCCGTTAATCCTGAGCCCACAAGAACTGGGCGCCGATATCGTCGTACACAGCATGACCAAGTACATTAACGGTGCATCGGATTTCATCGCCGGCGCGGTGTGCGCAGACCAGGAATTCATTCAGGAATTGATGGATCTGAACACCGGCATGCTGATGATCCTTGGCCCAACCATGGACCCACAAGTCGCATCCAACATCAGCCTGCGCATCCCGCACCTGCCCTTGCGCATAAAAGAACACAGCAGGCGCACGCAGATTTTTGCTGAAAGACTGCAGGCCGTGGGCCTGGCAGTGACCTACCCCGGCCTGCCTGACCACCCGGATCATGACCTGCTCAGCAAAATGCAATGCGCTGAATATGGCTACGGCGGCATCCTGACCCTGGATGTGGGTAGCAAGGCACTTGCAAACCAATTGCTGGATCTGCTGCAGAACGAGCACCACTTCGGCTATGTGGCGGTCAGCCTGGGCTACTTCGACACGCTGATGTCCTGCTCCGGCAGCAGCACCTCCAGCGAACTGACTGACGAGGACAAGGCTGCTGCAGGGATTTCACCGGGCCTGGTCAGGATGTCGCTGGGAATCACCGGCACACTCGAACAACGCTGGCAGCAACTGGACAGCGCATTGCGCCAAACCGGAATTGTCGGCCACAGTGACCGGGCAGACAGACAGTTACCAACAAAAATATAGGAGGGACTTTTGCATGCCATCATTGGCCAGGGATTCCGAACCTTTTCTCCGCGCCACGGCGACCATCGATTTCGACAAGGCAACCGTTAAGGACTTCATCGCGGAAAACAGTTCTGCAAACTCCTCTGAACAAGAGCAGGCGATATCACTCTACTACGCGGTCCGAGACCAGATTCGCTATGACCCATACACCTTCAGCGCCGATCTGAACGACTATTCAGCCAGTCGTACGCTGCTGAGCGGGCGTGGCTGGTGCGTGACCAAAGCCATCCTGTATGCAGCCTGCTGCCGCGCCTGTGGAATCCCGGCCCGGCTTGGCTACGCCGATGTCCGGAATCACATGTCTACCGAGAATTTACGCCAACTGATGGGTACGGACATTTTTTACTGGCACGGTTATACCGAAGTGTATCTGAATGGAATCTGGGTCAAAGCGACGCCCGCGTTCAATATCGAATTGTGTGAGCGATTTCGTTTACAGGCTCTGGAATTTGATGGCCTCGAAGACTCGATCTACCACCCCTTTGATCTTGACGGCCGCAAACACATGGAATACCTGAACTACCACGGTGAGTTTGCGGACCTGCCATTTGACCGGATGATCAGCGACTTTACCCGCTATTACCCCAACTTCACCGGACTCCCGGAACGGGGAAATTTCGAGCAGGAAGTTGCCCTGGAGACTTCGAACTGATGCCAACACAGGCAAGATTCCAATGAAACAACACAAAACTCCCGGTGTGCTGGGTGGAATGGGTCCGGAAGCAACCATCGATTTCATGACCTGTCTGCTTCGCCTGACTCCTGCTGATGCTGATCAGGATCACCTGCGTTTGATAATTGACCATAACCCGCAGGTACCCGACCGCCATGCGGCAATCACGGGTAAAGAGCCATCGGCTGGCCCCGTGTTAGCCGGTATGGCAGCGGGGCTTGAGCATGCCGGCGCCGATTTCCTGGTCATGACCTGCAATTCAGCCCATGCCTTCCAGGCGGACATAGAGCAGGCAATTTCAATACCCTTCCTGAGCATGATCGACATGGTGCTGCAGGATTTAAAAGATCAGCATCCTGAGGTGAAAAACGTTGGTGTGATGGCCGCAGACGGCTGTCTGGAAGCACAACTCTATCAACGGGCGCTGGCGGCACAGGGTCGCCACAGCATCATCTGGAATGATGGGGAAAGACAACAGTTCATGGAGGCCATGTACCGCATCAAATCCGGCCTGCATGATCAGCCGGTTCGTGACAGCCTGCTTGAACTCGGCGAGCACTTGCGCCACCGTGGGGCCGAAGTTCTGATCGCAGGCTGTACCGAAATCCCGTTAATAATCGGGCCGGAAGACTTCACCATCCCCCTGTTGTCCTCCACCGCAATCCTGGTCCGGCACACCATGGATTACGCCCTGGGACAACGAAGTCTTCCACCCAGGCAGGCATGATTCGGGACTGAAACTTCCCCGCGTCAAAGCAATTGCTGGTAATAACCGAACAGGCCCGCTGATCCACCGGTGTGCAGGAACACCAGGTTCTCACCTTGCTTGAAGTAACCTTTCCTGATCAGGTCAAACATTCCGGCAAGCCCTTTGCCGCTGTAGACCGGGTCGGCCAGGATGCCTTCCAGGCGGGCCAGAAGCGAAACTGCCTCCTTCATCGAATCGGTGGTGATGCCGTAACCTTCCCCAACATAGTCACAGTTGGCAAGCACGTCCTCCCTGTGCACACAGCCCCCGGCGCCGATATACTCGGCAGTTTCTTCAGCTAATGCATAAACACGCTCTTCCTGGAGTTCCCTGGGTGCGTTTACCCCGATACCAAGCAGGGGTATGTCGCTGTGCATCGCTTTGAGGCCAACGATCAGCCCGGCCTGGGTTCCGGCGCTGCCGGTGGCGTGGACCAGGTGGTCAATGACCAGGCTCTGGTCATTGGCCTGCGCCAGCAATTCGAGCACACAGTTGACATAGCCAAGCGCCCCGACCGGGTTAGAGCCGCCACCCGGGATGATATAAGGGCGTTTTCCCGCACGCCGAAGATCATCAGCCATATCACTCATGGCCTGGTTCATATCGGTGGCTTTGGGGTAGTGATGGGTGTTAGCGCCCAGCAGTCGATCCAGCAGCACGTTACCCGAATTCAAATAAGCGTCATCGGGATCCTCAACGCGATTCTCGAACAGAAGTTCGCATCCCATACCCAATTTCGCGGCGGCCGCAGCGGTCTGGCGCGCATGATTGGATTGCACCGCACCCTGCGTGAGTATGGTGTCCGCTTTTTCCTCGAGCGCCTCTGCCATCAGGAACTCGAGCTTGCGTGTCTTGTTCCCCCCGGATGCGAGCCCGGTGCAGTCGTCCCGCTTGATGTAGATATTGGGTCCGCCGAGGTGCTCCGACAGGCGCGGAAGTGCTTCCAGAGGCGTCGGAAGATGGGCAAGGCGTACTCGTGGGAAACGTGAAAAGTGCATGGGAACAGGTCCTTTTGTTAAACAAAATATGATCTGGGATTGTAACAATTCATCTGCACCTTGAGGCCCTCATTCGTTGCCAAAACCGAATCTAAATCAAGCTCTATAATTGGAGTGCGTAGGCGAAAAATTCCCTGCAGTTCCTGATCCTGAAAATATAGATCTTGGCCTGGGGCTCATCAAGCTGTTGCAGGCGGATCAGGAGTTCGTCACTATCGCTGATAAGCTTGCGCAGTTGTTCATGCGTCAGCGAGGTTGCAATTTCTGTCTGTATGCAAATTCTCTCAAATTCTTCTTTCCATGAGGCACGCTGGCAAGCAGGATCATCGCTGCAATTTCGAAGCTGAGAAGCCTTGCCGGGCGAGTCCACATCGGCACATATCCCAGTGGCCATCAGCAGGGAGGTCACAAAAACCAGCCCAGATAAGGTGAAGGATTTTCTGGCTTTCCTCATCTGGGCGCAACCCTCACTGAGTCATTCCCGGATGACAAGCCTTGCAGTCGTCCAGCGGAAAAGCCACATTGAGGTGACAGACGCCACAAAACTTGCCTTCGAGAATGTAGCGCATTTCGAAATTCCGGGTTGTTTTCTTCTTGACGTTAAAGATACCCGGATGACAATCACCACAATCGAGCCATGCCATATGCTTGTCGTGAGGGAAAAGAGCAGGAGAGATCAGACTCCAGTTCGCATCGATATCAAGTTCTCTTTTGAATTCCATCGGCTCATAGTCGTCTTCAAGAATGCTCTGGACGGGGTTGATCAAACCAAGGTCCAGAGCTTGCACCCAGTCGATCTGGTTACCGAAGGGCGCCTTGGGAAGGTGGTCAAGCATCTTGAACCTCTGACGGGATCCATCCCAGCCGTCGTTATGACATCGGGTGCAGTTTTCTTTGCCGTGGCCAAAAGAAATCTCATCATTATGGCAAGCACCGCAGTATTCCCCGTTCTGATTGGCTTTTTCAGTAATTTCAGTTTCATTAGCCTTCATCACGAAGCCCAGTTCAAAATGACAAACTCTGCAGGTATAACGTGCCCGGTGGGACCAGTGGGAAAAAGAAACCGGCATTTGAGAACTTTCAGCAGCTTGCCTGGTGATCAAAACGTTACCATACAACCATGGCTCAGGCAGGGAGGGAAGATCAAATAACTGGGGCACAGCAACAGGCGAAAAAAACACAGCCAGGGCAATGACAGCCGGCAAAAATTGTATCTTCCGCATTGGATCCCCCCTTTCGCTCAGTAGACATCCTTGGTATGACAGAGTTGGCAGTCCAGGGTCATAAAAGCAACTTTTCCATGGCAGACACCACAATATTTGCCATCGAAGATTTCCTGCATCTCGAACACCGTGCTGGCTTTGGTGATACCGAATATTTGTGGATGACACAACTCGCAACCACTCCAGACCGCATGTTTTTTATGTGAGAAGATAATATCCGGCATCTCATCCACTTTGGCATCGATTTCAACATCCAGCGGAGCCTTAAGTGCTCGCCTTCTGATCGAAACCCCCTCAAGATAATCCACCAACTTGATGTACCCTTCCTCCTCCGCTAGCAGCCAATCCACGCGGTTGCCGAAACGCGCCCGCGGAAAGCCTTTGACAAACTTGTAGAAGTCATACTTAGCCTGAACATCCACCCCAAGGGAATGGCAACGCTGGCAGCTTTTTTCCTGCTTCGCGCCGTGCTTTCTATCCTCCACAGCGAAGGCTTCCGTGCCATTATGGCAAGCGCCACAATAGAGGCCGTTGCGGTTGTCTTCTTCACGAATTCCCGTTTGTCCTGCCTCCATGGCAAACCCCAGGTCCACGTGACACAAGCGGCAAGTATATTTGGCCCGATGGAGCCAGTGAGCGAAGACGACGGAGGCGATGCCGGCACGCTCGGAATAGTTGTTGATTTCGACAGTACCGTATTCGTTCGGCCGGGGCATTCGTTCTTTGGAGCCAAAAGTCTGAGCGTAAACGGCAGTGGCGCAGAACAGCGACACGACCACGAAAATGATTCGTTGGTGCCTCATGATGGTTCTCCTCTGCCATAAATCCCCTGTGGGATTTTCTGATCGAAAATCCTGCGTATGGCAAGAATCCAGAGTAACAGCTTCGCAGCTTTAAGCCAACGGTCCATGAACATGACAATCCTGCTTTATAAGTGAAAAGCCTGTACTTATTCCATATCAAAAGTTGCTTTTGAACGGCGGGAAGGACATATTAGCCGGGACCAAAATCAAGGAAATGACATGGGCGCTTTTAAACAGGCACACGGCGGTGAACTCAAGGATCTCTACCTTGCGGAACACAAGGCTGATGAAGAAAAACTACGCGCGAGCGACTACCCATCGTGGGATCTTTCGCCACGCCAATTATGCGATCTGGACCTGCTGCTGAATGGCGCATTCTCCCCTCTGGAAGGGTTCCTGGGACAGGCGGATTATGAGAAGGTCTGTGCTGAGATGCGTCTGCAAAGCGGCATCTTGTGGCCCATGCCTGTCACTCTGGATGTCAGCGAAGATTTTGCCGGTAGTATTTCCCAGGGGGACACCATTGCCCTGCGCGATGCTGAAGGTGTACTGATCGCGACGATGGAAGTCTCCGATATCTGGGTGGCAGACAAGGAAAGCGAGGCTCAACGGGTATTCGGCACCACGGACGACAGCCATCCGGCCGTTGATTACCTGATGCACAAAGCCGGGCCGGTTTACCTGGGCGGAAAAGTACGGGGAATCGAACCTCCAACGTTCTATGATTTTAAATTGCTCAGGGATACGCCCTCAGAATTGCGCGGACGCTTCCGCAAGCTGGGCTGGCGCAAAGTAGTTGCCTTCCAAACCCGCAACCCTCTGCATCGCGGACATCAGGAGCTGACTTTCCGCGCGGCGCGCGAAGCCGATGCTAACCTGCTCATCCAACCGGTGGTCGGCATGACCAAACCGGGCGACATTGATCACTTCACCCGTGTCCGCTGCTACGAACATGTGCTGGAACAGTACCCGGATCAGACCACCACGCTGAGCCTGCTCAATCTGGCTATGCGCATGGGCGGGCCCCGCGAAACCCTGTGGCACGCTATTATCCGCAAAAATTATGGCTGCACGCATTTTATCGTTGGCCGCGACCACGCCGGACCGGGCAACGATCGCAATGGCGAGCCCTTCTACGGCCCTTATGACGCACAGGAACTCTACCTGGAGTACGAAAAAGAACTGGATATAACCATGGTGCCGTTCAAGATGATGGTCTACGTGGAAAACAAGGCGGAATATCTGCTCGTCGATGAAACAGATCCGGGCGACACGGTACTGGATCTGTCTGGAACAGAATTCCGCCGTCGCCTGAACGAGGGGCTCGATATTCCGGAATGGTTTTCCTTCCCTAAGGTAGTGGAAGAACTGCGGCGGGCGCATCCACCGAGGCATGAACAGGGATTTACCGTGTTCTTCACTGGCCTGTCGGGCTCGGGTAAATCCACGGTGGCCAATGCCCTGATGGTCAAACTACTGGAAGACGGCTCGAGACCCGTCACCCTGCTCGATGGCGATATTGTGCGCAAGAACCTGTCCAGCGAACTGACTTTTTCCAAAGAGCACCGCGACCTCAACATCCAGCGCATTGGTTTTGTTGCCAGCGAAATCACCAAGAATCGCGGCATAGCCATTTGCGCACCGATTGCACCCTACACGCACACCCGGCGCCTGGTCAGGGAGATGATCAGCCCACTGGGTGGCTTTCTGGAAGTCCATGTTTCTACCTCCATCGAAGTCTGCGAGTCCCGTGATCGCAAGGGACTGTATGCCAAGGCCCGCGCGGGCCTCATCAAGGGTTTCACCGGTATCGACGATCCCTATGAAGTTCCGGAGAAAGCAGAAATTGTCATTGACACGGCGGAACTAAGCCCCGACCTGGCAGCTCACCGTATCCTGATTACGCTGGAGAAAATGGGCTATCTACGCTGAGTCCTGCTTGTAAGAGGCCCCTTGGGGCCGAATACGCTGGACTTTCGGCCCCAAGGGGCCTCTTACATTCTGCGATAGGGGCCTCTTACATTCTGCGATAGGGGCCTCTTACATTCTGCGATAGGGGCCTCTTACATGCGGCGCCGGCGTTGGTTTCTGCGCCGGCCATCAGCAACAACCACCTTCGGCTCAGGCGGAGGTGGTAGATCTGGCAGTTTTTCCTGGGATTCAAAACCATCTTTCACCAGGCGACGCATCTCTGCGTCAATGGCGGGATCTGTTGCAAAAGGTGTGTAGTTGGCCAGTCTGAGTTCCACCTGCTCACAGGCCCGTGTATTCAATTCAACCGAACCGCCCTCAACCCAACTGTCTCGAGTCATGCGATCGAAAACAGGATCCGTCATGAAGAGTTCCCGTGGCCAGTGCTCCAGCGTATGCGGTGCAGTCAACAAGTGGTCTTCTTTCATCAGTTCTTCAATCAGACCCGCCGTTGGCAGGTCATCCATCACTCCGGTCTCACGTACAAAATGCAAAGCCTGACCGCAAAACTCGTTATCCAGCACCAGCTTGGGCAGGCTGAACGTCAACACAAAATCCAGCATGCCGGGACCGGATACGGAGTTCACGCCCGCAAGCGCAGCCAATAACGCACTACTGAACGTCTCGCCACCCGCCTGTGCATCAAGAACCTTACTGTCACTCAGGGCCATGTAGGCCTGTGAAGGCAAACCCAGCGATTTAGCAATGGCCACATAGGCGACATTAAGGCGCTGCGCCTCAATGGCCGCCATGGGTGAACTGGCTGCTTTCATATGGAAAGTTGCCGGTGCTCCCCCGAACAACACCGGGTGTCCGGGCCGGATAATCTGGGCCATGGTCAGGCCGGTCAACACATCAACGCAATGGAAAACCAACGCGCCTACCAGAGTGACCGGTGCGATCAGTCCCATCAGGGTGACCGGCACGATCTCAACGGGTATACCCGCTTCGACACAGTCCAGCAGGTTTTGACAGGAATCGTCACCGTAGCGGAAATTTCCGGTGGCGGTAATGGTGAAAATCGACTGTGGCTTGCTGGCCATTTCCGCCTCATCAGCACGGAAAAGCCGGAGCATATCAGCCATCCGTTGCACACCATGTTCGCTGAATGCTCCGGAAACGATAGGGCGTTTAGATGTAATCAAAGACATGTACAACCGCCAGGCATCGGAAACCTGGGGTTCGATATCGTTATTGGTGGAAAAAGCGGTGGCCACATAGCTGATGTGTTCCAGGCCATCCACCAGGCGCACATACTCAATATAATCAGTCGAATCAGCCAGCCGGACTTCATTTGTCCGGTGATCGAGAATTTTCAAGCCGCTGGAACCCGGAACAAAATTCACATTGTATCCGCCTATCTCTGCATGCAGATTGCCATCCCGGTCAAAAAGCGTGAAAGATTCCGGAGCAGTCTCAATCGCACGCTCCACAACATCCGCCGGGAACAGAATCCGTTCACCACTTGCGTCGGTTTTCAGTCCATGATCCAGCAGGCGCTGACGAAGACTGGCGCCACGAACATCCATGCCGGTTTCGGCCATGATTCGTTTTGCCTCATCGACAATTTTTTTGATCAGTTCGTCACTGATGATATTCAGACTGGGGCGCATGCTTGCGTTCCTCTCTCTTAATTGGCCTGGCAAGCCGGAATCTATTTTTCCAGCTTGATATCGACCATTAATTCATTAGCCAGGTCCTCAAGCTCGTCCTGCAGCCCATCAAGGGAAGCATTGAGCGGGATCAACAGGTGCGCATGTGCCAAAAACAGGCTTTCACCGGACATGGATGCACTCTGGCAGTGAGTTTCCAACTCCTGTACATTCACCTGGTGACTGGCCAGAATTCGCGTGATGTCGTGGATGATGCCCGGCCGGTCTTGCCCTACCAGATCCAGAGTAAACTCCTTGTTGGCAATCGCTTGCTGTGCCGAACCAGATCGTTTAGCTACAATTTGCATACCTTTAGATTCCAGCCGAGCCAGGCCTGATAAAAATGCTTCCACCTGCCGATCCGGCACACTGGCCAACAAAATACCGGCAAATTGTCCAGCCATTGACAGCATACTGCTTTCCGTCCAGTTACCCTCGTGTTCAGCCAACAACTCGGACAGGGTTTCAACGATCCCGGGGTGATCTTCACTGACGACTGTCAGAACAATTGATGTACTCATGGTCGGTAACTTTGGCTTCACAAAATCGGAGCGTATCATAGCACTCCTCGGGGCTGGAAGATTAAGGTGTGTTTTGTTCCGGTGCTTTGAACAGCAATCCACCCTTTACGACCACCCGGACGTTTTCGAGGATCGAAATATCATCCAGAGGGTCGCCCTTAACTGCTATCAGGTCACCCATCAGCCCTGGCTTGATAACGCCTACGCGGTCTTCCCAGCCCAGGTAGTGTGCCGCCACGGAAGTTGCCGCCTGGATGGCTTCCATCGGCGTCATGCCCCATTCCACCATATAGGCAAACTGGATGCCGTTCATGCCGTGGGGGAAAATCGCGACATCCGTGCCGAATGCAATCGGTACGCCCGCTTCATGAGCCCGTTTAAAGCTCTCCCGCTGGACCTGTGTGGTCTCGATGGTTTTACGAAGAAATTCTTCCACCCAGCCCTGCTTGCGGCCCTGCTCGATCATCCAGTCCCCAGCCCCGATGTCCATAACCAGCGCCACATCGTGCTCAATCGCCAACGCAATCCCCTCCTCATCGATGTAGGTTGCGTGCTCAATGGTATCCGCACCGGCGCGGATCGCATCCTTGATGGACTGAGCGCCATGTGCGTGCGCAGCCACTTTCAGTCCGGCGGCATGCGCCACTTCCACCACGGCCGCAATTTCCTCATAGCTCATTTCGGGTTCTCCCGGGACGCCCCCATAGGCCAGCACCGCACCCGATGCGATCACTTTGACCACATCCGCACCGCCGTCAACCACCTCCTGGGCATGCTTCCTGAATTCATCTACGGAGCGTGACACACCCATCCGAAGATGCGGGGGAATCGCGTCCTCGCTGCCACCAGGTTCCAGCAGGTCACCGCCACCACCGGGTATGGTCAGGTAGAAGCCCGATATCTGCAGGCGGGGACCCACCGTATCACCACGATTGATCTCATCGCGCAGGTCACGATCCACCCAGCCGTAGTAATTTCCGAGATTTCGCACGGTCGTAAACCCCGCAGCGACAGACAGTTGGGAATATTTACGACCGGCCCGCATGAAGTCTTCGTGTGAGTAACCGTAATACAGGGTCAAATCGACCAGTTCTTCAAAACTTTCCAGAATATGGGCATGCATTTCGATCAAACCGGGCAGACAGGTGTAATCAGACAGGTCAAGACCCTCGACTCCCAGCGGCGTGTCAATTTGAGAAGCAATCCGGCTGAACCGCCCGTCCCTGATCAATACGGACACGTCGTTCAACACGTCCTCAGAGCGGCCATCTATGAGTGCGCCACAGCGAATCAGCACGCTGCCCCTATCGGGCCGGTAAGGGGCACTGGCCAGTTCGGGTCGTGATGAATCGGCGGAAGCAGCCACGGTACAGACTGTTGTCAGCGCCAGGGCCAGACTGAAGAGTATGTTTTTCATAAGGTATCTTCCTATTTCGCATCAATACACACCTGCCTGCAATACTCGCTGCGTCTTACAGGTCTTTGTGCTCACCTTCTACCGGATAACCGGCCACCTTCCATTCGGGATAACCCTCTTCCAGACGCCAGGCCCCAAAACCCTTTTCCCGTAATATGGCAACAGCCTCGAACGCGAGAACACAGTAGGCTCCCCGGCAGTAAGCAATAACATCCTTCCCCCTTGGCAGGTCTGCCATATACTTTTCGATCTCCTTCAGCGGTACATTTATTGCACCGGGGATATGACCGGATTCGTACTCCTCGGCAGGGCGGACATCAAGCACAGTGACCAGGCCATCTTTACTCCTTTGCCTGAGCTCTTTGCGCGAAACGGGTTCGAGGCTGTCACGATCCTTGAAATAGCCTGATACAACCCGGCCTACTTCACCCATATGTCGCTCACCCGTGCGTTGCAAACTGCGCAACAGATCAATGACATCATCACCCGCCACACGATAGTAAACGTACAATCCAGTCTTGCGGGATGCCACAAGCCCGGCGAGGCGCAAAAGCTGGAGGTGACGTGAAGTATTGGCAACACTGAGTCCGGCGACCTGCGCCAGCGATTCAACATTACGCTCTCCCTGCGCCAGCAATTCAAGCATTTCCAGTCGATGCACATGGCTCAGCGCCTTGGCGACACCTGCGAACTGCTCGAATAATCGAAATTTTGGACTTTGGCCTGACAGTTTATTCACCTTGAATATGATTTACATTACCGGCTTTCAGAACAAGGCGGTATCCATGTCGCACTTTGTATTGAAGCACAATTTGCCACGAAAGGAGTACTGTTTACCACACCCATTTAGGACTCCGGGTGGCGCCGCGCTGGATTTTCCACAGGTAATAACCGGCAAAGAAACGCTTGGCCCACAACCAGCGCCGGCCTTTGCTTATGGTGGAAACATTACGCGGCGGGCGCACCGGGTCAGCGACCATGTGAACGGCTTCCTGGCCCATGTCCATAAGACATTCGACCATCAGTTCGTGGCTGGTTTTTTCTTCACCCATTATGTCGGCAACAATATTTCTGGCCGCCATCTTCGCCATTTGTTCAGTCATGTGGGCAGTTTTAGGGAAGTTTACTGGTACCGGTGTTTCTTCAACCGGTGGCATGGCTACTGCGACACCAACCGCATAGAGATTCTCAAAGTCCCTGTGCTGATAATTCGAATCAACGGGAATGAAGCCTTTGGGATTCCCCAGGCCCGGGCTGTCAGCAATTGCATTGACACCGGCCAGTGGTGGAATAATCATCGAATAGCACGATTCGAAAACCTTCCCGTCAGCAGTTTCAACACCACCTGCCGCAATCCTGCTTATCGCCGAGGAGGTGAAATAGCGGATGTCCCGCTTCTCCAGTTCACCCTCCATATACTGGCGAATATTACCAAAACCTCCCACCCCAAAATGCCCCAGAAAGGGTTCAGGTGTTATAAAAGTGATCGGAGCCTTGTGGCATAACTTACGCTTTTTCAGTGCGTGATGTGCTTCGAATGCAAATTCATAAGCCGGCCCCAGGCAACTGGCTCCGGGTGCGCAGCCCACTACGATGGGGCCTGGGTCACGCAGAAATGCTTGCCATGAGTCGCGCGCCTCCTCTGACTCCGGGGGCGACATCAGCGAGTGACCAGGTCCGTCGAATGGACCGAGACCAGGAACTGCTTCATTAGCGCTGCGGTGACCGGTAGCAATTAGCAAATAGTCGTACTTATGGCTCCCGTCCTCTGTATAAACGCATTTTGAAGAGGGATCGATCCGCGTCACTGATGCCTCAAGAAAATCTATACCCCTGGAGCTGAGCGGTTGCTCCAGGTCAAATGAAATATCGCTGATGGTTTTTTGCCCCATAGCGACCCACGGTAGTGATGGAATGAAGGTAAAGCGACGGTCCCTGGAGATCAGCGTAACTTCATGACTTTCGCGCGGCAGAAGACGACGAAGATCAAAAGCAGCGGTCAAACCACCGAATGACCCGCCGATGACGATGATGCGCATTTTAATTCCTCCGGTGAAGTTTTCCTTCTCACGTTTGAGCAAACCAATTCAGAAAATGAGGACCTTATCGGCCTCAACGGTAAGTTGGGCCAGTTCGGGCATGGTGCTGCGCGTTGTTCCTTGCAGTATCTCTTCATCGCCAATGCCACGGGCATCCATACAGTTGCCGCAAAGCAGCACACGCGCCTGACGAGCTACGCCCCGAATCATTCGTCCCAGATTGTAATAACCATCCGGTGTAGTCTGGCCGGCCTTGGCACAGATGACGGAATCCGCCATCAGGAAAACTGAGATTTCAGGTTTCGGCTCAGTTTTCAGCAGCGCCAGAGCCAGCCTCAGGCCATTGAAGCAACGTTCAGTGCCATAGGGAGGATCGTTCAGAATAATACATACTTTCATGGCAGGTTCCTGGTGCAAGCCTTCTTGACTATAAATCACACCTGCCTATTTGCAGGTGTAAGGCTGTTGGATTGAATCGCTCATAGCTAGGAAGAGAGTAATCTATGCCCAGATGAGTTATAAGGAATAAAAAATTGTTAAATATACTATTCATGTGAATACTTGAATAGTAGAAGATCCCCAGCGAAATATCAACTGTTTTCGAGCAATTGACAGGTACGCTCGCCCGGGAATGAATATCACCCAGTAAGAGACCGATGCAGTCAATCTGATCGCTTGATGTCAGCGCATCAACGAAATTGAGGCAATCACCATGACCGCTTGCTGATTCAGCCGGCGCAACAGGACAATTGTTTTATATCCTTGAAAAAAGTCTGCGCGCAAAGCTTCAGCCCCTCGACCATGGTCAGGTAGGGAAAAAGCTGATCCGCCAGTTCCTGCACCGTCATTTGCCGGGCTATGGCCAGTGTTGCAGCCTGAATCACCTCACCGGCTTCGGCCGCCAGAATCTGTGCACCAATGAGCCGGCCACTGGCGGCATCGATCACCAGCTTGATAAAACCTTCTGTTTCGAAGTTAACCAGTGCCCGGGGCACATTCTCCAGCCCCAGTGTCCGGCTTTGGACTTCGATACCGTCCCTCAGGGCCTGTTCTTCGCTAAGACCCACCGTCGCAACTTGCGGGTCGGTAAAAATGACCGCCGGCATGGCAGAAAGAACCAGGCTGGAATCACCTCCTGTCATATTGATGGCGGCACGGGTACCGGCCGCCGCGGCGACGTAGACAAACTGCGGTTGACTTGTGCAATCACCAGCGGCGTAAATATGCCCCACCGAGGTTCGCATACGATTGTCTACGGTGATGGCACCGTTTTTCGACGTCTCAACGCCGGCAGCAGCGAGATTGAGATCCCCGGTGTTCGGCGGACGGCCCGCCGCCAGCAACAAGGCATCACCACTGATCTCTTCATTGTCGACCCTTATGGTGAAGGATTCGTCAGCGAAACCCACCGCTGAAGCGCTGGCCCCAACAAGTACACGAATACCTTCGCTCTCAAATACCGAAGTCAGCCCGTCACCCAGCGCCACATCCTCCCTGGACAACAGCCGGGTTCGGGCCAGTACGGTGACTTCAGATCCCAGGCGACGGTATGCCTGAGCGATCTCAACGGCAACCACGGATGAGCCGATGACGACCAGGTGTTGTGGGATTGACTCTGCAAAAAGCGCCTCTGTTGAAGTCCAGAACGGCACATCAGCCATGCCCGGGATATCCGGAATGGCCGGCGCCGAGCCGGTAGCAATCAGGAAACGATCCGCCATCAACTCCTGAGTATTACCATCCGGTTGATTGATAATGAGGGTGTTTGCGTCCTTGAACGAGGCAGATCCCCTGATCAAAGTAATCGATTCGTTGGCCTTAAGAATGTTCTCGTATTTGGCCTCACGCAGTTCGTCAACCCGCGCAATCTGTTGGGCGCGCAGAGCCTTCCTGTCGATCGAAGGCTCATGGTTTGCAAGACCGTCAAAGGGATTTTTACGCTGTATTTGAGCCAGATAGGCGCTGCGAATGAGGATTTTGGAAGGGACACATCCCACATTGACACAAGTGCCCCCAATCATGGGGTCACGTTGGATCAGGGTAACCGCAGCCCCCTCATCTGTGGCTTTCAACGCGGCTGCGAATGCCGCCGAACCACCACCGATGACGGCGATGCTTAGCCTGGTATTTTCAGTGGGTGTATCCTGACCGCTCAACTGTCACTCAACGATGCGGGATAACCAACTTCGGTTGAAGCCCTGGCGATTTCTTCAGGTGTGGTGCGTTCATCGTCATATTTGACGGTCGCCGTTTTACTGTCGAAATTCACTTCGGCATCCAGCACGCCATCCACACGCTCCATGGCTTTACGCACCGTCAGCGGACAAACGGCACAGGTCATTTTTTCAATGGTGAAAGTCGCGCTGGTCTCAGTCGCGTATACGGGTGAAATGAAACCCAACAATCCAGACACAAAACCAGACATTAACAACAGGGTTAGCTTACGAGTCATATTAAATCTCCTATAAAAACAGCGGAACGATTAAATTTACGGCTAGAGACAGGATGATCAGCAGTGTCGATACCCACAACACCAGTTTGATAAAACGATCCGACCGGGCTGAGGCACAGTAAGAGCCCTCCGCGCAAGCCCGCCTGGGCTTGAAGTAGACGTACCAATACCCGGCTGCCAGGAACAGGAGTGAAGCGGTGATGAAGTACCCCTGATACGGCGCCAGCGCAGTCAGGTTTCCCATCCAGGCGCCGCTGACACCGAGCGTTAGCAACACGAGTGGTGCAATGCAGCAGGTCGAAGCCAACAGTGCTCCGATCAGACCTCCAGCAGCGAATAAGCGCTTGGAGCCCGCATCCCGGGGGGCAATTGAATCCATAATTCACCCTTGCTTGTTACTGAGGAAAAGCAGACTATAAAGCCTGTAGCTACTACAGGGTCAAGTGTTTTATGGCAGGTACAATAAGGGAATTTCGAATTGGCGAACTATCGAAACGGACAGGCGTAAACATCGAGACCATTCGCTACTACGAGAAAATCGGTGTCATGCCAAACCCGCCCCGCACTCCTGCCGGGTATCGCGGGTACCGGGAAATTCATCTAAACCGCCTGAGGTTTATCCGGCGCTGCCGCCAACTGGGTTTTTCGATGAACGAAATCCACGCGCTGCTGACTCTGGTGGACGCAAACCGCTATTCCTGCAGCGAAGTTCAGGCCCTGACGCTCAGACATGCGGAAATGGTGTCAAATAAAATCAGAGACCTGAAACAGCTGGAGAATGGCCTGAGAGGCATCGCTTCACAGTGTACCGGCGAGCAAGTGCCTGACTGTCCGATCATTGATACTTTGCTGGAGCCCGGGAAATAAGCCATAGCAGTCTGTTTGAGACCCTCGGCAAGTCCGACGGCCTGCTAGGCTGATGCTTCGTACCAGGGCCTGGTCCGGTTGACGATCCACACCACTGAAAGCATGACCGGGACTTCGACCAGCACACCCACCACGGTGGCCAGGGCGGCGCCGGATTGCAGACCGAATATGCTGATGGCGGTAGCCACGGCAAGCTCAAAGAAATTACTCGCGCCAATCAGAGCCGACGGTCCGGCCACACAGTGTTCAACCTTAAATTTCCAATTGAGCCAGTAGGCCAGACCGGAATTGAAATAAACCTGGATCAGGATCGGGATTGCCAGCAACAGGATAATGACCGGCTTGGCGATGATCTGGCTACCCTGGAAACCAAACAGGAGCACCAGGGTTAACAACAGGGCGGACAATGACAACGGGTGCAGGCGGTCAAGCACGCGCTTCAGTCCGGCTTCACCGTTTTCGCCCCGCAACAGCCATTTGCGCCACAGGCTGGCCGCCAGCACCGGCAGCACAATGTAGAGAATAACCGACAATAACAGCGTGTCCCACGGTACGTGAATGGATGAGATGCCCAGCAGCAAGGCAACGATGGGCGCGAAGGCGAATACCATGATCAGGTCGTTCAAGGCTACCTGAGAAAGTGTAAATCCGGGGCGGCCATCGCTGAGGTTACTCCAGACGAATACCATGGCGGTACACGGCGCTGCCGCCAGCAGAATCAGTCCGGCAATGTAGCTGTCCAGTTGATCGGCCGGCAACCAGCCTGCAAACAGGTTGCGAATAAAAACCCACGCCAGCAGGGCCATGGAGAATGGCTTGACGCCCCAGTTAATAAACAGCGTCACACCCACGCCCTTCCAGTGCTGCCTGACTTCCTTCAGTGAATGGAAATCGATTTTGAGCAACATCGGAAGGATCATCAGCCACACCAACACAGCCACCGGCAGATTGACGCTGGCGATTTCCATTGCCCCCAAAGACTCAAACAAATCCGGTATGATTCGACCCAATACGATTCCGGCCACGATACACAGCGCCACCCATATACTCAGGTAACGTTCAAAAAACGGCATTTCCGCACTGGCCGAGCGCCGGCCGGCAGCTTCGCATTGAACACTAATTCATTAACTCCTTTTAGCCTGGGTTCATTTAATTGGCTAAGTAGATCCCATACTCTTCTCTCAATTTCATCGCGTGTCAGTCGAAACTCCTGCATGATTTCTTCATCTGTTCCGCTGGCTTGCGCCGGATCGGTCAGAGGCCAGTGCATCTTCTTTACCGTGGAAGGCAGCACCGGACACAGTTCATCAGCATGACCACAAACGGTTACGACCAGATCAGCGCTTTGCAACAGGGCATCGTGCACGATGGTGGACTCCTGGGCGGAAATATCGATTCCAGCCTCACGCATAACCACAATGGCTCGAGGATTCTTGCCATGAGCCTCAATACCAGCCGACCTGGCTTCAACCCGGTCTCCGCCAAGGCGGCGGGTCCAGCCTTCCGCCATCTGGGAACGGCAGGAATTTCCAGTGCATAAATAGAGAATATTTACCACGTCACGCACATACATTCTCCGGGCGATTGTTCATCTGTTGCAGTCGTTCCCTGTCGCCTTTGAAAGCACTCAATCCGATAAGCTGATCAAAAACCTGCCGGATAATTTTGCTCGACCAGGCCGGAAGGCCGGGATGGATCCGGTAGTGCATCCAGGTGCCTGCCCTGCGTGCTTCAACCACGCCGGCTTCTCGCATCAGCGCCAGATGGCGTGAAATCTTTGGTTGCGATTCCCTGAGTGAATAAGTTAGTTCGCAGACGCAGAGTTCGCCTTCCGCCTGAATAAGCATGAGTACACGCAAACGGGTCGGATCAGAAAGGATGCTGAAGAGATCATCAGGTTTCATCATACACATTATTATATATGCCTTTACGTATATATGGAAAGACATATATTACTTGACTTATTCCAGGGCCAAAGGAACTAAGCGTAGAAGTCGCGGTCTCTGACACCGGTATGACATGACAAGTGACCTGAATTAATATACTCTGCGCGTCCTATGCGATTAATAATTTGCCAAATCCTTGTGATTGCCGTGCTCTTTATGAGTACCGAAGGTGCGTGGGATATGGCGAATGAATCACATCCTCACAGTGACAAGCTTGCCCACCAGGTCGATGAAGACCAGCAGGCGCCCATTGATCCGGACCCACTTTCCGACGGCAACGGCAGCCACTGTGAGCACTTGTGCTACGGCCATCTGACCAGTATCACTGCAGACACATCTCATTTTGGCCTGCCTGCCCCCGGCGGCTATTTTGCGTTCCATTCAACTCCGCTTTCCAGCCGTTTACAGGCGCCCCCTACTCCTCCCCCGAACATCTGAGTTTCCTGCTCTGACACCCGGGTGCCTGATTGACAGGCGCTCATTTCGATTTACTGTACCTGGAAGATAAAAATATGCGAAGACTGAACCCTGGCCTGGCGGCATTGCTGGGCTGCCTGCTATTTACCGCGCCGTTCAATATGCTGGCGACCGAAAATAGCGTGAGCAACGATGCGCCGGCCATTGAAATATATACCGATCCTGCTCTGATCGCCTTTATGCAATCCGTGGTTGAAACAAACCCACGGGTTCAAGCCGCCCGTTCAGCAGTCGAGGCAAGCCGGGCACTGGAATCGGCTGCCGCACGCCCTTTGTACAATCCCGAAATTGAAGCTGATTATGAAAATGCCGTGGATGATACCTGGTATCTGGGCATAGGCCAGACTCTGGACTGGACGGGCAAACGCAAGGCACGCGGTCGGGTCGCCACCTCGGACCGACTTGCCATCGCGGCTCAATACCTTGCCGTGCGGCGGTCCGTAACCGTTGAACTGCTCTCAGGTCTGGCCCTATATCAAACCGGGAAGGAACGCGATGCCCTGGCTGCCGAGCGGGTACGACTCATGTACGACTTTGAAAATCTGGCTCAACAGCGCCTGGATGCAGGCGATCTGAACCAGGTTGAAGCCGACCTGGCCACACTGTCCCATACAGACGCTCAGATAAAAAAAGCAACCGCCGCTGCCAATCTAGCCGAAGCCCGGCAGGCAGTGCGTAATCTGACCATCAACTCAACACCGGATCAGTGGCCATCGATTGAAACCCGCTTACCCTTGATTCCAGCGAACGCAAATCCGCAAGAGCTGGTGCTGGCCCTGCCGGAAGTCCGGGCAGCTCAACGCCGGGTGGAAGCAGCCAATGCCCTGGTGCAACTGCGTGAACGCGAGCAACGGCCCGATCCAACGGTGAGCCTGCGAGGCGGGCGTGAAGATCGCTCCAATCTGGTCGGCGTCACCCTGTCGATTCCGCTCTATATACGAAATCGCTTCAAATTTGAAACAAGTGCCGCAGCCGCTGAACGCGATCAGGCCCAGCAAATCGCCGATGACCTCATACGCCGCGCCTACGCACGATACATCAGCGCATCTGAACGATACGGCTATTCCCGTGAGGCCTGGCAAAGTTGGGAACAGACCGGACAAGTCAGTCTGCAACGACAGGGCGATCTTTTGCAGCGTCTGTGGGAGGCCGGAGAACTTAGCACCACTGATTTCCTGGTTCAGTTACGGTAAACCCTGGATACACGCGAAAGCGCCCTGGAACTAAGGCAAACCATGTGGCGTGCCTGGTTTGAATGGCTGGCGGCTTCCGGACAAGTAGACAAATGGCTGGGACGGGAGGAAACATCATGAGACTTTCCCTACCTGAATTTCCGATGGAGACAAATGTAATGAATTTTTTTAAATTTGGGGCGTTATGCCTGGTGCTGACATTTAGTTCGCCCCTGGTTCTGGCGGCGAAAGATCACGATGCTGAGGGCCAGGCTGATGGTGAAGGCGATCATGAACAAAGCGCTCTGGTGCTTTCCACAGATGAGCGCAGGACAGCAGGAATCAGCATCGACCGAGTGGGTCCACACGCCCTGGCAGAAACACTCCGGGTATCCGCTGAAGTTGTCATCAACGCATATCAGTCAGCACGTGTAACGCCACGAATCCAGGCACAGGTTTTAGCACGACATGTTCGACTCGGTGATCCTGTGGAGGCCGGACAGGCACTGGTGACTTTATCCAGTGTAGCAATGGCCGAAGCCCAGGGCAGCCTAATCGTCGCCGACCGGGAATGGCAGCGTGTGAAAAAGCTGGGTCGCAAGGTAGTGGCTGAACGCCGCTACACCGAAGCACAGGTTGCCCGACAGCAGGCCTTCGCGAAAGTATTGGCCTACGGCATGCAGGAAGCGCAGGCCATCGAACTGCTGCAGTCCGGAGATGCAACAAAAGCAACCGGTGAATTTGATTTACTGGCGCCTATCGCCGGCACTGTCCTGCAAGATGATTTTATCGTTGGTGAGCTGATTGAACCCGGTCGCGTCCTGATCGATATCAGTGACGAATCCATCCTGTGGGTGGAAGCCCGTGTAATTCCCAGTACGCTGTCCAGCATTGAAGTCGGCGCGCCGGCACGGGTCAGTTCCAATGGCATGGACTGGATCGAGGGTGAGGTCATACAACTTCATCATCAATTGAACGAAACCACACGCACCCAGGGAATCCGCATTGCGATCAAAAATACCAGCGACCAGATTCACCCGGGCCAGTTTGCCGAAGTGGAACTCGTCACCGGTGCACGTTCGCCGGTACTTGCTGTTCCCAATGAGTCCCTGACCCTGATCAAGGGCGTTCCAACCGTCTTCAAATTCGAAGACGGTATCGGGTTTCATGCCGAAGGGGTGGAAATTGGACCAAGTATAGGTGGCTGGACAGAGATCCATAGCGGGCTCGAAGAGGGTGAAGAAATTGCAGTCAGCGGCATATTCCATCTCAAATCATTACTGCTCAAGTCTTCGCTCGGCGAAGGCCACGCACACTAGGAGTTCATGATGCTGGAAAAACTTGTTGAATCCGCGCTGCATTATAAATTTTTAGTGCTGATTATCTTTGGCGTCGTGGCCGCTTTGGGGTGGCGCGCGATACAGACTGTGCCGGTCGATGCGTTTCCGGACGTCACACCGACACAAGTCAATATCTATACAGAATCACCCGGGCTTGCAGCCGAAGATGTTGAGCAATTGCTCACATTCCCGGTCGAATCCGGCATGGCCGGACTCCCCTCAGTACAGGAAATCCGGTCCGTCATCCTGTTTGGCTTATCATACGTGGCCGTTTATTTCGACGACAGTATGGATATCTATTTTGCCAGGCGACTGGTGATGGAGCGATTACTGGAAGTGGGTGACCGCATTCCCGAGGGCTACGGAACACCGGAAATGGGACCAAACACATCCGGCCTCGGCCAGGTGTTCTGGTATACGCTGGAGCGCACGGATGAAAAACTTGATGCGGCGATCACTGACAGGGATTTACGCACCATACAGGACTGGAGTGTACGACTCATTTTGCGTACCGCACCCGGGGTGGACGATGTAATGTCCTGGGGAGGACAGGAACGGCAATTCCAGGTCGTGATCGATCCCCTGCAACTGATTAAGTACGACCTCAGCTTTACCGACATCATGTCGGTTATCGAGGCTAACAACCGGCAGGTCGGCGGGCAGTACATTAACCAGGGATCCGAGCAATACCTTGTGCGAGGACTTGGTCTTGTCGCTGACGAGCACGAAATCGGGGAAATGGTGGTCAAAGTTGAAGACGGCACACCGGTCTTTTTACGTGATGTCGCCAAAATCGAGCAGGGCAACGCCCTGCGCTTTGGCGCGGTTACCCGGGATGGTAAAGAGGTAGTCATGGGAATGGCGCTTTCACGCATTGGTGAAAATGCCGCCAGCGTAGTGAAATCAGTTAAGGAAAAAGTAGAAATTGTTAACCAGTCACTGCCCGATGGAGTTACCTTGCGCCCGGTGTATGACCGCACCGAGTTGGTTGATAAAGCAGTCTGGACTGCTGTAAAGGCGCTGATCGAGGGTTCGATCCTGGTGGCAATCGTGTTGTTTTTGTTCCTGGGTGAAGGCCGTTCTGCCCTGGTGGTTATCTCGGCGCTTCCGCTTGCCATGTTAATCGCGTTTATTTTCATGGGCCAAACGGGCATGTCAGCCAATCTCATGTCACTGGCGGGTCTGGCTGTAGGAATCGGTATGATGGTGGATGGCGCCGTAGTCATGGTAGAAAACGCGTTTAGAATCATGGCTGAACGCAAAGCCACTGGTGAGGCAGTAGATCGTACGGCCGCCGTGTTGACGGCGGCGCGGGAAGTCGCCAATCCCATCGCCTTCGCCATCATGATCATCATCGTAGTCTTCGTACCCCTGTTCGCACTGGAAGGCCTTGAAGGTAAACTGTTCAAACCCATGGCATTCACCATCAGCTTCGCCATGGCGGGCTCCCTGTTGCTGACGCTGACACTGATTCCGGTGTTGGCAGCGCTGATCCTGAAACCGAAAGAAGAACGTGACACCTGGCTGGTTCGAGTCATCAAGGCCGCTTATCTGCCATTTCTCGCCTGGTCCCTCGACAATAAAAAGAAAGTCGTTGTCGGCGCGGTGGGCTTGCTGCTGTTCAGCCTGTCCCTGTTTCCGTTCCTCGGCAAGGAATTCATGCCACAACTGCAGGAAGGTTCGATCATGTGGCGTGTGACTTCAATCCCGTCTGCTTCACTGGATCAATCCATTCAGATTTCCAAAGCTATTGAGAATGCTCTTACCCCGTTTCCCGCAGTCAACACCACTGTGGCCATGATCGGCAGAGCCGAAAAAGGTGAAACGGCAGACGTCAATTACATGGAAATCTACACAGAGCTCAAGCCGCTGGATGAATGGACTGAAGACCGGGACATCGGGGAACTGGCGGATGCGATGCGTGAACGGCTCGAAGAGGTTGTTCCAACTGCGGTGATCGCCTTTACCCAGCCGATACAGATGCGGGTTGAAGAATTGATTTCAGGTGTCCGCGCCACCCTGGCTGCAAAGATTTATGGTCAGGATCTTGCTGAACTTGACCGCCTGAGCGAAGAAATCAAGAATGTCATCGCCGGTGTAGAAGGTGTCGCCGACCTGTCGCTGGAAGCTAATATGGGTAAACCACAAATTCGTATCCAGGTTAACCGGGATCAATTGGCCCGTTATGGACTCAATGCGGACGATGTGTTGTCGGTGGTGCGCACCGGCATCGGTAACGAGCCCGTATCGACGCTGATCGACGGGGTCCGGCGCTTCGATATCACGGCACGCCTCCACGACCATTCCCGGCAGTCGGTTGAATCCATCAAACGTATTCCGCTCACAACCGCTACCGGCGCGATCGTGCCGCTGGCTTCGGTGGCAGATGTCACCGTTGCAGAAGGGTATTCATTCATACGCCGCGAGCAACTGCAGCGCTACGCCGTCATTCAGATGGATGTGCGGGGCCGCGACGTCGACGGTTTCGTGCGTGATGCAAATGAACTTATTGATGCAAATGTGGAGCTGCCACCAGGCTACTGGATTGAATGGGGTGGGGCCTTTGAGAATCAGCAACGGGCGCTGGCGCGTCTGTCGGTGATCGTGCCGCTGACGATCTTCTTCATCTTCGTACTGCTGTATACGGCTTTCAATTCAATCAAGTACGCCTCATTGATTATCGCAAACGTACCCTTTGCCACGATTGGCGGCCTGGTCGCACTGTTTATAAGCGGCCAGTACGTTTCGGTGCCCTCGGCCATCGGATTTATTGCTGTCTTCGGGGTTGCCATGCTGAATGGTATTGTGCTGGTAAGCTTTATCAATGAACTACGCGAGAAAGGATTGACGGTCGCCGAAGCAGTCCGCCGGGGAGCAGAACTACGGCTTCGTCCCGTACTGATGACCGCCAGCGTGGCCATTCTCGGCCTGATCCCAATGCTGCTGTCCTCTGGAGTCGGTGCGGAAACGCAACGTCCCCTGGCCTCCGTGGTCATAGGCGGGCTAATAACTTCAACCCTGCTGACCCTGGTTCTGTTACCTGTGGTCTACGAATGGATGGAAACACGCAAGGAGTCAACATGAGCACCAGAGAAATAAAAGCATTTATCCATCGCAACCGGATTGCGGATGTCGTCGATGCATTGTACAAGGCTGATTTCAGAAACGTTACCGTCATCGATGTCCAGGGCCTGCTTAAGGCTCTGGACAGCAAGGAGCAGCGGTATTCGGTGGAAATAGGACAGAAAGTGATCACCGAAGTGAAACTTGAATTGGTCTGTGAAGGCGAGGCCCGCATGACGCAGGCGGTTGAAATAATTCGGGAACACGCTAGGACCGGCCAGGCACATGCAGGGTGGATTTATGTTTCCGGCTTGTTGTCGAGAACAGAAATTACTTAAGACTCAACTTCTATCCCGGGGTCAGGGAGATTCAGATGTCAGATGAACTTGAACATTTCACCGGTCCCTGGTGGCTGTATCCGCCCTTGCGCAACGCCCTGGTGGCAGGAGTCATCGCACTGACTGGATTTGTGTTGGGGTTCTTCTCGATACTTGACGGGAATGTTGTCAAATGGCTCTACTGGACAGCCATTCCGCTGGGTGGCTACTTCTGGGCCAAAGAAGGTGTCGAGGAACTGATCGAAGAATACGCGATCGGTATCTCCATACTGATGCTGGCCGCAACTGCCGGCGCCGGCGCCCTGGGCATGTGGGACGAAGCTGCCGCCCTGGTGGTGCTGTTCGGTATTGCCGAGGGAATTGAGGAATATACCTTCACCCGCACACGTAACGCCATCCGCGGCCTGTTGGATCTGGCGCCCAAAGAGGCCCGCATCATTCGCAACGGTGCCGAATCGATGGTCGCGGCGGAAACCCTGGCGCCCGGTGATGAGTTTATCGTGCTGCCCGGCGAGTCCGTACCCACAGACGGCGTTATCATGAGCGGAGCATCCAGCCTGGATGAGGCTGCTGTAACCGGTGAATCAATTCCGGTGGACAAGGCTGCCGGAGACATGGTTTTTGCCGCCAGCATCAATGGTCAATCCGCTCTCACGGTGCGGGCAAGCAAGGCCTATTCCGACAACACCCTGTCGCGCATCATCGAACTGGTGGAAAATGCCCAGGATCAGAAAGGACATGCGCAGGAATGGATGGAACGCTTCGGCCGCATCTACAGTCCAGTGGTGCTGGCAACTGCCGCTCTGTTTGCTTTGCTGCCCTACTTTACCGGTCTGACGGCCGATGTATGGACTCAAAAAGCTGTGATCCTGCTGGTGGCGGCGGCGCCATGTGCGCTGATCATCTCTTTACCGATTGCCATGGCCGCGGGCATTGCCGGGGCGGGCAAACACGGTATTCTCATCAAAGGGGGAGCACATCTGGAACATTTGGGTGTGATCAAGACCATTGCCTTTGACAAAACCGGCACGCTCACCCACGGCAAACCTGAAATCACGGATGTGATCGAAGCGCGCCTTGATGCGCAATCAATCATCAGCCTGGCGGCAGGTCTTGAACGCCACTCGGGCCATCCCCTGGCCCGTGCCGTGGTCAAATATGCCGAAAAACAAAACATCATCACCGCTGACGCCAGTCAAACGCAATCCCTGACCGGTTCCGGCATGGTGGGTGAATTCGATGGTCGCAAAAAGTACCTCGGAAAGCCGCAAATGTTCCGCGAAATGGGTGTGACACTGGAAGCTTATGAGACCCGGATTGCAGGACTGCAGGAAGATGCCAAAACGGTTATTGTCCTGGGTGACGAGCGCGGCATTGATGGCTTTATTGCTTTGCAGGACACGATCCGTGGGAATGCAGCAGAAGTAGTTTCCGATCTGCAGGCTTTGGGAATTCACACTGTCATGTTGACCGGCGACAATCAGCGCACGGCGCAAAGAGTAGCGCAGAATCTGGGTATCGATGATGTTCGTGCCGGGTTGAAACCGGAAGACAAAGTGAGCGCAATCAGGGAGCTTGGGCAGCGGGGCGCCGTTCTGATGGTGGGTGATGGCGTTAACGATGCGCCGGCGCTGGCCCAGGCAACCTGCGGTATGGCCATGGGGGCAGCCGGCAGCGATGCGGCCATTGAAGCGGCAGATATCGCACTGATGGCCGATGATCTGGGCAAGCTGAGAGAAGCCATGCAACTGGGCAAGAAAGCCCGCCGGGTAAGCCGCCAGAATATTATTTTCTCGCTGATTATCCTGGCGATCCTGGTTCCAGCCGGCGTCAGCGGTTTGATCAGCATCACCGTTGCCGTCATCGTGCATGAGGCCAGCGAACTACTGGCGGTCGCCAATGGGCTGCGGGCAGGGATCGTCAGCTAAGCTTTGTCCGGAATGACGAGTTGATCAGAGCTTCCCTGGGTGATTCAAAATGGTGGCTAAATTCGTCGTCAGAAACGAAGGGACCAGGATGCTGAAACGAGCCACAGATTGTAATTGCCTGCGTTCTGACCAGGCAGCAATACCCACGGCAGAGTATCAGGCTCAACGGAGTCCAGCGCCCAGTCCTGAGACTTCAGCCGGGCGTTTTCCGCCGTCAAGCGAACGCTGGAGCGTTTGCCCAGCGCGAAACTGCCCCATAAACTGAAGGTCTGCATCCTGCTTTGAAGGTCCGGCAGGGGCAGCGTTTCCCGGACGGCGGCGGTCACATCTATTGAACTCCGGGTGTCGGACCAGGTGTAATCCGTACCGAACTCAACACCCCTCCAGCCCCGGGCGGCGCCGAGTTCGGTAAATTTCAGCGCCAGGTTCCAGGTATCGACATGATCTTTGCTGTCTGCGAACCAGTTTTCCAGGGGATCATCGATGGAAGCGGTGTTGAAGATATAGCGACTGGACTGGGAAGCGTCATACTTTTCCCTGGTGTAAAAACCAGTCAGAGTGAAGTACTTCACGGGATGCCAACTGCCATCCACCGTCCCTGACTGTATTTTGGCCTGATTAAGGCCGAAAAAACCCGCATCGTAATCATCCCGGAAATAACTGGCGGAAAATCCCAGGTTGATGCGGGCGTTCGGGAACAGGTCAGCGCGCAAACGGAATTCTTCCCGATCCCTGTCGGTGAGAAAATACTTGCGCAGCAGTGGATGGTTTTGCCAGTCGTCTTCACCCACCGTACCGGGAACACTCGAGACCAGCAGCGGTACACTGCCGTTATAGGCGGAAACATCCCGGCGGGAATTTCTATAGTTGAAACTGAGTGACGCCGTACTCCATTCACGTAGCGACAAGCCGGCCAGCCAGATGAACTCATCTGAATCTTCAACCTCCTGGTAATCACGACTGTAATGGCGGTACTCAACACCGGTTTTCAGCCGAATGCCCCGGGCGATACGATAGGCCAACAGGGCATCCGCCTTATTTGCCGCATAGCTATAGGGCCGGTTGATACGTCCTTCTTCCAGGGCGCGCTGACCCTGGGCATCTCCACCAATATAGGAGAAGAGCGCCCGCTGTGTCTTGTTGTTCCGGTCGTCATAACGGTAGCCGATGACCAGTCGGAGGCGACGACTCAATCGGCTGCTCAGGCGTGCACTGAACGTAAGAGTATCGACCCTGGCGTCCAGCGAAGCCAGCGGAACCGGTATGTGGACAGCTAAATCCGGATTGATGGTATAGGGAAGGAGTGATTCGTTCTGTTTCATCCAGCCCCGGGAAAAAGTAGCTGTCAACCGCGTTGTAGCGTTGAAATTGACAGCGCCGTTCGCGAGAAACTGCAGATACCGGTTATCGGGTTCGAGTGCGATACGGCCCTGACTGTCGGGATAACTCACCCCGTCCGCCCATTGCGACTGCCTACCATAGGGGTTCTGGAAAATGAGTGTGGATTCACCATTGCCAAAAAATGATGCGTAAACACCGGCACTGAACTGCAGCCCGGGCGTGGCGTATGCGAACATGACTTCGAGCGTATCCGTGGTCCAGTCGACTGGCGCCAGCAAAATCATACCGCGTGGATTGGTGAAATTGTAACCAAAAATACTGCCCAGGGTACGCTCACCTTTTTTGTTTTCATGCCGAAAATCCACATCGAAACTCCAGGTATCACCCAGGCTCCGACTCCATGCCAGATCCAGCCGCCGCCGGCGGGTATCGACTTTCATCCGCACGAGGTTCTCCTGCAGATTAACCAAGCCACCGGTGGTACTGCTGTTGGGGACGATTTGCCAATCGCCCGGCAGATTCCATACACCTGCCGACTCCCCGCGAAAGGGTGTCTGGCCATCACCAAAACGACGGTTGGGTATCTCACGGTAGACGGCCTTGAAACGCTGCTTGCCCTGCTGCCGGTAATCGAATTCAAGCCGTCGTGAGTCCAGGCCGAGTCGCCAGCCCTGAACGCGCCAGCGCGTCGTGTCACTACTCTTGGGATCGGGTCGTTTTTCCAGCAGAAAATCAGCCAGGACGTATCCACCCTTGTCCGCCAGGCCGGTGTATTTGCCGAAATGATAAGAATCATCGTCCAGATACCAGGCGCCCAGGGTAATTTCCCGGTAGATAAACGCCCCATTACCGGCAGTTCCTTTTTCGGCCTTTTCGTCCTGGATTCCGCTGTCCTGCCCCCAGGCCATGACAGGCAGCAAAAGCAAGGCAAGGACCATGTTATCAATGAGTCGACGATGGTTCTTCATTAGCTCCTCCTGTACCTTGGGGCACGAGTGGGCTGCGGGTATTCAGCGGGTCAGCCGGATGCCGCCTGGGTGGTTCGAGCCATGTATCTGTGCATGGCAGTTCAGACATTGTTTGCCCAGTAGACGAGGATCCGCTCCCCCCGGTGGCAATCCGGTGCCGCTGTAGACCTCGCTCGAGTGAAAACGGCCCATATGACATTGCTGGCATAACCAGGGTTGTCGGCCAATCAGCAGATCCGGATAATTCGCTCCATGGGGAAGGTGGCAATTTGTACAATCTTCTTACACCGGCGCATGTTCCCACAGGAACGGACCGCGTTTCTCAGCATGGCAGTCATAGCACTGCTCATTGAGGGTGTTGCGTTTCAAGTCACCCGGTGTGCTTGAACCATGCGGCTGATGGCAATCGGTACAGGCCAGCAGGCCAACGTACGATGCGGATGAAGTCGTTCCCTGAACCGGGTGACGGGACTGGCGCAGGAATTGTGCGCGCTGCTCCCGGTGGCAGCGATAGCACACTTCAGGCTGTGTCTCCAGTTTAAGCACCGCATCGTCGGCTGCGTGCACTTCATGGCAATCGACACAGGCTACGCCCTCGGTGTCGTGCGTACTTCCAGGCCAGTGGAACCTGGCGCGGTCATTGTGACAATTGAGGCAGACATTATTCTGTTTATCCACCGGTGTCTTGTCATCGAAGGTAATTGGCGGCGCCAATCGGGTCCCGTCCTTTTGTTTCCGCAGGTGGGACTTGCTGGGGCCATGGCAGGCCTCGCAGTCGTGATTGCCTGCGGCAAAAGGTGAACCCGGATCCCCTGTCACTCCCATGGGAGTGGTGAATATTTCATGCGCCGGTAGGTCGCGCCCCTCCTTGTGACAAGCCATGCATTGCTTCATTCCGCGGGAATATTGAGATATCGCTTCAGCTTCAAGCGCTAAAACCGGGGTAACCAAACAAAATGACAGGATAAAAATGCCCCCTCTGTCCAGTAAATGACTGGATAACCCCCTTGTACGAGCCGAAATCCTATTCACTTTTCATCACGTTCCAACCGGTAGGCCAATCGAAACCATCCTTGTCAGTTTCAACTTACGCCGTCAAAACCTGCTTCAGAATGATGTATGTCAACTAATTGAAGTTAGGCAAAGCATGGGCCTAAAGCCAGGCTTTAGGCGCGTAGAGAATTGGCCATTGAAACGTTGAAAACATGCAAATTTCATACGATTTATTACTGTCATTGATCCAGATCAACTAAATGCCAGAAAGTTAAATTTTCTGAAACTTTATTGACATTACCTCATCCATTTCCGGCTTTTGAGTCGCATCATACTAGACGGGGTCTGAAAAAAACCCACAGGAGGTTGCAATGAATAGCAAAGGATTTGATCTGAATTCAAACCGTAATCTGGTCGTCTTCTTAACCTTTTTTCTGTGGATCTTCATCTTCCTCTCGCCAGGGTCGGCATTCGCCGAAGATTATGTAGGTTCCGAAGCCTGTCAGGTCTGCCATGAAGAAAACTACAACGACTGGAAGGTGTCCGGACACCCCTACAAGCTGATGAAGAGCGAGGAGGCCCGCAACAGACCCATCCCCTTACCGGGTGGTTTTAGCTGGGATGACATTTCCTACGTCATCGGCGGTTACAAATGGAAATCACGCTATATGGGCGATGATGGTTTTATCATCACCACCACCTTCGACCGGGTCGGTAATCCGGTATCCGGCCAGAACCAGTACAACGCCCTGACCGGTACCTGGTCCGATTACCACCCGGATCAGGTAAAGCCCTATGACTGCGGCGCCTGCCATACCACCGGCTGGGTAGCGGATGAGGACGCGGAGACCGACAATGACCTCTCGGACAATCAGGATGGCCTGCCCGGTATCTACGGGACCTTCAAATTCGGTGGTATCCAGTGCGAAGCCTGTCATGGCCCGGGAGACGAGATGTCAGTGGACGCATCTGCTGATTTCTGCGGAACCTGCCACATTCGGGGCGATGCCGACACGATACCAGCCAGCGGCGGTTTCATCCGACACCATGAACAGTTCAATGAGTTCCTGGCCGGCCCGCACTCCGTGCTGGAATGCGTAACCTGCCATGATCCGCACAAGCGGGCAGAGTTCTCGATCGTCAACGAGTGCGAGGACTGCCATAACAACGTTGCCGAATCTTACGCCAGTGACCCGATGGCCGGACAAGGCGTTGAATGCGAGGATTGCCATATGCCCTTTGCAAGCAAATCTGCACAGGCGCTTGGCGATTATGAGGGTGACATCAAAACCCACCTGTTCTACATCAACATCGACCCGAATGCCAACATGTTCACCGAAGATGGCGGCTTTGTCGCACTGGATGCCAATGGCAAAGGCGCAGTCACACTGGACTATGCATGCAAGCGTTGTCACAAGAATACGGATATGAACGAACTGGCGAGATTCGCCAAAAACTTCCATGCCCGGAAACTGACTGATGTCGGGCTTAATCCGGGTTTGACCGGAACATGGTGGAACTCCGAACGGGCCGGTGAAGGCTTCCAGCTTGAGTTTGGATACGCGGGTGACGAATTGTCCCTGTTTGCGACTTTCTACACCTACGACAGCACGGGTAAGCAGGTATGGCTAACCGCACAGCCAAGCGCGCCGGGTTTGCCGGCAAATGGTACAACGGCAAATATCGATGTATTCATCACCGATGGAGCCAAGTGGGGCGATGATTTTGAAACTGCTGATGTCAACCTGACACAGTGGGGCACAGGATCGCTCTCGTTCATCACTTGCGCCAGGGGCAAGATTACCTTAAAGCCCAGCGATGACATGAAAGACCAGGGTTTCAGGAACCTGTCGTATGACCTGACGCGCGACTTACTTGAGTCCGGCATTCAGTGCCCGACCTTCAGGGGCAACCCGCAGTAAGTAGTGGCTGAGAAGAATAGCCGGCTGAATAACGAAGCGCAGAGCTGAAAACAGCCGCCATTCACTGAGAAATGCGCCGCCTCCGGGCGGCGCTTGGGTCGATCGGCCGAGTCCCTGACCCGGAAGGAATCGGGAGTTTTACTTTCAGTTGTCCGTAAGATAACTTTGGAAATCAGGCTCCCGGACTCTTGACCGGCCGGGATGAACTGTGGGTGTGAACTACTTTCCACTGGCCGTCAAGCTTACGGAAGAGGAAAGTTTCATAACCCTTGTTGAACGAAGCCGCTCTGCGGCAGGATAAATCCCTCATCTAAAGGTAAGCTCCTGAGTTGCCCACTGTCGGGCATTAACGAAGGAGTTTACCAATGAATGAGCATGAACAGAAACGCTTTGACACGCTTTACCAACGGCATGTCCGGGCACTCAAGTTGCATGGATATGCCGCCAGCACCATTGATGTTTATTCCCGGGCTGTGCGGCGTTTGGCCACCTATTACGATTGCGTTCCCGATCAGCTCAGTATCGAGCAACTGGAAATCTATTTCGCCGAACTGATTGAGTCCCACTCCTGGGCAACCGTGCGTGTCGACCGCAATGGCCTGCAGTTCTTCTGGCAGCACGCGCTGAAGACGGAGTGGGACTGGGTGAAGATCATCAAGCCACCACAGGTGCGTACCTTGCCGGATGTCCTGACCGTCGGTGAAGTCGAACAACTCATTGCTGCGGCCCGCCAGTTACGCTATCGGGTCTTTGTCCTGGCAACCTATTCCATGGGACTGCGCTTGAGCGAAACATTGTCCTTGCAGGTGGGGGATGTGGATGCGGCACGCGGTCGGGTTCATATCCGCCGTGGCAAGGGCCACCGGGATCGCTTTGTACCCCTTCCAGATCTCACCTGCCAGGCTTTGCGGGCGCTGTGGACCAAACACCGCCATCCGCGTTTGCTGTTTCCCCATGCCGTGGGTTCGCCAGACCGCATTCGCCGCGCCACCGCCCACATGAATCGCGGGGGAACACAAAAAGCTGTGAAGGTCTTGCTGGGTGAGTGCGGGATAAAAAAAAGATATCCATTCATTCCCTGCGCCACAGCTTTGCCACCCACCTGCTGGAACAGGGCCTGAGCCTACGCCATATCCAGGGCCTGCTGGGTCACGCCAGCCCCACCACCACCGCACTCTATGCGCGCCTGACCGAGGCCACCGAACAAGACGCAGCGGCCACCATTAACCGTCTGGTCAACAAACTGCACGTCGATCTGAGGAGGCTATGATCATGCAACTGGCCTCCCTGGTTCATCATTACCTCGTCGCATTCAAGGCCAAATACGCAGCCCAACTCTTACCCAGCCACCTCAGAGCCATCGGCGCGATACGACGATGCCGCACGCCCAGTTGCGGTCACATGCTATTGCATTGTTCCGAATGCACCGAACAACTCTGGCGTCCTCAGTCCTGCGGTCACCGCAGTTGTCCCCAGTGCCAGAACCATGAAGCCAGTCAGTGGCTGGATCGGCAAAAAGCCAAATTGCTGCCGGTAGAATACTTCATGGTGACCTTCACCTTGCCCTGTGAACTCAGAGCACTGGCCTGGCGTCATCAAACCACCCTCTATAAGCTCTTGTTCGCCACCGCTGCCAGCACCTTGAAGGATTTTGGCCTCAACTCAAAACAACTGGGGGCGGATATGGGCATGACGGCGGTACTGCACACCCATTCCCGGCGTCTGGACTATCACCCCCATTTACATGTCGTCATACCAGGCGGGGGTGTCAACAAAACCACCCGGCAATGGAAAAAGACCCGCGGTAAGTACCTGTTCAAGCACACGGCCCTGGCCAAAGTCTTTCGCGCTCGTTTACTGGCTGCGATCAAGGCCGCTGGCCTGACTCTGCCCGCCAAGCTTCCGGATCAATGGGTGGTGGACTGCAAGCATGTCGGTAAAGGCAAACCGGCCTTGAAATACTTGTCGCGTTACCTTTATCGCGGCGTGATCAGTGAAAACAACATCGTTGCCAATCACCACGGCAAAGTGACCTTCAAGTACCTCGACAGCGGAACCGGACAGACTCGATACCGCACGCTCAAGGGCGAGGACTTCCTGTGGCTGGTGCTGCAGCATGTCCTGCCCAAGGGCTTTCGCCGGGTCCGGGATTATGGTTTTTTACACGGTAATGCGAAGAAACTGCTGACGCTGATTCAACTCACTCTGAAGGTCATGATCACCGCCAAATCCGCACGACCCCGGCCGGTGTTCAGCTGCCCCAGGTGCCAATCACCGATGCACATCCTGGGCTTTATCCGGCCTGTCTGGGCATCGGGGTAGGACGCTAAAACGGCCAACCCGCCACTCACCTCACACAGGAGACCAGCGTCACTTTATGACCAAAACCAACGTGTTCGGTTAGCCTTGCAACGGGCCAGGGACATGTTCGCCCGCCAGAAAGTGACTGATCAAACCCCCGCACTTCCCACCTGAGTTGCAAAAAAGATATTTGCTTATATAGAGTTTGCTCAGAATATCAGAACGCCTCTGTTTGATTCAAAACACCCTCAACCGGCGCTCGGCAGGTGCAAAGAACCCTCCGGTAACCACACATTACCCATTCCACAAGAGGTAATAGCGGTAATCCGGTGGCTGCAA
>JAJRRA010000022.1 GCA_024279945.1 Gammaproteobacteria bacterium
CGTTTGAGCTCCGATGCCACAGACTATGACATAACGGGTGCGATGTACGTTAACGGCGATGGTAATGAGATTACTCCGTGCTATTTATTTGGCAGGGATCTGTTTTGGCTATTGACACGGGCTGGCTAATGGGTGACCCCGTTTAATTAAATAACCAACCAAAAGGATTAGCAAAACCGATACATAAAGGGCCCATATCCCGATATAATGTCCGGAATTCTCGCCAGGGAAAAAAGCGATGACCGAACGCGAAATCATGGAATATGACGTCATCATCGTTGGGGCCGGACCGGCTGGACTGTCCTGCGCTATTCGACTGAAACAGCTCAATCCGGATCTGATGGTTGCGGTGATAGAAAAAGGCGCACAGGTCGGCGCCCATATCCTGTCCGGCGCGGTAATTGAGCCGGGTCCACTGGATCAGTTGTTGCCTGGCTGGCGCGAAAACCCTCCCCCGGTGTGTATCCCGGTTGAAAAAGATGAACTCTGGCTGCTCCGGAGTAAGGGCAGGATCAGGCTGCCAACACCGCCGCAACAGAATAATCATGGCAATTTTATTGTTTCACTGGGTGCGATGTGCAACTGGATGGCGGAGCGGGCCGAGGCGCTGGAAGTCGATATTTTCCCAGGCTATGCAGCCGCTGAGATTTACTTCAATGAAGACGGAGCCGTCGGTGGCGTGGTTATCGGCGATATGGGTGTGGACAGCGAAGGAAACGAGAAAGACACCTATATGCAGGGCATCGAAATTCGTGCCGCGATGACCATCCTGTCCGAGGGCTGTCGCGGCCACCTGAGCAAACAACTGATCCGGAAGTTCAAGCTGGACAGTAACTGTGACCCGCAAACCTACGGCATCGGCATGAAAGAGTTGTGGCAGGTGCAGCCCGGCAAATCGAAACCGGGACTGGTGCAGCACACCACCGGCTGGCCGCTGGATGCAAAAACCTATGGCGGCAGTTTTATCTATCACCTGGATAAAGACCGCATCGCGATCGGCTTTGTCACCGGCCTGGACTACCAGGATCCAGAATTCATGCCGTTTGAAGCTTTCCAGCAAATGAAGCATCACCCGATGATTCATGAACTGCTCGAAGGCGGTGAAATTCTGTCATCAGGCGCGCGCGCGATCACCGAGGGCGGCTACCAGTCCCTGCCCACAACAGAAATGCCGGGCGCGCTGCTGATTGGCGATGCGGCCGGAATGCTCAACGTACCCAAAGTCAAAGGCGTCCACCAAGCAATGCGCTGCGGCATGATGGCGGCGGAACACATCCAGGACAGCCGCTCGTCGGAAGGTTTCGATGCAAAATTGCGTGACTCGCAAATCGTCAAAGAACTCCACAAGGTGCGGAACATCCGGCCCGCTTTTTACAAGGGATTCTGGCGCGGATTCATCCGTGCTGCAATCGAGACCGTCACCATCGGCAAGCTGCCGACTACCCTGTCCATTCACGCCGATGATTCCACGCTGAAAAAACGGACCAGCTACACATCCCCGGATCGCAAGTGGGTGGACCGGGACCTGCCGCCCCGCGATCGCCTTGCTTCGGTTTACTTTGCAGCAACCGAGCACGACGAAGATCAGCCGGTTCATCTTCAGATACTGGAACCCGACATCTGTACCACGCGATGTGCGGAAGAATATGACAACCCCTGTACACGATTTTGCCCGGCAAACGTATATGAAATGGTTGAAGACAACGGAACAAAAAACGGCGGCAGCAAGCGATTACAGATCAACCCGGCCAATTGTGTGCACTGTAAGACCTGTGACATCAAGGATCCGTACCAAATCATCAACTGGGTCACGCCGGAAGGTGGTAGCGGCCCCAACTATCAAAACATGTAAGAGGGAAGTTCTGAGCTTCCTCTTTGAAAATTGTACTCTTTATCTTTACTAACTGGAGAAATTTAAGTCGATGAAAATACTGGTTGGCATCAAGCGCGTGGTGGATTACAACGTGCGCATCCGAGTTCTCTCCGACGGCAGCGGTGTTGACACCGATGGTGTCAAGATGAGCGTAAACCCCTTCGATGAGATTGCGCTTGAAGAAGCGCTGCGCATCAGGGATGCAGGAAATGCAGAAGAGGTAATCGTGGTATCGGCTGGCGGCGATGAATGCCAACAGCAGTTGCGTACCGGGCTGGCCATGGGTGCAGACCGGGCGATCCAGATCCAGACATCTGCGGATCTGCAGCCGCTGAGCACCGCCCGGGCTTTCCTGAAAATAATCGAACGCGAAGACCCCGGCCTGGTTCTCCTGGGTAAACAGGCTATTGATGACGACAACAGCCAAACTGCCCAGATGCTGGCTGCCCTGTGGGACCGCCCACAGGCAACCTTTGCTTCCAAACTCGAACTGGACGGTCAATCGGCCACGGTTACCCGTGAAGTGGATGCGGGATTGGAAACCATTGAAGTCGATCTGCCAGCCGTGATCTCGGTCGACCTGCGGCTGAATGAGCCCCGTTTCGTCAAACTGCCCGACATCATGAAGGCCAAGCGCAAACCACTGGACGTGATACCGCTGGAAGAACTCGGTGTTGCGGCTGAAGGCAATCTGGAGGTTGGACACTATGCACCGCCACCACAGCGTGAGAAAGGCATCATGGTGGAAGATGCGGCTCAGTTGGTGGAAGAACTGAAAAACAGGGGTTTGATATGAGCAGAATATTAATTATTGCAGAACATGACGGCCAGTCGCTGAATGTCAGCACAGCCAAATGCGTCACTTGCGCCCAGGCCATTGGCGGAGACATCGATATCGCTGTTTTTGGAAAAGGTATCGAAGCAATCGCTGCTGAAGCCGCCGCACTGGAGTCCGTTGCCAGTGTTATCGCGGTTGATGCTGAGCACCTTGCAGCACCCCTTGCCGCCAACTGGGCCGCTGAAGCACTGGCTCTTGCCGATGGATACAGCCACCTGCTTGGGCCTTCGACCACTCAGGGCAAGGACCTGATGCCGCGTATCGCCGCCCTGCTGGGCGTGAACCAGATCAGTGACATCATGGCAGTGAACACAGCCAACTCCTTCAAACGGCCCATCTATGCCGGCAACGCGATCATTGATGTAGAGGTGCCGAACGGCGCCGTTGTGGTCGCAACCGTGCGGATCGCCAGTTGGAGCGCCGCCGCCAGCAGCGGAAGCGGGTCGGTTGACGTACGTGCGGCCGATAGCGAGGCAGTTGCACACACACGTTACATCGGCCTGAAATCCGGGGGCGGAGAACGCCCGGATCTGCAGAGTGCGCAACGGGTGGTTGCCGGTGGCCGCGGTGTGGGCAGTGAAGAAAACTTCAAGATCATCTACAGCCTGGCCGACAAACTGGGCGCCGGAGTCGGCGCTTCGCGGGCCGCAGTAGATGCCGGTTACGTGCCCAATGACATGCAGGTCGGGCAGACAGGTAAGATTATTGCCCCGGACCTGTACATGGCTTTCGGCATTTCCGGCGCCATTCAGCATGTGACCGGGATCAAGGATGCCGGCACTATCGTGGCCGTCAACAAGGACTCTGAAGCACCGATTTTCGAAATCGCGGATATCGGACTGGCCGGTGACCTGTTCACTGTCATTCCCGAACTGGAAAAACTGCTGGCGTAATGAGTGATCCCATCTGGTCTCCAGGGCCTGCTCGCCGTCAAACGGCGAATATTCGCCATTTCATCGACCGGGCGCGCAAGGAACTGGATCCGGAAATAAGTGCTTACAGTGACCTGCACCGTTATTCGATCGAACACCCGGCCGAATTCTGGCGGACTGTTTGGGAGTTTTGCGAAGTCATAGGTTACCCCGGCACCACCGTGGTCACTGATCTCGATCAAATGCCGGGGGCGAAATGGTTTCCCGGCGCTCGCCTGAATTTCGCGGAGAATCTTCTGCGTTTTCGTGACCAGCAGACCGCTATTGCATTCAAATCCGAAACCGGTTAAACGACAGAAATCTCCTACCAGGATTTATTTGCCGCCGTGGCTAAAACGGCGGCGGCACTGAAAGCCCAGGGCATTGAGACCGGTGACCGCGTTGCCGCTTACATGCCCAATCTACCGGAAACCGTTATCGCCATGCTGGCAGCGACCAGCATCGGCGCCGTCTGGTCTTCCTGTTCACCCGACTTTGGTATTTCCGGGGTGGTCGATCGCCTCGGCCAAATCCAGCCCAAAGTACTGTTTTGTGCTGCTGCATACAGCTACAACGGCAAAATTTTTGATTGCATCGACAAGATCCGCAGCATCACCAAAGCCATCCCGTCCATCGAAAAAACGGTGGTAGTTCCTTACGTGAATCCACGGGCAAAGCTGAAAAAGATCAAGAATGCCGTGTGGATGGAGGATTTTATTGCCAACGATGCAACTGAGATCGAATTTACCAGACTGCCTTTTGACCACCCCGTTTATATTCTGTACTCGTCCGGCACCACCGGCATCCCCAAATGCATCACCCATGGGGCGGGTGGCACCTTGATTCAGCACCTCAAGGAACTGGTCCTGCACACCAACCTGAGACGCTCTGACCGAATTTGCTACTTCACTACCTGTGGCTGGATGATGTGGAACTGGCTGGTGAGCAGCCTGGCGGTCGGCGCCACAGTGGTTTTATACGAAGGATCTCCCTTTTATCCGGCCGCTGATGCTATGTTCGATCTGATCGATGAATTCGGGATAACCGTGTTTGGTACCGGGGCCAAGTCCATTTCAGCCTGGGAAAAAGCAGGCCTAAAGCCACGTGAAACCCACCAGGTGAATACACTGGTGACACTGCTTTCAACCGGCTCACCTCTGTCTCCGGAAAGTTTCGAATACGTCTACCGGGAAATCAAACCCAACCTCTGCCTGTCTTCCATATCCGGCGGTACCGACATCGTTTCCTGTTTTGCGCTGGGCTGCCCCATTATCCCGGTATATCGCGGCGAACTTCAGTGTGCCGGTCTCGGCATGGCCGTGGAGATCCGGCGCGATGACGGCAGCCTTGCGGACACCGATGAAACCGGCGAACTATGCTGCACACAGCCTTTCCCCGCCATGCCGATCTATTTCTGGGGAGATGAGGATGGCAGCAAATACCGCGCCGCCTATTTCGAGAAATTCCCAGGTATCTGGGCACACGGCGATTTTGCCAGGAAAACAGCTCACGATGGTTACGTGATCCATGGCCGTTCCGATGCCACGCTGAACCCCGGCGGTGTACGCATAGGGACCGCTGAAATATACCGCCAGGTGGAAAAACTGGACGAAGTGCTGGACAGCATTTGTGTTGGACAGGATTGGGATGACGATGTCCGCGTGGTGCTGTTCGTGAAACTGCGCGAAGGTAAAGAACTCGACGACGAGTTGCAGGATAGGATCAGAAAATCCATCAGGCAGAATACGACTCCCCGCCACGTGCCGGCGCGTATCGTACAAGTGAATGACATTCCCCGGACCGTCAGTGGCAAAATTGTGGAACTGGCTGTGCGCAACGTCATCCACGGCCGCCCCGTGACCAATGTGGATGCACTTGCTAACCCGGAGGCACTTGGCCTGTACCAGAATTTACCGGAACTCAAGGCCTGAGCCTGGAAAACCCATCCGCAGATAACAATTCAGGCTGACCGGCTGAACAAAACTGTCATGACTTCTGCCACTGGTTTGTCAGGGCCGGAATCCCCAACTATAGGGTGAGACGATCACAGGAGAAAAACCGTATGAGCATGTGGACTGCTATTGCCTTGATTGCCATTGCCAGCATTGCCGCCGGCGCCTGGCGGAAAAAGGATTCACGCGCAGACAGCAAGCGGGTCGAGGAACTCAACGACCGGATTGATACACTGGAACGGGATCTGGGAGACCGGGTTGCAACGCTGGAACGCATCGTCACCGACCGTAAGGAAAACCTGAAGCGTCAATTTGATCATCTGGATAAAACGGGCTAGCCCCAACATTCCACTCAGTATCGGGAGTTTGCGCTGTAGCTGGCGAAACAGCTTACTCGGTCATTCGATGAAGCATAGTCTGGCTAAAACTTAGATTTGCCCCAATTCGAAGGCCTTGAGGACGGCGCGTGTGCGGTCGCGCACCCCCATTTTTGAAAGAATATTGGATACATGGTTCTTAACCGTGCCCTCGGCCACACCCAGCGAATCGGCGATTTCCTTATTACTGTAGCCACCCGCCATCAGTCGTAAAATTTCTGTCTCACGCTCGGTAAGCGGTTCCGGCTCCTCCAAACTGTCAAAATCAGTCTGCAGATTCTCCAGCCCCTTCAAGAGTCTTTGCGTGACGGCTGGTTTTACCATGGAACCGCCTTCTGCAACGGTTTTGACTGCATTGACCAGTTCAGAAAGAGAAACGTCTTTAAGCAGGTAACCCCGGGCGCCTGCTTGGATACCCGCAAGTACCAGTTCGTGGTCATCGAAAGTGGTCAGTATGATGGTGGGCGGTAATGTGTTCTCTGCGGCAAGTTCCTTGAGCACGTCAAGGCCTGACAGTCCCGGCATGCGCATGTCAAGCAACACAACATCCGGCTGATTCTCCGGAATGGTCCTGATGGCCTCGGCACCGTCAACGGCTTCGGCAATCACTTCAATTTCGTCAGACAATTCCAGCAGGCTGCGAACGCCCTTGCGAACCAGGTTCTGGTCATCAACCAGCATTACTTTGATCATCTCGTCTCCACCGGTATCCAGGCGCGCACGGCAAAGCCGGCACCCGGACTCGTTTCTATTTTGAGTTCACCGCCAATCTGACGCAAACGCTCAGCCATTCCGGTCAAACCGTTGCCGGTTTCAACCGCGCCTACGCCGTGGCCGTCATCACGGGCCACCATGGCGACACCGTCCTCATCCGGCACCAGGCTGATCCACAGATTCCTGGCCCGGGCGTGGCGCACACTGTTGGTAATCATTTCCTGGGCACAGCGCAACAGAACCTGGGCGCGAAGCGGATCGGTCATGGACAGTTCCATGGGCAGATCAAGATGGATATGCGGTTCGGGAACACCTTCCACCAGTGTGCGCAGCGCTGTGGCCAGTTCCACCTTATCATCCTCACGCATGTCACTGACCACTTCCCTGACATCCACCAGCAACAACTTGGCCAGGGAATGCGCCTGTTGCACATGCTCCAGCGCCTTGCCATCCACCAGGTGGGTGGCGACTTCCAGGTTGAGTGTCAGCGCCGTCAGGTGATGTCCCACCAGATCGTGTAATTCCCGTGCGATGCGGACCCGCTCCGCAATCCGCGTATTTTCCGCCAGCAAGGCCTGGGTGGCCCTTAATTCTGAATTTACCTTGCGCAGTTCGTCGCGTGCCGCATGCTGGCGCAAAGCAACCACGCCGCTCATGAAGGCAAACAGGGAGATTCCGAGGAACAAACCACCGGTCAGCGCCGCAAATTTGAACGCAATA
>JAJRRA010000023.1 GCA_024279945.1 Gammaproteobacteria bacterium
CCCACGCCCGCTGGAGGTGATCGGCGCGGATCTTGATAAGATAAGCAGGGAAATTATAGTGTGGTTACAGTTACAGAGTGTGGTTACAGTTACAGGAGGTACACGCATGAAAATGAGCGTTGGCAAGGTTGCCCCAAACAAAAAAAGATTGAATTTTGTCCAGTATTTGCCGATACTCAGGCGTAACACACCCACCATGCCTCTCAACGATGCACACTTTGGTGGGTTTTTTTATGCCCGGAGGTCATGGGCATGAATGTATTCGCCAAGCCCTCATTGACCCTTGACGAACCGATCGACCAATGGATTGATCGTGGACTCTTGGTAGCGAACCGATCCAGGGCACGCCATTATCTTGCTGTCATCAGCTACTACAGGCTGAGCGCGTACACGTTACCCTTCCAGAAGGGTAACTCGAACCACCAATTCCGATCCGCTATCACCTTTGAGCAGATACTGGATCTATACGTCTTTGATCGCGAGCTGCGCCTGTTGATCCTCGACGCAATAGAACGTATCGAAGTGGCCTTGCGTGCCGCCATGACGAATGTGCTGGCGTACCACCACGGCCCGCATGCGTATCTGGATGTCAACATCTTCGATACCCGATATAAGCACGCATGGCTGGTGGACAAGATCCGCCGTAAATGCAGCGAAAGCAGTGCTGAAATCTTCATTCTCCACTATCGTCACACCTACACTTATCCTGAATTGCCACCCGTCTGGATGGTCATGGAGATCCAGACCTTCAAGGAAGTCTCGGTGCTTTTCTCCAAACTTCGGCACCGAGAAGACAAACAGGCCATCGCCGCGATCTGGGGTCTGCCGGATACCCTCCTGCGTTCCTGGTTTCGGGCGCTGTCGGATTTGCGCAATATCTGCGCCCATCATTCACGGACATGGAACCGGGAGTTCGGCAGCCGACCACAGATTCCCCGGCGGGTGCCGGACAACTGGCCTGATCTCAGCACGCCCTTGGCCGACCCAAGGATAGAGCCTACGCGGAGACTATATTATCAGCTTGTCGTTATCGAGCACCTTCTTCGGGTGATCAATCCGCAATCCACCTGGCACTGGCGCCTGAAAAACCTGATAAGCCGTTACCCCGATGTAAGCCGCGCCCACATGGGCATGCCGGACGACTGGGTGGAAGACCCCTTCTGGCGTTTTGATGGAGATGAGCCTGGAGCGCACAGTTGATGGTGGGCAAAAACGGGCAGGAGTACCTGTTTTGCGGGAATAAGTACTCGTCTGTTATCTGGACAGCCTCAAGTAGCGGCACGTATGATGCTGAAATTCCAAGAATATAAAGGTTTATTGGTTTCATCGGCGTGGCCTGAAAGAAAGCAAGGTGCTCAGAGGGCAGATGATAGCCAGCCACGGCTAAGAGCGAATGCGTGTTTCGATACCCCTAAAAACTATGCCAAATACTTTTTACACATGTTTCCAAAGTCAGTTTTTTGCCTGGGAGCTCACGCGCCACGCTGCGGGTAATTCGATCGAATCGCTCGGCTCGACGCTGGTTGACGCTCAAATTGATTTGAATCCACATCAAGTGGATGCTGCGTTATTCGCCTGCCAGAATCCGCTGTCCCGCGGCGTAATCCTCGCTGATGAAGTCGGTCTGGGGAAGACCATTGAGGCAGGCTTGGTACTTGCGCAATTCTGGGCCGAACGTCAGCGTCGTATTCTTATCATCGTCCCCGCTAATTTGCGAAAACAGTGGCATCAGGAGCTGCAAGACAAGTTTTTCCTGGATGCCGTCATTCTCGAATCCAAAAGTTATAACCAGCTCAAAAAGCAAGGTGAAACCAATCCTTTTGAGACAAACAAACCCGTCATCTGCTCTTACCAGTTCGCCAAATCCAAAATTGACGATGTGCGCATGGTGCCTTGGGATCTCGTGGTCTATGACGAGGCGCACCGTCTGCGCAATGTTTACAAGTCGAGCAATGTCATCGCCAGGACACTGAAGGAAGGCTTGGCCAGTGTTCGCTCGAAGGTGCTGCTCACCGCCACGCCGCTGCAAAATTCCCTGCTGGAACTTTACGGCCTGGTCAGCATGATCGACGACCGCGTTTTTGGCGACCTGGACAGCTTCCGTCGGCAGTTTGCCCGGCTGAACGACGAATCGGTTTTTCAGCAGCTGCGTGCCCGCATCGCCCCTCTGTGCAAGCGTACCTTGCGTAAACAGGTAGCGCATACCATCGCCTATACCAAGCGCATTTCCCTGGTTGAGCAATTCACGCCCACGCAGGATGAGCAGAACCTGCGAGAACTGGTTGCTGACTACCTGCGCCGCCCCGAACTCAAGGCCCTGCCCAGTGGTCAGCGGCAACTGATCTCCCTGGTGCTGTGGAAACTGTTGGCCTCTTCGACCTACGCCATTGGGGGGGCATTGGGAACCATGGCCTCACGCCTGGAGAAACTGCTGGAGAAATCCGAAGCGGCGGAATCATTGATCGAAGTGCTGGATCGTGACTACGAGGCACTTGACGAAGAAGCCGAAGAGTGGGAGGCGGAAATTACCAGTAATCTGCTCGACGAAAAGGACAAGCAGGCCGTCCGCAATGAGGTTGCCGATCTACGCCATTACGAAACCATGGCCACGGATATCCGCGACAATGCCAAAGGTAAGGCCCTGCTGACCGCCCTGGAGCGCGCCTTCAAGGAACTGGACGAGCTTGGTGCCCCACGCAAGGCATTGATTTTTACCGAATCCCGTCGCACCCAGGACTATCTGCGGTCCTTGCTCAAAGAAACGTCCTATGGCAATGACATTGTCCTGTTCAATGGCACCAACAATAGCAAAGAAACTCAGCAGATCTACAAGGCCTGGCTGGAGAAACACGCTGGATCAGACCGAATCACCGGCTCAAAAACTGCCGATACCCGCGCCGCTCTGGTGGAGTACTTTCGCGATAAGGGTAAGGTAATGATTGCCACGGAAGCGGGCGCCGAAGGTATCAACCTGCAATTTTGCTCCCTGGTCATCAATTATGACCTGCCGTGGAACCCGCAGCGCATCGAGCAGCGTATCGGCCGCTGCCATCGCTATGGGCAGAAGTTCGATGTGGTAGTTGTCAACTTTATCGACCTCAGTAATGAGGCAGACCGCCGAGTCTATGAGCTGCTGGATCTGAAGTTTCAGCTGTTCAGCGGTGTCTTCGGTGCCAGCGATGAAGTCCTCGGCGCCATTGGTTCCGGCGTAGATTTCGAGCGTAGAATCGCCGATATTTACCGGCGTTGCCGCGATCCGAAAACCATCCGCGAAAGTTTTGAACAACTGCAACTGGATCTGGCCGGTGAAATCAATGAAGCCATGGTCAAAACGCGGGATATCCTGCTCGAACACTTCGACGAGCAGGTACTGGAAAAAATACGCACCGACAGCACTGAAACCCGCGACCGCTACGAACGCATGTTCATGAAACTCACGCAGGTTGAACTTGCTGAACATGCCTATTTTGATGGCGACAATGGTTTTGTTCTCGAATCCCTGCCCTCGGAAGAACTTAAGGAAGAGGTTCCTCTCGGTTGCTACGAACTGCCGCGCCGCAGCGGCGAGGTGCGCCTGTACCGGCTGGGTCACCCATTGGGTGAATATGTACTGGAGCAAGCCAAATCTCGGCAGTTACCACCGGCCCGGCTGGTATTCGACTACGACGCCTATCCGCTGCGTCTGACCACCCTGGAGCCTTGGCGTGGTCAGAGCGGCATCCTGATTGCGGAATTGCTGACCATTGATTCACTGAGTGGCCGGGAGCAACACCTGGTGGTTTCTGCCGTCACTCACAATGGGGAAGTGTTGTCCGAAGAAGACCCGGAAAAACTCTTGCGCCTTCCCGTGTGCGAACAGGCAGAAACCGGGATGTCGATCGATCAGCATCCAGTACTGGAGGCCGATCTGACTGGAAGAAGAAACCAGCTGGCGGAAGGCATCAACCGCCGCAACCTGAGCTATTTTGAGCAAGAAGTACAAAAGCTCGATGCCTGGGCGGATGACCTCAAAGTCGGCCTGGAACAGGAAATCAAAGAGATCGACCGGCAAATCAAGGAAGTTCGCCGTACGGCGACAACAGCGCCCACGCTGGAGGAAAAACTGCACTGGCAAAAACAGCAGCGGGAACTGGAACAGAAACGCAACAAACGGCGACGGGAGTTGTTCGACCGACAGGACGAAGTGGAAGAGAAGCGAAATACGCTCATCAGCGAGTTAGAAGTGCAGCTGACACAGCAGGCAGAAGAGAAAGCGTTGTTTGTTATTGAATGGGAGTTGGTGTGATGTCTCCGCAAGGACCTCCACTTGAACTGGTGCTGTTAACTAAGTCACTAGACAATGAGTTTGGTGCGCGAATAGATGGTGTTGGGTCAAGCCAAGAGGCACAGCGAAGCAATTTTCTATCCAAGGCAGTGGCTGCATTTGTGCTGGCTCGGGAAGCAGGAGCTTCAGCAGAAGATGCGGTGGGCTCCAGCATAGATGGCGGAAAGGATCACGGTATCGACTCGGTATTTGTCAGTGCAGACGGGGCACTTTGGCTGGTTCAATCCAAGTTCATCGCCAGTGGGGCTGGTGAACCTAACTTGGGTGAGGTATCGAAATTCAGGGATGGTATCGTGGATCTATTGGCAGGAAGCTACGACAGGTTTAACGAGGCGTTGAATAATAAAGTGCAGGAAATTGAAAGAGCGCTATCTGACGAGAATCGTCAGATAAAGGTCGTTCTTGCTTACACGGGAACTGCGATATCTGAAGATAGACGCAACATATTTTCTGATCTCGAACATTTCTATAACGCCACAGAGCCAGGTTTTCTTCGTTGTTATTCTCGCGGTCTATCTAGCTTGCACGGGTTTCAGTTGGATTTTCAAGCTGCTCAGCCCATAGATGCCAAGATAGAGTTGCGCGACTATGGTTATATTGCCAGTCCGTATCGTGGTTTTTATGGGCGCATATCTGCAAAAAGACTGGCTGAGCTGGAACAGCAGTATGGCGATCAAATCGTAGAAAAAAATATTCGTCGGTTTAAGGGGTCAACGGTGGTAAATAGCGGTATGGCCGAGACCTTGCAACAGGAATGGGAGAACTTCTTCTATTTCAATAATGGCGTAACGTTTCTCTGTGCCAACATCCAGCAACTGCCTCCCATGGTACAAGATAGACAATATGGGAACTTCCGTGTTCGTGGTATTTCCATTATTAACGGCGCACAGACGGTAGGTACGATAGCAGAGCAAAATACGGAATATTTTGATGAGCATCCTGCGGAGGTGTTGGCGACTTTTGTTAGCTTGGATCAGGCCCCAGACGATTTCGGTATGCGAATGACACAGTATCGTAACCGGCAAAATGCCGTGGACCTGGAAGATTTCGCCGCGCTGGATGAGCGGCAAGAGGTCTGGCGCAAGACATTAGCCATGGCGGGGGTCGAGTACTTGTATAGGCACGGCGATGATGATCCATTGCCATCAGACACGGTTTTTAGCGTGCGAGAAGTAGCACCTGTGCTGGCCTGTTGTGAAACGGCAGGGCATTGGCCCGCCTATGTCGTTGCGGCGAAAAAGGATCAGAAGCATTTATTCAAGCGATCGGATCTTGCTGCGGCTGGATCGCCATTGGATGACGCCTATGAACGGTTGTTTACGGATGCGTTAACGGCAAGAGAGTTATGGCGTGTCGTGCAGGTCAGTCGAATCGTGCAGAAAACGATTACGGAGCGCGCGAAAGGCGAATCGCAGGAGGATGGTGAAATCCTGAGGCAAGGGAAGTGGTTGATGCTCCATGTGTTATTGCTAAAAAGCCAACTGCGCTGGGGCGCTAAACTTGCGCTAACAGATGATGAAATACAACGTTTGTCATTGGCTATTGATGCAATAGCCAATGAGTTGATAAATGTGGTCAAGGCAAACACCTGGAATAAGCAGTACCGAAGCGTGTTTGAAAACCAAACTGATTGCCAGACAATCAAGCATTCCATGATGGCTGCATTAACGCAGCCACTATACAGGCAAGGTATGAGAAAGAAACAAAAACTCGAACTCACCTGGATCGGCAAGGAGAAGCGGCCAAAGCTGGAGCCGCGTATTCTGCTGGAGGATCCGGAGAAGTCGTACCACGCCAAGCAACGGGTGACAGAGAACGACATCTTCGATAACCGGCTGATCTTTGGTGACAACCTGCTGGCGTTGAAGGCGCTGGA
>JAJRRA010000024.1 GCA_024279945.1 Gammaproteobacteria bacterium
AAAAAGCGGGCAGTGACAGGCCTGGTTGAAATTGAACACGATTCATTGCCATGATAATGCCTCTTTTCATAAAATGAGACTTGAACATACGCGCTCTGATTCTCAAATCTTGAGACCGGCTGAGATACAGCGCTAATCAGGTAAGTTTATCTATACCGTGCAAAAACAGAGTCGATCCGGAACCGTCCGATCCGGAGTACCTGCTCAACAGCCGTCCGGAATTCTTCATCCTCGGTATGATTCAGGCGTTCCCGGAATGACTTGAGGATATCGTGACGGTCAAAGCCTTTAACCGCCATGATAAACGGAAAAGTAAATTTTTCCTGATAGGATTGATTCAATTTCCGGAATTCAGCGAATTCAGCCGGGCCGCAGCTATCCAGGCCCGCGCCACGCTGTTCCTGTCGGGATGCCCCGGTCAGTTGCTTGCTACTGGCGATGCCCACTCCCAGTTCCGGATGCGCGCGCAACAGGGCCATTTTCTTCTCCCGTCCCGATTGCTCAATGACTTCCCGGAATGCCTGGTGCAGGCCCTCCGCCGTGTCCTGTCGCCCGGTCAGACCGGAATCCCAGACAGCCCCGGCAATCCAGGGTGAATGTTCAAAGACGCTGCCGAACAGGTTCATGAACTCCGCTTTGTCCAGGTGACTTACCGGCACAGGGCTTCAGGATTCTCTGCCGGGAGGATGATTCTGATGCCAGTGCCTGGCTATGTCGACGCGGCGGCACCACCAGATATCATCGAAGGCCCGGGCATAACGGATAAAACGTTCCACTGCAGCGAAGCGCCCCGGTCGGCCTGCCAGGCGGCAATGCAGCCCTACGGACATCATGCGCGGAGTCCGCTCACTTTCCGTGTAGAGCACATCAAAACTGTCTTTCAGGTATTGGTAAAACTGCTCACCACTGTTGAAACCCTGGGGCGTGGCGAAGCGCATGTCATTGACATCCAGGGTGTAGGGAATGACCAGGTGGGGGCGGCCGTAACGGCTGTCCCACCACGGCAGATCGTCGTTGTAATCATCTGCATCGTAGAGGAAACCACCTTCTTCAATGACCAGCCTGCGCGTGTTGGGGCTGCTGCGCCCGGTATACCAGCCAAGCGGGCGCTCTCCGGTGACGTGTTCGATGGCGCTGATGGCTTTTTTCAGATGGGCCCGTTCCGTGGATTCATCGACATACTGGTAGTCAATCCATCGATAGCCGTGGCTGCAAATCTCGTGACCGGCTTTGTGCAGCGCCCGGATGGGTTCCGGATTGTGCTCCACCGCCATGCCGGTGGCGAATACCGTCAGCGGAACCTGGTGCTGCCGCATCAGGCGCTCGAGTCTCCAGACGCCGACCCGGCTGCCGTATTCGTAAATGGACTCCATGCTCATGTGGCGCACGCCTTCACGGGCATCCGCTGCCACTATTTCCGACAGGAAGGCCTCCGATGCGTCATCGCCATGCAGAATGCAGCTTTCCCCGCCTTCCTCGTAATTAAGGACAATCTGCAAGGCCAGGCGCGCGCCGCCGGGCCATTTGGCATCGGGAGGATGGGCGCCGTAACCGGCCAGGTCCCGAGGGTAAGTTTGACTCATCACTTTGCGGTGCTCTGTGGCGGAAAAGTATACTTTACGTCAGTATCAGTCTGCAGAATAGCAAACCCGCTGCGTGGGTCCGTTTGAGCATCTGCAGACAAAATGTAAGAGCCCGCTTGCGGGCGAACATCTCTGGAACAGTCGCCCGCAAGCGGGCTCTTACAGTATCAATTCAGCAGGGCCAGTAATTGGCTGATATCGTCATTTTCCGCATCGATATTCAAACCTGATTCGGTATAAAGCCCGATATTGTGTTCCAGGAAGTTCTTTTTCGGGCTGGCTTTGTTGGCCTTCAGCCTGGTCATTTCAGCGTACAGGATTGCCAGAACATGCTGTTCCAGGTTCAGTTCAACGGCCTTGATTTTGTCGTACACGCTACTGTCAATTTGAGGCATTTCCCTGATCTTGCGTCTGAGGGCACGTGTGGGCTGAACAAGGGATTCATCCAGGGCCTTGATCGCGCTGCTTAACATGGCAATGTGCTCCGCATCCAGAGCAATTTCCTGCTGGGAGATCCAGCCCAGCGCCAATAGCAGATTGACATTCAGCCCCTCTTTATCCTGCAAGTGCAATAGAATTTCTGCCGTATTTTCCCGCTGATAGGCCTGGATGGCATCAGTCCACAAAGGATTTTTCAGTTCAAGTTTTCGCATCGTTGCAGCCCGGTAATAATCGCCGTGATTTGGTAAATCTTAACAGGCCCGGACACAAATTGGTTTTCTGTTCGCCACAGGGTATATATCCGGGGGGGCGACTGAGGTCGTGCGGACTGGCGCCGTCAGCGGCCAGGCCCTGCGGCTAAGTGTTGCGCAGTGACTTGCTATACTCTGGGGCGGAAACACATACTTTGCATCAGCTGTTTTCTGCTCAGCGGCAGACGCGTCATTTGACTTTGGATGATCGATGGGATTTCTTACCACGCATGTACTTGATACCGCACACGGGCGCCCTGCCGCAGGTGTACGGATTGAACTGTTCCGTATCAACGATGGCCGCCACCCCCTGTGCGAGGCAATGACCAACAGCGATGGGCGCTGCGACGAACCTTTACTGCAGGAAACCGAGTTCCGGGCCGGTAAATATGAACTGATCTTCCATATCGGAGACTATTTTGATGCTGCCGGAGAAACCCTGCCGGAGCCAAAATTTCTTGACCAGGTCGTCATTCGCTTCGGCATCGCCGATGAAAGCCGGCATTATCATGTCCCGCTGCTGGTTTCGCCGTTCGGCTACAGCACCTATCGCGGAAGCTGATGTCCTCTGCTGTCCGATTATTACTGGGTGACCGCCTGGTCGAAGTCCGGGATTTCGACCCCCAGACCACGGTGCTCGACTGGTTGCGCCTGCAGGCGCACAGGACGGGCAGCAAGGAAGGATGCGCCGAAGGCGATTGCGGCGCCTGTACCGTCGTGCTGGGCGAATTGCAGGATGATTCCATTCGTTATCGGGCTATCAATGCCTGCATCACCCTGTTGGCCACGCTGGACGGTAAGCAGTTGATCACCGTTGAGGATTTGGCATCGGATGATCTGCATCCGGTGCAACAGGCCCTGGTCGACCACCACGGTTCACAGTGTGGTTTCTGCACGCCGGGTTTCGTTATGAGCCTGTTCGCCATGGCTCACGAGGATCGCCGGATACCGGGCGAATCCGGACGAGCGATCATTGACGAGGGCCTGGCTGGAAATCTGTGCCGCTGCACGGGTTATGCACCTATTGTTCGGGCTGCGCAGGAGATCCTGGCCGAGCCTGTCGATGATCGCTTCAGCAGGAATCACCAGCAGACCGTGAGTGCACTGCGGGCCATTGAAAGACAGCAGGGCCTGCAACTGGAATACCAGGGCCGCCGCTTTTATTCACCGCGATCAATGGAGGACTTGTGCCGATTGCTCGCTGATCATCCGGATGCGGTTCTGTTGGGTGGCGGTACGGATATCGGGCTGTGGATTAGCAAACAACAGCGGATATTGAGCACGCTTGTTTACACGGCCAATGTACCCGAATTGCACCGACTCGAAATCAATCAGGAGCAAGCCCGCCTGGAGATTGGGGCGGCAGTCAGCTACAGCGATGCAATGGATACTCTGTGTGCACTGTATCCGGATTTCAGGCCGCTGCTGTCTCGTATTGGCGCAGTGCAGGTGCGTAATGCCGGCACCATTGGCGGAAACATTGCCAATGGATCGCCCATCGGCGACATGCCTCCTCCCCTGATTGTGCTCGGCAGCCGCCTTGTCCTGCGCAGTGCCACCGGTCGGCGCGAACTGGACCTGGAAGACTATTTCATTGAATACGGCAAGCAGGACATCAAGGCTGGTGAATGTGTGGAGCAGGTGTTGCTGCCGCTGCCGGAAGCGGATATTCAGTTCCGGGTGTACAAGCTGGCCAAGCGCTTTGATCAGGATATCTGCGCTGTCTGCGCTGCTTTTGCCTTGCAGTTGGACGGTGAAACGGTTCGCTCGATCCGCATCTGTTATGGCGGGATGGCCGAAGTGCCGGCCAGGGCGCGCGAAACAGAGGGTGTTCTTCTGGGGGCGCGCTGGTCACAGGAAACCATCGGCCAGGCAATGGCGGCGATGGCAAAAGACTTCCAGCCACTGAGCGATTGGCGGGCCGGCAGCGAATACCGGATGCTGGCCTCGCAGAATTTGCTGCAGCGATTTTTCCTGGAAACCACGATTGCAGAGCCCGTGCAAGTGGGCCGTAGCGGCCTGGATTCAGTATTGGCGGTTGGAGCGGCCGGCAGATCATGAGTTCCGACGATGTGATGAAGGGTGATTCCAGCAGCATGAATACAGTAGTGCACCAATCCACCACTCATGACAGTGCGGCACGGCACGCGACAGGCGAGGCGGTGTATGTGGATGACATCCGGGAGCCGGTTGGATTGTTGCATGTTTGTTTCGGCGCCAGTTCCTGCGCCCACGGCAGAATCCGGCAGATGGATCTTTCCCGCGTTAAGGCCTTTCCGGGTGTGGTGGCGGTGATCACCGCGCAGGATCTGCCCGGGTTGAATGACATCAGCCCAATGCACACCATGGATGAAGAAATACTGTGCAGCGGAGAAATCCATTTCCACGGGCAGGCGCTGTTTGCGGTGGCGGCGGATTGTCGTGATACAGCCCGCCGGGCGGTACAGTTGGCGGAAATCGATGTTGAAGAGTTGCCGGCGATCCTGGATGTGGAAGAGGCTATCAGGCAAAAATCATGGGTTGCCGAACCGCATGAAATGAAACGGGGGAATCCGGCCCGGGCAATTGAGCAGTCTGCATACCGCCTCCAGGGTGAATTGCAACTGGGCGGTCAGGACCACTTCTATCTTGAGGGCCAGGTTTCCATGGCCCTGCCTCAAGAGGGTGGGGATATGCTTGTTTATTCCTCCAGCCAGCATCCCTCCGAGTTGCAGCACCTGGTCGCCCAGGCGCTGGGCAGGGCCGACCATGCGGTCACGGTGGAAGTGCGGCGCATGGGTGGCGCATTCGGCGGCAAGGAAACCCAGGCTGCGCAGTGGGCAGTCATCGCAGCCTTGCTCGCAGACCGGACCGGTCGGCCGGCCAAGATAAGGCTGGATCGCGATACAGACATGATCAGCACCGGCAAGCGTCATCCGTTTCGCATCCGCTATGAGGTTGGTTTCGATGAACAGGGGCGCATTGAGGGAATTGATCTGAATCTGGCGGCACTGTGCGGCATGTCGGCAGATTTGTCAGCGCCAATTACGGATCGGGCCATGTTCCACAGCGACAACGCTTACTACCTGCCTCATGTCCGTATCCGTTCTTACCGTTGCAGAACCAACACCGTCTCCAACACGGCTTTTCGTGGATTCGGCGGGCCGCAGGGCATGATGGGAATTGAGCGGGTCATTGACGGGATCGCAGCACAGTTGGGTAAAGATCCCCTGGCCGTTCGACGGGCCAATTTGTATGGTGGGGAAGGGCGCAATATCACGCCCTACCACATGAAGGTGGAAGACAATGTGCTGCCGGAGTTGATGGCTGACCTGGCTGAGTCTTCCGCGTACACACACCGTCGAAAAGAAATTGCGGCGTTCAATCTGCAAAGCACGGTCATCAAGCGCGGTATTTCGCTGACACCGGTCAAGTTCGGCATCTCATTCACGACCTCGTTCCTGAACCAGGCCGGCGCGCTCGTCCATGTGTACAAAGATGGCAGCATTCACCTCAATCACGGTGGAACAGAAATGGGACAGGGGCTGTTCATCAAGGTGGCACAGGTCGTGGCTGATGCATTCGGCGTCGGCCTGGAGCAGATCAAGATCACCGCCACCCATACCGGCCAGGTGCCCAATACCTCGGCAACTGCGGCTTCTTCCGGTTCTGATATGAATGGCATGGCGGCGCTCAATGCTGTCAACAAAATTAAAAAGCGCCTGGTTCGATTTACCACTAAAAAATATGGTGTGGAAGAGGAGGATGTGCAGTTCACCCAGGGGCAGGTGTGGATGGGCGAGCAGAGCATGACTTTCCCCGAGTTGATCATGGAAGCCTACCTGGAGCGTGTCTCACTTTCGGCTACCGGCTATTACCGCACGCCCAAAATCTGGTACGACCGGGAAACGGCACGCGGCCGGCCTTTCCTGTATTTCGCTTACGGGGCGGCGGTTACGGAAGTGGAAATCGACACTTTGACCGGGGAAAACCGTATTCGCCGGGTAGACATCCTGCACGATGTGGGCCGCTCGCTGAACCCGGCCATCGACCGGGGGCAGATTGAGGGTGGATTCGTGCAGGGCGCCGGGTGGCTGACTACCGAAGAGTTGTGGTGGGACCAATCAGGCGCCTTGAGGACACATGCGCCCTCTACCTACAAAATTCCGCTCAGCGGTGATGTGCCAGAAGAATTCAATGTCGCCATCTGGGAACCCGGAGTAAACCGGGAACCCACTATCCACCGCTCCAAGGCGGTTGGAGAACCGCCGCTAATGCTTGCCATTTCGGTTCACAGCGCGATCAACCAGGCCATTGCGAGTCTGGCTCCGGGGCAGGCCCTGCCCGCACTGGACGCGCCGGCAACGCCGGAACGGATCCTGATGTGCATACAATCTTCAGGCAAGCCCTGATCTCATATCGGAAAACGGGGGATTCATCATTGTCCTGGATTAATGACCTTCGGCGGATACTGGGTAAGGAAGCCTGTGTGCTGGTGACTTTGTGTCAGATCAGTGGTTCTGCGCCGCGCGAGTCGGGTAGCCGGATGATCGTGACCCGAACCGATATCTTTGGAAGCATTGGCGGGGGTAACCTGGAGTTCCAGGCCAGCGGGAAAGCGCGTGAATTGCTGGATGGGCAGCCTGCCGGCCACCAGCAACAGGAAGTCTATGGACTGGGGCCGGAATTGAACCAGTGTTGCGGGGGGGCGGTGACGCTGATTTATGAGGTGTGCGGGCCGGATGCCCCCGGCTGGCTGGATACCCTGCTTGCAGCACGTCGAAGCGGTGAGTCAATGGTGCTGGCTTCGCGTGCAGACGGAAAAATATCTAGTAAGCAGGTCATTACAGCGGCTACGCCTGGAGATGATTCCATACCGGCTGAGGTCATTAACGCGGCACACAAATTGCTTCAGTCCGCACCGGGAAGCGAGGTGGGAAAGGGTATTACCATCGTTGAATCCCAGGGCCAAAACTGGTGGCTGGAGTTCCTCGCTGACGAGATACAGCATGTCATGCTGTTCGGGGCCGGTCACGTCGGCCAGGCGGTGGCCAGGACGCTGTCACCGCTGCCATTCCGGGTGACCTGGATTGACAGCAGGGAGGGTCTGCTTCCACCCGATTTGCCACCTGCCTTTGAAGCCGTTCACAGCGATGATCCTCCAGGCGAGGTGGCCAGGGCGCAGCGGGGCGCTGTTTTTATCGTCATGACCCACAGCCACCGACTGGATGAAAACATTTGTTTTGAGGTTCTGCAACGGGATGATTTCGCCTGGCTGGGCTTGATTGGTTCTCGAACCAAGCGCCGCCGTTTTGAGCACCGCCTGGTGCAACGCGGCATCGACCCGGCCCGGCTTGAGAGGCTGGTCTGTCCGGTCGGACTCAACAGCATCAGGGGAAAGCAGCCTGCCGTCATCGCACTCAGCCTGGTTGCCCAGTTGATGATTTTTATCAGTGATCAAGATAAAAATGGAGATGGCTGACACGCGGGTTCGCTGAAGAAATGAAAATACTGCCTCGCGTAACAAACAAATATACGCTATATTACACCAATAGTATGAATATCAACGCACACCACGGAGGCCCCAATGGCGACAGTACGCAAAACAATTACCGTGACCGACAAGCAGGATGAGTGGATCAAGTCACAGATAAGCAATGGCGACTACACAAACGACAGCGAATATTTTCGGGATCTCATTCGTCGGGACCAGGACAAGTTTCGAGCCTTGAGGGCCGCGATTGAAGATGGGCTGGCGAGCGGTGTAAGCGGCCGAAAGGTGGATGAAATATGGGCCGGGGCTGAGACGCGTTACCGGGCCAATAATGGCTGAGTATCGATTGTCTCGACGGGCGGTCGTTGACCTTGAGACGATTGCTGAACCGGACGGTCTGCTGATCGTGCGCGTCTTACATTCCCGCATGGATGTATCAAGATTCTTTTAGGGTAGAGCAGTGGGTAATCTCCACAGGTAAAGACTGTAACTGACCGGCCAACTTGCGTTACTTTGTGTGGTTTATGAGAAAGCTCTACTTCTGAACCCAGCTCAGCTAATTTTTTGGAGATTACAGGTTCAATTTACCGTAGTGGCGGAAAAACAGAACTTTCTTTTTAATTGATTCAGATTGGGCTGATACACAACAGGCACTTATCACCGGGGCTTACGCAAAAAAGGCAGTTCAACGAAGCGATAAGAGAGCCATGCCAGTAACAGGGTCAGCGGTGTGGCGATCACCAGATATGCACCCAGTGCATAGCCCTGGTAGTTTGTGAAGAAGCTGGTTTTGCTGAGTGCCTGGATCAGGGGTAATTGCCACAGGTACAGACTGTAGCTGACCACTCCGCAGAAAAAGATAAATCGGTTGGCCAGCAGTATCTTTGCCAGCGGCGATCCATGCCGGGTTGCCATGACCACCAGGCAGGATGATCCGGCGATCATGATATTGCGTAGAAACAGCACCGGGTGGCCATCCCAGTACTCGGGATAAGTCCAGTGAAGTATCCAGATGGAGAGCAGGATTCCGCCACTGCCAACCACAAACAAGCCATCCATCAGACGCGGTGGCAAGGGGCGGTTTTCCAGTCGCACACTGAGCCAGGAAGCCAACAGCCCGAGAGAAAATCCGTCGAGATAACCGAGGGTATTGCCCATCAGTACCGACATCCATGCAATCCCCAGATCATGGAAGCGCACAAATACCCAGTAACGATAGCCTATCGATGCCGCAATCACGGCCAGGATAAGCCAACGGGTCGTTTTACCGCGCAGGAGGAGCACCAACAGGGGCAGTAAAAGGTAGAAATAAAATTCGGTTGGCAGGGTCCACCACACACCATTGAGTTGAGTGACCCAGAGCGGTGGCAGGTTGAAGTAAAAGAACAGGTGGGCCAGCAAAGACACGCCATCGGGCATGGTGTACAGCGTCGTGGTCGCTGCAAGCAGCAGCAACAACAGTAATTGCACCAGGTAGGCCGGGTAGATGCGCCGGATTCGGCGGACAAAATACTGAGCGAGATCCGGCCTGCTGCCCCGTCCTTCAATCCAGCGAAAAAAGCGTGCGCCCAACAGGTAGGCAGACAGCACGAAAAACAGATCAACACCGACAAAGCCGGCGGAAAACAGGGGTGTCACATCAAGGGGAATCCCCAACAGGTCGAACTGTATGAGCCGGGGCGTGGAAAAAACCCAGGCGTGATAGAGCAGCACCCACAATGCGGCCACGCCGCGCAACCCGGTAAGACTTCGGAGATAGTCGCGCCGGTAGGCGGCATGATCAATCAGCGGGGACATAATGCGGCTCAGAGTAGCATATCGCAGTCTGGACTCGGTGTACGGCGTGGACGAAGCGACTTTACCCACGGCATCAAGCTGTGTAGACTTCACCAGAAAATCCGGGGTGTAATCCAGAACATTGAGGCCACCCCGCCAACGACAATTGTTTCATGAGGATGGAGTATGTATCTCACGCGATCGACACGCCTGCGGGCGGCAAAGACCATTGGCGCACTGTTTCTGTTCATTATCACTGCCGGGTTTGCATCGACCGCCCTGGCGCAAAATTGCTCTCCTGTCCACATCACGCTCAGTTCGCAGTCGGAGATAGACGACTTCCAGGCAGATCACGGCCCCTGCACCAACGTACTCGGTAACCTGACAATCCTGGAATCTGTCTCTGGCAATATCACCAGCCTTGGTGGCCTTTCCGGTCTCACCACCATAGGTTTAAACTTGAACATTCAGCAGAATGCTTCTCTGCCCGACCTCGACGGCCTGTCCGGACTCACCACTATAGGCGGGCGGCTGTTCGTTTTCGATAACGCTTTGCTGAACAACCTTGATGGCCTGGCCGGAATCTCTGCTTTGAACCGACTCTGGCTGGCGGACAATGCTTCGCTGGCCGACATCGACGGCCTTTCCGGGGTCAGCGGCACCATGAGCGGAGAACTGGTCATTAAAAATCATGCTGCTCTGATGAATCTCAATGGCCTGTCCGGAATCACCGGCGTGGGTACCCAACTGGCCATTGATAACAACGATTCACTGACCGGTCTCGACGGTCTTTCCGGAATTGCCAGCGTGGGCACAACCCTGAGCATTCAGGACAACGCTTCACTGACCAGCCTTAACAGCCTGTCCAGTCTCACCAGCGTGGGCGGATTCCTGAGAATTTTACGCAACGATTCGCTTGTCACCCTCGGCAGCAACCTGTCCGGTCTCACCAGCGTGGGCGGATTCCTGAACATTAAGGACAACGCTTTACTGACCAGCCTCAATGATCTTTCCGGGCTCACGAGTGTGAATGGAGACCTGACCATTTGGGGTAACGCATCGCTGACCAGCCTCGACGGCCTGGGCGGGATTACCAGCGTGAGTGGAAACCTGAGCATTCAGGAAAACGATCTGCTGCCCGGGCTGGATGAGTTGTCCAGTCTCGCCAGTGTGGACGGATACCTGTACATCATCGGCAACGATTCACTGACCGGCCTCGGTGGTTTGTCCAGTCTCACCAGCGTGGGCGACTATCTGTCAATTCAGTCCAACTTAGCGCTGACCGACTTTGACGGTGGCCTGGCGCTTCTGATCTGGGTCGGTACGGATGTCTTAATTCAGAATAATCCGCTGCTGGGCAGTTGTGGAGACCTGCAGGCGCTGCTCGACGACATCGACGACGGCGACCCGGGTCCGGGCCCGGGGGGAGCTGGCATCCCGGATGTGGGTGGCGACCTCAGCCTCTCCGGTAACCAGTGGTTTTGCAATTCCCGGGATGCAATCCTGGGCCGGGCTGAAGCGATAGCAAGCGTCCAGGTCACCAAGGTATTCTCCGACGGCCTGGAGGATGAAGTCGATGTGACCCTGACCTGCAACACCGGACTGCCGCTGGAGAACACTTTCACCATCGCCGGCGGTGACCCGACCGGCGTCACCTTTGTCGTCACCAGTTTTGTGAACGGCGAACTAAGCTGCAAAGTCACCGAATCCGGCGGTCCGGCGGGCTATACCCTTGAGGACACTGACGGCGACGGCTGCGAGTTGGTAGACAGCGGCGGCGGATTCTACTCGTGTAGGATGAATAACGTGGCCGATCCGGCGGTCTTCACCGTGACCAAGGAATGGGAAATCATTGGTAGCGGCGGTGATTCCACGCCTGAAGAAGCGAAGGTGACCATCTATTGTGATGCCTTTATCAGCAAGGGACGCGAGTCCAGAATTGATGGAGTCTGGGAAATCTCCCGGGTGCTGGGCGATGGGGAGTCCGTGACCGCTACGGTGGACACCATCCAGCACCCGGCCACCTGTTGGGTCAAAGAGACGGTGTTCGACAGCAGCGTCGAATCCGATACCAGTGACTGCGGTCGGCGCGTCCTGACAGCCGGCAGCACGTCCTCGTGCACCATCGTCAATAGCGTATTTTTTGAAGGCATCCCCACGCTGGACCGCTACGGTCTGGCCATGCTGGTGCTGCTGATGCTGGGCGCCGGCGTCATCGGCCTGGGGCGAAGGACGTAACAACCACGACTCACTGCGTCAATGGACTGACGCAGTTACTGTCGGCATTCTGAACAGGCTGGGTCACTCGATGACGCATCGAATGTGATGCGCATATCACCTTCAAAATCCGGACCATCGAATCTGAAATTAACCAGGCTGCCGTTTGGTAGCATTGGTGGATAAAGGAGAGCTGATGGATTCACGAAAACAATTGATAAAGAATCTTCCGAAGGCTGAGTTGCACATCCATATCGAGGGCAGCCTCGAGCCGGAAATGATGTTTGACCTGGCGCAACGCAACGGAGTTTCCTTGCCCTATGCGGATGTCGAGTCCATCCGCGCGGCTTATCAATTCGATTGCCTGCAGGATTTCCTGGATCTGTACTACCAGGGCATGTCCGTGTTGCAGACGCAACAGGATTTTTATGACCTGACCTGGGCCTATCTGCTGCGCTGCCGCGATGACAATGTGGTGCATGCCGAGATTTTTTTTGACCCTCAGGGTCATACTGGGCGCGGTGTTGATTTCGAGACCGTATTTGAAGGCATTTCGGCGGCGCTCCGGGACGGTGAGCACAAACTGGGCATCAGCAGCCAGATCATCATGTGTTTCCTGCGGCACCTGGAAGAGGAAGATGCAATGGCCACGCTGATCGAAGCCGGGCCATTCGTAGACCGAATCGCTGGGGTTGGGCTGGATTCCTCGGAAGTGGGTCATCCGCCGTCCAAGTTCCAGGACGTTTTCGACCTGGCCGGTGAATTGGGTTTGCGGCGAGTTGCGCATGCCGGAGAAGAGGGGCCGCCTGAGTACATCCTTGAAGCACTTGACGGGCTACAGGTGGACCGCATTGATCATGGCAACCGTTCGCTGGAGGATCCGGCGCTGGTCGGGCGCCTGGCGGAATTGAAGATACCGCTGACCGTTTGTCCGCAGTCCAATCTTCGCCTGGCGGTGGTCGCCGATATGAAGGATCACCCGATCAGGTCGATGCTTGAGGCCGGTTTGAATGTCACCGTGAACTCCGACGATCCAGCTTATTTCGGTGGCTATATGAACGACAATTTCAACGCCCTGGTGGATGCGATCGACCTGTCGGAGGCCGAAATCATCAAGCTGGTTAATAACAGCTTCGAGTCCTCGTTCCTGGATAAGGCATCAAAACAGAAACACCTGGAGTCCGTGCGGGTTCTGGCGGGAGCTTGATGGAAGCTTACCTCCAGGAATGGGTGAGCCTGCTGCTGCGTTGGGCACATTTTGTTACCGGTGTTGCCTGGATCGGTGCTTCGTTCTATTTCAACTGGCTGGAAAACCACCTGGAAAGGCAGAATGCCCGGGGTGGTATCGCCGGTGATTTGTGGGCGGTACATGGGGGCGGGTTCTATTACCTGCAAAAATTCCAGGTAGCCCCTGAACAGTTACCGGACAAGCTTCACTGGTTCAAGTGGGAGGCTTACTTTACCTGGTTTACCGGTTTTTCCCTGCTGTGCGTTCTTTATTACTGGAATGCCGGTGTGTACATGGTCGATAGCCGGGTTGCGGACCTGAGTAGCCTGCAGGCTGTCGCGATCGGAATGGCTTCATTGCTACTTTCCTGGCTGTTTTACGATGGCTTGTGTCGCTCTGCACTGGCAAAAAAACAGGCTCTGACGGCCGTGCTGATTTTTGCCTGGTTTGCTCTGCTCTCGTGGCTGCTGAGCCAGTTTCTCAGTGGCCGCGCTGCCTATATCCACGTGGGTGCGGCTATCGGGACCGTCATGGTGGCCAACGTGTTTTTCGTCATCATTCCGTCGCAGAAAGACCTGGTGGATGCGGTCAGGGAGCAGCGCAAGCCGGATCCACAAAAAGGAGTGAATGCCCTGGCGCGTTCACGGCACAACAACTACTTCACTCTGCCCGTGCTGTTTATCATGATCAGCAGTCACTACGCGGCTACTTTTGGTCATCCGTGGAATTGGCTGGTGTTGCTGGTGATTGCACTGGTTGGTATCGGAGTGCGCCACTGGTTCAATATTCGCCACCTGGAGAAACACAGCAGGCTGGTGCTGCCGTTTTCCCTGTTATTGTTGGCTGCATTAATTTTTGCGCTGCGGCCGGAGCCGAAAGCGGCTCCCGACCCTAACAGGGTTTATCCGTCGACGGCTGACATCATGCCGGTACTTCAGGTTCGCTGTGTTGGCTGCCACCAGGAAAGGCCTGACTTCCCGGGAATTGCCGCACCGCCACTGGGCGTTTTGCTGAACCGTGAAGAAGCCGTTGATTCACAGGCTTTGAAGATTTTTAATGTAGTGACCGTTAGCCGAATTATGCCGCTGGCAAATACCACCCAAATGAGTGATGAAGAGCGCAAGCTGGTTGCGCGGTGGTATGCTGGCAAGATGCAAACGAAAGAAGAGAGGGACACTGATTCCAATGAGTGAAATGAAAAACCAACACTGGTCAATGGCTGATATATCAGCTAAATCCGTGACCCGGCGGATTGCCGTTGCCGGTGGAAAGATCTACCTGGGAGAACAGGCATTTGCCCTGTTGCTGGAAGGGAAGTTGCCCAAAGGAGACCCGCTGGCCATGGCGGAAGTCGCTGGTATCCAGGCGGCAAAACGTACTCCGTCCCTGATCCCGCTGTGTCACCCAATCTCGCTGAACCGGGTGATGGTTCACTCGATTCCTCGGCCTGACGATCATTCGGTCGAGCTGTTCTGTGTGGCTGAAATTGCAGAGAAAACGGGTGTGGAGATGGAGGCGCTGACGGGCCTGTCGATTGCACTGCTGACCATCTGGGACCTGACCAAACCGGTCAATGCGGCCCTGGAGATCAGTAACACACGCCTTTTGTTTAAATCCGGCGGAAAGCGTGGCACCTGGATCAATCCGGAGGGGATGCCGGGAGAGGCGCAGGCGATTATTGATGACTTGCTTGGGGATACGTAGGCTCGCTTGCCCGCGATAATTCCAGAGTCTGTCGCCCGCAAGCGGGCTCGTACCGTCCACATATTCATAGCATGGAGTCATTCATGACTTCTGTAAATGAGTGGTGAAGTTGCCGTGTCTGCTCGGTAGGTCCTCAGGCTAACGATGATCATAATGATCAGGCTCAGTGTCTGGCTGACAACGATCGGCTCAATCGAGGTGGGTAAGTTGCCGGCAAATTTTTCCCAATACAGCCATAGTATGGTAATGAAAGCCACAGAAGTTGAAGCTATCGCCCCCCATGTAGTGGCACGCTTCCATAATATTGCCGCCATCGTTGGCACAAAAAGAGTGCCTACATAGACCGCAAAAGCCACCAATAGCACCTCAAACACACCGCTCACCGAGAATGCCAGAAAAACGCCAAGCATACCGATTCCGAGCACAGCCCAGCGGGCAGTCCAAATCTTCTTCCTCTCATTGAAGTCGTCAATCAGAGTGTTACAGATATCGTGCGACACGGTTGTGCTGCCGATCAAGAGCACCGTGTCCGCTGTAGACATGATGACAGCAAGCAGCGCCGCGATGCTCAGTCCCTTGATAACAGGCGGCATATAGTTCATAACGAGTTGAGGAATTGCAGCATCAGGGCCCGCCGGCGTATCGGCGAGGTTCGGCATCAGATTTGCTGCAAAAACACCCAGGGCTACGACAATGAAACTCCAGGCAATAAATGTAACTGCGGTAATACGTACACCTTTCCTGATGTGGTCGACACTCTTTGCGGCACCGGTGCGCTGCCACAGGGAGACATCCAGCAAGGAGAATGGTACGTCTATTAGAAATATCGATACAATGTAGACAACTGTCATACCGCCGAGAAAATTACCGGATGGTGGCGTAAGTTGGCTCAACGCGACGCCCGGGCCACCAATGTCCATCACGATGGTAAACGGTAGTATCATTCCAACGACTACGATCATGATAACCGCCTGTATGAGGTCGGTATATGCGACCGCAAGCAACCCGCCCAGGGCCGTGTATACAACCATGACCAGCGCAGATACGATGACCACCTGTTCGAATGTAAGACCACTATTCGGTAGTAGTGCGATCACAACAACGCCGAAGGCTATGAGCTGGGCACTGAAAATCCCAATGATCGCTGTCAGAATCACAAGTGCCGCAAGCAGTTTGAAGGTACGGCCGTAACGTAGTTCAAGGGCCTCAGGCACCGACCAAACCTGCATCCGTTTGATTATTAGAGCCAGGTAGGAGAAAAGCCACAAACCAACCGCGTAAGCGATGCATGTAAAAAATATTGCGACACCGACTTCGTAGGCTTTGCCGGCACGACCCATAGTGGCAGATGCACCGATTGAGGTTGCAATCAAGGTGCCCAGCAAAACGGGATACTTGAGTTTCCCCCCGGCAATCGCGTAATCATCTGCGGTCTTGATCTGCCGGCTGGCCCAGTATCCGACCGCAAGTGAACCACCAAAATACAGCGCGATAATGCTTAGATCTACTGCCTCAATCAATGCGGCTTGACTCGGTGTCTGGAACAGCGACAAACAGCCAGTCGGCGACCAATGCGGGCCGGGAGTTACCTTTGATCTCGACTATTGCGGTCACTGATATCTCCAAGCCACCATGTGGTCGTTGCCGGCTGCCAGCGAAGGTGAATCGTCCTCGTATTTCAGCTCCCACGGGCACGGCTTCCGGCATTCGCACACGATCAAAACCGAAGTTCAGCATTTGCGTCACCGCGTCAGAACTAATACCCCGCGCTTCAAATACCTGTTGGGCAAAATACGACAGCAAAGACAGAGTAAAGAATCCAAACGAAATCGTCATGCCTATCGACGAATTCTCCCGCGCCCAATCAGGATCATTGTGATGGCGATCCTCGTCATGGGTAAGACGCGCGAAGTCATCGACCTCCTGCTGTGTCACGAGATACCATTCGGAAGTACCCAGTTCTTCTCCATCGGGTAGCGACAACAGAGCATCTAACACATGATTGCGATTATCAGGCATTAATGTTTACTCCCATGAATACATGTAGCGTACACCCTGCGTATTCCGGCGAATGTGAACACTGATTCCGGTTCATCGTGAACACCCGATTTCTCAACGCATCACGAAGTTCGTTTTTAACTCAGGTGTTCACATTGAGTCAACCGTGCCCATTATTTTCCGCATGGATTCTCCTTTC
>JAJRRA010000025.1 GCA_024279945.1 Gammaproteobacteria bacterium
ATGTGCTCCAGCCAATAGCGTTGCCGATCCGTCAGCACAGGGATCATCTTTTGCATTGCTCACCACTCCTGGTTCATCATGAGCGTAGAGCGTGACTGGAACCGGAGCAGGAAAACAGGGCGGGGTTTATTTTGCGCTTACGAATAATGTAAGAGGCCCCTTGGGGCCGATATCCAATGATTTGCTTTAACCGTTTTCGACAGGAGCAAATGCAAGCAACAACATGCTTCCATTAGTGGCCCCTCTTCTATAATATATGCGCCCTTGTCGGACCCAGTTCGGGGTGTAGCTCAGCCTGGTAGAGCACTGCCTTCGGGAGGCAGGGGCCGGAAGTTCGAATCTTCTCACCCCGACCAGTTAAATCAATATGATATTCATCATCCAGCAACCACCTTACCTGACTCGGGGTGCTTGGGGGGTGTTATTGGTTCTGATTTCAGTGAATATAACTCTACTCAGAATCTAATAATCACTCTGCCTTCCGAATACCCGTGAAAACAATCGTATTCCTGTTCCAGGCGCTCTGCGACCTGGGCAAGAGGAGAGTAAGGCCTGATTTCTTCACGCTTGTTCAAGATGGAGGTCATTTCTTTGAGGGCGCTGGGTCGAATTGGAACAATGGGGGGAATAAAAAGCTGGTTTGAACCACAGTTCATAGATCTGTTAATGCTTCCTTATGGTTAAAATGGTTGCACTTGAATCTAAGGTTGTTTGAATTTGAATGGGCCTTGTACCCAAGGCTTGCAACCTTTGGTTCGCATTGTCAATAAGTGATTGAGGTCCGGACAAAACGACCCAACGCAAACTATTGCCCTGAAGATATCGTGCAATTGAATTCATTTCAGCAGGTTCGATGATGTTGTTCATTTGCGCTTGTGCCAAGAGTTGATCGTTAGCAACTGTCGTATTCACCAGAGCAGAAATTTCCACTACTTTAGCAAGGGCCAACTGCGTTAGACCGTTAAAACTGAGGCTGTTGTAATGTTGCTGCGCCGTAGGCTGTTGAAAGTCCATCTTTCTCTTGTACCCACCTGAAATAGCAGCATTGGCCCTTAGCACCATGGTATTTTTCATCTGATTGGGGGGCATTCCACGTAAATCTCTCGCAGCAATTGTCTCGTTGGTGTGCGTAAAGAAAGTTTGCGGTGCCACCATGAACGGGCCATCTCTCGGAATGGTCCTAGAATAGAAAAATATGGAGATGAGGGAACTAGTATTTACATCGTATACACTATGTGCATGAATTTGGGGCATCTGAAAGCTCTCCTGTGTAATAAGGCATGTTACCTAACCAAATCAAGCAGTATCTTGATAAAAATGCGATTGCCGATTTAATTTCCCCATACTGTCTCGCCAAAGTAATTCTTCCTTAGATCATGCCAGAATAAATTGGAAGTAGGACGTCTCCTTTTTATTCTCCATGACGGGTTGGATGTCCTTGTCAGGCGGAGAAATAGCCCCTACCGGTCAACAGTTGTCATGAGGGCTAGAATGTCCCGAACACGGTAGTATTCGCCGACCACATGCCCAGGTCCCGCTGACACAACAGTGTTTTTGGCTCTTATGAGTGCTGCAATCCCGAGCGCCACAGCGCCAAGCATTCCCCAAGGTACACACGTGGTCTGGACTAGAATGTCCCGGACACGGTGGTTCTAATCGACCGCAGGTCCAGACCCCACTGGCGCAGCGGTCATCATGACTTCTGTGTGTTGGGCAATCCCGCTCGCCACAGTGCCAGATACCATTTTTAGCAATTGCTTTTTTGATCTCCAAGGCATAATAAAGGACGTCATCTGGCTTCCAAACCGTGTTCCAAGTACTCAACCATCCAAACGAACTAACAATGTCGCCCGCAGCCCCAACTGCCAAAGCCTGCGCAACGGTAGTGGAGCAATTCTGACCGAGCGTAGTCCACTGAGCATGAGTGTTTCGGAGTAAATTTTCCCACCACGTCTTAATTTTTGTTTCGTCGAGGCCTGTGAAGATGATTGTACGGTTGGGATCTCCCCCCTCACCGGCTACATCATTCTTGTATGTCCTGTTTTTTATAGCAGAGACTGTATAAATATCATCCACATAGGGAATTTCGTTTCCGATGAGTCGCTCGATCTCGTCAACATAAGGGATCTGGCCGATTCGGTTCTTGCTTTCGGGCCACCAGCTAATGTATATCTCTCCAGGTGGAGTCCCTCCAGTCACTTTCATCGAAGCATGGCCCCATGCATCCTCCTTTCCTTGGAAATCCCATATATATATGCTAATCACAGTGCACCTCCGTTCGAACGAGGAGTACATATACCGTCATCTGTTATAAAGCAGTAGCCGTGATCCGAACATCGCAGCAGGTTGTTTAGGTAGTCTTCGCGCTTGCCCTCGCATTCTCTCCGCCACACTCAATTGAGACAAGGAACAGTGAAATCACGACATCCTGTCTCCGTTAACACTCAATCAGATATTCAATTAGCCCAACAATTAGCTGGCTGATCCTTGATGTGTACCCAAAATCTGGCGAAATACTTTTCTGCGTCATCAGTCGTCCCAAAAGCAGTCCAGTTCCAGCCCTTTGGGCTCTCGTGAAATGTCGCTGCACGCCAGTTATTACCAAATCGACTGCACGCTTGGTTAACATCGTCAAGCTTCTTGAATGAATTTCCTGGTACAGAATTTGTGACTTTAATTCTTCCTGCCGCCCATTGGTGTAGAGTTGGATCTGGGCTGGCCTGATTTGGAAGTGGTGCAAAGCACAGCACAGGCAGATCAACGCTGCAGTTCATATCACCTGTATAGGGGTTGCATTCATTGGCTTTGGAATCTTTGCAACCCACAGTGGTTATTGCAGATTTGTGAAGCTCTCCTCTTTTCCAAGTTTTTCTCACGCCAAACGTCAGGCCCTTTTTGACGGGTGTACTGGCAACATTAGCTGGGGTAGCCTGAGCAATGATATATTCCGGCTCGGTAGGTATAGCAGATTGGCTACTCTTAGCTCCATCGGATGGATCAAAATGCTTTATTGATGAGGCATGGACGCTTATTACACAAAACAGGGATAAGCTTAAAAGCACTTGCATTATCTTAATCATGTAAGACTCCTTTTAAAGTTTCATCAAACGAAACCAGCACCTGCACACTGAACTGGCATGTCTACCGAAAGCAATGATCCCTCAAAGGTAGTGGTTCTTCTTATTAGTCAGTCCATTAGATGTAACTATAGGGCATCAATTCAAGTTGTCTATATGATTCGGATATTTGAATTATTTTTAATCTATGAATAATAGTGGCTTTTTCATAGAACCTTTATCCCCACCAAAGTGACTCACCGCCACGAAAAAAGCGTGCCGCCGGGAACGTTCTAGCAAAGCCGTGCTGGTCAGTATTTTTACAAGTTGACGCAGGTCATTTCTTCGATCGGCTATTTGTGGCAGCCTCTTGTCATGTTCTTGTTAGGCATCCTTGGTCTGGTCATGATCGCCTGGGGCGTGTATGCGCTGGTGTGGGATGCGTGGAAGGCGCGCCGAACGGTTTCACGCTGGTCTATCTGCATTGCCGCGGTCATCGTTCTGGTTATTGGATGGCGTCTTGCGGTAACCGGTTTTTCCCTGTAAAACCCAGTCGCTAACCCGGCCCTGCCCATCAAATCGTCTTTAATTCCAGTTCTTTTGACCTGGATGCTGTAAGTTGGCATTCTGCCGCCTGCAAACGGTCTCCTGCATCAGAATGAGCTTATGAACGTTCCTGCCGAATCGATCCGCTACGAATACGATTTCGAACCTGAAACAGGTGAGGTCATTGATGTCCTGCCCGGCCTGAAATGGCTGCGACTGCCACTGCCCTTTCTGCTCGGGCATGTCAATGTCTGGCTGCTGCAGGACGGCGCCGGCTGGGCGGTCGTCGATAGCGGAATCTTTACCCATACCACCCAGGAAGTCTGGGAGTACATTTTCGAGGAGCACCTGGAAAATGCCCCCATCACCCGCGTGTTGATCACCCACTTGCACCCGGATCACGTGGGCTGCGCGGGCTGGCTGTGTGAACGCTTCAATGTTGAGTTATGCATGTCCCGCCAGGAATATTTGCTGTGCCGTATCCTGGTCACCGATACCGGCCTGCCGGCGCCGGAAGAGGGGCGGCGATTCTACCAGTCGGCTGGATTCTCAGAAGAACACATGGAGCGCTATATCGAACTGTTTGGCCGGTTTGGCCAGGTCGTCGCTCCCCTGCCCCAGTCGTACCGCCGCCTGTACGGTGGTCTCCCGCTTAACATCGGTGATTACCACTGGCAGGTTATCACCGGCAGCGGCCATTCGCCCGAACATGCCTGCCTGTATTGTCCGGAACTGAATGTGTTGATCTCCGGGGACCAGATTCTGCCGACAATTTCCTCTAACGTCAGCGTCTTTCCCACCGAACCGGCCGCAAATCCACTGGCGGACTGGTTCGAATCGCTGCACAGGCTAAAAAGCCTGCTACCGGTTGATGTACTGGTTCTTCCGGCTCACGGCAAGCCATTCAGAGGCGCCCACAAGCGTCTGGATGAACTGATACTCGAACATGAAACCGGGCTGGAAAAATTACGCAAGCTGTGCCGGGGACCCAAACGGGTGGTGGACGTCTTCGCTGCACTGTTCAAAAGCAGGATCACGGAAAGCAACCTGATCATGGCCACCGGTGAAGCCAAGGCCCACCTCAATTACCTCTATTACCGCGGTGAACTGGAAATCAGCGAGGATGAAGCCGGCACCAGTTGGTATCAGAGCAAGCGGTCTCGAGTTTAAGCCCGTTCACGGTGTACGTGCCCGCGGTGGACGAGGCTGTGGATGATGGTGCCAATGATAACGGCCTGAAGTATCGTGACGGCCTGTTCCCCCGCCAATGGCAGCACACGTTCCGAAAATTCATAACCCAGCACGGTGGCGCCGGCCAGCGCGGCCAAAGCCAGCCAGGCAACGCGTTTTCCAAAGCCTGGTTGCAGGATCATCCACAGCATCAGACCGATGCCGAAGCGGTGCAGGATAATGGCCGTGGCAAGTCCGGTGCGCGCACCCAGTTCGCTGCCGGCCAGTCCGGCGCCATCCAGTAAGGCGTGCAGCAGCAGCCCCCCCAGTGCCAGGTACAGACTGAGCAAGTGAAAGGTTTTGGCAACGCGCTTGACAGAGGCTTCGAGCACGCCGGGAAGAGCATAACCGGCCAGCATCAGGGCCGGCGCCAGCCAGCCGAGCGGTTGCATGATATCCGGTATGAGAAACAGGCTGATGACGACCACCAGCAAAATCATAATCGCCCGGTCAAGTGTCCGGGCAAACCATCCCCCCTGCTGGATCCACTGGTAAAGCAGTGGTCCGGCGAACAGCATGAGCAGGGAAAGCAACAGCAAAACAATCTCCAGGCTTGATACCGAGGCCGCGAATATTAACATGTCACGCCGCTCATATTTGCGGTCTGCGGTGTAACTGATAACATATGCGTCCATTCTGAGGAGGTCCTGTGGACACCGCTCAAATCGAAGCCATGATTAGCCGGCAATGTGGTGAACCACACTGCCGGGCTGAACTGGGAGATCTGCTCGCCGCGGTTGCTGAACACCAGGGCATGTCGGCTCAAGCGCAGGACCTGGACAGCGGTATTCGTTTTATCCTGGGTTATATCCGGCAAGTGCCGTACATGATGACGGTAGCGCGGACCGCGGCCGGCACCGTCGGGCTGGAAGAACAAATGGAGAAAATCCTGGAAATCGCGCTGTCCTACTGGCTGGAGAGTGATGATGTCATTCCCGATGAGCTGGGCGTCATCGGGCTGCTGGATGATGCCTACTGCTCTTTGAGTTCACTTCAGGCGGTGTCCGATCACTACCAATTGCTGACCGGAAAATACCTGTTCCCCGACAACCTCAGCTCAGCCAACCAGGCCATGCGAATAATCATCGGGGAACCCTATGCCACCGACCTCGACCGCATCGTGATGACCACCATGCAGCAAACCGGCGTGGTCGAAGCCATGAGGTCACTGGCCAGCGATGAAAAACAACTCAATTTCTCCAGCCACAGCACCATCTGGAATCATGGACCGGCCGGCAACATGGACATCAGCGACCTGGCCGGTCTGGGTTTAACCGACGCTTGATGAAACCGTTGCGACCCACTCCCCCGATGAAGCCGTTGCGACCCACTCCCCCGATGAAGCCGTTGCGACCCACTCCCCCGATGAAGCCGTTGCGACCCACTCCCCCCGTCATGCCGGATTTGCGCAGCAATATCCGGTATCCAGTCTGAGTGAAACGAAGTGAGGAGCATCAGGCGCTTTTACCGCGACTGCTGGATTCCGGATACGACTTCGTCGATCCGGAATGACGGGGGGGGGAAGGAGAAACGACGGGGGAAGGACTACAGTTTTGCAAAAGCCTCACGGGTGAGGTTTTCGCTGCCGCCAGCAGTGACCAGCAGATTATCCTCGATACGGATTCCCCCACACGGTTTCAATGCCGCCACACGATCCCAGTCAATCGCCGCTGCATCGCCGTGAGCCCTCCATTGCTGCAACAGGGGTTCGATAAAATACAGTCCGGGTTCTATGGTCAGGACATTGCCGACTTCCAGAACACGAGTCAGGCGTAACATCGGGTGCTCCTCGGGCCGCGCAATCGGCTGGCCCCGGTTGTCGATCAGGCCCGCCACATCGTGCGTTTGCAAACCGATGAAGTGACCCAGGCCGTGGGGAAAGAAAACTCGGCTCAAACCGGTTGCCACGGCGTCCTCTGCCGTCACCTTGATGATACCGAAAGACTTCAGAACAGTGGCGATCTCCCGATGCGCCTGCAAGTGAAGCAGGCGGTAATCCAAACCGGCTCTGACCGCCCCGGCCAGGCTCTGCTGCAGGGTGTCCATGGCGCTCACCAGTTCGGCGAATCCCTCATCGCTGTCCCTGGTGGTATGGTGCGCTGCGTAACTGCGCGTGATATCGGAAGCATAAGCGTTGACCGTGCAACCGGCATCAATCAGGAACGAGTGCAGCAAATCGGGAACGACCCGGTCCCGGCCCTGGTAGTGCAGAACCGAGCCGTGGCTGTTGAGGGCGATGATGTTGTTGTAGGGAAGTTGGGCATCGCTATGTTCACAAGCGGCAAGGTAACGAAGATGGATACGGAATTCACTCTCCCCTTCGCGAAACGCCCGTTCTGCTTCCCGGTGCGCAACAGTCGCCAGGCGGCTGGCTTCGCGTATGCAGGAAACTTCATAGGCAGTCTTTCGGCTGCGCTCCACCTGCAGGCGGCTGACCAGCCCCGGGGGATTGATCCGGTCATCGTCAAAACTGCCGCTCAGTGAAGGTGCATCACCAATGGCGGCAACATCCCGTATCCCAAACGACACACCATTGAACTTGCTGAAAAGCTCCCGGCGCCAGCCATCGGCCTGGCTGACCCGCTGGATGTCAAAATGATCAGCCCACCAGGATTCGGGATCGGCCGGCGCGAGGTACCAGAAATCTTCCGGCTGGTAAAAAAATACACAGGGCTTTTTGCCGGTGCGCAGCAGCAGCGCACTGTCGTGGTGATGGGTCAGCGGAAGCCAGGCCAGGAAGTGGGGATTGGGGCGAAAAGCATATTCATAATCGTCTTGAAAACTGATCAGCGGTGTACCGGAGTGGACCAGTACCGCCTGCAGGTTCTCCGCATCCATCGCCGCTTCCCAGCGATTTTACAATTCAGCCACGTGTGCTGCGTAATAATCCCGGTATTCTTTGCTCATGAATCGAATCCATTGGTAAAATAGAAAAATTGGCGCACCGGCGCGAACTTTAGACCCAGCAAGCGAGTAAGGCAAATTGACTATCCGTCTCTACAACACGCTGACGCGTGAACAGCAGGAATTCGTGCCGATCAACCCCGACCGTGTGACGATGTATGTCTGTGGGCCAACGGTATATAACTTCGCCCACATCGGCAACGCCCGCCCGGCAGTTATCTTCGACTTGCTGTACCGCGTGCTGTCGCTAAAGTACAAAGAAGTTGTCTACGCCCGCAACATCACCGATGTGGATGACAAGATCAATGCCAAGGCCGCTGAGCTGAAGGTGCCGATCCAGGAAATATCATCACGCTATGCCGATGCCTATCACGCAGATATGGATGCCATCGGGGTCGGACGGCCGACCATTGAACCGCGCGCTACCGACCACATTGAGCAGATGATCGACATGATTGAGCGCCTGTTTGACACCGGCCATGCCTATGAAGCGCTGGGTCACGTGCTGTTCAACATCGAGTCTTATGACCGCTATGGCAAGCTGTCACGCCGCGACATCCGCGAAATGATGGCGGGTTCGCGTATTGAAGTGGCGCCGTTCAAAAAAAACCCGGGTGACTTTGTGTTATGGAAACCGTCCCAGGATCCGCAACCGGGCTGGGACAGCCCCTGGGGCTGGGGCCGGCCCGGTTGGCACCTGGAGTGCTCCGCCATGTCCGAAACCCACCTCGGTGAAACCATTGATATTCACGGCGGCGGCCAGGATTTAGTTTTTCCCCACCATGAAAATGAGATCGCACAAAGCGTCTGCTCTCACGGTGGCCGGGCTTTCGCTCATTACTGGCTGCACAACGGTTTTGTCACCATCGAAAAACGTAAAATGTCCAAATCCCAGGGCAACACTCTGGTGGTGCACGAATTGCTGAAATCCCACCCGGGCGAAGTGCTGCGTTACCTGTTGCTGGGCGCCCATTACCGGCAACCGCTGGACTGGTCGGAGAAAGAACTGGAGCGGGCACGCCGGACCCTGGACCGCCTGTATGGCGTTGTGCGTAATGCAAATGATCGATTCGGGCCGTTCCAGGCAAATCCGCAGCCGGGCGAACCGTTTATTGAAGCCCTCGGGGATGACCTGAACACACCGGTTGCGCTGGCCGAATTCAATCGCGTTGCGCGGGCGCTGGCCAAAGCCGACGAGCCGGAGCAGGCGCAACAGCTAGCCGGCGAACTGCTGGCCAATGGGCAGTTGATCGGTCTGCTGCAATCGACCCCCGATGCCTGGTTCGGCGCCGAAGAAGACGACCCGGACAGCGCAGCGGTTGAAGCCCTGATCGAGCAACGCAACCAGGCCCGTGCCAGCCGCGATTTTGCCACCGCTGACGCCATCCGTGAGCGTCTCACCGCGATGGGAATCGTGCTGGAAGACGCCAGTGGCAACACGCGCTGGCGCCGGGTGGGTTCGTAGGAGCCGCTATGCATGACCCAAAACAGTCTCAGGACGACATCATTGATTCGTTCAGCCTGTTCAGCGAATGGCTGGACCGCTACCAGTACCTGATCGACCTCGGGCGCAAACTTCCTCCGCTGGACGAAGCTGAAAAAACCGACGACAAATTGCTGGCCGGTTGCCAGTCACAGGTGTGGTTGCTGCTTGAGGGCGATGCGGATGAGGTTATCATTCGCGCCAACAGCGATGCCGCGATCGTATCCGGGCTGATCGCCTTGCTGATCGATGTTTATTCGGGCTGTAGCGCCCAGCAGATCGTTGACACGGAACCCTATTTCATCCGGGAAATCGGCCTCAGCGACCACCTCTCACCAACCCGCGCCAACGGCCTGCATGCCATGCTGGGCGCAATCAATAGCTACGCGCGGAGCTTGCTCACGGCCTAGCCAAATACGCGCCCAAGGGCGCTCTTACCGTAAGAGGCCGCTTGCGGCCGAAAAGCTAAAAACGCAGCCTGTCGCGCCCAAGGGCGCTCTTACCGTACGGCCGGGGTCAGGTTTTTAAACCTGACCCCATTCGGAGCGCGAAGCGGTGTCAGTCTGGTTTGTCGCCCATTCTTACAAAGCGTATCGATAACGGAACCCGCTCCGCCCGTTCGATGAGGTCAGAGTAAGGGACTTACTCTGACCCCGGCTTTACTGGCCAAAAAAACCCCGCCGAGGCGGGGTTTTCTATCAAACAGATTTTGCCTCAGCGATCGAGAACGATCAACTCGACGCGGCGGTTTTCTGCGCGCCCTGCTTCGGTATCGTTGCTGGCAACCGGGCGGGACTCGCCGTAGCCGCGTGCGCTCAGGTTACTGGCTTTGACACCCTTGCTGATCAGGTAGTCTTTCACCGTATTGGCACGATGTTCGGACAGACGCTGGTTGTAGGCTTCAGGTCCCCTGCTGTCGGTGTGGCCGGCAACCTCAACGACGACACGCTCATGCGTTTGCAGCAGTGCGGCAGCCTCGTTAAGCACGACAATGCCTTCGGGCTTCAGTGTGGCCTGGTCAAAATCGAAGTACACACCTCCGAGTTCGATCACGGCTTCCACTTCACAACCATCAAGATCAACCACGGCGCCGGGGCGTGTGTCAGGGCACTTATCGTGTGTGTTCAGCACGCCATCACCGTCGAGGTCCGGGTTAGGTGGCGGCGCCGGAGGTGGTGGTGGCGGCGGCGGCGGTGGTGGTGGCGGCGGTGGCTCGGTGCCGCCGAAATCAAAGCTTAGGCCGGCACTGTATATAAAGTCGTTGTACTTGTTGGGTGTCACCTGGCTGTTGTTGTCGTGGTCGGCTCTCCACAAAACCTGGAAACGTCCGCTCCAGTGCTTGGCGAGCTTGCCTTGTAAACCCAGACCCAGGCTGGTTTGCAGGTTACTGCCGTCATCCAGCACACTGCCGTGGCTGGTGGCGCCTGCGCCAGCGGCTACGAATGGACGCCAGGCCTTTTGGCCAAAAAAGTAGCGACCCATCAAGCCTACGGTGGTCAAACCCCACTTATCGTAGGTTGCGCCGGGAACAACCGTATCGAAATTTTTATAAGTGCCTTCGAACGAATCGTACTCCAGATCAAGGCTGAAGTTATTACCGAAGAAGCGGCCAAAACCACCGGACAGCCAGACGTCGTCATCCCGCGTGTCACGTTTATTGTCCAGTTGCATTCCACCGACCTGGAAAGTCAGGTGCCAGGGCTGGTCTCCGTCCGCATACAAGGCTGCGGATGAAAGAGCCAGGCCGACGGCGGTCAAACTTGTGATTAATATTGATTTTTTCACGTAACGCCCCTCCTGCTCATAGCATTACTCTGGAAAATTACTTTACTACCCAACAACTGCCGTACCCGGGTATCGGGGGTAATGATACGTGATTTTACAGAAAATTATTAATTTTTTGTTAGCAAAAATATAAATATTTTTCAGTATCAAAACCAGTCGATGCGTGGATCAGCGGACGTCGCCCAACTGGCGCTGTCTCAATTCCCAGCGTTCCTGGGCATCAAGGCACAAGGTGGCTATCGGCCGCGCTTCCAGCCTGGCCAGACCAATTTCCTCACCGGTTTCTTCACAGTAACCGTATTCGCCTTCATCCAGCCTGATCAACGCCTTGTCAATTTTGTTGATTAACTTGCGGTAACGATCACGCGTGCGCAGTTCAAGACTGTTCTCGGTTTCCCGAGTCGCCCGTTCAGCCTCATCGCCGACATCCCTGACTTCGCGCTGCAGGTTGTTGATGGTTTCACGGGACTCCTCAACCAACTCTGCGCGCCAGTTGGACAGCTTCTGACGGAAATACTCCTGATGGTTCGGACACATGTACTGCTCTTTCTTCAAAGGTTTGTACCCTTTCTTCAAAACGACGGTATTGGTAGGCATCGTGTTAAGCTACTCCTTTAACCTGCGATCGAGCCGATTTACGTATCCCTTTGTTTTATATAGATTATAATAAAATGAAGCAAATCGACCCCAAAAGAAATTTGTGTGTTATAGCTGAACTGGGGCCGAACGGCAAGTTTTCTGCGCATATTTCTGTGCCTGAACGGGCCGCCCGCCACTGATGGGAAGACTGTTACGGTGGATAATCAGGGCCTATCAACTGTTGTTGAGCCCGTTCCTGGGCAACCATTGCCGCTTTACCCCCAGTTGCTCACATTATGCATCTGAGGCAATCGAAAAACACGGCGCCTGGCGTGGAACCTGGCTGGCCGTCAAGCGAATTTCCCGTTGCCACCCGTTTTGTGAAGGCGGGCATGACCCGGTGCCCCGGAGGCTACTGAAAAGAGATGATGACTGATTCCGTTCTGATTAAAAACGCCCGGCTGGTGAATGAAGGGCAGCTCAGCGATGGCGACCTGCTCGTCCGTGATGGCCGCATTGCAAAGATTGCATCTTCAATCAGCGCCGAGGGCGGCACCCGCATCCTGGATGCGGCCGGCGCCTGTTTGTTGCCCGGAATGATCGATGACCAGGTCCATTTTCGCGAACCCGGCCTGACCCACAAGGCAGGTATCTGGTCTGAGTCACGGGCTGCCGTAGCCGGCGGCATTACCAGTTTCATGGAAATGCCCAATACACTGCCACCCACAGTGACGCTCAGCGCGCTGGAAGACAAGTATGCCGCCGCCGCCCAAAAATCACTGGCAAATTATGCTTTTTACCTGGGCGCGACCAACGACAATCTCGATGTCATCCGCGCACTGCCACGCGGCACAGCCTGCGGAATCAAAATATTCATGGGCGCATCAACCGGCAACATGCTGGTCGACAACGAAGATACCCTGGCCGGGATTTTCCGCGATGCACCTGTCCTGATCGCCACCCATTGCGAGTCCACCCCGCTGATCAACCAGCAGTTGAAAACGGCGCTGGAAAAATACGGGCGGGATATCCCGCTGACGGAACATCCGCGGATCCGCAACGCGGAAGCCTGTTACCGCTCATCCGTACTGGCCATTGAACTGGCCCGGGCACACGATGCCCAGTTGCACATCCTCCACCTCTCCACCGCCCGGGAAATGGAATTGTTTGCAGCCGGGCCTATAGAGGGCAAAAACATTACCGCTGAAGTTTGTATCCACTTCCTGCATTTCAACAGCGATGACTATGCCCGCCTCGGCAACCGCATCAAGTGCAATCCTGCGATCAAATCAGCGGCCGACCAACAGGCCCTGCTCAGGGCCCTGAAGGACGACCGGCTGGATATTATCGCCACGGATCATGCACCACATACTGTTGAAGAAAAAGCCAGCAGCGACTACCTGGAGGCACCTGCAGGCCTGCCACTGGTGCAGGACGCCCTGCTGGCCACACTCGAGCTTCACCACGACGGCATCCTGAGCCTGCAGGAGATCGTCAGGAAAACGGCGCACAACGTTGCCACCCGCTTCGGTGTGGTGGACCGGGGTTTCCTGCGTGAAGGTTACTGGGCCGATCTGGTGCTGGTCGATACCGCTCAAACCACGCCGGTCACACCGGAACGGGTCTTGTCCAAATGCGGCTGGAGCCCCTTCGAGGGCCGTACCTTCCGCTCCCGTATCCTCAGCACCCTGGTCAACGGCCAACTCGCCTGGCACGAAGGTCAAATCGTTGAACACAGCGCCGCCGCCCGCCTAAGCTTTCTGTAAGAGCCCGCTTGCGGCCGACCGCTAACGGCAGCCCCACCCATCGCGCCCAAGGGCGCTCTTACCGTAAGAGGCCGCTTGCGGCCGACCGCTAACAGCAGGCTTACCCATCGCGCCCAAGGGCGCTCTTACTGTAAGAGGCCGCTTGCGGCCGAATTATCTAAAAGTGTCAGAGCCCTTTAACTTCGGTGGGGATTTCAGGTAACCTCCCACATAACCTTTACTAGCGAATTACAGGAACAAAACATGGGATTTCTTGAAGGAAAACGTGCACTCATTGTTGGGGTAGCCAGTCCGCGCTCCATTGCCTGGAGTATCGCCGAGGCGATGTATGAGCAAGGAGCAGAGCTGGCTTATACCTATCAGAATGACCGGCTGAAAGTCCGGGTCGACAAAATTGCGCAAGCGACGAATTCTGAAATTGTCCTGCCATGCGATGTGGCGTTCGATGAGGACATTGACCGGGTTTTTTCCGAATTACGCAAGCACTGGGACTACTACGACATCCTGGTCCACTCGGTCGGCTTCGCTCCCCGCGAGCAGTTGATTGGCGATTACATTGACGTGATCAGCCGCGAAGGCTTCCAGATCGCCCACGACATCAGTTCCTACAGTTTCGCAGCCCTGGCCAAAGCCGGGCTCAGCCTGATGGAAGGCCGCGATGGTGCGCTGCTGACGCTGACCTACATGGGGTCCATTCGGGCCATGCCCAGTTATAACGTGATGGGTCTGGCTAAGGCCAGCCTGGAAGCCAATATGCGCTACCTGGCGCAAAGTCTCGGGCCAAAGGGGATTCGGGTGAATGCCATTTCTGCCGGCCCGGTCAAGACACTCGCCGCGGCGGGCGTATCGGATTTCCGCAAAATGATGACCCATGTTGAGACCACTGCCCCCATGCGGCGCAATATCACACCAAGGGAAGTGGGCAACGTCGCCGCATTCCTGTGTTCCGATCTCGCTTCAGGCGTTACCGGCGAAACAACTTTCGTGGATTCCGGTTACAACATCCTGGGCATGGCCGAACTTTCTGTGTAAGAGCGCCCTTGGGCGCGACGGATAAGCCTGCTGTTAGCGGTCGGCCGCAAGCGGCCTCTTACAGTAAGAGCGCCCTTGGGCACGACGGATAAGCCTGCTGTTGGCGGTCGGCCGCAAGCGGCCTCTTACGGTAAGAGCGCCCTTGGGCGCGATGGGTAAGCCTGCTGTTAGCGGTCGGCCGCAAGCGGCCTCTTACAGTAAGAGCGCCCTTGGGCGCGACGGGTAAGCCTGCTGTTGGCGGTCGGCCGCAAGCGGCCTCTTACAGTAAGAGCGCCCTTGGGCGCGACGGGTAAGCCTGCTGTTGGCGGTCGGCCGCAAGCGGCCTCTTACAGTAAGAGCGCCCTTGGGCGCGACGGGTAGGTTGCCGTTGGCCTTCGCCCGCAAGCGGGCTCTTACAGGCGGTCTTCATATACCTTTATTTCAGACTGACTGCGCAGCATACGCATGAAGCTGAAGACTTCATTATTGGCCGTTGCATTGGTAATGCGGCGGATGTAGTTCTGCGCCGCCACCACATCTGCGGCGGACAGCACGCCATCGGTGACGCTCTGCAACTGGACAACGGCGTAACCATCGCTAAGTTCCAGCACTTCGTTAACCGGCCCTTCTTCACCCGGGGCCTTGATCAGGAACAACTTCTGAAGCAGATCCCGGGGAACACCCGGATCGGTTCGCGAAGCGGCTTCAAGCGCCAGCACTTCCAGTTCGTTTTCTGCGCCGACCTCAGCCAGGTCGGCTCCGGAAGCCACCTGGGCCAGAATCTCATCGGCCTGGACCCGTGCCGCCTCCATGGCGCGCTGCCTGCGGACACTCTGCACTACCTGGTCCCGGACTTCATCAAGCGGCAACTGGGCCTCCGGCAAGTATTCCTTCATGCGAATCACGACCAGGTGATTATCATCCAGGTTGATCGGATCGCTGACCACGCCCTGCAGCATCACCAGGTCCGAAAACGAGGCTTTAACAATCGCGGAATTGGCTGCAATGCCCTCACCACCCAGGCGGCCAAACGGACCGGCCTGCTGAATTTCCAAACCCAGTTCCGAGGCGGCGGTATCCAGTGTGGTTGGATCTTCGTAGATGATATCAACCAGGCGGTCTGCCTGTTCCAGGAAGCGGCGCTCATTCTGATCCGCCTCATATTCTTCCACCAGAATGGGGCGTGCCTCGGCAAACGTCATGCCCTCTGCAGGGCGAATATCACGCAGGTAGATGACATGCCAGCCAAAGCCGCTCCGCACCGGATCGGAGATTGGTTTCTCAGGTGTCAGTTTGTACAGGGCGTCTTCAAAGGCCTGAACCATGAAACCGGGTTCAATCCAGCCCAGGTCTCCGCCTTCAGGTGCTGATCCGGCATCCTGCGAGTTTTCCTTCGCCAGGGTGGCAAAATCCTCTCCCGCCCTGGCCCGCTCAGCCAGGTCTTCAGCCACCTGGCGCGCACTTTCAATATCAACTTCCTGCGCCTGGCTATCCACCTCGATCAGGATATGGGACGCCAGACGGGTTTCCGGTGAAATGAAGCGGGTTTTCTGTGCTTCAAACTGTGCCCGCAACTGTTCTTCATCGGGAACCACGCTGTCACCGAGCTTTGTACTATCCAACTCCAGATACTCAATGACAATCTGTTCATCAGATCGGTAATCATCCGAATGCTCGTTATACCAGTCGACGATGGCCTGTTCGTCAATGGTGGCGGTGTCATCCAACTGTGACGGCACCAGGACGGCGCTGAATGCCCGTTTCTGATCGTGCAAACGAACGTAGTTATCCAGTTCCCAGTCCGTGCCGATCGCGCTGGTGGCGATGGCGGTTGGGAACTGCCCCATGATCATCTGTGAACGCGTGCTGTTCTCAAACTGCCGGGGCGTCATGCCCTGTGCTGCCAGGCTGGCCTGATAAACCTCGGTATTGAATACGCCCCCGACCTGGAAAGCGGGAATATCCCGGATGGTGGACGCCAGCACATCGTTGGCAACGGAAAGGCCCGCCTCGAAGGCCAACTGGGCCAGCAGTTCCTGATCGATCATGGAATCCAGGTGTTGCCTGCGCACGAGAGGCTGGTCGAATGCTTCAGCGTCAAAGTTAGCCCCCAAACGCCCCTGCATCTGCCGCCGGTACTGCTGGAAGCTCTGGTTGAATTCGTTAACCGTGATTTCCTGGTCATTGACAACAGCAACGGCGTTGACCGCGTCCGATGTGAAATACGAATTGACGCCCACAAAAGCAAAAGGAATGATTAAAACAGCGAAGAAGATGCCTGCAAGGATGCCGGTCAGCTTTTCACGAATCGTCTGTAGAACCATAGGTACTCACAATAATCGAGGTTTAATGTGCGCTACGGCCTGCCTGGGTTTCAGCAAGCCTTAAAGCAAAGGGCGCCGGCAAGGCGCCCTTCACGTAAAATGGCGGAGTGGACGGGACTCGAACCCGCGACCCCCGGCGTGACAGGCCGGTATTCTAACCAACTGAACTACCACTCCGCAATTTCTGGTGGGTGCTGACGGGCTCGAACCGCCGACCCTCGCCTTGTAAGGGCGATGCTCTCCCAACTGAGCTAAGCACCCTTCAGAAGGCGCGCTAGTTTACAGCGTCTTTCAGTGCTTTGCCAGCCTTGAATGCAGGGTTTTTGGAAGCTGCAATCTGGATGGTTTCACCAGTGCGGGGATTACGGCCGGTCCGGGCTGCGCGATCGCGGACGGTGAAGGTGCCAAATCCAATCAGCGAAACAGAATCGCCACCTTTCAGGGCGCCGGTCACGGTACTAACAAAAGCATCTACAGCACGACCCGCATCGGCCTTGGTCAGGCCAGCAGAATCAGCAATAGCATCAACGAGGTCAGATTTATTCATTCTTGCACTCCGTAAAATTTAGTGAATAGTCGATGTATGAGTTAACCGCCTGAACAGACCACCGACATCCAGACCCTGCCGGCTAATTTTATTTGCTCCGGGGGTTGCGGAAACTCCCGGAAAACCTTGTGTGTCAAGGCCTGCAAGCGTGGAAGAATACTAATACCTCCACCCCTGCGGTGCAACAGCTTTCGGACCTATTTCAAAGGTGTTAAGTGAACTAGTCGCGCCAAGCGATTCATAGTGTAGGAAAACAGTCTTTTTTCCCAAAGTCCACTGGCGGGGTTTTTGCGCCGCCGGGTTTTGATCAATGTGTGGTTACAGCATCTCCCGCTTTGCCCGAGGCGCCCTTTTCGGCTTCAATCGCTGCCGGTAGCGGCGTGGGCATTTCGGTCAGGGCCAGTTCCAGCACATCGTCGATTGTGGAGACCGGATGGACATCCAGTTTGCGCAAAATAACCCGGGGTATATCCACCAGGTCCTTTTCGTTCTCCTCGGGAATCAGCACCGTTTTGATGCCTCCCCGGTGTGCCGCCAACAACTTTTCCTTGAGGCCGCCGATCGGCAGGACTTTGCCCCGCAGGGTAATCTCACCGGTCATCGCCACATCGGCCCGCACCGGTATTTTGCTCAGGGCGGAGACCAGCGCGGTGCACATCGCCACGCCGGCCGAAGGACCGTCTTTAGGCGTGGCCCCTTCGGGCACGTGGATATGGGCATCCAGACTCTGGTAGAAGCCGGGTTCAATACCCAGGCGCTCGGCACGGCTGCGCACCACCGTCATCGCCGCCTGAATGGATTCCTGCATCACGTCACCGAGTTGTCCGGTCTGGATCAAGCGACCCTTGCCGGGTATCAGGGTGGCTTCGATGTGGAGTAATGCACCACCCACTTCCGTCCACGCCAGGCCGGTCACCTGGCCGATCTCGTTGTTCTCTTCCACCACACCGTAGCGGAACCGGCGCACCCCCAGGAAGGAGTCGAGGTTGCGTGTGGTGGCGTTGACTTTTTCCTTATTTTTTTCCAGCGCAAGCTGCTTCACCGCTTTGCGGCAAATCTTGGCGATTTCACGTTCCAGGTTACGCACCCCAGACTCACGCGTGTAATAGCGAATGATATCGGTCAGCACGGTCCGACTGATCTGCAGTTCTTTTGCACTGAGGCCATGGGCCTCCAGTTGCTTGGGCAGCAGGTAACGTAGCGCGATATTCAGCTTTTCATCCTCGGTGTAACCGGGGATGCGGATCACTTCCATCCGGTCCAGCAGCGGGCTGGGAATATTAAGCGAATTGGCGGTGGCGACGAACATCACGTCGGACAAGTCGAAATCCACTTCCAGGTAGTGGTCGGCAAAGGTGTGGTTCTGTTCGGGGTCCAGCACTTCCAACAGAGCGGACGAGGGATCGCCCCGGAAATCCATCGACATCTTGTCCAGTTCATCGAGCATGAACAGCGGGTTGCGCGTGCCGACTTTGGCGAGGTTCTGCAACACGCGGCCCGGCATCGAACCGATATAGGTTCTGCGGTGACCACGGATTTCAGCTTCATCACGCACTCCGCCCAGGGACATACGCACGAACTTGCGCCCGGTCGCGCGGGCGATGGAACGCCCGACACTGGTTTTGCCGACACCGGGTGGTCCGACCAGGCACAGAATCGGGCCTTTCATCTTGCGTACCCGATGTTGCACCGCCAGATACTCCAGGATCCGTTCTTTAACTTTCTCCAGACCGTAATGATCCTCTTCGAGAATAGCCGCAGCCTGGTCCAGCTTTTTGCGGATGCGACTGCGTTTTTTCCACGGTACGTTCAGCATCCAGTCGATGTAATTGCGCACCACGGTAGCTTCAGCGGACATCGGCGACATCATTTTCAGCTTGTTGAGTTCGGAAGTGGCTTTTTTTTCAGCTTCTGCGCTCATCCCGCTTTCTGCAATACGCTGAGCGAGGTCATCCATATCATTGGGCACATCATCCATGTCGCCCAGTTCTTTCTGAATGGCCTTCATCTGCTCGTTCAGGTAGTACTCACGCTGACTTTTTTCCATCTGCGTTTTGACCCGGCCGCGAATGCGTTTTTCCAACTGCAGCACGTCGATCTCACCGTCCACCAGCGCCATCAGGTGCTCCATGCGCCGGCGCGGGCTGCCCATTTCCAACAGCACCTGCTTTTCTTCCAGGCGGATGCTCAGATGTGCCGCAACGGTGTCCGCCAGGCGACTGGGGTCACTGATGCCGGCCAGCGTGGTCAGTAGTTCCGGGGGGATTTTACGGTTCAGTTTCACGTATTGCTCGAACAGGGACACCAGGGAACGCATGGTGACATCGAGTTCCTTCTCACTCACTTCATCGACCACCGGGATGAGTTCCCAGTGTGCCTCGAAAAAGCCATTTTCTTCACTGAACTTCGTGACGCGTACACGTTCGCCGCCTTCCACCAGCACTTTGGTTGTTCCATCCGGCAGTTTGAGTAACTGCAACACCGTGGCCAGGGTGCCCACCTCGAACAGGTCCGCCTCCGAAGGATCGTCAATGTCGGCATGGCGCTGGGTAACCAGCACAATCCGTTTGTCCACGTCCATGGCCTTGTCCAGCGCAAGAATGGAGCGCTCACGTCCCACGAAGAGCGGAATGACCATGTAGGGATAGACCACGACATCACGCAAGGACAGCACGGGTGTCGGCTGACTGGTGACAGCGGCTGAAGTTGTCGTCTTGGTTTCGGACATCAGGTTCCTCTCCGGCAATACGTCAGACGGGCGCTGCAACGCCCCGTCACGAATGCTCTAAATCAAATAATAGCAGTCAATTAAATCCGGCGTCTTCGACGCGGATCAGAATATGAGGAATATTGGCGCCCAATGATAAAAAACAAGCCCCCTCCCCCGTCATTCCGTTCCCCCCCGTCATTCCGGATCGGCGCAGCCGCATCCGGAATCCAGCAATGCTGATGCAATACTTGCAAGGGTGACACTACCTGATGAGCCTGTATGGATCCCGGATGCACGCTTCGCGTGATCCGGGATGACGGGTGGTAAGTGCCGCGCGCGTGATCCGGGATGACGGGTGTGAGAGAGAAGCGTGCCGGCGGTGGCTTGCCGGGGCTTACTCGCTGGCGCCTACTACCTGCTTGGTGTTCTCATACAGAATGTAGGGTTCGGCCTCACCTTCGATCACGGTCTCGTCGACCACCACCCTGGAAACGTTATCCAGTGAAGGCAGGTCGTACATGCTGTTGAGCAGCACGCCTTCCAGAATGGTGCGCAGGCCGCGCGCTCCGGTCTTGCGCGCCATGGCCTTGCGGGCAATGGCATGGAGGGCATCCTCGCGAATTTCGAGTTCGGCATCTTCCATGGCGAAAAGCTGCTTGTACTGCCTGATCAGTGCGTTCTTGGGTTCGACCAGGATCTTGACCAGGGCCGTCTCATCCAGTTCTTCCAGTGTCGCCACGACCGGCAGACGCCCGACAAATTCCGGAATCAGCCCATAACGGACCAGGTCTTCCGGTTCAACATCGAGCAGCAGTTCGCCAATATTGTCTGAATTCTCTTTGCTCTGGACATCCGCCGAAAAGCCGATACCGGTCGCGCTGGAACGCGCCTGAATGACTTTCTCCAGGCCTGAAAACGCGCCACCGCAGATAAACAGGATCTGGCCGGTATCCACCTGCAGAAATTCCTGCTGGGGATGCTTGCGTCCGCCCTGCGGCGGCACCGAGGCGATGGTGCCCTCGATTAGCTTAAGCAAAGCCTGCTGCACGCCTTCACCGGACACATCGCGGGTAATGGACGGGTTTTCCGCCTTGCGTGAAACCTTGTCGATCTCGTCAATGTAAACGATGCCGGTCTGGGCCTTGTCCACATCGTAATCACATTTCTGCAGCAGTTTCTGAATGATGTTTTCGACGTCCTCACCAACGTAACCGGCCTCGGTCAGGGTGGTGGCATCGGCAATGGTGAAAGGCACATCAAGCATGCGTGCCAGCGTTTCGGCCAGCAGGGTCTTGCCGGAACCGGTGGGCCCAATCAGCAGGATATTGCTCTTGGCCAGTTCCACTTCATCATTGCGACTGCTGGACTCCACGCGCTTGTAGTGGTTGTAAACGGCCACCGACAGCACTTTCTTGGCGTGCTCCTGCCCGATCACAAACTCATCGAGAAACTCGTGAATTTCGTGGGGATTGGGGAGGTTCTCGCGGTCCCTGGTGCCGGCATCTTCCAGTTCTTCACGAATGATGTCATTGCACAGTTCCACGCACTCGTCGCAGACATAAACACTGGGTCCTGCAATGAGTTTGCGGACTTCATGCTGAGACTTACCGCAAAATGAACAATAGAGAATCTTTCCGTTTGCGCCTTTATTTTCCTGGTCACTCATGTCTTAACCTAATGCGTTTACATTGCTTTGTTTACTATTCCAGTGAAAATATTACCTTTTTTATTCACTAGAGTCGATATTTCTGTTGTCCAGAACCGAATCGACCAGGCCATACTCCAGCGCCTGTTGCGGGTCCATGAAGTTATCGCGCTCGGTGTCTTCAGCGATCTTCTCGACACTCTGACCGCTATGATGCGCAAAAATTTCGTTCAACTGGGCCCGAATCTTGAGAATTTCGCGTGCGTGAATGTCGATGTCAGAGGCCTGGCCCTGGTATCCGCCCAGGGGCTGGTGGATCATCACGCGCGAATGCGGCAGGCAATAACGTTTGTCTTTTTGCCCTGCGGCCAGCAGCAGCGCGCCCATACTGGCTGCCTGCCCGACACACATGGTGCTGACATCGCAGCGAATGAATTGCATGGTGTCGTAAATGGCCAGCCCGGCGCTGACCGAACCGCCCGGGCTGTTGATATAGATACTGATGTCCTTGTCCGGGTTATCCGACTCGAGGAACAGCAATTGGGCCACCACCAGGTTGGCCGCGTAGTCTTCAATCGGGCCAACGATGAAAATGACCCGTTCCTTCAGCAAACGGGAATAAATATCATACGCCCGCTCGCCCCGCGAGGTTTGCTCCACCACCATCGGAACCAGGTTGAGCGCCTGTGGATTAAATGTAAGGTCTGGCCTATCCATACTGCCTCTCCCGGGGGCTTGGTTTGGACTCCAAATCAGGCAGAATCATCAGCCGTTTTCGTCGATTGCTGAATAACTTCCTGAAAAGTCATCTCCTGAGTTGTCACTTTAGCGTTTTCCAACCCCCAGTCAACCACTTGCTCTTCCAAAATGGAATTTTCCACCTCCTGCAGGAGCTGCGGGTTACCGTAATACAGTTGCATCATTTCGGCGGGCTCCTGATAAGTGCTGGACATGGTTTCAATGGCCTTGCGCACCCTTGCTCCATCCACCTCGATGTCATTCTGCCGGGCCACCTCGCCCAGCAACAAGCCGCCACGCACCCGATTCTCCGCTATTTCTTTAAATGCCTCAACCACCGCTTCATCCGGCTCGGTTCCCGGTGAAGACAGGGCCTGGGAGGCCAGGTTTCGTGCCTCAGACTGAACGATGCTCGCAGGCACCTCCATGTCGGGCGTGGCCTTCACCAATTCATCGATCAGGCGCATTTTCATTATGGAAGTAGTGGCCTGCGCCAGTTCACGCTCCAGGTTCCCGCGAATCTCCGCCTGCAGGGATTCCTCGCTGCCGTCAGCAACGCCGAAACTTTTGATAAAGTCCTCATCCACTTCCGGCAGGCTGCCTTCCGCGACGGAATCCACCTTTAACTCCACCCGGGCCTTCTTGCCGACCAGCAAGGGCTCGCGATAGTGCTCAGGGAATTCCAGTTCAACTTCCTTTTGTTCACCGGCCGGAATTTCTGCAATGGCGGATTCCAGCTCATCAAACCGTGATTCACCCATAATCACCGTCAGGCGTTGCTTGCCTTCGGCGGGCACCCGGCCCTCGTCTGTTTCGGCCACATACTCAATCACGACCTGGTCACCCGCCTGGGCAGTGCGCTCAACCGGCTTCCATTCTTTGCGCTGCTCACGCAGGGTTTGCAGCATTTCATCAATGTCATCTTCTGACACTTCGGCTGCGGGGCGGATGATTTCGATACCGGAGACATCAATGGTGTCCAGTTCCGGATAGACTTCAATGATCGCCGTGAATTCCAGATCGCCCTTTTCCAGCCCTTCCGGCAAACCATCAACGCGCGGCATTGATGCCGGGCGCAGGGACTCATCCTGAATGGCCTGCTGCAGGCTGGCCTGCATGGTTTCGTTGACAATATCCTGGCGGACCTGTTTGCCGTAGCGCTGTCTGACCACACTCATAGGCACACGGCCGGGACGAAATCCCTTGATCCTTACCTGTTTGGTGAGTTCCTGGAGCTTTGAATGGACTTTGTCCGTTATTTCAGACTCAGGGATCTGGACGGTTAACCGGCGCTCAAGGCTACCGGCGTTTTCTACGGATACTTGCATCAAAAAAACAACCTGTTAATGAAATTAATTATGGGGATACCGGATGGTGCCAGTGGTGCGAAAGGGGAGACTCGAACTCCCACGGGTTGCCCCACTGGATCCTAAATCCAGCGCGTCTACCAATTCCGCCACTTTCGCTCTTAAACCATGAAATGACGTCCATTTACCGGCGCTGCTTGATTCCAGCCTCACGTGCTGGAATTAGCTAAATTGGTGGGCCATCTAGGACTCGAACCTAGAACCAATAGATTAAGAGTCTACTGCTCTGCCAATTGAGCTAATGGCCCGTTATTAAATCGCGCAAGCAAATCGCTTGCGTGACAAAAAAATGGGGTGGACGATGGGGCTCGAACCCACGACCGCCGGAATCACAATCCGGAGCTCTACCAACTGAGCTACGCCCACCATTGTATAACCTCTATTCTACCCTGTAAGAGCGCCCTTGGGCGCGACTTACTGCACTTTCACCTTTTCGGCCGCAAGCGACCTCTTACATGGCGCGCCCGGCAGGACTCGAACCTGCAACCCTCGGCTTAGAAGGCCGATGCTCTGTCCGGTTGAGCTACGGGCGCTTCCTTAAAACTGGTCGGGGTGGAGAGATTCGAACTCCCGACCCACTGCTCCCAAAGCAGTTGCGCTACCAGGCTGCGCTACACCCCGACAAGATTTTCCTTCAAAATGGCGCGCCCGGAGAGATTCGAACTCCCGACCTTCTGGTTCGTAGCCAGACACTCTATCCAACTGAGCTACGGGCGCTTTTGAGGCAGCGCATTATCCTTTTGAGTCGCCGTAATGTCAACATTCCGTAAGAGGCCGCTTGCGGCCGACGGCTAACAATAACCACCCATCGCGCCCAAGGGCGCTCTTACAATGTAAGAGGCCGCTTGCGGCCGACCGGCACCACCCATCGCGCCCAAGGGCGCTCTTACAATGTAAGAGGCCGCTTGCGGCCGACCGGAAACACAAGCTATAAGTAAACTGAGTTCCAATAAGGGTAATCACCCACACTCTCAACCAACCTGGCCCGAAGAGGATTGGCGACAATATACCTGGCGATTCCGATAATACTTTCTTCATGGCGCAAAGCATGATCATGAAAGCCTGGAGACCAGAATCGCCCGGTTCGCCCGATCTTACGATTCAGCTTGATTGCTGTCTGCGATTTAAGGCGATTTATCACGCGACCCAAAGGCGCCTCGGACAGTTGCAACAGCAAATGAATATGATCCGGCATGACCACCCAGCACAAGAGTTCTGCATCCGCCATACAAGCAGGTTGTTCAATGTTTTTGCAGATCGTCTGAGCAAATTCCGGTACCTGAAACCAGGGAATGCGCTGATTTGTAACGCTGGTAACGAAGTAGATGCCATTTTTCTGAGAGTAGCGTCCCTTACGAAGTGCGCGGGAACGGGGTTTGCTGAAATTATTCATCAATTGATAATGGCATTTCAACCTGCTTTGCCGCGTAGGAACGCTGCGCGAATTGCTGTAAGAGCGCCCTTGGGCGCGATGGGTGGTTGTTGCTAACCGGTCGGCCGCAAGCGGCCTCTTACGGTAAGAGCGCCCTTGGGCGCGATGGGTGGTTATTGCTAACCGGTCGGCCGCAAGCGGCCTCTTACGGTAAGAGCGCCCTTGGGCGCGATGGGTGGTCGTTGTTAGCCGGTCGGCCGCAAGCGGCCTCTTACGGTAAGAGCGCCCTTGGGCGCGATGGGTGGTTGTTGTTAGCCGGTCGGCCGCAAGCGGCCTCTTACTGTAAGAGCGCCCTTGGGCGCGATGGGTGGTCGTTGTTAACCGGTCGGCCGCAAGCGGCCTCTTACGGTAAGAGCGCCCTTGGGCGCGATGGGTGGTTGTTGCTAACCGGTCGGCCGCAAGCGGCCTCTTACGGTAAGAGCGCCCTTGGGCGCGATGGGTGGTCGTTGTTAACCGGTCGGCCGCAAGCGGCCTCTTACAAAAAAAAGCCGGGGCGATGCCCCGGCAGTCTCGTTGGATGTCCCGGGTAGCAGCTCCCAGGATATCTCGTCGGATCCGTTCACCAGCCATCCATCGGTGGCCGGACTAAGTTCGCCCGCAAGCGGGCTCTTACAGTCTGGGTCCGGGTGGTGGAGGCGCCAGCCCTCCCTGAGGCCTCACGTGCCATTCCTGGCTCTCACCACCCAATCCCGGGCAAAACAGACCATCCGTGGTCTCTTCCTTTAGCGGCCATCCTGGCCACATCACTCCACCAAACAAGCTAAAAATATCTGACCATCCCTGGTCGCCACCTGCATTCCCGTTGCACTACGAAACTGGTGTTCCTCTCCAACTCCAGCTCTTGCCTTCTATTCGCCCAACGGCAACGCAGTGGTATATTTTTTACTGCGCAAAACAAAACTTGTACTGACATAATCCACTGCTTTACAGGCCATGATGTGCTCGCGTAGCAGTACTTCGTATGCCCTGATGCTCTTGCATGCCACCTTCATATGGTAGTCATGCTGGCCACTCATGGCATAGCATTCCAGGATCTCCGGGCGGTTGGTGACCATGTCGTCAAACTGCCTGACCGAGTCAGGGCGGCGGTCCTCCAGTGCAACCGCTACAACAGCGATCACATCCAACCCGATTTTTTCCGGGTCCAATATCGCTACCGTGGTAGAAATTACCCGGTCTTCTTCCAACTTCCTGACGCGTCTCCAGCAGGGTGACGTCGACAACCCAACCTTTTCCGCTAGAGCCTGGCTGGAGAGCGTGCCATCGGCCTGCAACTCCGCAAGGATCTTAATGTCTGTTCTATCCATAGAGACATATTCTTCTCGTCATTTTCCCTGTGACGAAACGTTTATACCATGTTTTTTATTTTAATTGCAAATATATATCTTTTCATTAGATCTATCGAAATGTTTATTTTTAACAGAACGCATAATATTCCGGGTGATCGGGTCCGGTGCGACGGTTCGGACTGTACGGGTATGGGGTGAAGCAACCAGGGCGCCTGATTCCGCTCAGAAGCCCGTTATGCGGGAAAGGCAGTCTGCCCGGCTGGTGCACTATGCGGGCTAAACCCAGTTCTCAACGGTCAGGTCGGGCACCCGGCTGAATTCGCGGACGTTGTTGGTTACCAGCACCGCGCCCAGGCTCAGTGCATGTGCTGCAATGAACAGGTCATTGTTGCCGATGGGGCTGCCCTGCTGCTTAAGTGCAGAGCGTAACCGGCCATAGTACGGGCCGACGCCAGGACCCAGCGCTTCAATCAGCAACAGGCCGGTAAATGTGTCGAGCTGCTCCTGCCGTTGTTGCCGCATCGAAAACTTGCCGTTTTCGATCCCGAAACATAACTCAGCGTAAGTCACGGCAGAAATACACAAATTCTTCATCACCTTGAATTTGTGCCGCAATGTATCCGAATGGTTTTTCAGCACGTATATGCAGATATTGGTATCCAGCATATACATCAGGAAAATGTTCTTTCCTGGGGTGGCGAATCTTCCCGTTCAGCAAGAAAGTCGTCTCCGAAAACAGACCCGGAATCAAAAAAATCATCCCAACCGGGACTGGTCGCTGACAGGATAACGTCGCCGCCCTGCTTGCGGACAAACACCTCGCTACAATCGAAACGAAATTCCCTGGGCAGGCGCACGGCCTGACTGCGGCCATTCTTGAAGATTTTTGCGATTTTCATCATGTTATCCCTGCACAAGCAAATGATATATATCACATAGTATATACCAATAGATATCCGTACAAACTACATTGACATAAACCGAGTTGCAAGCACGTAGGAATTTACTGCGAGTCCAGGTAATGAATCACACGGCAAGCGGACGTGGTTCTCTCCGGCTGCGGTGATTCAAGCGGATTTAGGGTTGTTCTCCGCCCGGCGTTCAGCACCAGGATGGATTTGAGAATTAGCGAAACGGTATTGGCACGAGCCCGCATGGGGAGGTCGGTGCTGTCTTTGAGCAGTTCAATGTTCCGTTCCAACTCAGCTACATCCATAAAGGCATTGCAGCGATAGTTCTCCATCTGCGCGGTGTCTGACCTGGCCTGTGCATACCATGCCTGCAGAGCGGCTTCGAGCAATTCCAGCAAACGCCCTACCCGCTGCGGTTCGCGTTTGTAGTTATTCCAGCGGATGTGTTCGGGAATCAGTCCACTCACGGCCTGGCGAAACAAAAAGCGCTGACTACCCTGGCGGCGGTAACATTCCGGCGGCAATCCCAGGGCGAACTCGACGATCCGTTTGTCCAGCAGTGGATAGCGATACTCGATGCCATCGGCGCGCCCGGCATTGGCCCAGGATTCCGTGCGATTGGGCAGGTGCCCCTGGCGCAGCAGGCCCAGTTGTTCATCGCGCACCCGCAGCGCCCTGCCATGGTAACTGCGGGCCGCCTGGCGCTGCACGATGGCTACAAACTCCGGCCGGGCGCACTTCAGCAGCCAGTCTGCCCGGCCGCTTTGCGGGTCGGACGCCCTGCCGGTCACGGCATCGGAAAGGTGACGGAGCAGTGGCGCCAGCGCTTCCCGCCAGGCCAGCCCTGGTATTGCGCGTATCCCGCGTGGCTGTTGTCGGGCTTCGCGATAGACTTCACGAAGCAGAGTGGCAAATTTACCCTGCACCGCCGCATCGGTAAAAGCCCTGCGCCCGCCATGAGAGATCAGCTCATCCCCACCCCATCCGGACAAAATAACCCGTACATCGCGCTCGCGCGCAGCCTGGCGCAAGGGTACTTCATACCAGGGATCCGAGGTGCTGTGAGTGGCCAGGTCCATGGTGTTGAGTTGCTGCAGGACTTTGTCAGCACCAAGCTCAATAAACTCATGCGGCACATTCTCCCGCCGGGCGACTTCCAGGCTGTTGGCCCACTCAAAATGAGCGGCGTCATCGCCTTGCTGCGGCCCATGCACCCAGTTATAGCAATAAAGGGTTTTGCCCTGCTGCTTGAGAGAGCGTGCCGCCAACGCGCTAATCACCGCCGAATCCAGCCCTCCGCTCAAATGGCTGGCCACCGGGTAGGCCGTGCGCAGGCGCACGCGAACCGCATCTTCGAGCAGCGCAGACAGGCGGTCGGCATAGTCCTGCAGGGTGTCAAAACGAACCGGCACACTGTCCTGCGCCCGCCAGTAAGTCTGGCGCACGGTATCGCGGTGGGTAATCTTCAGCGAGGTGGCCGGGGGCAGTTTCCTGACCGCGGCAAAAAATGTCATCTCGGCATCCAGCAGTTCACTGTCCATCAGGTAGGAAGCCAGCGCCTGCTCATCCAGTTCGGTCGATACACCGGCCTGCCCCGCAAGGCAGCGGATATCGTTGGAAAAAACAAAAATATCCTCATCCAGGTGGAAATAGAACGGCTTGATACCGAGGTGATCACGCACGCAAAACAAGGACTGATCAGAACCATCCCAGATAGCAAAGGCAAAATCACCGAGTAATTTTGCCGGTGAGTCCGCGCCCCACTCCCGGTAGGCAGCCAGCAGGAACTCCGTATCCGTAATTGAGTCAAGCTGACGCCCAGCCAGGGTCGGCTGAGCTGCCAGACCTGCAAACAGTTCCTCACGGTTATCCAGCCGCACGTCCGCGCTGATGGCCAGCAGGCCCGTATCAGCCTCATCGATACGCGGCTGGGAATCTGCTTGCGACTCCGGCGTATTCCACAACATGAGGTGGCCCAGACCCACCGGCCCGCTGAGCCAGCTTCCACAGGCATCCGACGTCCAGTACTGGGCCGCGGACTGGAGGGCGGTCAAAGTTTCTGCGGAAACATCCTGCCCGTTGCGATTAAAAATGCCGAAAAGTGTACTCATGACGCCGTTTCTGGTCCTTCGCCCGCAAGCGGGCTCTTACAGGGTGATCAAGCGGGCTCTTACAGGGTGATCAGGCCGGACTCCTGTAGTTTGTCCAGCAAAGCCCCCACGTCTTTTTCCAGCACATCCCTTTCCACCTCGTACTCAGCCATCAGTACATCCAGCATCTCGCCAACGCTGCTTCCCAATTCAAGCAGGCCCCAGACACGAGTGCCAATGACATCCAGCCCGAAATAATTCTCACTGGCCAGGTCCAGCAATACGGTCTCGCCGTTAACCTCCTGGAACAACACATCCGGAGAAATACTGACCCTCTGCTCTTTTTGGATTTTCATACGGCGAAGTCTAAATCAAAGCCCGGTATTTATCATCCGGGCAGGCGTGAATTGATGTGACAAAAAGAAACGGTCGCGCCCAAGGGCGCTCTTACAGTAAGAGCCCGCTTGCGGGCGACGGGCGGGAAACAAAAGAAACGGTCGCGCCCAAGGGCGCTCTTACAGTAAGAGCCCGCTTGCGGGCGACGGGCAGGAAACAGCAAAAACGGTCGCGCCCAAGGGCGCTCTTACAGTAAGAGCCCGCTTGCGGGCGATGGGCGGGAAACAGCAAAAAGCGGTCGCGCCCAAGGGCGCTCTTACAGTAAGAGCCCGCTTGCGGGCGACGGGCGGGAAACAAAAGAAACGGTCGCGCCCAAGGGCGCTCTTACAGTAAGAGCCCGCTTGCGGGCGACGGGCGGGAAACAGCTCATGGCTGTCCGGCTCATTGAGTTGGCGGATCAGTTACCAATTTCGAAGCTGAAGCGGTGTTGGGCACCATCCATCCTGAAGGTGTATTTTTCACCGGAATGAACCTTGAGGCTCCTGCCGGATTCCCGATCGATAAGCCAAGCGTCCTCGAATACAAAGTCGGGCCCTACCCAGCTCAGCGTCACCTTCGACACATCGGCAGAGGCCTTGACCACGAAGGGCCAGTTTCCGCCCGGCTTTTTCTTCAAGCGGCGGAAATCTGAAGTGTAGCCCCACTGGACCGGCTTGAGTTTCGGGTTGGTGAACAGCACGGTCAGGTAGCGCTCGCCGAACGGCGCCGGCTCCTCCAGGTCATTGATATCGTTGCGTGTCCGGGCACCCTTGATACTGCCGAACAGGTTCCCCGGGTCCTGCATATCCCCTGAAGTGGCGGTGAGGCGTACGTACCAGGGCTGCAGTTTGCCTTTCCTTCCCCGGTTCACCTTGTCTGGCGCATCAACGCTGGGCGCTGCACCGATTTCGGGCCGCGCAAGAACGGGTGCTTTGGCCGCGCTGAGCACGGCTGCTGAACTTGCTGATACGGCACTGGCCTGCGGGATGCGCAGCTTGATACCGGATGCGAAAGCCTTCACCCAAAAAGCATCAAACGGATCGAGCGTGCCGATTTGCGGGGACAATCCATTAAACACCTCGTAAGCAGCCCCGTTCCACTTGTACATATTGCGTGAGATTAAGCCGGCGGCGTCAGCCTCGGACAAGGTGAGCAAATCTCCGCCGTTAACAAACTGCACGTCAGCCCAGGAAATCTGGGCATCCTGAGTGTGGCCGATGTGATTTTGCAGGCCACCCGCCAGGCCAAACAGATCAATGTCGGCCAGGCTGCTGATTGTGCCATTCAGGTTTACGGTGGTTGCGACATCACTGAACACCCAGTAGCCGGCGCCTTCGAGCAGGGCCTCACCCAGCGTCATGGCAACATAAGCCGGGGTTGTGGAAGCCGTCCTGCGGTAAACGACCCAGGTATTCCCGTAATCACCTGCGGCCAGCCCCGAAAACACATCCGCAACCGTGTTGTTCGGCGCGGTGTTGCACGGCAGGGCAAAACGCGTCCACTGCCCGGCAGGGATACTAACCGAATCACTGCAGGCGTGGCTGAGATTGCAGGAACGGGCAAAAGCCGTTCCCCAACGGCCGTCCTCCCCGGAAATGATCGTGCCCCGGGTCTGGGCATACTCATTGTAGATCCAGAAACAGCCGTCATGTGGATCAAGCGCCGTGGCGCTATAGTCTCCCCAGCGATTGCGGGTGCCACCAAATTTCCTGATGTAGTAGTCTTCGCCCGCTTTCACCGTTTGCGCGGTACCCGTGGTTCCGGCCGCATCACCCGCTTCACGGGTCACGTAGTAGGCGCCGGCGTAGATGGAGTCATCGGCGGCCGAGAAACCGATGGTGACATCGCCATAGCCGTTAACTGCCACGGAAGGGAAAAAAGTAAAGGCGCCAACGGCAATATCCTCACCGTTGATCTGGCCCCGATCGGCAATTAACAGGCTGCTGGGTACGGTGGTATCCAGTGCGAGCCAATAGGCCGTCGTCTGGCCGGCATCAACAGCGCCTGCCGGTGGACGGATGGTCGCCGTCATCCACAGCGAGTCATTGATCCAGACCGCGTCAAGCGCCCTGCGGTCGTTCACATTAATAAGTGCCGAACTGCCCAGTTGAGACGCCTCAGTAAGTGCAACAGACGTATCATCGACATCACCCAGGGAGAGATAAGCCTGGGTAAACACAGGTGTGCCCAGCGGGTCATCCAGCCGGACCACCTGGATGAAATCCGTACCACTTAAGTCGGCCAAACCCGAGTAGCCAACCAGGTAGGTGTCGGTCGTGCCCGGAATGACCCCATACATGTGCGCGGGTTGCGTGGTTACGTCAGACCCACCCAGGGCATAGGGGTCTTCCACACTGAAACTCGCCGCACCGCCGGCATAAAAACCACCGACCACTCCTTTGTCCACGATCCACAGACGGACACCACCAAACCCGCCCGTGGTAAAGGGAAACATGTTGGCCGTGATGTATACCGCATCTTCTCCAACGGCAAACCCCGGATAGTCCGCCCAGTAATTATTGCCGCCAATATTGAGCTGGGAATTGAACTCGGTCACATACCAGGTCCCGTTCGGGTTGGCGTCATCAGACACCGCGAGAAAAATCCGCGAGGTATCCGCCGGATCGCCATTGGCCGTATCGGTCTGCTCCAGTGTCACCACCAGCCAGCGATCACGGTACTGGTCATAAATTACTTTCGGATCAAAGGTCGAGGTCAGTGGTGAAAGCGTTGCGAAAAAGCCGGCCAGTGACTGACGCAAATCCAGCGTGCCGTCTTTTTGATGAATCGACAGCGTCGTATTGACCACGTTAAGCACATGCAAAGGCCCCGCGGCCGCGTGGGAATCGGGAGGAATAAAGCGGTAACCGCTGTTGTACGTGCCGTTATCATCGAAGTTAGTGGAAAGGAATGCACTGGAAGTGTCGGTCCAGGCCTCCACCACGGCGCCCTCCAGTGCTTTCTCGGTATCGACCGGCCCGGGCACGCCCCGGCCACGGATTGAGGATTTGCCGGGAATGACATTTTCCGATGGCGGAATGGTCAGTTGAAGATCAGGACCGGCACGATGGTAGACTGCATTGGTCGAGCGCTGACGCGAACGGACCTTCAGCGTTTTGGCCTGCTTCCCGTATACAACCGTCTCGGCCGCTGACTTCTGACCGGGCGGCACATACACCACCGGTTTTGCCTGGGCTGCGGCAGGATCAGGTGTTGCCGCTATCTGTGAAGTGGTGACTGTACTGCAAGCAGAACAGAGAATTGTTACTACTAATGCGTAAAGGTACTTCACTGGGATCTCCGTTATCAGCCATTAGGGTGGCGGTGGCGGTGGAGTACCAACTTGCGGGTTGTCGTGTGGCCGTTTAAGAGGCACCAGGAGCGGGGCCGCATACACTGCTTTACCCATTTCACGCAGAACTTCCCGGCGCGTCAAGCGCCTGCTCTCAGACACAGGCATTGCACAATCTTTTCCGGGCTTGTCGACTTTCATGTTGATATTCCTTTACCCATTATAAATGAACACAAGGCAGCAGGGCAGCCACACTCCTACCTTCCGCCGATGCGGAAGGCAAAATAACGAACCCCGGGGCTCGCCTCAAATGTATAAGCGCCCTTGTTAAACCTTACTTTCCGGCCGGTTTCCAGGTCGGTCAGGCTGGCCCTGCGCAGGATTTTGCGCGGCCCCTCCAGGCGCAGGCTAACCTGACTTACGTCAATGGACGACAGCACCGCAAAGACCCATTCGCCCCGGGGCTTGCGGCTCACTGCATGAAAATCGGAGGTATAAGCCCAGGCATCCCCCGCCCAGTCGTCATGGGGAAAAATGACCGTGAGATAAGAATCATCAAACGGCTCCAGTTCGACCAGGTCGTGCTTGTCCTGGCCATCCGAGGCATCGGGCAACTGGCCCAGTACGTTGCCCGAATCCTGGAAATCACCGGACTCGACAATCACCCGTACAAACCAGGAACCGTCACCACGCTGATTTCCACCTGAAGCAGCGCCAGGCCGTGTGGCAGATGATCCGGCGCGTGTAACAGGCGCCAGGCCGGCCGCAGATGCACCCACCACTTCCGGAAAAACAGCGGACACGACATAAGGCACGCGCAGATAGATGCCATCCTTGAAAGTCTTGACCCAGATCCCGTCAAAGGGCCGCAGCGTACCGATCATGCCCAGGGTCGAGGCATCAAATGCATCGTAGGCGTTGCCGTTCCAGACGTGGTAGGTCTCGGACAAATCACCCTCTGCTACCGCAGTGGCCAGGTCCTGCACCAGCGCACCATCAACAATCTGCACAGCCGACCAGTCGACATTGAAGTCAAAGGGATGGCCCACCAGATTGGACCGGCCGCCGGCAACGCCGCGCAACAGTGTATCCGGTGAGCCATTGAACTGGCCCTGCACGTTAAAGGACTGCCCGGGCTGGTCCGTAAAGACCCAGTAACCCTTGCCGGTGGCCAGCACATCGGTGGGCGCCAGTTTGGTGTAAACATCACCCGCGGCATCGCGCTCATAAACAGCCCAATTGGTGTCATAGACACCGGCCAGATCATCGCCCAGCACATCAACCACGGTGTTGCCGGTGGATATACCCACCGAGCAGGGCAAGCTAAACATGGTCCACTGGTTCTGAGTCAGGGCAAGGGTTTTGGAACAGGGAGCAGCGGTGTTAAAGAACCAGTTATAGTCCACCGCGTTGAAGTGCATGCTCGGGTTAACAATGCTCAGGTGATTGCCGCCGATGCCGGTGCCGCTGACAGAGCAAAAGGCCAGGCCCTGCCCCGCCGCGATATCAAATGAGACATTGATGTCGCAATTTGAGGTCGCCAGGTTCAAATGCAGGGTGTAATCGTCCGATGTGCCCTGGATTTCATCAATTCCGCTCATTCCCAGGCGCACGGTGGCGACGCCATCAGGCGTGAGCGTACGCTGGATTTCACTAAAAAATGTGCCCTGCTGCATCACCGCTTCGGTATGGGGAGTGCTCAGTACGCTGGTGCCAACGGTTCGATCACCGTTGGCGGCAAAACGATCGCCCAACGGCAGGCTGGCTTTAGCCCGGGCGTAAGTCGTGAAATCCACCGTTGAATAATCAATCGTGAATGGGTTGTTATTGGCGATACGATACCAGTGCAGGTTAATGTCATCTTTACGCCGGTCGTCAGCGGAACCAATGATGGTATCCGTGCCGGCTTTGAGGTTGAAGTTGCCATTAGCGCCCCTGGTCGCTTTGGTATAGTTCTGATTGCTCCCGCTGAGGCCGGATTCGCTGGCGGCATTGACATGGGCCTTGCCGATGCAATGTCCCAGTTCATGCAGGGCGACCGACTCAAAATCAAGCGTACCGGCAGGAAGAAAATTGCTGCGCAAATTGCCCGTGGTCGGCAGCAACTGGTTGTAAACTGCAATCATATTGCGCATGGACTGAGTCATGGCCGCCTCGTTGGGCGTGCCCGGAGTGATGCACACATTCACGTTAAGCACCCCGCCGGTGCCGTTGTAGCCCGTGGGATGCAGCACAATGTCAACACCATTGGTGGCATCGGCAAAAATAAACGGCCCGGCCTGCGCTGCCGGCGCAGAAGCCAGTAAACCGGCCAACAGCAGCCGCTGAAGAGCCGCTACGGGGAAGCTATTCATTAGCCGCCCCCTGGGTCCCGGCCGCATTCACCTTGAGCAAATCATTCCGTGACAACAGTGCCCGAATGCCTTGCCGGGCGCCCGCCAGTTGTTGCAGTGCGATGATTTCCGAGAAAGCCTGGGCATCGGCAGCGATGTCTTTCCAGCTAAGATCCAGGTTGACGCTTTGTGCAACGGCCCCCGGACCGGCCTGGTAAACATCCAGTTGCACTTGTATGTGCTCCAGGGTGCTTTCTGAACGGTAAGTCAGAATACCGCCCTTGAGCACTTCGCTTTGGGCTATCGCCTGGCTTGCCTGGCTGACCGCCACGGGATCAAAGCTGAAAACCCCGGACAAAACCTGCAGCAACTGCTGTATTTCCTCCGGGCTCAGATAAAGTTCGTAATCACCGGCCTTTTTCATGTAGACCGGGTAATGCACCTGCACCCGTCCATCCCCGAATACCTGGATGCGTGGAGTGAGGTCGGGGTTGCCCAGCATGAGCGGGGTTTCGCTGTAACTGATGATCACGACACCGGGATCGGCCGGATAGGAAAAAACAGGCTGTGCCGATGCCGTGGAGGCTACTGCCATCAAACAAACGGCCAACAAATGAAACAAGCGCCCTGAAACCTTTGTGCTGTTCATCTTCGCCCCCCTCTCGCAAGTGCTGGTAGGATAATCTGCGATAACAATCGAATTCCGGGGGCCACGGCCGGCAGAACAATTCGTCACTCCCTGACGCTTTCGATCAATTGATGCATTTCTAAGCAATCTTCATTTTAGCAGAATTGCGTCGCTCAAGAAATCCCTCTTCCAGAGCCCCCTGCCGGCAGGCATAATTGGTACAATCGTTACATCTATAATGCAAAGGACGCTTCAAAGTGACGGACCCGGCAAGTAAATCGAAACCCGCGGCTAACGATCCGATCGTTGAAAGGGAACAGACCGCAGCAACGGATATTATGACCAAAGTCACGAGCGATGAAGCCGAGTCTGCGCCGCTGCCAAGCGCTGAAGATATCCTGCGGAACAGCAAAAAATTACGCGACCGGATTGAGCGCTACGGCAGCAAACAGATCATCAAGACACTGGACAGTGCGGCGCGGGAAAAAGGCCTCAAGCCCTACCAGGCCGAGCTGATCCTGATGCAGAAATACTTCGAGGAAACCAAGCGCCGCATGATCATCCTGTTTGAAGGGCGCGACGCTTCGGGCAAGGGCGGCACCATCCGCCGGGTGGCGCGTTACATGAATGAAAAACACTACCGCGTGGTCGCGCTGGGCAAGCCGAGCGATGCGGAACGCACGCAGTGGTTTTTCCAGCGCTATGTGAAGCACTTCCCACGCGGAGGCGAAGTCACCCTGTTCGACCGCAGTTGGTATAACCGGGCGATGGTGGAGCAGGTTTTTGGTTTTTGCACACCCGAGGAATACAAGGCCTTCATGAAGGGCGTGGTGGGCTTTGAAAAAGACCTGGTGCGCCAGGGCACCATCCTGGTAAAACTGTATTTCAGCGTGACCAAGGCCGAGCAGGCACGCCGTTTTCAACGCCGCAAGGACGACCCCCTGCGCCAGTGGAAACTGAGTGAAGTGGACTTACAGGCTCAGGAACGCTGGGATGACTTCACCAGCCAGAAGTACGAAATGCTCAAGCGCACGCACTCCAACCACGCGCCGTGGACGGTGATCCGCTCCAACAACAAGCACCAGGCGCGCCTCAATGCCCTGCGCACCATCCTCAACTCGGTGCCGTATGAACGGGGCCACCGGGAGCTTGACTACGTGCCCGACCCCGAGATTGTTATTTCCGGATCGCGCGAAGTAGAGCAAATGGAGGCCGAACGCATCCGGCGTGGCAAGTTCAGCTACTAAACTAAAAAAAGGGGTCAGGTTGAATAAGCTTTGCTTAAAAAAAGGGGTCAGGTTGAATAAGCTTTGCTTAGTTCAACCTGACCCCTTTTTTTGGTGCTGCTTGAAGTGAGCAAGGATCTTTTCCAATTCCATAAAATAGCACTGCGCCCATTGCTGCGCACACTCAATGCCGACGAAACCAGTGCTTTGCTCCGGCAACTGGAATCGCTGCAGCCAAACGCATTTATCGCCTTTTTGTATCGCCAGGGCCTGGCGCAACTGTGGCTGCCGTTTTTACGGGAGCAGTCCAGCCTGCCGGGTGGATTTGAAGAACAAATCGAAGGCCTGCAGCGCAATGCCCTGACCACCGCCGCTCAGCAGCTTATGCAGGGCAAAATCCTGCAGGATACGCGCGATGTTTTCGCACAGGCCGGTATCGACTACCTGGTGTTCAAAGGCGCCCAGCTTCGTCACACCATCTATGACGAGCCCACGCAACGGCCCGTATGCGACATCGATGTGCTGATTCGCGAGGAACACAAATTCGCGGCCATCGAAGCCCTGTAACGAGCCGGCTTCAGCGCACACCACCTGGCGGAAAACATCAGCCACGAGACCTCGCTGGTGCACAAAGACGTCTGCATTGACCTGCACTGGAGCCTGCTGCGCCCCGGGCGCACCCGCATTGACCTGAATGACTACCTGTTTGCACAGCGCCGGACGTTTGGCGAATTCGACGGCCTGAGTAATGAAGCCGGACTGCTGGTGATGCTGATCCACCCGGCGATTACCAAGTACGTTAACGGCAGCGCATCATCCCTGCGCCACCTGGTGGACATTCATCGCCTGGCGCAGTGCGATGACATCAACTGGGAACGACTGATGGAAATGCTCAACACATCGGGCACGCGAACCGCCGCCTGGGCCTCGTTGAGCTGGCTGCGGATGCTGGCCGATGACTTGGTGTACCAGGATAGGTATGAGGACCTGGCCGCACAGCTCAGGCCGGGCGGCCTGAAAGCCAGGTGGTTAAACTACTGGATGGGGAATAACTGGAACGTGAAACTGGAAGACCACAAACTGCTGATCCGCGGCGGCTTCAGCCTGGTGCTGCAGGACAGCCTGAAAGATGCATTCCGCGCACTGGCGACCCTGCAAAAACTCCGCCGCCAAGCCAAAAAAAAGCCCCCCCCGTAAGAGGCCCCTTGGGGCCGACCGCTTCATCTCGCCGCTTACCCTTCGCCCGCAAGCGGGCTCTTACCGTAAGAGGCCCCTTGGGGCCGACCGCTTCATCTCGCCGCTTACCCTTCGCCCGCAAGCGGGCTCTTACCGTAAGAGGCCCCTTGGGGCCGACCGCTTCATCTGGCCGCTTACCCTTCGCCCGCAAGCGGGCTCTTACCGTAAGAGGCCCCTTGGGGCCGACCGCTTCATCTCGCCGCCTACCCTTCGCCCGCAAGCGGGCTCTTACCGTAAGAGGCCCCTTGGGGCCGACCGCTTTTTCCTATTTTTAATTAGCCACTCCACGATACGATCGGCGGTCTTGCCGTCCCATTTTTCGGGTATGCGGGGCTGGGGCATGCGCCCTTCCAGCACATCGTTGGCGGCGGCCAGGATGTGGGATTTGTCGTTGCCCACCACCACGTTACTGCCCTGCTCCACGGTAATGGGCCGCTCCGTATTGTGGCGCAGGGTGATGCAGGGCACGCCGAGCACGGTGGTTTCTTCCTGCAGGCCGCCGCTGTCGGTGAGCACCAGGCGCGCGTTCATCATCAGGTGCAGGAACTGCAGGTAGCCCAGCGGTTCGGTGACGTGGATGCCCTTGCCGCCGGCGCCTGGCTGCAGGTAATGCGTGAGACCAAAAGAGTCCATCATTTTCCGCGTGCGCGGGTGGATGGGGAACACCACCGGCAGACGCCGGGCTATCTCGGCCAGGGCTTCAAATATGCCGCCCAGGGTTGCTTTATCGTCCACGTTGGAAGGCCGGTGCAGTGTCAGTACGGCGTATTCGCCCGCTTTCAGTCCCATATCCCCAGCGGTGCTCAGCTTGGCGGCCATTTCCCGGTGCTGCAACAGGGTGTCGATCATGACGTTGCCGACAAAAATGATCTTCTCATCGGCTATACCTTCGGCGCGCAGGTTTTCACCGGCACTCGCTTCGGTGGTGAACAGATAATCACACAGGACATCGGTGCACAGGCGGTTGATCTCCTCAGGCATTCCCATATCGCCGGAACGCAGACCGGCCTCGACATGCGCAACGCGAATTCCCAGCTTTTTGGCGGTAATGGTACAGGCCATGGTGGAGTTGACATCCCCCACGACAATGACCAGATCGGGCTTTTCATCCAAACAAACCTGCTCAAACTTCACCATCACTTGCCCGGTCTGTTCGGCGTGACTGCCGGAGCCTACACCCAGATCAATGTCTGGTTTCGGCATACCGAGATCGTCAAAAAATGATTTGCTCATCTTCTCGTCATAGTGCTGCCCGGTATGCACCAGCAGGTGTTCAATTTCATCCGGATAACAATTCATGGCGGCAATAATCGGCGCCATCTTCATAAAATTCGGCCGCGCCCCAACCACATTAATGATTTTCAATTGATTCACTTTAGCCCCCGTCACCCCGGGATTGCCCCAGGGTCCAGTCTGTAATGCGCTCAAACACATCCAGCATCCTGCGCGCCTGCCGCTCGCGCGAATAGCCCGGCGCGGCGGCCAGGCTGGCCCGGGCCAGGCCGGCCAACTCATCGCGGTTGTCAAACAGCCGCAGTACCGTTTCGGCCAGCATCTCAGGCTGCTCTGGCGGGATCACGACACCCGCCCCGGTCCGCTGAATAATGCCGCTGGCCTCGCCCCTGGGCTGCGACAGAATAATCGGCAGCCCCATCCCCATGGCTTCAAATATCTTGGACGGAATCACCGACTTGAACAGGGGCTCGTCCTTTAACTGAATGAGTGATATATCACACAAACTCCACGCCGCCGGCATATTTTCCTTGGCCTGACGCGGAATAAAGCAGACATTATCCAGGCCCATTTCCCGCGCCTGGGCCACCAGAGCGTCATGCCGCGCGCCGCTGCCCACCAGCAAAAACACGATCTCCTCGCGCTCGCGCAACAGCTCGGCGGTTTCCAGCACCCGGTGCAGCGCATGGGCCAGCCCTTGCGTGCCGATGTAGCCCACCACAAACTTACCCTCAAGACCGTAGCGCCGGGCCAGGTCGGCATCTCTGTCACGCGGCATATATCGAGTCAAATCAACCCCGTTGGTGACGACCTGAATTTTGTCACTTTCGATGCCGCGCGCAATCAGTTCGGTTTTGAACGACTGGGTCACCGAAACAATCATCGCGGCCCGGCGGTAGAGAAACAGTTCCAGGCGCGCCAGGGAGCGAATGATGCGACTGTCTCCCATCGCACCCACGGCCTTGATGGAAGCGGGCCACAGATCGCGCAACTCAAATACAAACGGCCGCCGCTTGACCAGCGACAGCATCCAGGCGGCGCAAATGGTAAAAAACTGCGGTGAGGTGCCGATAATCACATCCGGGCGCTTTTGCGCCAGCCCGGCGACAAAGCCGGCCACCATAAAAGACAGGTAATCGAGCGTGCGCAGGGTAAAGCCCATGTTGGCGGTGATGTAGGTTTTCACCCGCAGCACGCGGATGCCATCCATATCCTCTACCGCATACCAGCGGTTTTGATAGCCCTCAAACAGCTTACCCTCGGGAAAATTAGGCGCGGTGGTAATCACCGTCACCTCGTGCCCCGCCCGGACCCAGCGCACCGCGTGCTCATAGGTGCGCGAGGCCGGCGCGTTGCCCTCCGGAGGAAAATTATCACTAAGAAAAAGCAGCCTCAACACGCCCCCCCCGTAAGAGGCCCCTTGGGGCCGACCGCTTCATCCGGCTGCTTATCCTTCGCCCGCAAGCGGGCTCTTACTGTAAGAGGCCCCTTGGGGCCGATGGGTTTATCTCGCTGCTTACCCTTCGCCCGCAAGCGGGCTCTTACAGTAAGAGGCCCCTTGGGGCCGACGGGTTTATCTCGCCGCTTATCCTTCGCCCGCAAGCGGGCTCTTACAGTAAGAGGCCCCTTGGGGCCGACGGCTTCATCCGGCTGCTTACCCTTCGCCCGCAAGCGGGCTCTTACAGTAAGAGGCCCCTTGGGGCCGACGGGTTTATCTCGCCGCTTATCCTTCGCCCGCAAGCGGGCTCTTACAGTAAGAGCGCCCTTGGGCGCGACGGCTTCATGCCAGTGTAAGCAAAATACGGCTTCTGGGCCCTCAAACACCACCTTTATCACTCGATTGGCCTGCGTGATACCAAACCCCGGATGATAGCTGGAATCCTCAAGGCTCGCCTGCCCGCCGCTGACCGACCAGCTTGCGACTTGCCCGCCGGCAAGCTCAATGCGCCCACCCGTGGCGCCCTCGTCAAGCTGTACTTGCACCTCCGGATGCAGGTGGTAATACGCCACCGCGCGGCGAAAGCCACCCCGGATGGTATCGGTCACCGCCATCTGACCCGGCTCAAAGTGCCAGTGGCGCGTGTGCACCGGCTTGCCTTTCAGGCGCTTGTAGCCATCGTGTGAGCAGGTGACAGAAATGACCTCATCGTTCTGCCTGGTGCTCAGGGCAAACGGCCGCGCCCGCCGCGCCACCCGAAACCCGAGCCAGACCTCGGAAGAATTCTCACCATCGATCTCGACCGTACTGTGCGCCGAGGTGCCGCGCTGGTGTAGCCGCCTTTCCCCGCCATTGCCATAGCCGGAAATGCCGGAATTGACAATGCAGCGCAGTCCGAACAGGGACAGCTCGAAGGACAGCGTATCGGCATGCGCATGCCCCGGCAGATAATCCGGGCCGATCTTGCCCACATCCAGTAGCGCAAAGGCAGCCCCCTGCGAAACACGGATATACCCCGAGTCAGGGAACTCCTGCAGCGCCTGCCCCGCGCCACCGGGCAGCCTCAGACCCAACTCATCCGCGTAGTGCTCCAGCGCCACCAGGTCCGGCGCAATACCGTGCGTCGCGTCATTAAAAAAGCCAATCCCCCCATCCGGATGACACATCGCGCGCAGCCACCCCTGCATCTTATAAACAATTTCCCCCCCGTCATTCCGGAATTGCGAAGCAACTTCCGGAACCCAGCCCTCCAAAATATTAAACAAATCCAACAAATCCTCAAGCACAATGGCGTGATACATCGCACTGCGCTCAAAATGCCCCCCATCAGCCAAATCTGCTCCGGCAACTGCCACCGCAAAAGTGACAAGCCCTTACTCAACCATTCATCCGCCTCATCCCCCGAAAAGTACAGGCCCGCAAACACCAGCGCCTTGGCATTGGTAAATAAGTGATTCCCCAGCAGGCCGTACTCCAGGCGTTTGCGCAGAAACGCCGCCTGCGTGGTCAGGCTGTCCAGCCAGGCAGGCTCCATGACGTTGCCCTGCAGCGCCCACTTCACCCAGTTCACAATACGCAAAGACAGCGTGTAGGGCTCCCAGCCATTGCCCACACCCGGCGAATTCTCATCAATCCAGCGCTGAATCAAAGCCCGGTGCCAATCAAGCCTCTCGGCTGCGCCATCGGCATTGAGGTCGTCAAAATAGTGCAGGTTATACAGCCAGAGCTTGTCCCGGGCCGGGTCATTCCACGACTCCGGGCCGGACAAGCCACCTTCTTCATGCAAAAAGACAAAGCGATCCGCCGCCAGCATGGAGGGCTTCTTTGGCGGCCCAGGAACCCAGGGCGAGATAACCGGGCGCAGCGGAAGAGCAGATCTTTCGGCGGCAGAAGGAGAATAAAGCCGTAGCCACAAGCGCCCAAATACCTGCACAGGGCGCAGATAGCGAACGGTATGGAAATATTGAAGGCTGCGCTTTAGCACCCTGGCTGCACTAAATGCCTAGCCTTTCAGCGATGTCATCCGGGTTTTGTGCCGCATGAATCACTGCCAGTATATGAATAGTATCTGTTTCCAATGTATAGAATACCAAGTAAGGAAATGTCCTGGTTACAGATCACCTAACACCGGATATAGACTCCACATACAATTGCGGGTTTTTCAGGATTTGATCAAATAACACTTCAAGCGCTTCAAGGAACTTAACACCGAGTCCGACATGCCGTTTTTCATACCATCGATATGCTATGAGCATATCTTTTTCTGCGGCTGGCTCTACAAACAGAGCAAGTTTCACACTGAAGTAATTCGGCGCTTTACCTCTTTCCAGGGAGAGCCTTCGTCAGGATTTGCACGGTATGCTGCAAGGCGTTTAGCCAGCAGTTTTCTTGTAGATGGGGTCATTTCAATTTCATCTGGAAATTCCGCAATACTGTCCCAAATTTCAGTAACCAACTGAATTCGCTCTGAAACTGGCAGATCTAAAGTTTCGGCAGCAGATACTTTCATGTGATCAAATCTATCACAGTAAAGACACCGGTTCTATCGACATCTTTCCATAAAGCATGTAGGAAATAGTCCCATCACTGTACGAAATATAATCTATTGTTCATCGACAAGCTCAACTGTGACCCGCGAAACCTCAAGCAGCTCATCAAACGGTATGGGTGAGGCCGCACCGCCGCGCACGGCATCCAAAAAAGCTGCAACGCAGGCGCTTTGGCCCTTGTCCTGGCGGCGCAGCTTCATGGACCTGAAACCGGGCCAGCCGAAGCCGCGAAGCTGGCGGAAGTTATCCAGTTGCAGGATGCCGCCGGCGCAGAACACCTCGAGGCGCTCTTTGGGGAAAGCTTTGTTGCCGTTAGCCAGGTAGTGCACCGTGCCGAACGAGCCATCGGCGAAGCTCAGTGAGATGCTGACCTTGTCGCTGCTGATCAGGCCGGTTTTTGTGCCCATGAAAGCGGCGCTGTGGGCAACGATGGGCGCGCCGGCCAAAAAGCGCAGCAGGTCGATGAAATGGCAGGCCTCACCAACCACCCGACCACCACCAATGGCCGGGTCCTGGGTCCAGTGGTCGGGGGCAATGGCGCCGGCGTTGACGGTCATGATGAAGGATTTGGGCTCGCTAACGCGGCCCAGCAATTGCCTGATCTTTTGCACCTGGGGCGCAAAACGGCGGTTAAAGCCCACCATCAGCAGGGGCGCACTACCGCCCTCTCCTGCCGTATACGACGCCGTCTGATAAGCGCCGGCAATTTCCTGCAACTCATCGAGCGTGAGGCACAAAGGCTTTTCCACAAAAACATGTTTGTCCGCCGCCAGCGCATCACACACAAAACCCGCATGGCTGTCGTGGCGGGTGGCCACCACCACGGTATTGATATCCGCATCGCTAAACCCCGTGGCGGCATCGGTAGTAGTCTGCGCAAAGCCATGCTTCCTGCCGACATGAACGCCACTGACCCCACCACTGGAGGCCACCGTCTTCAACGCCGCCCCGGCCGCCTTAAAAGCCGGCACCAACACCTGCCCCGCATAATTTCCCGCCCCCACAAACCCCAACACAGGTTTAACACCCCCGTCATTCCGGATCGGCGAAGCCGCGTCCGGAACCCAGCCACCCTCCGCCAAAACCACCGTCCTCCCCGCACCCACTTCCCCCCCGGGGTACTCCAACAAAATCCCCATCGAAGCCTCATCACCCCCCAGCAACTCATAAGCCTCCAGCGCATCCCCCAGCGCAAAATGATGCGAAACCAGCGGCCCGACATCCAGCGCCCCCGCCGCCATCATATCCAGCACCGCCTCCATATTCCTCTGCTCGGTCCAGCGCACAAAGCCAACCGGGTAATCGTGCCCCTTGTCCTCGTACTGCGGGTCGTAGCGCCCAGGCCCGTAGGAACACGACACCTGAAAAGAAAGCTCCTTTTCAAAGAAATCCGCCCGCGACAACTCCAGCCCCGTCACCCCCACCAGCACGATGCGCCCGCGCTTGCGACACATCTTCGCCGCCTGGCTCACCGGCTCATTGCTTGTAGTGGAAGCGGTAATCAACACGGCATCCACACCTCGCCCCCTGGAAAAGGCAGCGGCCGCCTGCAGGGGATCTTCCCCACTGGACAAATCAACACCTTCGGCGCCAAAGCCACGCGCCAGCGCCACCCGGGAGGGATCGACATCGATGCCCAGCACCCGACAGCCCTGGGCGCGCAACAACTGCACCGTCATCAAGCCAACCAGCCCCAGGCCGGTGACCACCACCGCCTCACCCAGAGTGGGCTGCACCAGGCGTATACCCTGCAGGGCAATGGCCCCAATCACAGTAAAGGCGGCGCTTTCATCGCAAACCCCATCGGGCACCCGGGCACAAAGATGGCCCGGCACGCGCACCACTTCGGCATGCGGGCCATTGGAAGCGACCCGGTTGCCGACCTGAAAGCCGGCAACACCGGCGCCCACTTCGAGCACGGAGCCGACGTTGCAATAGCCCAGCGGAATGGGCTGATCCAGCTTGCTGCGCACGGCCGTGATGGTAGGGCCAAGGCCATCGGTGCGGATTTTATCCAGCACCATTTTCACCTTGTCGGGTTGCTGGCGGGCCTTGTCGAGGAGACTCGATTTGCCGAAATTGATCAGCATGCGCTCGGTGCCGGCGGAAACCAGGGACTTGCGGGTGGCGATCAGCAGCGCGCCCGCTTTGGCTTCAGGAACAGGAACATCCACGAGGGATGTCTCCCCATTACCCAGGTTTTGAAGAATCTGTTTCACTAAAATCAGCTACCCGTAAGAGGCCCCTCGGGGCCGACCGCTTCATCTTGCCACTTACCCTTCGCCCGCAAGCGGGCTCTTACCGTAAGAGGCCCCTCGGGGCCGACCGCTTCATCTTGCCACTTACCCTTCGCCCGCAAGCGGGCTCTTACCGTAAGAGGCCCCTTGGGGCCGACCGCTTCAGCTTGCCACTTACCCTTCGCCCGCAAGCGGGCTCTTACCGTAAGAGGCCCCTTGGGGCCGACCGCTAACAAACAGCAAATAACTTGCTTTACCAATTTGCTTTGAGGGGGAACCGATCTGGGTTCTCAATGATCGCAAGGGATAAATCAACATCGAGATCAGGCCAGTAATAATGATTATTTGCGTGTTCTTCTACATTAAAAATTGCCTTTACCGCCTGCTCCTTAAACCAGGGAAAATCATCATACGACAGGAACAATTCTTTGCCATGAGCCAGCAGCCAAATCCCGTGAGCCGAGATGTTGGTTACTTCAATGGCTGAAGTGTTGTTTCCAGGCGCTAATGAGCACATGGTAATGAACCTCTACTAATGATTTGATTTCTTTCAGTTGCTGTTCAGAGTAATGGTAATTTCTTGCCAATTCAATTTTAGGCTCAAGCCAGTACTTCGCTTCGCCGTTGCCTGAAACCACATGAACATGCTTTCGCTCTTCCTCCCTGGAAAAGAAGAAAAACCGATACCCTCCATCCCGAAATACCGTGGGACTCATGACTGAATTGTACTTTTGAGTCAACGTGCAGCAAGACAGAAATCACCTCGTTCCATTGTAAGAAACCTTCGGGACTTTCCCTCAGGAACCTGGGGCGGTAACGGCAGTTTTGAGATAGGCATAAACAAAAACAGCGTCATCATCGCCGCCACCTGGTCCACCATCACAGCCCCATTCGAGAAGTAATTTCTCTCTGCTTGCCCGCACTATCCTAATAACTCCGTGACAAAACCGCCAAGATTCATTACCCGCACATTTTTTGCCAAAGGATAGGCCGATTCAACCGGGGCAATGACATAATTTGCCGTACTGTTGATATCTTCTATGGCATTCCAAAAACCCCGCGATACTTTTGGCGCGGTGGACGATTTTATTTCTACTGCAATCCGTTGTTGCCCCTTTTCCAGCACCAGGTCGATTTCTGCACCGTTGGATGTGCGGTAAAAAGATGGCCGCCATTGGGGGCCATCTTGCGCCTGGATGGATACCAGAATGTTCTCGATGACGTAAGACTCAAATGAAGCGCCATAAATGGGGCTGGAAAAGAGCTGTTCACGGCTTTCAATTTCAAGCAGATCCACATAGTTCCGTATGGCATGTGCGCTCACGCCCATTGAGCCGGCCAGCTTAGAACTGTTCAGGGTTTGTCCGTTCACATGAGCGAGCATTCGCCAAAAACGCCCCAGTGTATTGGCCGGTATGTTAAAACCCAGGTGTGGAATATCACGTTCCAGAACACTGCGAATGTAGTCTTCTCCGAGCTTTGCCGGATGAGCGCTCTGGAGGCGGAGCCAAGGATTAAAAATTGCCTGTTACCGCCCTTTGTAAGAGGCCCCTTGGGGCCGACAGCTAACAAACAGCAAATAACTTGCTTTACAAATTTGCTTAATGATATCACCAAGCACAAAAATGCTAATAATGGTAACGAAGTTGAGCAATATGCATGGCATTGTCACGCATTTTATAAACAAAACGGTGTTCATCATTTATACGCCTGGACCAATAACCCGTAAGAGCATGTCTTAATGGCTCTGGTTTACCAATACCTTCGTGAGGAGTGCGTTGGATATCTTTAACTAAAAGATTGATACGTTTTACTATTTTCTTATCGGTTTTTTGCCAGTATAGGTAGTCGTTCCAGGCATGCTCAGAGAATATGAGCTTCACTCTTATAAGACCTTTTCAACCCCTTTTCCCTGGTCAAGTTGGGAAATTGATTCAACCAGCCTTTTCAGGTTCTTCGGGCTTCGTAATAAGTATGTTGTTTCTTCAAGTGATTCATAGTCTTCAAGAGACAGCATTACAACGGCAGCTTCACTTTTCCTGGTAATAATAATGGGTTCATGATCAATACAGACTTTTTCCATGGTCTTGGCTAAAGTCTTTCTAAGTGCAGTGTAGCTAAGGGCTCTCATACCGAAATGCCTCAATTATGTACAGGTACGTAAAATTGTACAATACAGAAAGACGTAAAACAAATTGTAAGGCTACTTTTTATTGTATCCGGCCCCTTTTACTGGTAATCCAGCGTGCGCTTGGTGAACCCCGAGTTGGCAGTGATGTAGGTCTTCACCCGCACCACGCGGATGCCGTTCATATCCTCGACGGTGTACCAGCGGTTTTTATACCCCTCAAAAACCTTACCTTCGGGGAAATTCGACGCCGTGGTAATCACGGTAACGCTATGCCCTGCTTTAACCCACTGCACAGCATGCTCATAGGTACGTGAGGCCGGTGCGTTGCCTTCCGGTGGGAAATTATCGCTAAGGAAAAGCAGCCTCAAAACACACACCCTGTAAGAGGCCCCTCGGGGCCGACAAGCTCATGCCGTTTCTCACCCTTCGCCCGCAAGCGGGCTCTTACAGCTTTACGCTTCGTCACCGACGGGCAACCATTGAGCCGTCAAATAAAAAAATACTGAAGCCTGCCACACAGCGCCCTGATAAATCGGTTTCAGGGATTCTATGCAAATAACTTACCTTGCAGGCTTTGCTTTGAGCGGGAATCTGCGTGGACTCTCAACCCGCTACCATTCCTTTATTTTCTGCAAAAACTCTACAAGCTCATGGACACGTGTAGATGGATTATCAGTATGGTTTTTATGGGCAGCCAGTAGTGCACGTTTTGCGTAAGCTTTTGCGCGTTCTACATGATCAATCAACACCGAAAAAACGTCTCTTTGCCCTTTTTCATAATCAGGCATCAACTCCACCAGTTCACTCAAGACCTGATTCCCAGCACTATTTTGGGGCAATGTTTCATACGGCCTGTCGGTGTAATAAAAATGCAAAATCAACCAATATTCAAAGCAGGGAACCGAATTGATTGCAAAAAATGTATCCTGAGGTAGAGCACTCTCAATATTTACCAGGGCCCGGTCATATGAACCATGCTGGTCCTTGTCAAACACACAATAAACCTTATCAAAAGAATCTCCTGCACGATTTTCCTCCTGATAGCGTTGCTCGGCATAGTCAAAAACACTGATCGGAGCCGAACCACACTCACCCGTTATTTCAATATTCGCACTATTAATCTGATAGTAAGATTTCAAATCCTCAAAGTAATAAGGTTCTGTTTTCTCACCTTCACAGACGATTAGTACTTTGGCATACGGCGATCGCTTTGCTTTTCGGCGTGCAAGATCTTCCGCCTTTCTTGCTTTGCGCCTATGAAAAAGATCGTCACTTCCCACTAAACTGCTGTCCCTGAATCCATCTCTTTTGCCTTTCTAGTGCAAACTGATGTTTCTAAAATCAGAAGACTTAATGAAGGGCAAAGCACCATAACGCCCGGATAAATAGGCCAACTCCAGATTTTCACGGCCTTTTCGGGGGCTGAAATCTGTTAACGGGTACAGTTGTGTTGCCTGGTCCGGATTTTTCTCACAAAACCAAATTTGATCACGCCTGAAAATTTTCTGATTCAAAATGGATGTTTCATGCGTTGTGAAAACCAATTGTGCATTGTTTTTATTTGTCTCGTTACTATGAAAAAGCTGCACCAGAAACTTCACGAGATTGGGATGCAGGTTATCGTGCAATTCATCAATAAACAGGACATTGCCACGCTTCAGGGTATCGATCCAGGGGCCTGCGAAACTGAAAAGTTTTTGAGTACCATCAGACTCTTCTTCAAACTCAAAACTGACCAGTTTCCCTTCAGAACTTTTATGGATGGTTTTAATATTCAACATCTGTTTGTTTTCTAATTCTTTAATAAGCATCTCCCTCACAGACTCAGGCATCCCATCCGGCAAAAAACCGGCATCGAAAGTCTCTTTCTTCACAAGAACATGCTCGATATTCAAGTCAGCAGCTTTTAGAAATTCCAGTACTTTGCTCTTTTTTTCGCTTTCACACATAGAGGCGCTAAATTCGCGGCCCCAGCCACTCAAGTTAACCAGATACAGTGTGTTCTTGAACCAGTCAAAAACAACCTGCAATTGTTCGCTGTTGAGCTGAACCGCAGTTGACAAGAAAAGTGCATTCTCACGAGTTGTTTTTTGCCAAGTCTTCTTCTCCCCAAGCAAATTACTGCCAAACTCCCATTGGTATTCTTCAGAGGCCTCATCCCACACTCGCCCGAACCAACGCTGGGGCTTACCTTTGGGAAAAGCAATGAGCCATTCCTCATGAATACGGCTACTGGTGGCCGAAAATCCATACTGATACCGGACTTTGTCAGCAATAAAAACAACCTCAAACTCACTCGGCTTGCTTGTGGCGGACTCCCGCAACCGAAAAGGGACAACAGGAAGCTTGTCTCCACGCTGTTGGCTGGCTGCAGAATTCACAACAATACTCTTCATCGCTTGCAAGGCGCGCAGATAGTTGGATTTGCCGCCTGCGTTTGGGCCATAGATAGCGGCAGAGCGCAATAACTCGAATTGGCTTACCGACTTAACCTTGAAGACATTGGTTTCTTCGAGCTCATCACCGGGGGCCTTTACCAGGCTAAATGTTTGACGTTCTTCAAATGAACGATAATTGGCAACGCTAAATTCAATTAGCATTAGAAGGCTCCTTTTAAGACAATATATGACGTATATTGTCAAATATAGCATTATTATTGCGTATTGCCAGCTATAATGGAATACCAAGCGCCAAGAGTTCTTGACTTGAAAGCGAATACCCAACTTCATCACGGACGGATTTCAGCATTGCGGGGAATCGAGCCTTCCCTCAAAACACAAGCTCATACTTGCAATGTCTCCAGGCTACTCAACCAATTATTGAGACCGCTACATCTCTGGCGCAAAACACCCAAACCGATCTCCTTACAAATATTTCTGCCCTTCAACGGAAATAGCCAGTCTTACCATTGGGGGCGCCCGCCTATCAAATTTTTCGCCCAAAGATCACCAATGCCATATTCGTCCAGCCAATCATTCAAAGGCTCTCTTTCAAGTCGCTGAAAATGGGACACACCTTCTTCTGCATCTACGACAATAAAGTCTTCCGGCTCAAAAAAATTGGCAAACGCCACAGACTGTGTGGAACAGATGACTTGCGTCACTGTAACTTTTAACAGCGTGACTATCCGCTGATTCACCAGATACAAATCCACTTTCCCCTTTTTTGGGATAGAGATTGAATTCTCTGTGTGACGTCGTAATCGTGCAGTACTCCTGGTTAAATACCAAAGAGTCATCATCAAAATTGGGCGAAAACTCAACATGGTAACCGTTCATGCCAACGCTCAAATCAAACATCATCCGGTCGGTATGTTTTGTACCAAAATGAAAGAAACGCTCTGCACCACCTTCAGTCTCAACATAATTTCTCAATTTACCCTGCGACAAATGGCTTAAAAACGTAAAGAGTGAAATCAGATTGGTCTTACCCGCCCCATTCGCACCAATCAATATATTAATATTCTCTAATGACAGTTTGAGCTCGGCAATGGACTTAAAGCCTTTAACCTCAATTTGCTGCAGATTCCTACTTTTTTCAGTCATGTTTGTTCTCTAAAATCTGCGCCCGCCGGCCCCATTATCACAACAACTGCCCTTGTCGCAGTTCAACAGAATGATCCTTCTGTAACGCATCAGAAGACACCACTTCGATGAAATCATCCTGTGACCTCAACGCTTCATCCAGGGATTTCAACTTTAATAACGACACCAGAAGAGCAACCGTTCTAGCCTGGCAATTAATGGATTTTTGCGGATTAAACTCGATATCGGTAAAACCCTTGTACTTAAACAATCTTTTCAGGAAATCCTGATGAGAACACAAAGCGGTAAGATACAGCCAGTCGTAAAAAGCAGTTTTTGGAACAAGAGGCCATTTCTGCCCGAAGTAATTAAATCCAATCAGCTTGCCTGATTCTCTGATTCGTTGGTCTTTTTTTGCAGCATAGCTATCTTTTCTATATAGGTCAGTGAAAGGCCCGCCCTGCTCGAACACTTTACTGCCCTGGAATGCAGATTCGACGCTGATTTCCCCCATGTCAGTTTCAATCTTCAAATTAAACGCACTCAGCCGTCTACCCAACGGCTCATCTGACTTAGTAGAAATTTCCAACAGTGGATATAAACCCTTTTTCTTCGATGCTTCGTGCAATTCAACAATATTCTTTTTCTTTTGCACCGTTGCAAAACCCGGATGCCATTCAAAATCAACCTGGATCTCATCAACCAAGTGTTCTTTTTGCTTAAGAGGAATAAATACCGGACGTTTAGCCATTTTTACACCCTAATATCCATTCGATTGGAACAAAATCCGGCACAAGTATTTCTGATTTTAGCGCCGCTTGTCTTCGCGCTTGAACTTCTTCGTCTAACCAGTCCATATAGGTAAACAAAACCTCGAAATCTATTTGCTCTTTCGCCTCATCCGCTCCAATAATAACAGCATCAGACCTGTTTGATATCTCAGAACAAAACCGCACGCCCTCTGCAACCAGAACAGACAATTGAATTTTCAACCAAATAGGAGCAGCAATTCTTCCATCCTGTTTCGCCGAATAAAGCATGGGGTGATCATCAAGAAAAGCAAGATGTACATAATCATGCAAGCCTTTTAACTTATCCGCATCATGACTCCACTCGTTGCCTCCCGGCCTGGGAATTTCAATTCCACGCCTTTCAAGCTCACCAAGTGATAGCAGACCGTTGTGCTCTTTTATCAATTCCAGATTTGATCTATCAGTAAAATGCCATACTCCATCAGATTTGTATTGTTCCAGGACAGTCTTAATAAGTTCACTCATGTCTTGATTTTACTGTAGCGTGCTCACCCAGCAATATGTCCATTTGCTGATATTTTTGTAGGCAATTGATCCCTCCGCAATCTTAAGAATGTCGAGGAGACTCGATTTGCCGAAATTGATCAGCATATTCGAAAATACTAATCGGAGCCGATCACGCAGTTACTAAAGCCTGCCACACAGCACCTGATTCACGGCACTATTCATCGGTAAATAACGGTTCAATGTCTCGAATACGTCGAACAGCGCGTCAAAGTACGCTTCCGCCGCGTCAATGCTATCGAGCGCAATATGGCGATATGTTTCGTATGCATCCTCCTCTGATTGAGGAGTCCGCGTTATAGATTTTCTCATGCCTGTTTTTTAACAGGCATTGAGGTCCTGTGCTCGGCCAATCTTCGACGAGCCTCTTTTCGAAGAAGCTCCCTACTCTCTCTCGAATCTACAATCGCTTCGCCTGAATTAAGTCCCTCTATCAACATTGCTTCGAGGCGCGCCCAGGCTTCCTCCTTGTCTCTTCGTATAAGGGAACGAATATAGTCGCTTGGAGTACTGTAGTCTCCACCCCTCCCTTTTTTCTCAGCAAAATGCTTTAGTTCCTCAGGAAGTGAGATACTCATTTGTGCCATTTTCATAATTCCAAGATTACTACTTTTCACCATTCCTTTTGTAGGCTTTTTTTCGCCTATTGAGATGGGGTAATACCCTACGCGTTGCTATTTTGCATTTGATCTGCCTTCCGCCCACCAACAAACATAAACAACCCAAACCCAGAAAAAAACCGCCTAATCAACCACCTCGGCCAAACAACCCTAGCAACAGAAAGCAAAAATCCTTCATGCCGTTGCCCAGCGGACGACTCCAATAAATCCCCGTGCGTCAAAACTACCGAAATCTTCAGATCTTCAGCTCCAGAAAACAACTTCTCTGCTCCAGATCGTGTATATGCCTTCGTACCGGGACTCTCAAGATACTTTGAATAAATAGTGTCCAATGACGTAAAAGGTTTCAGCGCCAACAATGCGTAGCGAATCCACAACATATACCCAACCATTGAGTGCTTGTTGTAAATCATCACTTTAAATACCCCACCAGGCTTTAACACTCGTAAAATCTCTTTTGCGGCACGCTCGGTATTTGGTGAATGGTGAATAACGCCCCAGGAGTAAACCAAATCAAAAGTATCAGACGGTTTATCAAACCCTTCGGTGAATCAAACCGCATCCACAAATCTCCGACACCAAATCTCAATACACAAAAGTGAAAACAACGTGTACGCGGCATCCACCTTCCCCGCATCATTGGCCGCGATCAAGCCCTGCACTGCCTGCGGATTGAATAGGCCGCGATTGTTCAAACTGGCGGTGGACAATAAATCACCCAGTAATTCACGCAGATCATGGCGCATCCACCTACGCAAAGGCGCACCAAACCCCGCTTTTGGCCGATAGATCACATCATGCGGTAAGTATGGCTCCATGGCTTTTTTCAGAATCCATTTGCCGACCTGGCCGCGTTGCTTCAGGCGCAGTGGAATACGCTGTACAAAATCCACCAACTCCCTATCCAGGAACGGCACACGTACCTCCACCCCGGCGGCCATGGACATCTTGTCGGTGTAAGTCAGGTTGTGGTCGCTGAGGAAAAAACGTTGTTCCAGGGCCAGCATTCTATCCAGCGCTTGAACATCTGCGGGTAATGGCTGCAAAAAATCCAGCATTGGCGAGGCGGCAACTGCAGAGCCTAACTGCTCACGAAACCCATCAGAGTAAAGGCCGAGCAAATCACTCTCACGCGCCCAGGCAAAGTAGTTGGCCAGGCGGGCATCACCGGCCAGGCCGGCGCCGTTAAACAACTTGGCCAGTCGGCGCGCCCATGCCCGGCGCTGATCCAGGCTTGCGGCAGCCCGATCCAGCCCACGGCGCGCAACAGCAGGCAGCCAACTCCACAACCGTTCAGCCTGCACCGCCCGGTGACGGCGATAGCCGGTAAACAGATCGTCACCCCCGGCACCGGAAAGCAGCACCTTAATGCCCTGCCCCCGCGCCAGTTGGCTGATGTACAACACGTTCAGCGGGGCGGGATCGGCCAGAGGCTCGTCCAGTTGAAACACCATGCGCTCCAGGTCACCCGCCATCTGCCGGGCCTGGATCTGCACCACATCAAGCGGCACACCCAGGTGTTTGGCCACCCGGCGCGCATAGGGCAGATCATCGGTGGCGCCCTCTTCCTGGCCGCCAATCGCCTCAATGGTGAAACAATGAATATCCGGATTCTGTTCCCGCGCAAATGCCACCACCGCACTGGAATCGAGGCCACCGGACAAAAATGCCCCCAGCGGCACATCCGCGACCATCTGGCGCTGAACGGCCTGACGCAGATGACTGACGGTGCCTGCAAGGGCAGCCTTTTCATCAAGATCAGGCTTCAAGCCCCTAAATACCGGCAGTTGGTACCAAATCCACTGACGCTCGACCTTGCCTTCCCGCACGATCATTGCCTCACCCGGAAGCAGTTTGCGGACATTCCTGAGCGGTGTACCCGCGCCCGGACACCACAGAAAGCTCAGGTAACGGTGCAGCGAGACAACATCCAGTTCCCGGGCCTGGGGAACCAGCGGCAACAAGCCCTTTATTTCACTGGCAAACGCAACACCCCGATCAGTGACCGCGTAATACAAGGGCTTCACGCCCAGGCCGTCACGCGCCAGGAATAAGGACTTGTCGCGAGCATCCCACAAGGCAAAAGCAAAGATTCCATTCAGCCGCCGGAGCATGTCCTTGCCTTCGGCCAGATAGAGGTTCAGCAGCACCTCGGTATCGGCGTTTCCGCGGAAACGTGTACCGCCAGCTTCCAACTCGGCCCGCAACTCCCGAAAGTTGTAGATTTCGCCGTTGTAGACCAGCACAACTTTGCCGTCTGGGCTTGCCATGGGCTGGTGGCCGAGTTGAGAAAGGTCGAGGATGGAAAGGCGGACGTGGGCCAGGCCGATGCCGGCTGATTGGTCTATAAATTTGCCGGAATCGTCGGGGCCACGGTGGGCGATTGCCGCTTGTCCGGCGCTCAAGGCTCCAGTATCGAAATTGCCCGAATAACCGAGTATTCCGCACACCTATGTTTTTTCCGCTAAGGCTGTGCATGACCCATCCGGGTCCCACGTAATTTTGAGAATTGAAAAACCACAAGCTTTCAATTCATCAATGAAGTAGTTTACATCCCCTGCAAAAGAATGAATTTCGATTGCCAACAACCGCGTCATGGTTAGTAGCTTGCTATTCCTGCCAAGTAAATCAAATTCCCCTCCCTCAATATCGCACTTTAGAAAATCCACGCTGTTCAGTTTTGCTTTTTCAATCAGTTGATCTTCTGATATCCACGGAGCCCCCCCGTAATTGCCATCCTTGCTAACCAGATTCTCTTGCTTATTGGCCATTAGCCCGACAAATGCCCGAATCAGGGTGGTTCTTTCCAGAAACCCCTGATTCAACCCCACTGATTTCGTAAATACCCTGTTTGAATAAGCGTTTGGCTCAACCGCAACAACCCGGATATTTTTCCCGTGTGCCAAGGCCAGGTTTGTGAAATTACCCATGTTAGAACCCAAATCAAGAACGGTGTAACCATCCGCTATCTGCAAAAGACCACCACACAGGTAAGTATCTCTCACGTACATTTCGCGGATGCCACTGACGGCTTGTGGCCCCCGAATTTTGAAGGACACAACATTCTTTTGATATTTGACAGTGAAAGGCCCAGAACCCATTGCCCGGTCTGCGGGTTGCAGGTCATTACGGCGAAGAATCTCTGGTATGTTGGTCGCAATACGAACAAGCCATTTCAGTGCGACAGGGCCACCACATATACTCCAAAGCCCCCTGAAGTCTTTCCAAATCGTTTGCAGATGATTCACAGTATTTTATTATTCATATTGCCGTACCCGAGGGTCGGCACTTCCTGGCCCATACGACCGCTTTACAGGTAATCGACCAGTTATCTCGATCTCACGACGTTTGTATTCAATGAACCGCATCACATCAGCCCGCAATCGGGCCCACATATATCCTGCCCTGCCCGCGCGCCAGGTACCCTGAATGAGCCAGTAGTACAAAAACAGCAAGGTGTAGCGACCAGGAACCCTAAAGAAGTTTTTTTTCAGCCACATTCGACGTTGCAGACTAGAACCAAATAAACGTGGCGTATCTGCCAACGGCGACTTGTTATAAGCGATGACCGCCTCAGCCGTTGTGTAGTGATTCTGCTTTTCCAGCCAGTGATCCAGGTCAGGGCTATCGTGGTGTTCCATATCACCTTCTACATGACGAATATGCCCTTTCACGATGGGGTGTTCATTAACGGAAATGTCCGTAAAGCGGCAACTTCCTGTTCGCCAGAGCCTGAGCAGGTTCTGGCGGATTGGCAGCGGTCTGCCCATAAACCACAGGCGCCTCTCCAGTGAAAGGCCATCGCAATCGTTATCCTGAATAGCCTGGGCAAGGTTTTCCTTTAGCTCATCAGTCAGTCGCTCATCCGGGTCCAGCTTCATGGTCCAGGGGGCAGTGATTGGAAGTTTGGTTAGCGCAAAATTCCATTGATCTCCAAAACCACGGAATCGGCGTTGCACCACGTGAACACCATGCTCCAGTGCAATATCAATTGTATTGTCACTGCTGTAGCTGTCTACCAGGAATATTTCTTGCGCCCAGTCCTGAATGTTATCCAGAACCGCCTCCATGTTGTGGCCCTCGTTGAGGGTGATCATCACAACTGCTAAAGGAGTTTTGGCTATTTTGGAATCTTTATGACTCTGGCTTTGTTTCATTTATCAACAACCACTTCGAACATAATTAGTTGTTCTTGACCCATGCTGGCCTCTCCCCGCCGCTATGTAGCCATTGGTATGTCACTTTCATTTTATGGGCAATATCGTGCCAGGAAAAATCATGTCTCATCCACTCTCTTCCATGGTCTCCCATGACAGCAAGCTGATCAGGGGAGCTTTCTAAAGCACACTCCAAACAAGCTACTAGTGCGTCCACGCCATTTTCAATCCACCAACCTGCTTTACGCACATTTAATCCTGACCCCGGCGCACCGTAGCTGACTATAGTCGGCGTACCTGCCGCAAGCGACTCCGCAATAGTCATCCCAAAATTTTCTGAATGGGTGGGCAGTACATATATATCTGCCTCTTGATAGGCACGAATTTTTTCCGTTCCAAATAGCGAACCGCGAAAAAACACTCTTTCCAACTGAAGAGATTGTGCCAGCGCCAACATTTCACCCATATAGCCGTCACAATCCGGTCCAACTATCTCAAGTTCCCAATCAACAAATCTTGAATATATTGCGGCCCAAGCTTGAAGCAAAATATCAATGCCTTTTACCGGGTGAATACGACCAAGAAAAAGAAGCCTTCTCCTCGTTTTGCTCACGATTGGCGATGAGATAGTTGCGGGAATATCTACACCGTTCGGTACAACACATATGGGTTGGCCAAATCCTGCGTGACGAATATCCCGGTACTCATGTTCAGCAGTAGCATGAAAACAAGCCGCATGACTAACTGCTCTAGATTGGGCCAAGGACCAAAACGCCCGTTTTCTCCATTTGGAACGAGATAATGCCCACTTGGATAAAGTGCCACGAGGTGACACAAGCAACGGAGTTTCTGTACGGCGAGTCGCCCAACCAGCATAAACATTTGGCATCATCCACAAACTGTGATTGTGTACGATATCTACTTCACCTGACTTGACATACTGGCGCAACCATTGCTGCATCGCAGGTGACCGGCCAAGTCGTTCTGGCAACCCAGTCATGGGAAACTGTCTAGTAAATTCCTGTTGTCCGATAAGTGTGTCAGACTCGAGAATCGCAAGAGAAGCACTACAACCATTAGCGCGCAACGCTCTGCAGAGTTGTACAACACTGTAGGAAGGACCGCTTGCTTCATCAGTGATCCTGGGAACTACATGTACCGCGCGTATTGTCATTCAACTCCACATTTTCGACTTAATTTACCAAGGCAATACAGTCGTTGTTTTCATCTGCATTTGTAGTTCAGCACAAACTCATAACAGCCCCGCTCACGATATGTTCAGCCACAAAAATTGCCCTCAGCTCAATTTTCCGAATTTGAGTATGGTTAAGCACCTAACTTGTGGCAACAACAGGAATTGCGTACCGCGAGTCAAAAACAAAAGAAGAAGGGTTAAAACACAGTGAGGTACAGTGAGGCAAGATTACCCCCGGAGCATTTCCAAAAAAATCTACTCGGCTCTGTCGTCTCTTTGAACCCTTCATAGCAGCCATAACCTTCTGAGTTATCAAAAATAATTATTCCGTCTTCGGCTATTAGTCGCAATGCAATAGAAATCATTTCTTCTCGGAAAAGCCCATCAATAACAATAACATCGTAAGTTGGGTTCTGTATTGAATCTAGGACTAAGTTTACTTCGGATACATTGATTTCTCTGGATTCCATGGATACATAATGCAATTGCACATTCTCTGGCATGTTGTTTTTTATTTTCTCATACCAGTTTTTATCTCCTTCGAGGGTAATCACATTCCTCGCCCTTTCCGCCCACCAAAGGGTTGATTGACCACCACCAAATTCTAAGATTTTTTTACCATCAAATTTTCTGAATCGGAGAAAATCAATACATGGGTACGTATACCATGGGATTGGCTTACCATCTTTTGATACGGCTGCCATTTTGAAACTGCTTAAAAAAAATCCGGTTTCATAGCCAAACCGAATCGGCCCAAGAAAAACCGTGCCAATACTCCTCATAATATTGTATATCCAACTTGGTAAATATTTTTTAAATGGAACAAACATTCTTTGGATCACTGTTTGCGTCATTACTTGCGCTCCATTAATCTATCAATCACATATTTTGACATTACAAATTATTAATGCGGCTAACGACCCAAATCAGGTTTAAGAAAAAAGTCGTCAGTTCGCGGCTTTAGTAAGAAGTATTGAGCCAGTATTACAAATGGGAGGGTGCGCAGGAACCCGGCAAGCACTGCCCCAATATCAGCTTTAAGGATAAAAAATGGACTGATAATGGCAAGATAAATAATTGCCCCACCGATACCCGCGTAAAGAAACGTATCTATGCATATTCTTTGCAGAAAACCAAGAATCCAAAAAATAATGAACACAGCTAAATAGCCACCTACAAAATAGCTATATGTAACGGGGCCCATAGCTACGGCTGTTCTTGTTGATGGGTTCGTGCCCAATAGGTTTACGTTGTACCAATAGCCAATGTTCGCTACACGCTTACTCGGCCATAGGACTCGTGGCACATATGCGTTCACTGGCGCCATAAGAAAGTCTTTTAGAAAATTCGGGGATCCAGGCGGCAGGCCTTTCGTATCCTTAAAAGCTATTGAATGAGCTGTAAACGTCGTTAAATCGAGCCTGGCAAGTGTTTTGTCTAATGTAGAAACACCTTCTAAATAAGTACTTTTAGGTAATGTCGCAGCTGTGAATAACGTCGATGTAATTGATGAGAGACTTTTATTATCTAACCCAACCGAATTGTTGAGCAGATTGCGAAAAGGTTCTACAACAGAATAGGAAACTGCCACCATTATTATAGATAATAAAATCAATTTTTTAGGAATATAGCCTCTCATCAAATAATAACTTATGCCGACAATTATTAGCGGCATTACTACCTGACTTTTAAATCCACTAATAAAGCCAACAAATATTTGCCAAGTCAGCATAAGTAGAAACATTAGCCACACTTCAGGCTTCGTTCTGTACTTCTCAGAAAAAACAGCAATCGAGAGTATCAAGAGCACTAGAACCCCGCCATCCAAGAACAACTTAATCCATTCCCCAATACTCTGATCTAACAACAGACTTTGTGCATCTGAACTGTAGCCAAAAACACCTGACTTTACTTGAAATAATATAGCTCCAACTGATGCGACCCCCAAGATGATTAACGCAGGGACGTTAAGCACCAAACTAATCTTGATAAGCTTTTTTTGTAACAACTGATGACGCAAATATACTGCAAAACGCCTGGGCAATTTGCTCCGATAACCTCGCCACATTGCAAAAGCCGCGAGCAATATTGCCCACATGGCGGAGTTCAGGTATTCAAATGCATCACCCCTATCAAAAAGAAGGTTTCTATGTAACCACCACCAGTTCGATTCAGACATATACCGCAAATTCGGCAGGAAATAACTACCCATAAAATGATAGATTGATGCTACAACTGCTGGATGAAGTAACGTACGCCAGCGTTCCTCGCGTGCAATACGGTTGATTTCCCAGAAAAGATAAAAGAACAGGGCGAAATTAAGAACAATAAATTGTATTTTGGCTGTACTAGCCGCTGTAAAATCCGCTGCAACAATCAGATAGATAAAACCAAGCAATGGCAAGATAAGCAACGCATAGGTTTCATAGGATTTCTTCACGCTATGGCGGATCCCTATGCCTCTTCCACACAGTTAATATTAGGTACAGGAACCCCGTTGGCTTTGCCTGCCAGAGTGTCGATTAAAAGTGTTAGCCTGTGTTGGTAGGTGTGTTCAGCAAGCGCCCTGACCTGACCGTTCTCGGATATCCTTTTACGCTCTGATGGGTTATCAAGGTAAAAATCTATTTTGACCTTAAGGTCATCCATATCAGTGAACGACACCAGTTCTTCTCCATCACGGAACAAGTGCTGCAAACCTGGCCTCCAGTCAATCAGTTGAAACCCACCAATGCCTGCAATCTCAAAAGCACGGACATTCAAACCCCATACTTCACCATAAAGCAGCGTATTTAAAACAATTTTTGCTCCCAAGAATGCACTCGCTTTATCATGATTGTATACACCACGTTTTTGATACATTGATGCGACTTGAGAAGAACTCATCCACAGCGGCCCGGGTGGTCCCCACAGCTTTACCTTGCGGCCTGCCAGATGCTCAAAAATTGCTACACGCCAGGAATGCTGTCCACCCGCCGTTGTTATGTCGCAGCAAAAATCATCGCTGATACTTTCACGTTTACCCAGTAATTTGTGCTTTTCAGGATTAAAACATTCTGGAAGATAATACACGGGACTGACTAACACATCCTTGAGGATATGTTTGATATATGGATCCTTGAAAAATAACCCATCATAAGGGGCGTTCATGAAGTACCCGCGCCTGAAATTCACCATTGAATCCGGGAACCACATAGCGACTAGTGCCTTGGTACGCTGCTTTATTTTCCTGACTTCAGCGGGCCAGAGAAAATCATGACAAACTATGATGATATCAAGTGGTTCTTGCTCGACCACCTGCCACAATTTATGCATATGGTGAGCGCGGATTCTGGGTAGCCCATCGGTAGCTGTATATATCACGCCACGCACTTGGTCGATGCGATGCCCGAGAGCGCCGCCAAAGCGCCCTGAGCGCACACCTGGCTCAAAGCGGGCAACATCATTTCCCATCATCTCCAGTGTTTCCGCAATATGGAGTGCGAAACCTTCAGTGTAAAACTTGCCAATGACGAGAATATTCATCGAGCGTCTTTCTCCAGAACTACCATCTCGATCCTTGCCATCTTTGCGGGCAACCATGGACATACAACGGTATCTACCAATCGCAACAAAGCAGTGTAGAGGTAAAACCACGGTTGTTGCCCTAAATACCGGGCCCATTCAAATAGCTTCTGCGCCATACCTTTGAATTCGGCCAATTTTTTAAAAACTGACGGTGACTGTAGCCAGGTCTTTTCCATGCCAGACTGCTTCAATACTTGAAATCCAGCTTTTTCAAATACGCATAAGTTTTCGGCCGGACTTTCATAGCCCAAATGACCGTCACCTTCGATAAACAAACGTTTATAAGCTAAAGGATCTTGCTGTTTGTACCGTCGAATAAGATGATTCTCAGTTTCAACGTCATAGAGGAAAATAATCTTGCCACTCGGGCGCAAAACACGATGGCATTCTGCCAATATGGCAGGCTTCACTTCCGGCGGTATGTGCTCCCAAAAATATGAGCTAACGACCGCGTCCACCGTATTATCCGCTAGCGGAATGCAGGCTGCTGCATCAGCCTGAATCCGTTGTTCATACATTTCTATTTTTTTGAGTGATGACAAGGATAAGTCACACCCCACCATCCGATATCTCTGCCCGAAATAACGCACGCCACCTGCGCAACCAAGTTCAACGACAATCGCGCCAGCCGGGATATTGTGCCGGACGGTCCAAGGATACCCACTATTGATCAGCCATAATGGCCAGGTGCGCCACCAGCGCTCACTTTTTGGTAAAAATCGTACTTGATTCTCATAGGCAGCTTCATAAAATTTATCGTTATGATCCAGAAGACGAAGCACGCCATCCTCAAAGGGATAGGCTCTATTACATACAGGGCAACTATATTCCGTTGAATTTATTGCTGTTAGAGTGGCTGCATCATCTGGGCAGATTATCGGGATATTCACCATTTCATCTTCTGCACATTTTTCATCCAAGCCAGTGGTGAACTACTGCCAAGAACCTTTTTTGAGTTGACGTGTCTTGCCTGCTCCACCCCCACCAGCTAGCAAGCATTACACCTAAGACAGAAAGAGGATATGAAAAGGAAGATGCTGAACCACCCAAAGCTTCACTAATAAGGAATATAAGCACACTCATGGTGCCAGCTATTAGAGGTGCAAATGAGATCCAGTTCAGCCTGGCGCCGAACCCCGATAGTGCAGGTATAAAAAAGAAATAAGCCATAACGACCAGAGCTATCAACTCCCCAATGAAGATCCCCAACCCAAGTCCGGCTAGCCCTAAATAGTTAAGCAGGATACCGCCTAATACCAAGCTAAAGAAGCTCCTGACAAGCGTAGTACCGAGTATAGCCTTCATATTATTTATACCATTGAGATACATATTCATAATTGCCCCTGCGCTCATCAAGGCCACACCGCCAAGCAACAGACTAAGCAACGTTTTATCCAATACAATAGTGTGAGATGTCCAATAGCTAAACAAAGAACCGATGAGGGGATAACTGACGAGAATCCCCAGGTTCACGACAGAACCAAGCAACCACCAGTGTGCTTCACTTATAGCAATTAATTTATCTCCCTCCTGCTTGGCATGATAACGAATCACATCGGGGAGAAGTGGAGTCGTTAATACATTTGTAACGTTTGTCCAAAGATTGGCTACTGTCCTCACCGTAGTGAAAACGGGAACGACTGCTGGACCAGAAATCGCGGCAACGAGAATCACGATACCACTGTTAGCTCCTTGCTGGATAATGCTGCTGACAGTGAGAAATGTGGAACGAGCCAAGTCTTTTAGGCCAATGCCTACAGTACCGCCAATCCACCATGGATAAAATGCTGGCAAGCGCCAGCGTATGTAAACAGCAGATGCTAAATATATCGTAGCCTGGACAAAAGCGAATAGCAGACTAGTCTTTAGCAAATCAAAATCCATTACAGCAGCCAACATGATTATGGAAAACTGACTGACCTGGAAACCCATTGACCACCAAGCCGCCTGATACATCAAACCAGCGGGGATCAATAGCCTGTGAACAATACCCAGATATGACCCCGTAAGCACCCAAGTTACAATCAGTATGAACAAGGCCATACTGGCACGATGTTCAGAAGCTATTGTATTGCTCACCCCCAGTAACCAGGTCATCTGGTCTGCTCCAACAACAAATAGTGTGACAAGTAATTGAATACTTCCCAACACTAAGATGCCGGAAGCAGATGAAGCCAGGGTTCTTTGTAAAGCCTTATGATCCTCGTGGTAAAGAAGATTAAGTTTGTTGCCAACAAAGGTAGTGAACCCTACATTTACAGTTTTCATCATCGTGAACGCAGCAAACACGGCCAACCACATGCCATACATATCCTTACCCCAATATTTCAGGCAGACAGGAACTGAGATAAGTTGGAGAGCAACTGACAGTATTGTAGAAAGACCTGTTACAAATGAAACCCTTGCGGCCCGGTGCTCTACTCCTCCAGGGTTCATTTGTTTACTCAAATTTTTTATATTTGACCATTGCTGTCCGCACGTTAAACCATGTCATCGGCGGCAAAAGTCTTTCGCAAAATGTGGCGATAGAGACGCAACGGCCAAAGGTCATACATAGTTGCCGACTCATCGCTCGTTGCAAGCATGCTTTTCTTCTTCCTGACAACGGCATATGTCAGCCACTTTGCTGTCTCTAAATTTAGTCTCAATCGAAATACCCACCAATGAAGGCGCCCGATAACTGAATAGATATCTAAATATTTCAGCCGATTGCTAGCGTGTATCTCATAAAGAATTCGCTTACGTTTCCAGTCCCAAACTTCTCCTGAATAGCTACCCGGATAATAACTTGGTCGCTGTTGACGTACAGTAATGACTGGTTCTGGTACATAACCAACTGGCCCTCGTATCGCCAAGCGCATCCACATATCAATATCAGCAAGTAAACCAAACTGCTCTCGCATACCTCCAATCTGGTCCCATGCTGAACGGCGTATCATGGTGGTTCCCCGCACAACACAACCCCATCGCGGGAAAAGAAAGCTTTTGAGCAACCATTCACCCTCTATATATTCACCTGGCATTGGTTCCGAATAGATAAAACTGCTCTCAAATTTACCGTATGGATTGAATACAAATCCCACTTCGGGATGTCGCTGAGCAACATCTATCCATTTTTCGAGCAAGTCCCTGCGGTACAGGTCGTCATGGTGCAAAAGTGCAATGTAGGGGCGATTCGAATGGCCAACGGCATAGTTAGCATTGCCGGGCATGCCCATATTATGTGGTGTTCTGATGGGTCTAATGCGTATATCATCTGCTGCAAGTTCTAAGATACGCTCCCAGGTTCCGTCACTCGAACAATCGTCACTAATAATGACTTCGAAATCTGCTACGGATTGCTCAAGTATTGACTTAAGAGTCGACTCAATGACATCTACATGGTTGTAGGTGAGCAAGCAGACAGAAATACTTTCGCCAACGCACCTAATTTCACTCATATTTTCACAGCTTTGATTAATATCTGGCCACCAAATAGATTTGGCCAGAGTCGGCAACCCCACTTGTCGACAGCCTCACTCCATGCCCCTGGAAATATATATCGCCGTAACCACCAGAGCGGAACACTGCCGCTCACCCCTTTGTACCTGAGCGCCAGACCAGGAGACTCAGCCAACAAATATTGATCGGCTGTAAAATAGGTAAAGAAACGCAAGTGCGTATCATCCAGCACCCCCGCAGACTCATATTCGAAACTTCCAACCAGAAATTTTAGACGTTGACGCCATGACAGAACATTTGGCACGGCGATCAAAATCTCGCCGCCAGGCGGCAAAAGCTCAGAGAAGTCTTGAACCAGTTTTTCTGGCATTTGCAAATGTTCTAATACATGTGAAAAGATGATGACATCAAACTGCATCTTGGTGACATTTGGGTGCAGGCCATCCTCTAAATTGCTGACCCAGCAAGCCTGCATATGCTTGGAAGCCATAGCCGCTTCATCTTCTGAACTGGTTATCCCAAAAATTTCCGCAGCGTGATACTTTTCCTTCAACGTAAGCGTTCAAACCAAGCCGTCCTTCCACTGATCAGGCATCCTCGTTAACGTACTCCGTTTTAACCAGAGAGGAGTACGATGATGTCAGCGACAACCCATGCAGGCAAACGCCGTGACCGTGAAGAATGGCAGCGTCTG
>JAJRRA010000026.1 GCA_024279945.1 Gammaproteobacteria bacterium
GCAAGGCATGCTTCTTCAGTGGAAAACCAATCGAGAAATTCGTTCCAGGTTTGAGGGTAGTCTTTTCCCGCAACTGGCGCTAATATCTGTACATCCATCCAGTTATTTTACCTTTACTGGACCTAAGAGGATACCCCTTATATTTATACAGTATGTCTTTATATCCACCTTATGCCGAACTGGCCTGCAGCAGCAACTTCAGCTTCCTGAGCGGGGCTTCCCACCCGCAGGAACTGGTAGCGCGCGCGGCTGAACTGGGCTATCGGGCCATCGCCATCACCGATGAGTGCTCACTGGCCGGCGTGGTGCGGGCGCTGGAGGAAGCACAGCGTTGCGCGGAACGGGGACAAGGTATCCGCTTGATTCCCGGCAGCAGTTTCCGGCTGGAGAGTGGCTCGCGACTGGTGCTGCTGCCGCAAGACCATGCCGGCTATACCCAGCTCTGCACCCTGATCACCCGGGGCCGCCGCAATGCACCCAAAGGCGAGTATTCCCTGTCTGATTCTGACTTTGAACACGGTCTGGATCACTGCCTGGCCTTGTGGCTGCCCGAAAAAAGGGGTCAGGTTCCTTTTCCTGAAGAAAAGGAACCTGACCCCTTTTTACTGACCGCGCACTGGCTGGCCACGTATTTCCCACAACGCTGCTGGCTGGGCGTCAGCCTGCACCTGGGGCCGGATGATGAGAAACACCTGGCACAGCACCTCGCTGTTGCCCAAACGGCCGGCCTGCCGATAACCGCCTGTGGCGACGTACAGATGCATATCCGCTCCCGCCGCATGTTGCACGACCTGCTGGGCGCAATCCGTCACGGCTGCACCGTTGCCGAACTGGGTTACCGCGCCCTGCCCTCCGGGGAACGCCACCTGCGAACGCGTGAACGCCTGGCGCGCCTGTTCCCGGCAGCGTACCTGAAAGAAACCGTGGTGATCGCAGAGCGCTGTCAATTCCGGCTGGAACAACTGCACTACCGTTATCCACGCGAAGTAGTGCCGGAAGGTATGACAGCCATTGCCCACTTGCGCGACCTGACCGCCGCAGGCATCCGGAAACGCTGGCCCGGCGGAATCGGGCGGGACTTGCATGAGCAGATTGAAAAAGAACTCAGCCTGGTCGAAGAACTGTGCTATGAATCCTACTTCCTGACGGTTTACGACATCGTCAAATTCGCCAGAAGCCAGGGCATCCTGTGCCAGGGGCGCGGTTCGGCGGCCAATTCAGCAGTGTGTTACTGCCTCGGCATTACCGAGGTGGACCCCGCACGCATGAGCATGCTGTTCGAACGCTTTATCTCGCGTGAACGTGATGAACCACCGGATATTGATGTCGATTTTGAACACAAAAGGCGCGAGGAAGTGATCCAGTACATCTACCGTAAATACGGCCGTGACCGGGCCGCATTAGCCGCCACCGTGATCACCTATAAACCGCGCAGCGCGATTCGCGATGTGGGCAAGGCACTGGGGTTTTCCCCCGCCCAGGTCGACCAACTGGCACGCAACACCGCCTGGTGGGATAAGCCCGAGGGTTTCGCCCAACGTATCAGCCAGCAGGGTTTTGCGCCGGAAAACCTCAAAGTACGGCAGTTGATCCACCTGGTGCAAGCCATTATCAGCTTCCCGCGCCACCTGTCCCAGCACGTGGGCGGCTTCGTGATATCAGAAACGCCCCTGGCCACGTTGGTACCGGTGGAAAATGCCGCCATGGCCAACCGTACGGTCATTCAGTGGGACAAGGAGGACCTGGAAACCCTGGGCATGCTGAAGGTTGACTGCCTCGCGCTGGGCATGCTGACGGTAATCCATCGCTGCCTGGATCTGATCAATGCAAATGAAGGAAATATCGCAGGCCATGCCACGCTGACTATGAACGACATCCCGCCCGAAGATCCGCAAACCTACGCCATGATCCAGCGGGCTGATACCGTGGGTGTGTTCCAGATCGAATCCCGTGCGCAGATGGCCATGCTGCCACGCTTAAAGCCTGCCTGTTTCTACGACCTGGTGATCGAGGTCGCCATCGTCCGTCCAGGCCCGATCCAAGGCAATATGGTGCATCCCTTCCTGCAACGCCGCCGGGGCAATGAAACGGTCGATTACCCCTCCCAGGCTCTCAAAACCGTGCTGGAGCGCACTCTGGGCGTGCCCATTTTCCAGGAGCAGGTCATGCAAATCGCCATGGTCGCGGCCGGCTTCAGCAGCTCCGAAGCTGATCTGCTGAGGCGTTCCATGGCGGCCTGGGCACGCCGGGGTGGCATGGAGCACATGCACCAGCGCCTGGTCGACGGCATGCGGGAGCGCGGTTACAGCGAGGCTTTCGCCGAGCAGATTTTCCAGCAGATCAAGGGTTTTGGCGAGTACGGTTTCCCGGAATCCCATGCCGCCAGTTTCGCACTGCTGGTCTATGTCTCAGCCTGGATGAAATGCCATCACCCGGCAGCCTTCAGTTGCGCTCTGCTGAACGCCCAACCGATGGGTTTCTACCGGCCCGCGCAACTGGTACAGGATGCACAGCGACACGGGGTCAAAGTCCTGCCGGTCGATGTGCGCTACAGCAAGTGGGATTGTACGCTGGAGCCTTACCGGGGCTCATCGGCGCTCAGGCTGGGCCTGTGTATGGTCAAAGGTATGCGTAAAAACAGCGCGCAGCGCATGGAAAGGGCCCGCCATGAAAGTGCATTCAGTGATGTTCAGGACCTCAGTACCCGCGCCAGTCTGGATCGCCACGACCTGGCTGTGCTGGCCGAAGCCGCCGCCCTGCGCGGCCTGGCCGGCCACCGCCACCGGGCGCGCTGGGAAATTGCCGCCAGCGAGAAACCGGTGGAAGGACTGACACTGCCTCCCGGCCGCTATGATGCCGTTGAGAAGGTCAGCATCCGGCCACCGTCACAGGCAGATAACACGCGAGCCGACTACGCCAGTACCGGCCTGAGCCTGGGCCGCCACCCGATGGCCTTGCTGCGACCGGTTCTGCGCCGCCGACGGGCGATTACCGCGCAGGAACTGCATATACTGCCCCATGGCACTCGCTGCCGGGCCTGCGGCCTGGTCACAATGCGCCAGCGCCCCCTGACCGCCAGCGGCACCATTTTCCTGACCCTGGAGGACGAAACCGGCTTCGTCAATGTGGTGGTATGGCCACGCCTGTACGAAAAACAGCGCGCCGAAATACTGGGTGCCTCGGTACTCGCGGTGGACGGCGTGCTGGAAACGGATGGCGACGTACATCACCTGATCGCCGATCGGGTGCACGATTTCAGTCACCTGGCGGGTACTCTGGAAAGCAAGTCGAGAGATTTTTGCTGAATAAGCATTGAATTTTCAATTTTATTCTTTGTTGCCCCAGCCAGGTATAAATCATCGATAACAGCACCAGGCTGACGAAGGTTAAAAACAACAATCTGCCGGGAAAGTCACCGTATTTATGCCCGAATCGTTGGTTTGCACTGTGACAGCAGGTATAATCGCCGACTGTTTTCTCTGATAAATGCTACGAAATGAGACTCATATGCATCAAGTCCTGACCAATAAAATCCTGCCCATTGCATTGCTTACGAGCATCTTATCGCTCTCTTCCGCTTTCGCTGCCGGCGACATTCAGGCAGGTAAAACCAAGGCCTACACCTGCACCGGTTGTCATGGTATTCCCGGATATAACAATGTCTACCCTACCTACAAGGTGCCCAAAGTTGGTGGTCAAAACCCGGATTACCTGGTGGCTGCCCTGAAAGCATACCGGAATGGGGAAAGAGATCATGCCACGATGAAACTTCAGGCAAGCAGTCTGAGTGACCGTGACATCGAAGATGTTTCCGCCTATTTTGCTTCACTGCCACTATTAGCCCAGGAGAAATCCGCTGCCGGCGCCGGGCCGGAAAAGTCCAAACTGTGTGAAGCCTGCCATGGCGCAACCGGCAAAAGTGTCGCCCCCAATTACCCGAACCTGGCGGGACAACACGCCAGTTACCTGGTTCAGGCCTTGAGTGATTATCGTTCCGGCGCACGCAGCAATCCCATCATGGCTGGAATGGTTGCCGGTCTCAGCGAGCAGGATGCCAAAGACCTGGCTGCCTGGTTCGCCAGCCAGCCAGGCCTGCAGGATTTATCCGGCAAATAGATAAAGGGATCGACGGATTCCTAAACGGCAGAATCGCCACTTTCTCCACCCGCGTAATACGGGTTTTGACCCATTTGGTGGTCGGTGGAATCCATCACGGCCGTAATTTCAGGAATATTCCGAATCAGCGTTTGTTCGATACCCTGTTTAAGGGTGACGTCAGCCATGCCACAACCCTGGCAACCACCGCCAAACTGCAACACAACCTCCATTTTTTCGGTAATTTCTACCAGCGAAACGTGGCCGCCATGTGATGCCAGCGAAGGATTGATTTCGGTCTCCAGCAACCAGCCCACCCGCTCCTCAATACTGTCTGTGGACGAGGGGGCGGTACCCTTGATTCCCGGCGCCTTGATGGTTAACTGACCTCCGGTTTCATCTTCTTCAAAGTCAATCGACGCTTCAGCCAGCCATGGCTTACTTGCGCTGGCCACAAACATTTTAAAGCCATCGTAAGTCACAACATGGTCATCGGGCATGCTCTGACCCTCGGGGCTGAATTGCAAATCACAACTCGCTGCGGGGGTGCCGGGGTGGCTGACTGCGATACGCAAGCCAAGCCCTTCTTCATCCTGTTGCTCAATCAGCCGTTTGAAATACTGCTGCGCCGTATCACTGATTTCAATCATATCTCCAAGCCCTTCGTTTGAATATCAAGAATGTATTAACATGTACCCGAGATGGCATTTTTCAAGGCAGTGACCATGAATGGAAGTGAATGGTCCAGGCGCCAGTCAATTGTCGAATGCGTACCGTCGAATTCCTCGTAGTGACATTCAATACCGAGTTGGTCACAGCGATCTGCCAGGCGCCGGCTTCCGTACTGGATATTGTACTGGTCATGGATGCCCACATCGAAGTAAAACCCGTGCAGGGAATTCAGGGCCTGGACTCCCGCTTCCACCATATTTACCGGGTCGAAGGAAAGCCACCGTTGCCAGCGTGAGGGGATCAGTTCGCAACGGTGCAAATCAAACGGCAGCCTGATTTTTCCCGGTTCTTCCAGGTCGGGATCGTAACTGGCTGCCATGGCCGCAATCATCAAGGTGGAATAGTCCCTGCCAACGGGGCGGTTTTTAGCCCAGAAAGAACGGATAAACGCCTCGATATCCCCTCCAAAACCATTCAGCACACTGCACACGGTGGGAAATTCAGGCCGGTAAACCAGATCGAAGCCTGCATCACCTGCATGGCTGGCGGCGGCACCCCAGGTTTCAGAGTAGTGCATGGCGTGGTAAAGGGCGCCATAACCGCCGGAAGATTTGCCAAACAGACCGCGCCCATCACGACTGTCAACCACGTTAAGGTGTTTGCTGACAAAGGGTACGAGTTCTTCTACCAGGTAATCTGCATAGCGTCCGACAGAAGGGGAATTGACATACTGATTACCACCCAGGGAGGTATAACAGTCCGGTATCACTACCACGGTTGAAGGGAGGCGGCCTTCAGCCACCAGGCGATCCAGGCGTTCAATCAGGCTTTCACCCTGGTTTCGCCAGTTGAGGTGGCCCGGGCCGGAATTGCTAAAGGCCGCAAGATCCCACAGTGCGATGAACGGTTCGCCCGACTCCCGGTAATCATGGGGAAGATAAACGGCGAGTTCGCGCAGCACAGGATCGCCCCAGGGATTGTCTGCCAGGACGGTAGAACGATGCTCAAAACGAGCAATGCTTCCAGCAGGGTAATCCCGTTTTTTTCTCACCCGCATGTCGCACCTGCAAATTGCCCACTGAACCGTACCATTATTCCGACCCTGACCTTTCAGGGCTCTCTTTCAGGCAAGTATTGCGCGAGAATACCCAACATGTGATCGATGATGTCATCGCGTAAACCGGGATGTTCCAGCGCATAATCGATGGTGGCCTTGATGAACCCATACCGGCTGCCGCAATCGTAGCGCACACCGGAAAAAGGACAGGCGAGAACCTGATGTGACTTCAGCATGGCTGCAATACCATCAGTCAACTGGATTTCACCACCCGCACCAGCCTGGACATCCCGCAAACAGGAAAAGACATGGGGTGATAATACATAACGTCCAACCACCCCAAGGCGGGACGGTGCATCTTCAGGGGCAGGTTTTTCCACGATGGTGTGAATTTCCTGCAGTTTTTCTGCGAACGGTTTAACGCCCACAATGCCATAACTTCCGGTCATCTCCAGCGGGATTTCTTCCACCCCAATCACACTGGAGCCGGTTTGATCATGGACATCCACCATTTGAGCGAGTGCACCCCTGCCCTGGCTGCGGATCATGTCATCCGCCAGCACGATGGCAAAGGGTTCGTCACCCACCACGGACTCAGCACACAGTACCGCGTGTCCCAGGCCCAGTGCTTCCGGCTGCGTGACATGTACCCGGGCGACACCTTCCGGAACGATTTCTGTTATCCGCGCCAGCAATTCCAATTTGCCGGCATCAGCCAGCCGGGTTTCCAACTCGAAAGCCGTATCGAAATGATCAGAGATAGCATGTTTTTTACGACTGGTAACAAAGATCAGGGTATCAATGCCTGCTTCCAGGGCCTCCTCAACCGCATACTGGATCAACGGTTTGTCGACAATCGGAAGCATCTCTTTGGGAATGGATTTTGTCGCGGGTAAAAACCGCGTACCCAGGCCCGCAACCGGAAACACCGCTTTCCTGACCGCCTGGCGCCGGCTCATGATACGGCAGCCTGATTAATCAAATAGGTCATTTTAAGCCTAAGTCACACCACACTAACTTGAACGATGTATGGGAACGACTTTGGGTGATCCCGGCGGGGCGCCAACAGAGGTTCGGGCCAGTTCCGGCACCAGTCGCAGCAGAATTTTCTGCAATTTTTTAGTGTCATAACGCCTGACTGCCGCCTCAGCTTCGTGTAACTCGGGACTCAGGTCATCCCATCCGGCCTTACGAGGATGGGCCAGAAAGATTTTTTCATGCTCGGTCTGTTCATAGGGTTCCAGTTCATGAAAAAGTTGTTCAAACAGTTTCTCACCGGGCCGCAGACCGGTGTAGACAATCTGGATATCCTTCCCAGGCTCTTTGCCGGACAGGCGGATCAACTGCTCCGCCAGGTAGGTGATTTTGACCGGCTCCCCCATATCCAGCACGTAAATCTCTCCACCACTCCCGAGCACGGCCGCCTGCATAATAAGCTGGCTGGCTTCGGATATGGTCATGAAGTATCTGGAGATTTCCGGATGGGTTACCGTGACCGGCCCGCCTTTGGCAATCTGCTCCTTGAACAACGGCACCACACTGCCATTGGAGTTGAGCACATTGCCGAAACGTACCGTTATGTATCGTGTGTGCGAGCGCGCGTTCATATTCTGGCAGTACATTTCGGCTACCCGTTTGGTGGCGCCCATGATGTTGGCCGGATTAACCGCCTTGTCGGTCGAAATCAACACAAAGGTGCCAACGCCGTGGCGTTCCGCCGCCTCAGCAAGCCGCATGGTGCCCAGCACGTTGTTGCGGAATGCTTCACGCAACTGGGTCTGGAGAATAGGCAAATGCTTATACGCTGCGGCATGGAAAATCATGTCGGGCTTGTATTCTCCAACTACTTTTTCCACCGTTGCAGAATCGCAGATATCACCCAGCACGCTGCAGAAGATCAGATCCTGAAACTCACTGCGCAGTTCATGATCAATGCGATAAAGGGCGTATTCGCCGTTATCAACCACAATCAGCTCAACCGGGTTCAGTCGTGCAATCTGCCGACATAACTCAGAGCCAATAGAACCACCACCACCGGTGATCATCACGCGCTTGCCCGACAAGCCCTCGCGAATCGGATTCCACACCAAAGACACCGGCTCTCTTCCCAGCAAATCATCGATCACTACCCGCTTGAAATCATCAATCCGCGTCGCCTTGTTGCCCAATTCGTTCAGCGTTGGGAGTGTCCTGAAATCGATACCGGCTTTCTCACAGATCTCAACGATCTGTTGCATCTGCTGATTATTGGCGGACGGCATCGCGATGATGGCCAGATCAGCGCTCATTTCCTTGCACAGTCTGGCCAGTTGATTGATGGGTCCCAGTACGGGCACGCCATGCACCTGTGCTCCCCGCAATCGGCGATCATCATCCAGGAAACCGACCACATCCAACCGGCCGCGGTGGCGCAATTCGCGTTCCAGCAGAGCGCCTGATCTTCCGGCACCCAGCACCAACACCCGCTGCTGCCCGTCGCCCGATATACTTGCGGACAACCTTGAATCTTTCCAGAAGCGATAGCACATCCTCGGTAAACCCAGGGTCAGGAACAGGACCCCCGGATAGATGGCGATCGCCCCCACGACCTGACGAATTTCAGAACCATAGAGGACCATCAGCGCCGCGAGAATCAGGACAGTGCCAAAAATGGCAGCTCGTGCAATATTCCACATATCCGGGAAACTGGCGAATCGCCACAATCCCTTGTACAAACCGGTGAACCATAAAACAACGCCCTGAACGGTCAGTACCAGCAATAATTCACTTAACAGGGGTAAGTTCTGAACCACGCCGGTAAACCCACCGCGGTGAATAATCCAGCCGGCAGCCAGCCATGAAATGGCGACCATGACAAAATCATGTGCGACAACGGCCGCACGTGGATGACGCAGAATGCGAAGAAGGTTCATATGTTTATCCCGCTTGGGCGAGTACTCCATTCCTTTTTATCAGCAGGTACCAGCCAATCGACAAGGCCGGGATCAGGATCGTGGCGACAAGCCAGGCCAGAGCCGGGTAATTGACTGCAACTACAATTCCCGGCACAACGACTGCCAAGTTAATTGCCTGATAAAACAGGGCGACACTGCCATGTGTCCAACCGTGAGCAATCAACCGCTGGTACAAGTGTTGTTTGTGTGCATTATACCACCGCTCTCTTTTCAATATCCTGTTGAACAGGGTCAGCGTACTGTCGATGATAAATACCAGCATGACTAATAGGGCAACCGGCAGCGAAAAAGCATGGCTCGCGACCCCTGTCACCAGCAGAGCGCCAAACACGAAACCCAGTGTAATACTCCCGACATCACCCATAAAGACCCTGGCCTTACCCAGATTCCAGGGGAGAAACCCGATGCTTCCGGCAGCAATACAGGCCGAAGCAAGCGCCAGATCATGTTGTCCGGCCAAAGAGAACAGGACGAACAAAACGACACCACCGAAGACAGCTTGCAGACCCGCCATGCCGTTGGAGCCATCCATGAAGTTATATAAGTTTGTCATCCATACCAGGGCCAGCACCGTCAGAAGAAAACCAACCACAGCCTGCATCCAACCATCGTTGATGGTACACGCTACCAGATAAATACTGACTGCAAGCTGAACGAAAAACCGCAATCCTGCGGGCAGGGAAACATGATCATCCCGCCAGCCCAGAACAGCCAGCACGAGCATGCCCGGAAGAATACATTTAAGCCAGGAGTCATCACCACCGCTGATCAGGAACGGAGAGGCCATGAGCAGCGCGAGGATGATTCCGATGCCACCGCCTCGGGGCGTGTCAACCATGTGACTGTGACGCTCACCGGGGTGATCCACCATTCCGCTACGGTGGGCATACCAGGCGGCAAGTCCGGTTAGAATACCGGAAAAGAAGGTGACTCCGGTGACCAGGACGATTGAATTCATAAGGCTACTCGCCGAGCACACCGTGTATGGTTTTGGTCGTACTCCAGTTTTTGCAACTCGGGCATTGCCAGTGATGGGTCTGCCCGCTGAAGCCACAGTGATTGCAGCGATAACCCGGCTGGCGAGACAGAAGGCGGGCTGTGACTGCCTTGAGGATATTATCGCTTGATCCCATTTCCAGATGGCCTTGTGCCTTAAGCTCGATCAAGCGGTCAAGGCCTCTTACTGATGGATTCGAAGTCATCGCCTCAACCAGGTATTTACCCGCTTCATTCCCGCCCTTTTCGCTCTCAATTAATTCCGTCAGTTTGAGAATCAGGGAAATGCCCGTATAAACCGCCACCCAGTCCTCAAGATTTTTTCGGACACGCTCTGACTGGCCTACCCGGCCTGCTGCATTCAGGTAAGGTTCGAGCAACTCCGGAATATAGTCGGCATCGAGTTCCACTATTTCTTCGTAAGTGTCCATGACCAGTTGGTAATCACCATCCTGCATGGCCATCCGGGCCAGGATAAAGCGGGCCCTGATGCAATGAGGGTGATGGCGCCGGGCCTGCCGCAACTGCCGGCGGGCCAGTTCCCTGTCCCCCTCCGACAAGGCCGTTTCCGCCATTTCACAACAGAACTGAGCCATGACTTCCGCCATTGATTCACCCGTGAGTTGCTCCAGACGCTGGGCTTGTTCCAGAGCCTTTTCCCAGTCTTTTTCCTGCTGGTAGATTTCAAGCAGGCTGCGCAATGCGGAAGGCGTATGCGCATCACTTTCAATCAATTCGGAAAACAGGCGCTCGGCACGGTCCAACAGGCCCGCCCGCATGTAGTCCTCGCCCAGTTCCAACAGCGCCTGAATCCTCTGACTGGATTCCAGCCCCGGCTTGGCAATAATGTTCTGGTGAAAACGGATGGCGCGGTCTACCTCACCACGCTGGCGGAACAGACTGCCCAGCGCCATGTGCGTCTCAACGGTATCCTGATTGACTTCAGCCAACTCCAGGAATACCTCGATGGCCTTGTCCGGTTGCTCGTTCAGGAGGTAGTTCAAGCCCTGGAAATACTGGTTGCTGAACAGGCGACTGCGCTTTTTGACTGATCTTATTTCAAATGTCTTTGCCAGCCACCAGCCAAAATAAATGGCCAGAGGAAACAAAATAAACAGCAGATATTCAGCCATCTGGATGCCGGCCTGTGAGCACTAGTTCATCGCGCCGGATGACTTGTTGTCATTACGCGATTTCCTTAACTGTATTCGTAAGGGCAGAATGGCTAAGAACCAGGCCAGCCCCAGCCCCAGAAACAGGCCTGCGGACAAGACGCTGAGAACCAGCAGTCCGAGCGGCCACTCCAGTTGTACCCATAACAGATCCACACTGACCGGATCTGAGTTCAGCGTACCCACCACCAGCCCCATGGCGACCGCCAGGGTAATTACAATGATGAAAATAATTCGATACAAGCCGAACTCCTGCCTGGGAGGCTGTCTTCCATCCGGGCCCGGTCGAAAAAGACCCGGCCCCCTAAAACCAAACAGGATCAGTCGCGGGAATAATCTACCCGTTCACGGAGAGACTTGCCGGGTTTGAAGTGCGGTACGTTTTTACCTGGCAATGCCACTGCCTCACCGGTTTTCGGGTTTCTTCCCATGCGGGGAGCCCTGTAATGAAGGGAAAAACTTCCAAACCCCCTGATTTCTATGCGATCACCATCAGCCAGGGCAGCACTCATCTGCTCCAGTATGGATTTAACCCCCAGCTCCACGTCCAGATGGTGCAGGTGCCTTTGGGTTTCGGCCATACGATCGATCAATTCAGATTTAGTCATAACAAGCTCGCAATATCACTGTTGAACATTGTAGTACCAATTATAGGTGAGCGGGGCTGTATTTCAGCCCCGCCAGGTATTATCGTACTTAAGACTCGTGGTCCAACTGCTCCTTGAGCAGATCTCCCAGTGAGGTTGTACCGCTTGAAGCATTGCTTTGCCTGTACTCTTTGAGCGCCTCTGCCAGTTCCGCATCATCCTTGGCCCGAACAGACAGGCTCAAAGTGCGGTTCTTACGATCCAGGCTGACGAATTTTGCTTCGATTTTATCACCAACAGACAATTCCCTGGTGGCATCTTCTACACGCTCATCCTTGATATCGGCAGCGCGCAGGTAACCTTCCACACCTTCGCTCAGTTCAATAACCGCACCGCGGGCATCAACTTCCTTGACCGTGCCTTTGACCAGTGAACCACGGGGGTACTCAGCCATGAAGGTGGCGAAAGGATCCTGGTCCATCTGCTTGATGCCCAGTGAAATTCTTTCGCGCTCCGGGTCGACAGCCAACACCACAGCTTCGATTTCCTCACCCTTGCGGAAATTACGCACGGCATCTTCACCTGCTTCCTGCCAGGTGATATCGGAGAGGTGAACCAGCCCATCAATACCGCCCTCAAGACCAATAAAGATACCAAAATCGGTAATCGACTTAATGGTACCGGTCACCTTGTCACCCTTGTTGTGGGTGGCGGCAAATGATTCCCATGGATTGCTCTTGCACTGCTTCATTCCAAGAGAAATACGCCGCCGTTCCTCATCGATATCCAGTACCAGAACTTCAACTTCATCACCAGTGTGAACCACTTTCGCCGGATTTACGTTGCGGTTGGTCCAGTCCATTTCAGAAACATGAACCAGACCTTCCACGCCATCTTCGATTTCAACAAAACAACCGTAGTCGGTAATATTCGAAACGGTGCCGAACAGGCGCGTGCCAACCGGGTAACGCCGTGACAGATCGCTCCAGGGATCATCACCGAGCTGCTTGAGGCCGAGTGACACGCGGTTTCTTTCGCGGTCAAAGCGCAGCACGCGCACATCAAGTTCATCGGCCACATTGACGACTTCACTCGGGTGGCGAACACGCTTCCACGCCATATCGGTAATGTGCAGCAGTCCGTCGATACCGCCCAGGTCAATAAAGGCGCCGTAATCAGTGAGGTTCTTGACCACACCCTTGACGATGACACCCTCTTCCAGGCGTTCAAGCAGGGCTTCACGTTCAGCGCTGAATTCAGATTCAACCACTGCGCGGCGTGAAACCACGATGTTGTTGCGCTTACGGTCCAGCTTGATGATCTTGAACTCCAGGTCCTTGCCTTCCAGGTAAGCGGGATCGCGTACCGGACGGACATCGACCAGGGAACCGGGCAGGAAAGCCCGGATATCTTCAATGTCAACGGTGAAGCCGCCTTTAACCTTACCGCTGATTTTTCCTTCGATGGTCTCTTCGCCTTCGAAAGCGCCTTCGAGCTTGTCCCAGACCAGGGCGCGCTTGGCCTTGTCACGGGACAGACGGGTCTCGCCGAAACCGTCTTCCACGGTATCCAGCGCAACCTGAACCTCGTCACCCACTTCCACTTCCAGTTCACCATTAAGGTTTTTGAACTGGCTGATGGGGACGAAGCCTTCTGATTTGAGTCCGGCATTGACGACAACGGAGTCGTTGCGTATTTCCATGATAGTGCCGGTAACTATGGTGCCTGGCTTGAGGGAATGAGCCGCCAGGCTCTCTTCGAATAACTCTGCAAAACTTTCAGTCATGTTGATATTTACTCACAAAGATGGATTGCACTAAGGGGCAACCATCCACCCGGGGTTGAGGGGCACATACAGCGCCCGTTGCAATAACTACCGTTTGATAGCTCCATAAAACAAATATAATTCAGTCTAATACGTTCTTTTCTTCAAGCAACATATAAATTCTTTCCAGGACCATCTCGATGCTCATTTCCGTTGAATCTATAAGCTCTGCGTCCGGCGCGGGCGCCAGAGGTGAAATTGACCTCGACATGTCCCGTTTATCGCGCTTTTTAATGTCCCTGAAAAGGCGCGAGAGATTAACACTTTCTCCTTTTTGTTTCAACTGCTTATAGCGTCTGTCAGCTCTTGCCTGCACACTTGCGGTGAGAAAAATCTTCAGCTTTGCGTCCGGAAAATGACGGTACCCATGTCGCGGCCGTCCGCCACCAGGCCCGGAAGCGTGCGAAACGCCCTCTGGCGTTGCACCAGGGCAGCCCGGACTGCGGGAAGTGCGGCAATTTCTGAAGCGAATACACCCGCTTCTTCGGAGCGCAGTTTATCGGTGATCCGAAGCCCGCCCAGGCGAATTTCGACCTGCTCCCCGCTAAAACAGAAACTGACATCAAGATCAGCAGCCAGCTCCGCCAGCGTCTATTCCCGGTTCGAATCAATGCCCCGTTCCATTGCGGCCACCGCAACGATGCGATACAAGGCGCCACTGTCGAGGAGGTGCCAGCCCAGTTTTCGCGCCAGCCGCAACGCGATCGTGCCCTTGCCTGACCCGCCGGGACCGTCAATCGTGATCACCGGGACGCTCATCCGGACTTTATCCGGACGACTCGCCCGCCGGCTGATTTCAGATCGTGGACAAACCCCGGATACGATGTATCAATGTTCCCACAACCCCTGACCTCCAGGTCTGAATCCGCCAGTTGGCCCAAAATACAGAAACTCATCGCACAGCGATGATCCCCGGCACCGTCAACGCGCCCGCCGCGGATAGCTCCCCCCTCGATATCCATTCCATCCGGATATTCCGTCAGGCGCACACCCATGGACTCCAGCCCCCGTGCCATCACAGCAATGCGGTCACTTTCCTTGACCCGTAATTCCTCTGCCCCCCGGATTCGGGTCAAGCCATCGGATACTGCTGCCAGAGCCATGATAATGGGCAGTTCATCAATCAGGGAAGGAATCCACGGCAACGGTATATCAATCCCCTGCAACCGCCCCTTGTGACGAATCAGGATATCTCCGACCGCTTCTTCCCCGTACATCCTGCGATTAACAATCTGCAGGTCAGCTCCCATGGCTTCCAGCACGCGAATAATGCCATCACGAGTTTCATTCAGACCCACCTTGTTCAGGGTCAGCGACGAACCCGGCAGCATGACGGCTGCAGCCATGAAAAAGGCAGCAGAAGATATGTCTCCCGGAACCCGGACATGGGTTGCGATCAAGCGACTTCCTCCGGACACCGCGCCGTGGTCTGTCAGCGGAACACCAAAAGAAGGAAGCATTTTTTCAGTGTGGTCCCGGCTCTTTCGCGGTTCGGAAACCCAGGTTTCCCCCTGCGCGTAAAGCCCGGCCAGGAGCAGGCAGGATTTGACCTGCGCGCTGGCGACCGGTGATTTGTAGTGGATGCCCTGCAACTGCGAATTGCCGCTGATCAGCAAGGGTGGCGTGCCCGATTCTGCAGTTTGGATACGGGCCCCCATCAGAGCAAGCGGATGCACAATTCTGCGCATGGGCCGCGCATTGAGCGAACGGTCACCGATGAGTTCCGAACAAAATGGCTGGGCTGCCAGCACACCGGCCAGCAAGCGCATGGCGGTGCCTGAATTACCCATATCCAGCGCCGCAAGCGGCGCAGACAGGCCGTGCACCCCAACGCCATCGAGCAGCAGGTCATCACCGTCTTCGCGAAGTGTCATACCAAGCTGGCGACAGGCATTAACGGTCGCCCTGACATCCTCACTGTCAAGCAACCCCTCGATGCGGGATTGTCCGGTAGCCAGGCTGGCCAGGATAACTGCCCGGTGAGAGATCGATTTATCCCCTGGTGGCGTCAGCTCGCCAGACAGGGGTGCGCCGGTCGGCCCTGCGGTCAGGATCATGGCGGTGTTATGACGGCCCGTGGATACGAACCCAGTACTTTGGACAGCTTGCTGATCTGCTTCAGTTCTTTGAGGGCAGCAGCAACCGAGTCATCTTCTGCATGCCCCTCGATGTCTACGAAGAATACATACTGCCACTTGCCCAGGCTGGATGGACGCGATTCAATTCGCGTCATGTTCACGCCATGGGTATGGAGTGGCTCCAGCAGACTGTGCAGCAAACCGGGGCCTTCATGCCCGGAAAGCAACAAGGTGGTCTTGTCGCGTCCGGACGGTGAAAATATATGACGTCCGATCACCAGGAAGCGCGTGGTATTGTCCGGGCGGTCTTCAATCCCTGCAAATAACACCGGCAAGCCATAGACTTCAGCCGCAGAGCGACCCGCAATAGCCGCTGCGTCAGGGGCATTGCGAACGCGCCTGGCCGCCTCACCATTACTGCTGACAACGATTAACTCAGCGCTCGGTAAGTGGGCGCGAATCCATCCCTTGCATTGAAAAAGGGACTGTTCGTGGGAATAAATTCGCTCTATCTGATCGAGGCTGGTGGCATGGGTGAGCAGGTTTTGATGGATACGGAGCTCAATTTCACCACATATTTTCAGCTCTGAAAGCAGGAACATATCCAGTGTATGGCTGACAATTCCCTGGGTGGAATTTTCCACCGGGACCACACCAAAATCTGCTTCACCGGCCTGTACCTGATCAAATACGACATCGATCCCCGGGTGGCTAAGCGCGTGGACTGAATGTCCGAAGTGCAGGTGAACCGCTTGCTGGGTAAAAGTGCCCTCGGGACCCAGGTAGGCGATTTTCAGGGATTCCTGCTGCGCCAGGCAGGCTGACATGATTTCCCGAAACAGCCGAACCATTTCTCCATCGCTCAATGGCCCTTCATTCCGTTCCAGCACGTGGCGCAGGACTTGTGCTTCCCGTTCCGGGCGGTAGTAGTCGACCGCCTTTTTATTCTGGCCTTTGCTCTGACGCACACGAAAGGCGAGCCTGGCGCGTTCGCTGATCAAACCCTGAATATTTTCATCCAGGCGATCGATCTCCTGCCGAATCCTGCCCAGGTCCGTTGCGTTTTTATCCGGCTTCTTCACTTGTTTCCGCCTTGATGAAGGGCTTTCCTGCGTACATAAAATCACGACTGTGCGGCAAAGCCTAAAAACCAAAGCATGCATTGTAAAGCCTTACGGGCATCCCGCATACCTGTATAACAGGCTTGACACTGCACTAGCAGTCTGTCGGACTTAATATGATCTACTGCGGAAAACCCAAGTTTGGCCAAATTTCTCGCTCTTTTTCGTTGAATAGCGGTGCTATTCGCCTCAAAAGACCGAAAAATCTGACTCAAATCTGCTTTCCCTCGCTACGATCGGTCAAGTCCGACAGACTGCTGATTGGTTAATCGTCACCCGTCCGTCTAAACTGGCCTTTTTGGGAACCCTTCGGCTGGAAATTATGTCCCGGATTGATATTTGTGCCCGCCACGAAATGGACCATGTGCACGCTCAGGAAGCGGCAGACAAGCTTGCTGCTGACCTGGCACAGAAATTCGGCATTGATTATGGCTGGGATGAAGATGCCATTCATTTCGAAAGACCCGGCGTACACGGCATGATCTCCGTGGGCAAAAACGACATTCGGGTACAGGCGGAACTGGGAATTTTTCTGACCTTTCTGAAAAGCCGTATCGAAGAAGAGATCGAGGCCTATCTCAAAGATCACTTCGGCTGTACGTTCTGAATGGGGTCACCCATTAGCCAGCCCGTGTCAATAGCCAAAACAGATCCCTGCCAAATAAATAGCACGGAGTAATCTCATTACCATCGCCGTTAACGTACATCGCACCCGTTATGTCATAGTCTGTGGCATCGGAGCTCAAAC
>JAJRRA010000027.1 GCA_024279945.1 Gammaproteobacteria bacterium
AGGAACATGCTTATCAACCCTCCGGCTCTTCCCACCTGAGCTTCAAATAAGATATTTGCTTATATAAAGAACGGGCTTGTCCAACTACAGGATAAGATCGTGGCTCGCTTCGCTCTCACGATCTATCCTTATTCGTTAGGCATGGAACAGGTCGATTATTGATGCTATCTGCTTCATGTCATTATGGTGCCGTCCGTATACAGGTAGCTAGAAAGCCACGAGAATTGACGGAATGCAATTGTTCTGCCGGTATCACTATGAGAAATGATCTATCCTTATTCGTTAGAGTTCAACTAGAAAAGGAACTAAAGACAACAGGTTTCGTCTGGTTCATACTCCGGCCGACCCAAAATTGAAAGGAATTTACAGTGATCGTAATAAAACAACTGGCCCTTGGCCTGGTAGGGGTATTGGCAGTCTGTGGAACCGCAAGCCCGGCGCTTGCAGCACCACCCAAACTGATCCTGCAGGTGACGGTTGACCAACTGCGTGGTGACTTACCCGACAAATACATGAAGAACATGGGCGAAGGAGGGTTCCGCTACCTGAAAAAGGAAGGAATATGGTATGCCAACGCCGATTTTTCTTATGCAGCCACCGAAACTGCAGTGGGGCATACTACCCTGGCTACCGGGGCCAATCCGTCTGAACACGGCATCATCTCCAATGTCTGGTTTGACCGGGAAAGCGGCAAGCTGGTCTACGCCATTGAAGATGCTCAATACCACGTTCTCACACCGGGGGCTGACGTTGATCAGAAACGGGAAATTGATTCCACCCAAAAGCTGGCATCCACCGATGGCCGTTCACCACGCAATATCATGGTCTCTACTTTCAGTGACGAACTGAGTATACAAACCAGCGGTAAAGCGAAAATTTTTGCCGTTTCCATAAAAGATCGCGGGGCAGTCACTTTAGCCGGGCACGCAGGCAAGGCTTTCTGGTTCTCCAAATCTTCCGGTCAGTTTATTACGACCTCCTACTACTACGATCAATATCCTGCCTGGGTCGATGCGTGGAATCAAAAAAAAGCAGCGCGTGCATTTGACGGCAAATCCTGGAATTTGCTGCTTGATCAGTCCACCTATCTTTTCGCTGGCGACGATGACAATGAATGGGAAATGGATGTTGCCGGGTTTGGGCGGGTTTTTCCTCACCACTATGGCTCAGCCGATAGTGCATACTTTAATACCTTGCTTACTTTCAGCCCTGCCGGTGATGAACTGACACTTGATTTTGCGAAAACGATCATTGATGCGGAAGAACTGGGTCAGGACGAAGTTACTGATTTTCTGGCAATCAGTTTTTCCTCCACCGATTATGTCGGACACGGATTCGGTCCGTCTAGCCTTGAGGCGGAAGACAATTTATTGCGCCTGGACCGTACCCTGGCCAATTTGTTTGCTTATGTAGACGAAAACATCGGTCTGGAAAACACCCTGATTGTACTGTCTGCCGATCACGGCAGCCCGGAAGCGCCAGGCTTTTTAAAACGTTTCGGGATCGACTCCGGATTTTTCTCACTTGATCAATGGAACGAAAAACCTTCTCTGCCCACGGTTAAGAAAAAATTTCGGGTGGGTCGGGAAATCATCCAGTCATTTTATCCTCCCTATGTCTATCTCAACCATAAACTGATACAGAAAAAAAGATTCAACCTGGCGGAAGTGGAACTCGCGGTCGCCGCTGATCTGATGAATATCAAAAGTGTCGCTCTAGCCGTTTCCAGTTCCGCTCTGCGGCAGAACAAACTTTCGGACACTTTTTTAAACCGAGCAGCCATACACAGCTATAACGAAAAGCGCTCGGGTGACCTGTTGATACTTTTCAAACCGTATTATTTTGTCAATGGATCGGGCGGTAAAGTGATGGCCGCAAGTCACGGCGGACCCTGGCGATACGACACCTTTGTACCACTTGTTTTTGCCGGCGGAACAATGACCGGCCAGCGCATTTACCGCAGCGTTGAACCCAAAGACATAGCGCCCACGCTGGCGTCTATTCTGGGGACGAAGCCGCCCTCCGCTGCTACGGGTGAACCCTTGCTGGAAGTGATGCAGGCTTCCCGACAGTAAGAGCCGGGGTCGGGTTCTGCGAACCTGACCCCCGTCCGGAGCGCGAAGCGGTATCAGTCCAGTTCACCAGTCCGAAGCGCGAAGCGGTATCAACCTGGTTTATCGCCCATTCATTCTACGGAACAAAACTACCCGGTTTTTGCCGTTGAGGAAAGTCCTTGAATGTCGCCTTGAATTGAGCGACCTTGAACATGGCCGGGGCCATCAGAAACATGTGTTCGGCAAACCACTGGTCATAGCCGGCGCCTTCTTCATGCATGCGCTCCAGGCGGTCCATTCTCAGGTTGAATATCTTCGGCGCTCTCAAGGTAACCCATGGGTCTATCCAGACATCCAGACCGTGTGCCCGCTGCTCTCTGAAAACCATTTTATAGTCACCGTCCCGAATCGCTACAATGTCACCGGTATCTGAGCTGTATATGAACTCATTACGGGGGCCTTTCTTACTGGTGTCGAGAAAGTAAGGCAGGAAGTTATAGCCATCAAGATGTACCTTAAAGTTTCGATTGCCCACTTTCATGCCCTTCAGGAGTTTTGACTTCACATCGGGATCACCTGCCGCGGCCAGCAATGTGGGCATCCAGTCCATCATGGCGATAATTTCATTGGAAACCTGCCCCTTTTTGATTTTCGCCGGCCATCTGACCATCATCGGTACGCGGTATCCGCCTTCCCAGTTGGTGTTTTTCTCACCTCTGAACAGGGTGTAGCCACCGTCAGGCCAGAGCGCGAGTTCAGCACCATTGTCCGTGGAATACATGACGATGGTGTTGTCTGCGATACCCAGTTCTTCCAGTTGATCCAATCACTGCCCTACCATGCCGTCATGCTCAGCCATACCGTCGGCATACAGACCCTGGCCGGTAACGCCCTGGGATTCTTTCTTCAGCCGGGTCCACACATGCATGCGCGTGGTGTTGTACCAGACAAAAAATGGCTTGTCCGCCTTGTGTGCACGCTCGATAAAATCCATCGCTTTTGCGGTTACTTCTTCATCAATGGTTTCCATACGCTTTTTGGTTAACGGCCCGGTATCCTGGACTCTGCCGTCTGCAAAGCTGTGGATGACGCCACGTGGCCCGAATCGCTTTTTGAATTCGGGGTCTTTGGGATAATCGGGATGTTCCGGCTCATCTTCTGCATTGAGGTGATACAGATTGCCGAAAAACTCATCAAAACCATGGTTGGTCGGTAACATTTCATCCAGATCACCCAGGTGGTTCTTGCCAAACTGACCGGTGGCGTAACCGTGTGGCTTTAATAGTTCTGCAATAGTCACATCCTCTTTCTGCAGGCCTTCCCTGGCGCCCGGCAGGCCGACTTTGGTCAGGCCGGTGCGAATGGGGTGCTGACCGGTGATGAAACCGGCCCGCCCGGCGGTACAACTCTGATCACCATAGGCATCGGTGAAAAGAATACCGTCATCAGCAATACGATCTATATTGGGGGTCTTGTACCCCATCATTCCGCGGTTATATGCGCTGATATTGAAGGGGCCGATATCGTCACCCCAGATGATCAGGATATTGGGCTGATTGGCCGCGTGCGCATAGGACGAAAACAGCAACACGACAAGAGTGCTTACGAGATATCTGCAAAATTTAGTCATAGATAAAATCCGTTGAATTTGACCCGAATATCATATCGATAAGTTAATGGGTAAACCACCCGCGACTTCATTCGCACGATTTTGATCCAAATGCATGCAAAGGCTATGATGCCGGGATACTTCTGTCAGGTTCCCAGCGGATTGCCTGGCCCCGCCCGTTCAGAACAACCACTGGAGCAAGTGCAACATGAGTGAAATCGATCCAATCCTGATCGGTAAAGGTGAAAGCCTGCAGTACCTTTTGCCGTCATACAGCAACCGGCATGGCCTGATTACGGGCGCAACGGGTACCGGTAAGACGGTCACCCTGCAGGTACTGGCCGAAGGGTTTTCCCGCATCGGAGTACCGGTATTTCTGGCCGATGTGAAGGGCGATCTGGCGGGACTGAGCCAGCCGATTTCCGCTCACCCGAAAATCGATGAACGCCTGGAGAAAATTGGAATCGATGATTTCACCCCAGGTGGATGGCCGGTGGTGTTCTGGGACCTGTTTGGCAAAAGCGGACATCCCATCCGAACGACAATCACCGAAATGGGTCCCTTGTTGCTGTCCAACCTGATGGAACTGAACGAGACGCAGGAGGGCATACTGCATATCGCCTTCCGGATTGCGGATGAGCAGGGGTTATTGTTACTGGATTTGGAAGATCTCAGATCCCTGCTCCGTTTTGTAGCAGAAAATACCAAAACTTTCTCGCAACAATACGGCAACATCAGCGCTTCATCCGTTGCCGCCATTCAGCGTCGCCTGCTGGTACTGGATGAACAGGGCGCCGAACATTTCTTTGGTGAACCGGCACTGGAACTGGGCGATATTCAACGCCTCGATCTGAGTGGACGCGGCGTGATCAATGTGCTGGCTGCTGACAAACTCGTTCGCAAACCCCGCCTCTATGCGACCTTTTTGCTGTGGCTGCTATCCAAATTATTTGAAGAACTGCCTGAAGTGGGTGATCCGGAAAAACCCAAACTGGTCTTTTTTTTCGATGAGGCCCACCTGCTGTTTGGCCAGGCGCCACGGGCCTTGCTCGAGAAAGTCGAACAGGTGGTTCGGCTGATCCGGTCCAAGGGCGTCGGTGTATTCTTCGTCACCCAAAATCCCCTCGATGTACCCGATACCGTGCTGGGCCAGTTGGGCAACCGCATTCAACACGCAATGCGCGCCTATACACCGCGGGAACAGAAAGCCATACGTGCTGCCGCACAGACTTTCCGCAGCAATCCCAAACTGGATACGGAAAAGGCTTTCATGCAAATGGGCGTCGGCGAGGCACTGATTTCCACGCTGCAGAAAAAAGGTGTTCCCGGCATGGTTGACCGGATTCTGATCCGCCCGCCCACATCCCGCATCGGTCCCATCAGCGAACAGGAGCGTAGCGCCATACGTTCCCGCAGTCCGGTCGGCGACCGCTATGACGAGTCACTCGATCGCGAATCTGCCGCCGAAATGCTCCAGAAACGAGCTGAAAATCTGGCCAGGGAAGTCGAAAAAGCACAGACAACCCAAAAGAAGGCACCGGCCAAACGCCGCAGCAACCGTCAGTCGGCCGGTGAAGCTGCGGTGAAAAGTTTCCTGCGCAGCATGAGTTCCATGCTCGGTCGCGAAATCATGCGCGGCATTTTGGGTGCGGTAAAACGTGGCCGCTAAAAGAAAAAAAAGGAAAAAAAGGGGGGCAGGTTGAATAACCTTAAAACATTTTGTTAGCCTGAATTGCCTTTCAGCCAGGTTACTTCAACCTGACCCCCTTTTTTTCCTTTTTTCTTTTTATGAATATGTCTTATCAGGCCTTCGAGACCAGGAATATCCTCAGGTATTGCGCCAGCTTCATCTGTCAGTGCAGACTGGATCGCGTTGGCCAGTGATTTGCCGAGTTCCACACCCCACTGATCAAAGGCGTTGATTTGCCAAATGATACTTTCAACGAATACTTTGTGTTCATAAAGCACCAGCAGGCGGCCCAGGATAGCGGGACTCAGTTCATCAAGCAGGATGACATTTGATGGCCGGTTTCCGGGCATGATCCGGTGTGGCAGCAATGCCTCCAGCTCTTCGCCGGCCACGCCCTGCCCGGCCATCGTGTGGAGGGTTTGATTCCGGTCACTGCCCACAGCCAGAGCGGTCGCCTGTGCGAGCATATGGGACAATAATTGCCGTTGCGCCTCCAAATCCTCATGATCCGGATTCACTACGCCAATAAAGTCTAGTGGGACGATGGTTGTACCCTGGTGAAAAGCCTGGAACAGGGCGTGCTGCGCGTCTGTACCGCAATCTCCGACCACCACGGGTGCCGTACCCATGGCAACCGGCTGGCCGGATGTATTAACCGACTTTCCATTCGACTCCATTTCCACCTGTTGCAACCAGCCTGGCAGGCCCTTCAATCGGCTGTCATAAGGAATCAGACCATGGACGTCGTAAGCACATACGTTGCGGTGCCAAACGGATAACATGGCCAGAATCAGCGGTAGATTGTCTTGCAAAGGCGCTTCGCGAAAATGGCGATCCATTGAGGCTCCGCCCTGCAGGAATTGCTCAAAGGAATCTGTCCCCATGCTGACCGCTGCAGTCACCCCAACCGGCGACCAAATGGAAAACCGGCCGCCTGTCCAGTTGCCCATTCGCAAAATATGATCAGCAGGAACACCAAATTCCGTGGCTCTGTCGACGACAGCAGTCACTGCGAATAACCTGTCTTCAGATTCTTCAGGGCTGAGTGATTCTGACTGCCATTGGCGAATACGCCTGGCATGCAGCAACACTTCGCTGGTGGTGAAACTTTTTGACACCAGCATGACGACCGTTTCGCGTGCATCGATCCGCTCAAGGAGGCGTTCGCGCTCAAGGGCATCAACCGAACTGATGAAATGTATCTGCGGACAATCACCGCTTGGTGGAAATGCCTCACAAAGTAATCGAGGTCCCAGCAAGGATCCACCAATCCCAACATGAATCAGATGCCTGATGTGACCCGGCTCTGCACCACCTGGAAGCTGTCCCCGGTGCAAAGCCTGGGCGATTTCCCTGAGGCGATCGGTAGCAGCGAGCAATAATTCTGCTTCATCTATGGAAAGCAGATCAGAAAAATTCTGTCCACGCCACAAGGGGTGCAGAACGGCCCGATGCTCACTGGAATTAATGCGTGCCCCGGCAAACATGCGCTCACGCAGCGCCTGAACTCCACTGGCGCCCGCCAATTCCATCAAATTCCTGAAATCATCCGAATCCAGTGCGGTGCGTGAAAAATCAAGCAATATTCCATCAAAAGACCTTGAAAATAGGCTGAAACGGTCTTTGTCCGTCGATAAATGTTGTTTTATGGTCACACCACGATTGTTGCTTTTGTGCAACATTTCCATGGATATGGCGATTTTTTCAGAATTTTTAGTCATCATTTTGGACTTTTGGATGGTCTCGGACCTCCAGGATATTCAAATTGAAAAATAAACCAGAACCATTGCATTCCCGCCGGGGAGACAACATAGCCTGAGTGGGAAAAATCGCATAACAAAGCCATTATCTCGTATAGAGTAAGCGAAATGCAACGAGTGGAGTCAGCAGAAACAGGCGAAAAAAAACCCCTCCCCCGTTAGGAGGAGAGGCAGACTTTTGGAGTGATGTACCCGTCTTTCGCGCCCTGCGACCTCAGTAAATGTTGCAGTTTCACCAAGGTTGGTTGTAATAATACCACTAACCACCACTATTGCAAGCTCTGTTTATCTTCAGGTTATCAATCAAACGAGTCTTTCCACACCGCACCGCCGCCAAAATACGCAGGTCCTGATCGTTGTCATTTGGTGTGGCCAAATCCTGAGCCCGCCTGATGGATACATACTCCACAGCGAGTTGATGTTCTCGTAATTGAATGGCCGCCTGAGCTTCCAACACTGATAATTCCACACCTGCTTCACCGGCACGTGTTGCCGTATCTCTCAATACAGCCTGCAGGTATTGAGCTGTCTCCAGTTGAGACTTGTCCAGATAGCTGTTGCGGGAACTCAGGGCAAGCCCACTGTGTTCCCTGACCGTTGGCACGGCGTGGATCCGGATGCGGTAAGCCAAATCATCCACCATGCGTTGAATAATCAACAACTGCTGGTAGTCTTTTTCACCAAATACCGCGACATCCGGGCTGACCAGGTTGAACAGACGCGCTACCACCGTAACCACGCCATCAAAATGGCCCGGACGGAACTGGCCTTCCAGGGTTGAGGAGAGATCCGGTGCTGCACCAATCATAACTGCGTTTTCAAGGCCAAACGGATAAATGGTCTCGATATCCGGAACAAAAAGCAGGTCACACCCCGCCTGAGCCAGCGCAAGCCGGTCTGCTTCAAGCGTCCTGGGATAGCGTTCGATGTCCTCACCTTTACCAAACTGGGTCGGATTTACATAAATGCTGCTGATCACCCGGTCCGCCAGACCCCGCGCCGCCTTGACCAGGGCAAGGTGACCTGCGTGCAGGTTTCCCATGGTGGGAACCAGCGCGATCCGCTGGCCATTCCGCCGCCAACTGCGGCAATATTTATGTAGCTCCTGCCGCGTTTCGGCTTCAAGCATACTCATGCTCTTTCGCCGGAAAACGGCCTGATCTGACATCAGACACATAGCTTTCAAAAGCGGCTCCGATGCTTTCCCTGCCCTGCATGAAGTTTGCGACGAACCGGGGCACCCGGCTACCCAGGCCCAGCATGTCGTGCATCACCAGCACCTGGCCATCACAATCGGCCCCGGCCCCTATTCCGATCAGGGGAATATCCAAAGTTGCAGAAACTTCATGGCCAAGCGGCGCAGGCACACATTCCAGTACCAGCATCTGGGCGCCAACTGCTTGCAGAGCCAGGGCATCGTCTATCAACCGTCTGGCGGCCTCAGTTTCCCTGGCCTGAACTTTGAAACCACCCAGTTGGTGCACACTTTGCGGTGTTAACCCAAGGTGCCCGCACACGGGAACACCACGGCTGACCAGGTATTTGACGATGGCAATCATGGGTCCGGCGCCCTCCAGCTTGACCATGGCACCGCCTGCAGCGAGAAGCTGCACTGCGTTAGTCATGGCCGTTGCTTCATCGTGGTAACTACCAAATGGCATGTCGGCCAGGAGCAGAGCCCTTTCCAACCCCCGGGCGACACAACGCGTGTGATAGGCAATATCATCAACACGGACTGCTGTTGTGGAATTCATGCCCTGCACGACCATGCCCATGGAATCGCCGACCAGGATGACATCGACCCCAGCTTCGTCCATAGTGCGGGCGAATGCAGCATCGTAGCAGGTCAACATGGCGATTTTTTCACCCTGCTGTTTCATTTGTTGAATGTGCTTGATGGTTAGTGGGGCATTACTGTTCATTAAAGGCTCCGGTGTATTCTGCATCCTGATCATCCAGACGGGACAAGTACTCTTTAGCTGATCGCTTTCCAGCGATGACAAAATCGGGATCAAGCTCAAGCACCGGCCGCAGCACAAAAGCCCGCAGGTGCATCCTGGGATGGGGCAATTCCAGACGGGGTGATTTCATCACAAGATCATCGTAGGTAAGCAGATCCAGGTCAATACATCGTGGCCCCCAGCGGCCAACTGACCTGTCGCGTCCCATTTGCTGCTCGATCTGCAATAAAACATCAAGTAGCTCATCCGCTTGAAGTTCGGTCGCAAGCTGTGCGACAGCATTCAGAAAATCATCCTGGTCTGCTCGACCCCACGGTGCACTGCGGTAGAAACCTGAAACGCCCAACAGCTCAACACCAGGAGTATATTCCAGATACCGCAACGCTTCTCTCAACTGCTCCCTGAGGTCTCCCAGGTTACTTCCAAGGCCGATCCATGCTTTCATTGGCTTAAAAGCCCCGTGCCCCCTCAGACGCTTGAAGGAGTCCGGCGCCGATAACGGCGCCGTGGCCTGTCGTTACCCGTACGTTTATTGGTCGAAAAATCAACTCCTACTTGCGCTTTGGTCCAGAATTCACACAACTCGCTCAAGGAAGGATCTTCTTCTGCCCTCAACAGCAGAAAATCGTACGCGGCCCGAAATTTTTGCTCTTCGAGTAATCGCCGCCAGCGCTTGCCCTGGGTTTTTGCCAACCGTGGCTGCATGGTCCATATCTGGCGCGTCACTGCACTGAACCGCCGTGGAATCGCTGTCGTTCTCACCTGGGTCGAAATGACGTCTTCGGCAGCCAACATGTATGCGGCATAAGCAGATTCACCTTTTGCCATCAGAGCCTCAACCTGATCCCGCACCGGTTGCCATAGCAATGCGGCAAACAGAAAGGCCGGCGTTACCGGTTTTGATTCCCGCAGGCGGTCATCGGTGTTTTCCAGTGCCCTGCTCAGCAGTAAACCGATGTGAATCTTGCCCGGACCATTGCCACTTTTCGCGACAGGAAAAGGGTTGAACTCAGGCCAAAGCGCTGCAGGGCTTCCATGCTGCGTCGGCCGTGACCGGTAAGAAACAGTTTACAAACTTCTTCAAACAGGCGAGCTGAAGGCATATCTTTAAGCAGAATCGCAAGTTTCCGTGTGGGAGCTGCTGTTTGCTTGTCCGGTTCGACCCCGAGTTTGGCGACAAACCGTGCTGCCCTTAACAGACGGACAGCATCTTCACGGTAGCGTGTCTCCGGATCACCGATGAGGCGCAAACGCCTGTCGGCCAGATCCTGATAACCATCAACGTAATCTCTTATATCCCCGCTTACCGGATCGAGGAACAGCGCATTGATGGTGAAGTCACGGCGTATGGCGTCTTCCTCTACTGTACCAAATACGTTGTCACGCAGTATCCTGCCGTTGAGTTCTTCCCGCTCATTACCCACAGTCGCCTTGCCACGAAATGTCGCCACTTCGATTAACGCACTCCCCTTGCGGACGTGTGCAAGCCTGAAGCGGCGCCCGATCAAACGACAGCGTGGAAAAACCTCCTGGACTTCCTCTGGTGTAGCGCTTGTCGCAACGTCAAAATCCTTGGGCAGTTTACCCAAGAGCAAATCACGAACGCTGCCACCCACGATATAAGCTTCATATCCGGCTTTTTGGAGATCCCTGACCACGCCGGTTGCGTTGGGACAGAATTTATTGGGATGAATGCCGTGTTCGGTTTCCGGAATTATCTTGAACTTATCGATTTGTGGCTCCTGCCTGGTACTCAATTGCTGTGCAAACCGCACAAGCCGGCTGCAGATTCAATTGCACCGGATCAAGGACAGAAACTGCCCAGCGAAAGCTTGAATGAAACACGAGCAGTAGTTTACCATGAGCGCCCTGTAGACAGTAAGTTTGTATCTGTTACCATCAGGTGAATGCTCCCTTCGTCTAGCGGTCCAGGACGCCGCCCTCTCAAGGCGGAAACACGAGTTCGATTCTCGTAGGGAGCGCCAGTATCCGGGCCTGGGTGGCCGGACCCTGAACCATTTTCCAGTGGATAATTAAAATGACTTTTGTTGTTGTTGAAAACTGTATCAAGTGCAAATACACCGATTGTGTGGAAGTCTGCCCTGTGGACTGCTTTCACGAAGGCCCCAATTTCCTGGTGATCGATCCTGAAGAATGTATCGATTGCACGCTGTGTGAACCCGAGTGCCCCGCCGAAGCAATCTACCCTGAAGATGACTTACCGGAAGGACAGGAACATTTCATCAAGCTCAACGCGGAATTATCACTGGAATGGCCCGTCATTACGGAGCAAAAGGATCCGCCACCCGATGCCACCGAGTGGGACGGCAAAGAGGGCAAGCTGGAACTGCTGGAAAGATAACAACGACTTAGTAACTTGTGGGCCAGTCCACAAACCACACTGGTCTCCTGAACGATAGCGCAGGACAGGTGCGACTGAACGCCGGGCTGGACTGAAAGCCATAGACTTGCTATGGCTTGAGGGAAGCTCAAGTTCTGGCGTGCATGGACAAGCTAGTACACTGTACATCTTAATAGTTCGCATTTAATAGTACATTTGCTATACTCGTCTTCAACCATCATTTGAGGACGACGATATGGCACCACGTTACAAGGTGACACTGACAAAAGAAGAACGAAAAGAACTGGAGGCAA
>JAJRRA010000028.1 GCA_024279945.1 Gammaproteobacteria bacterium
ATGGATAAATTTTTTGGCGCCAGTCTTCCCGCAACGTGTTATCGCCGTAAGATCCTTACGCTCTTGCTCTGTCAAGGTAATTCGATATCTCGCTACCATAGCAACCTCCTTTGGTTGCCATCAGTATATCAAAGGTTGGATGTTAGCGAAATATTAAATGTTACATGGTACTAGACTGGGCAGGCGTGCTTGGTCTGCCAGCCAACGCAAGTGTTTTTTGCCCCAATTGGCCCAGCCTGAATAGTGAATATTATGACGCGGCAGAAAGGCCTTGAGTCGCTGTCGCGCGGCCTTTTGGATGATCATGGCATCTTCCCGGGCGCGGCTTAAATCCCGCATGGCCTCATCTTCCCGATCCGGCACATAAACCGGTGTGAGTTCACCGGTTTGGAATAAACGGACCAATTGAATGGCATCGCGTTTGTCCGTTTTGACTTTGTCACCTGGTTTCTTATGTTAGATTTTGTCATGCCGACCTCCGATCCGGTTATTTAGTGGGTGTTGAACCCTGAATGGTATGGCTCTGGCAGTATTACTGCTAATCCACGTAGGACGGAGGTCGGCACTGGGTTAACGGGAAGTCATTATGTCTATATTGTCAGAAATCCGAAGTACTTGAGTAGCCTGTTTTCCGGCCTGTTTTCCAGTTTCTCATCCAGTTTATTCGAAATCTCATTAAAATTAGCCGCCCGCGACTGAATCCATCCCTGAAAGGTATGCATTTCAAGCCAATTCTTGTCTGCAAGACGCAAGAGACCGCGCCGCCGTGGTCATAGCAGCCGATCGTTTGAATGGTGGGTTTACTTAAACAAGGCGTGGTGGGGCCCGGCATGGTGGCCGCAAATCCGATCCTGCCAGGGCTGCTTTTTCTTGCAAGTGATCGAGTATCTTCTTAAACACTAGCGGGTCTTCAATACAGGCGATGATTTTTACCGCACCGCCGCATTCGCTGCAGGTTTCAATATCGATATTGAATACTCGCTTCAATCGCTTTGCCCAAGTCATTAATACCCGGCGCTCAGCGGGTGTTTGCTCTGGTGTCTCCTCAGGCGTCCGGATCTTTCTACCCTGAGCGGTGGAAGAGTTAAGCTGCCGGCTTCCTGTTTACCGAGGGTATTATCCAGGGGATGGAAGACATCCGGACCATGGCGTCCTGTGAAGAGACTCCGGGAGTGATGCGCATACAGTTGAAATCTCCTGAGTCTGTCAAGACCCGCCGCCGCAATGTTGTCATGACCAGTTCCTGCTGCTTCGCTGGCAGTCAACCGCTCCACCCTCCCGGGCAAGACGCCTTCCAGGCCGCTGACTATGCTTGAACCGTAGCACCACGCCATCAGGCGTACATAAAACCAGATTTCGGAGAGCGACATGCAAGAAGCACTTCCCAGGATCAGCATCATCGGAGCCACCGGAGACCTCGGTTCCGGCATCGCTTATAAACTGGCCCGGGCCGGCTATAGCGTGACCATCGGTTCACGTTCCGCGGAAAAAGCGCAGAAAGCGGCCGCCGCGATGACGGAACGCACGGGCTGTCCCATCGCCGGGATGGAAAACGGAGCGGCCGCAGCAGCCTGTGACGTCGTCATTCTGACAGTGCCCTGGTCCAGTCATCGGGCCATGCTGGAAGCAGTCCGGGAGGGGGCGCAGGGAAAAATATTCGTTGATGCCACCGTGCCCCTGGTGCCACCTCGTGTCGCGCGAGTGCAGTTGCCGGCGGATGGGCCGGCAGCCAAACAGACCCAGGAATTTCTTGGCGAGGGCGTGCGGGTGGTCTCGGCCTTCCAGAACATCGCCGCCGCCCATTTGCAGGACGACGAGTCGCATGCCGCTGACTGCGATGTGCTGGTTTGCGGCAACGACCCCAAGGCGCGTGAAGTCGTGGTGCAGTTGGCCGCCGCCATGGGTATGAATGCCTGGCACGCCGGGGCTATCGATAACTCGGCTGTGGCTGAAGCGTTGACCTCGGTGTTGATCTTCCTCAACAAGCGCTACAAAATCGATGGCGCAGGTATTCGTATCACCGGTGTTCCCGGCTCTGCCGGAGGCAGCTGAAAATATCCCGGGGTTCTGTTGCAGTGAATACACATGTCACCGCCCGCCCCGATGCCGGGGTAGAACGTTCCCCGATCGTGGCCTACCTGCTGCTGAGCCTTACCATGTTGTTTCTCGCCACCAATCACGTGATCGGTCGGGGCATTCACCAGGAGATTCCGCCGATAGGGCTCTCTTTCTGGCGCTGGTTCGTTGGCGCCCTTGTATTGGCGCCCTTCGTCTTACGTAAGCCAGGTGTTTTGTCCCGGGTTTTCGGGGACCATGCCGGAGTCCTGTTGTTGCTGGGTTCTATGCTCGTTGGAAGCACGACATTGATCCTGGTGGCGCTCAATTCCACCACGGCCATCAATATTTAGGTTATCAATGCGATTCAGCCTGCCTGGACTGTTCTGCTGGCCTGGATCATATTGAAGGAACCGATGAGCGGCAGGCAGTTACTGGGCGTTGCTGCGGCCTTCGCGGGTGTGCTGGTCATGTTGTCTGAAGGGCGTTGGCAGACCCTGGTCGGATTTGAGTTAAACAGCGGTGTCCTGATTGCGCTGCTGGCCATGTGTGGTTTTGCGGGCTATGCCGTCAATCTGTTCCGGCTTCCACATGAGTTGAGTTTCCTCGAGTCTTTGTTCGGAATTATCGTCATGGGCAGCCTCGCTCTGCTGCCTTTTTATCTGATCGAATCATTTTTTGTCGAGGCGATGCCGCTGAACATGAAAACGCTCGGCGTCGTGTTCACCCTGGCGATGCTGGTTTCCGTGCTGGGCATGTTGATGTGGAACTTCGGCAACCGTCGCATCGGGCCAGGCCGGGCCGGAGTTTTTATCAACCTGATACCGGTATTCGGCGTGATTCTGGCTACCATTTTTCTGGGGGGAAACCATCCATGTGTACCACCTTGTCGGTGCCGCGTGCATTGTCGTGGGCATTCGCCTGGCGGTGAAAACGACGCCAGGCAGGCAAGAACACTGACAGACCCCGCCTGCTTACGTTATGCTCTGGACAATATGCCGGACAGGATAAATAGAGGAGCAATTCCATGACACCTTCTGCCATTGTACCCAGGATCACCGGTCTTCTCGACAGGGCCGGACCAGCCAGGTTGTTTATCATCGGCGGTATGTTTCTGGTGATTGCCGGTATGATCTTTGGTGATCTTTTCGCCGTTTTCATCATGCATCCCAATAACGCCAATATCGGTGGTGAATTGGCTGCTGCCGTGGCCGCTGCCGCCGCCGGTGATCCGGATACCGTATTTAGCCATTTTGGCGTTATCGGTAGCCTGCTGGAAAACGCGGGCACCAAAAAAGATGCCCATGTGCACATCATCCACGCCGGCTACTTGGCGTTTGCGCTGGCCTTCCTGCAGCCCTGGGTGGCGTTGGGAAGGAAACATAAAATGCTGCTGGCCAAAACCTTTCTGTGGGCTTCAGTGGTGCTGCCGGTGCCTATTTTTCTGATTTATTACGTGGGTTTGGTTTTCAGCCCCTTGCAGAGCATCGGCTGGGCCAGCATATTTGCCGATCTATCCGGCCTGGTACTCATCGTTGTTCTGGCAGTCGAGTTGGTCGGAATGTGGCGCTACGCGCGGGGCACCAGTGAGCGTGATGGCGCCGTTTTGCGGCTTGATGGACGCAACAGCCGCACTCTGCTCGCCGGCGGTCTCCTGCTGGTGCTGGCAGGGTTTCTGTTCGGCGCCTTTTATGCGGGCGTTCACATGGAAGAGCACCAGAGTCGTGAGTTGATTATTCTGGCCGATCTCATGGAACAGGCCGGCGTGCAGGATTCGGCAGCAATGAACCAGGGAATGATGGCTTATGGTGGCTTGCAGGCCGAACGGGGTGTGATGATTGCTGCTCATGCCCACGTCATCGAGTTTGGTTTGCTGGCCCTGATGATGGCTATTGTTCAGCCTTTCGTGTTTCTGAGTGCCGCCTGGCGCCGCCGCCTGGTATGGATGATGCTGGTTGGTGGGACGGTGTTGCCCATCGCCGTTTATTCAGAGATGTGGTACGGATTGTTAACCGGTGCCGTGGCTGATCTTGCCGGCCTGATGGTGATTGTGTCCCTGTTTGGAATGCTGATCGGTGTATTGCGGTATACCGGAAAAGTGGATGTCGACGAAGGAGAGAAATCATGACGGGCTCACAAAAAATTCTGTTGTCCGCTGGTCTTGCCCTGGCTATTGTGGGCATGGCTTATGGTTTCTGGTACGCGGTGGCGGACGAGCATCCTACGCTGGAGCGCATGGGCGTGTCTCTGGCCAGTGCCTTTGCTGAGACTGCAAAGGGGGAAACGGATAAGGCTGATGAATTCCTGAAAGTTTACGGTGATACCCGCTTTGAGTACCTGCGCGAGGTACATTTTCACAGCCACCTCGTGGCGCTCAGTACCTTGCTCCTGATCCTGGGCATATTTTTCAGGCAGTTGGCTTTTTCTGAACGGACCCGGTTTTTGCTGGCCTCGCTCCTGGTCTTCGGTACGGTAGCCCTCCCGCTGGCCTCGCTGCTGGAGATTTTATTTACCGGTTCGTTTGCAAGGACAGTAGCCATGCTCGGCGCGGTATCCCTGATCGGGGGCCTGGGTGCAGTCATGGTCGGTTTCCTGCGGTCCGCTGAAGGGAGTCAGGTGGATTGACAAGTCACCGTCTGGAATTGTTTGCACCAACGGGGTTTCCATGGATTCGCCCGGGCGATCTCCTGGACAAAATAATTCTCGATACGCTGGAGCACAATAGCCTGTCCTTGCGTGATGGCGATATCCTGGTCCTGGCCCAGAAAATCATTTCCAAGGCCGAGGGCTGCTATGTAAATCTCAGGGAAGTCACTGTCTCTCAAACAGCACGGGATGTGGCCAAACAGTGCGAGAAGGATCCTCGCCTGGTGGAACTGATCCTGCGGGAATCCGAGCGGGTGGTGCGTTGTGCACCCGGTATCCTGATCGTTCGTCATCGCCTGGGGTTTGTACACGCCAACGCCGGCATCGACCGGTCCAATATTGAAGCGGGCGATGAGCAGGTACTCCTGCTGCCGGAGGATCCGGACGCCAGTGCAAAGCAGTTGCGCGAAAGTATTGGCGGGGCTAGCGGGACGGACATCGGGATTATGATCATCGACAGTTTTGGACGGCCCTGGCGAATTGGCACCTGTGGTGTGTGTATTGGCAGTGCCGGTGTGGAGGTAATCAATGACCGGCGGGGCCATCCGGACATGTACGGCAGAACCCTGGAAGTGACCGAGGTGGCCGTGGCGGACGAACTGGCTGCTGCAGCTTCCCTGCTGATGGGCGGCGCGGATGAATCCAGGCCCATTGTGCTGGCCCGTGGGCTGGCCGGCGGTGGCGTGGGAACCGCACACGACCTGTTGCGGCCGGTGGCCAAAGACCTGTTTCTGTGAGTTGCACTGATTTCAATGACGAAAGAGCGCTGGAGGGGATGAAGCTGAAACCTGAACGCTATCTGGCGCTTTGTGGCGGCGTGGGCGGCGCTAAGCTTGCGCTGGGCCTCAGCCACGTCCTGGATCCTTCGCAGCTGACCGTGGTGGTTAATACCGGCGATGATTTTGAACATCTGGGGCTGCTGATTTGTCCTGATATAGATACCGTTTGCTACACGCTGGCCGGGCTTGTTGATCCGCAGCAGGGGTGGGGGCGCGCCGATGAGAGCTGGAACGCCCTGACCGAGGTCAAACGCCTGGATGGTGAAACCTGGTTTCGGCTCGGGGACAAGGATCTTGGGCTGCATTTGCTTCGCCGGGCCTTACTGGATCAGGGCATGTCCCTCAGTGCGGTGACGGCACACATCAGCCGCCAGTTAGGCATCGCCCCGGAAATTCTGCCGATGAGTGACCAGGCCGTGCGTACCGAGGTGGAAACGGACCAGGGGAAGCTGGCGTTCCAGCACTATTTTGTACGGGAGCGTTGTGAACCCCGGGTTCGCAGCATCTGTTTCGCCGGTTCGCAGGCTGCAGAACCGGCCGAAGGCTTTGTCCGCATCTTGCAGGATCCGGCCCTGAAAGCTGTGATCATCTGCCCATCGAACCCCTTTCTGAGCGTTGATCCCATTCTTTCGCTACCCGGGATTCGTGAAGCACTGAGCGATACGGACGTGCCGGTGATTGCCGTTTCTCCTGTGGTCGGGGGGCAGGCTGTCAAGGGACCAACAGCCAAGATCATGCAGGAACTGGGTTTGCCGGTTACCGTGGAGGCAGTGGCTGACCACTATGCGGGGATGTTGACCGGCCTGGTGGTAGACCGTTGCGACAGCGATTCAGTCCAGGTGCTGGAAGGACGTCTGGCCGTGCATTGCTGTGACACGATTATGAAAAATACCCCTGACAAGGTCGCCCTGGCCAGGCAGTTGCTGGAGTTTATCTCATCGCTGGAAGACACCCCATGAACGGGCTTTGGGTTCTGGTGCCCCTGAAACATTTGGCCGAAGCCAAACAGCGCCTTGCTCCCGTTCTGGAAGATCAATCACGAACGGAACTGGTGGTGTCCATGGCGACGGATGTGCTCTCCGCCCTGGTTCAGATCAAGACACTTGAGCGGGTACTGCTGGTAAGCGAAGATCCTGAAGCGGAACAGCTTGCCCTGGATGCGGGAGTTGAGTGGTTTCGCGTACCTCCGGGCGGTGGATTGAATTCAGACCTGGAGTGCGCCGCAGCCTTTGCAAAGGAGCAGGCTGCAGGGCAAGTGCTGATCGTTCACGCAGATCTGCCGTTTTTGAGACCGGAGCCTTTGCAGGATTTCATTGCCGACAGATTCGGCCAAACGACCCGTCTGGCCGGGTGCAAGGGCGGCACCGGCACCAATATGTTGCTGACGTCTTTACCTCTGTCCTTTCCGCTGGTGTTCGGCAGTGACAGCCTGGCCCGGTTTCAGCGACTGCTGGGAAAGACGGCGCAGGTGGTACGGGATTCTGCCCTGGGTATGGATATCGATCATCCAGCGGATCTGAACTGCCTGCTGATGCGCGAAACCGGTGGCGAATTACCCGGGAAAATGACCCGCGCCTGGGTCATCAAATACAGGCAACTCCTGCGGGCACTGCCAGTCAACGCAGCCCGCTCGGACAGGCAAGACCTTGATTCTCTTCAGGAGTAATTTCTGTTATTACCAAACCCGCAATCGATACGAAGTCTGTGATGCAGGATTTCTGAGCTGCGGAAGGGAAGCTTATGAGCAATAACGAAGAGGCAGAGCAGGTGCAGGAACCGCCCTGTGAGCATTGTGGCATTTTTACACTGGGTGGGAATATTCCCATCCAGGGCGTGTGGCGGGACATCACCTACACACCGGTGCGGGACAACATCTGGTCGGTAAGCGAAGGTATTTACCGCAGCATCTTTCTCCGCGGCCAACAGGGTGTGGTGGCTTTTGACACCCTGACCACCCCCGGTACCGCCCGCGCTTACGCTGGAGCAGTAGGCCGGGTGTATCCGGACAATCCAATCCATACCCTCGTTTATTCCCACGATCATCTGGATCACACCGGTTACGCGGCGGACATGGCGCCTGATGCCCACATCATTGCCCATGATTTGTGCGACCGGGTGATACGGGCGCGTGGTTCCGATGGTCAGTTGCCGGCCACCGAAGTCTTCAGCGATGAGCGCAAGTCTTTCGAAATTGATGGCACCTGTTTCGAGCTGATCTATCCGGGGCCAACCCATGGCGATGGCAACCTTGCAGTCTATCTGCCGCAAAGCAAGGTGCTTTTCATGGTCGATACGGTCATTCCCGGTGTCGGCTACACCTTTTTCCCCGACTGGCACCTGGTTCCGTATGTGCCGGTGATGAAGCGCCTGCTCAGCCTGGACTGGGATGTGTTTGTTCCCGGCCACTTTTGGATTACCGACCGGAAAGGTTTCATCAAGAGCCTGGATTACTTCGATCGCATGTCGGACATCGCCCAGCAGGCGGTGATCTCCGGTCTGGACCCGCATGACTTTGCAGAGGTGGTGACATATACCGATGCCAATCTGAAACAGGAGTTTGGTGATCTGTTCCGCTACGGTGAATATTGCGCCATGAACCTGTCCCGCTACATGCAGCATTATCTCACGGGCGGTTGGGGCATTGAGGGCAACTGGCAGCCGGATACCACACCGCTTTGAGGGGAGGACAATCGTGAGCACGATAAATACCGGAATCTTCACTGCCCCGAACGCCGGGGAATACCTGGAACGCGAACCCGACATGCAGGTGCAACAACTTGCGGGGCGACTTTGGACCGCTAGCGATGGGTTGCGGCGCAGCATTTTTCTGGAGGGCGATACCGGCGTCATTGCATTTGACACCTTCGGTACGCCGGGCGCCGCCCGCGCCTACGGCAAGGCGATCGCGCAAACCCTGCCTGAAAAACCCATCCACACCATTATCTACAGCCATGATCACCTGGACCATGCCGGTTTTTCCGATGACCTGGCACCGGATGCTGAGATCATCGCCGATGAAATGTGCGCCAAAGTCATCAGTTTGCGCGGCGCCAAAGGTCAGTTGGAACCGACCCGACGTTTATCCGGTGCACATAATGAAATGGAGATTGACGGGGTCTCGTTCACTTTGCTCAATCCGGGGCCGACCCATGGCAGCGGTAATCTAAGCGCCTGGTTTGCCGAAGACAGGTTGCTGTTTTCCTCGGACACGATCCTGCCCAATGCCCGTTACGGGTTGATGCCGGATTATCATATCTGGAATTTCGTCCGCTTCATGCGCAGTTTCCTCGATCTGGACTGGGATACTTTTGTGCCGGGCCGCTATGAACTCACTGACCGCGCCCGCTTTGAGTTGGGCTGTGATTTCATAGAAGCAGTGCAGGAGGAATCACAAAAGGCCTTCGCTGAGTTCGTGCCGATCTGGGTGCTTGATGCCATGCAGGGCTATGTCGGCGGCAAGCTCAAGGAGCGTTTCGGCTGCCTGGAAGGTTTCGACGAACACATTGGGTTAATAGCCGTTCGTATTGTGCACCATTACCTGATGGGAGGCTGGGGTCTGGAAGATACGCCCGAGCCGGGCGTAGTGCTGGCTGACGAGGTGGCATGATGCTGCCGGGTATTTTTCTGTGAGAACCGCCCCATGAATGATTTACCCGAGTTCGATCCGGCTACACATGCCCTGCTGCGTGGTTTTTTCGATGATTACCTGATTCAGTCCATCGGGATCAGCATCGGCAGCGATATCCGTAACGACGCGGTCAGCCAGGTAGATATTCATTTCTTCAGAGAAGTCGGAAATGATGCTACGGCATATCTGGTTTCCTTCAAACTGCTCGACAGAGCGTCCGATGCCTACCGCTACCTGCGAAGTATCAGCAGTCAGAACACGAATTTCCAGGTACAGGCAGCAGAAGCCGGTCAGGGCCTGGGCAGTGATGCGCTGGCGCGCAAAGTGCGAAATTTCATTGCCGCTATCCGGGAGCGGGTAGAAAAAATCCACAAGGAACAGTCCATCCTGGGCACTCAGCCACTGGGCAAGACCTTTATTCTCAACAACAAATCCCGCTTCAAGGTCGTCGCCGATGACGGCGAGGGTCAGTTGACCATCGAAATCATGGACCAGCAGGGCGGGCGTGAAGCCAGGCTGGGGATGAATGACTTGCTGGATGGCTTGTACACAGGCATGATCGCCGAAGAATAAACCATCGGGCGGCGGCGCCAATGGCTTTTTGTAAAGAAGTCTCATGCGGGTTAATTCAGCTTTATATTTCATGTGCGGCGGCTGCTAACAGTTGCTGTTAGCAGGTCTTATGACTGAAATCTCCATAAGCCGTATCGGGCGGTTTATCTTAGAGAATCATCATCAATTATTATTTGAATGTGGCACAGTTAAAGAATACTTGAACTGCCATGAGCTGAAATGAACCATACAATTCGTTCGAGAGCGTTCCGGCTTATGGATATAGCGCCAGGTCAGCAAGGGCGTTAGGCGTACCCATTACAAAACTTGGAGAAATAATTGAATCGCAAAATAATCTATACAAATTTTAGAAATATTGTTGGAATAGTTGTTATTTCATCAGTATTTATGGTGCCTGCTGTATTCGCACAAAGCAGTGAAGAACTGGCTAAAAAATTAGCCAACCCCATTGCATCGTTGATCAGTGTTCCATTCCAACTCAACTACGATACAGATATTGGAGCAAATGATGAGGGTGATCGCTACCTGCTGAATATCCAGCCGGTAATCCCTTTATCCTTGAATGATGACTGGAATGTTATTTCCAGAACGATTCTACCGGTCCTTTCCCAGGACGATGTTTTTCCGGGCGAGGGTAGCCAATCGGGACTGGGTGATGTGGTGCAGAGCGTATTCTTTTCGCCCAAGCGACCGACAAAGAGCGGTTGGATATGGGGTGCTGGGCCAGTGTTTTTAGTGCCCACGGCAAGCGATAGTTTACTTGGAGCGAAAAAATGGGGACTCGGACCCACGGCAGTTGTACTTAAGCAAAATGGCCCCTGGACGTACGGTGCTTTAGCTAATCATATTTGGTCGGTGGCAGGGGAAAGTAAGCGACAGGATATCAACTCTACTTTTTTACAGCCTTTCTTGTCATACACAACCAGAGGTGCTGTAACATTTTCACTGAATACTGAAACAACCTATGACTGGAAATCTGAACAGTGGGCTGTGCCCGTTAATGTAACAACAACTAAAGTCATGAGATTAGGAAATCAGCTTGTTAGTGTGGGCGGCGGTGTACGTTACTGGGCAGAAAGTACAAATGGCGGCCCCGAAGGACTGGGTGCGCGCTTGCTGATTACTTTACTCTTTCCAAAATAGTAAATTACAGAAAAATTGCGATCGTCCGGGCGCTGCCAGGATAGAAGGGGAATCAGTCCTGTAGCTGATCCCACACTTCCTGGTCGCGCTCTGCTGTCCAGATGCGGGGCATGTCAATGCCGTCAAACTCATCCCACAGACGCTGTACGTCAAAGGGCAGGCAGTGCTCAAAAATAGGCCACTGCCCGAACTTTGGATGCAAGTGGGCGTAGGTCTTTTCAAAGGCTTCCTTCAGGCTGCCCTTGTTGCGGTGAACCTCACCAACGGTCTCGATCATGGCAGTAAGAAAACCACGGGTCAATTCGATGGCGGCATCTACCGCCTCGCGGCCGCGGGCGACTTCTCCGCGTCCGCCCACCAGTTGCTCGGCTTCCAGCGCTTTGAGATTATCCAGGGTGCTTGTTGACCAGTCAAAGTGGGAGCCATCGCCGGTGTAGAGTGCAGCTTCCGCTTCCACCAGATCGCCGGCAAAGAGAATTTTGTGTTTGGGCAGCCAGGCAACGATATCGCCGGGCGTATGGCCGCGGCCGCAATACTTGAGCACCAGATCACCGCGATCCCCACCCAGGGGGATTTCCATCTGATCAGTGAAGGTGATCGTGGGATGGGTCAGGCCGGGAATCTCATCAGGCTCGCGAAACAGGCGTGGCATGCGGCCGAACTCGCTGGCCCAGTCTGCTGCGCCCCGTTCATCAACCAGGCGGCGGGTGATGCTGCTGGTAATAATGTTTTCGGCGTTAAAAGCAGAAGCACCCAGTACCCGTACGGCGTGGTAGTGGGACAGCACTAGGTATTTTACCGGTTTATCGGTATACTCACGCAGCTTTTCCAGCCAGTCCCGACCCGCTTTGGGAGTAGCCAGCGCCTCAAAAGCTACCAGGAAATCTTCCCCTTCTATGGCGCCTACATTGGGATCACCTTCGGCAGTCAGGGCGTAGACACCGTCCGCCAGAATTTCCAGGGATTCAACTTTCTCACCGAGGTCGGCAGAGGATGCGAAGGGTTGTTTAGCCATGAGTGCGTGTTACCTGTGTATTGAGTCAAGGGCCGCAGACCGTATCATAAAATTGTCGCAAACAAAATTATTATCGGCAACGGTCAGGCCTGCAGATCTGCGGTGAGTATTCTGTGTTTCAGAGACGATGAATCGTCATGCCTTTGCTAACGTTGGCCGCTCGGCCTGTAGTAACCCTGGCAATAGACAGTTTCTCCTTGACCTGGTCAACCGTCAGGCGAGCGACTTCCGTCATGCTCTCGTCAAGGACCTCTCCCGTGTCCGGATCGCGTAAGACCTCAACTTCACCGACCATGAACGTCTGGCCAACGGTTACGCCTTCGCGGGCACCACGATTGATATATATTTTGTCTCCTTTTACCAGAACAACGGAGCCCGTCCAGGGGATATTCGGTAACTGTTCAATCAGAAAAGAGACCGCTTCCGCCACGGCATCCTGTACAGCGAGCCCGACGTTATCCTTCTTGTTACCACCGAATGAAGTGCCCCAGTCCCCTGTTGCAAATCCGACATCCATCGATGAACGCTTGTGGGTGCCCACAACGCTCTTGGAGGCCAGTACCTGACCGGTTGTGGAATCAACGACATAAATCGTAGCGTTTACTTCACCTGTGCCGCCACCACCACCAATTCTGAAACCCTTGAAGCGGATCCCGCCGCCCTTACTTCCCGTATCACCCTGAACGTGGGTGATGGCTCCTTTGACAAGTAATTGGGCCGGTGTCATTTGTCCGGTTACGGGGGCCTTTTTTCCCCCGGCAGTGCGCCCGGACGCGGCGAAATCCTGCTCACCCATCGCTGCGGCACGCATATCAGTTTCACCCAATACAATAAATTTGCCGGTTTGATTAAGCATATCGGTCATTACCGTACCCCAGGCATCACCAATATCCCAGGAGCCAACCCAGCCGGCACGATTCTCAAATTTTGTCACGGTGATTGAAAAGCGAAGACCGCCGGCAGCATCTTCCGCCTGCACAGGTGACACCATGCCGACAATGACCAGCAGTACAAATATTCTCAGAATTCCCCTCATGATTATCCTCCATTGTTTGAATACGATAGTGATAAATAAAAAAACTGCGGATTTGTTTACGCCAGGCTTGACAAAAAAAGGCTTCTACTCCGAAAGATCTTCTGCAATGCGCCCGAATTCCGGCCTCAGAATGTCTTCAACCTTATTCTCGACACTTAGCTGCGTGTAGCCAACAGATGTATGGACTCCGGGACCAATCGGTCTGCCGTTAAGCAGATCCTGTGTATCGAGATTCAGCCTGGCCTGAATTTCCCTGTCATACTGGCCCATATAGTACAGATTTCGTTCACCGGTGAAATCGGCACGGATAAAGACCAGATAACGCGCATGAGGCCGGAGCAGCTCCTCAATGGATCCACCGCCGTTTTCAAGTACGTCGGCCACACCTGGAATCGCCATTCCGTTAAAAACCACGATGCCATGCCGGGTGAGCGCCTGGCGCACATAATCCGCTGCAGTATCCGCTAAAAGGATTTCACCCACGCTGATCAGGGCAACACCGGTACCGATGGTTGGTTCGGGTGGAGGAAGCGGAGGTGCCGAATGAGCTTCAGAAAGCTGGGAAGAAGCATTTATCTGCTGTTCTCCATATGGGGCCTGACCGGGTTGCGTAGTGCTCATGTCTGGGGCGGTCACTATGGCCACTGCGGTATCGGAATCAAAACCTGGGACTTGCTTATCTTCAGCTATCGCCTCTGGAGAATTGGTCTGGTGAGCACTTATCACTTCCGGGTAGTTGGTCTGGACGTTGGCAGTTACATCTTCCGGGTAGTTGGCCCGAGTATCGGCAGCTATTGTCTCCGGGTAGTCGGCTTGCATTTCAGTGGCTCCGGCTTCCGGATTACGGGTCTGAATATCTGCCGCTGAGTTATCTTGAGGTTCTGCAGTCTCATCCGCAAAGGATTCTTGCTCCGGTGGTTCGTCTATCGGCGGCAGTATCAGTGCGTCGTTGCTGAAACTTTCCTTCGCGCTGTCATCGCTTGGATAATCACGGTTTGCCTCAACAGTGATGTCAGTACGCTCCCTTTCGGGAGTAATGAAATCCCGGGCGGTATCAACTGCACCAAAGCGCCAGGCAGCATAGCTGGCTCCTGCGAGCAGCAGCAGGCTGATGACAGTCGCTATTACCGCGCGAGGTACCCGTGCGCCGCCGCCCTGTGAGGTATCAGTGCTTGATTTCGCCGCTATTTGAACACTATCCACATGCGCTGTTGCATCGGTATTGATGCCGGGTGAAGGCACGACTACTGTTGCACCGGCGGCTGCGCTCACGACGGCTTTGGCGTTATTTGTTGTTGCCAGCCAGTTTTGAAGATCGACGGCCAGAGTCGAACAATCCGCATAACGGTCCGCAGGTTTCTTGGCCATCATTTTTCGCAGAATGGCCCGTAGAGCTTCCGGCACCTCGGGTCGGAGTTCACCCACGTCCCTGGGCTCGACATCGATAATCTGACGCAGCAGGGCCAAAGGTGAATCCGCATTCAGGGGCGTGACCCCGGTCAGCATCTCATACAGGGTGACACCCAGTGAGTAAATATCTGTTCGCTGGTCGACGTCCTCGTCAAGGCACTGCTCAGGAGAAAGGTAACCCGGCGTGCCCATGAACATCCCGGTGGCGGTCAGACGCGTGGTGCCGGCCGACAGCAGGGCGAGTCCGAAATCGGTTATTTTAACCAGTCCGCGTTCATCCACCATCAGGTTCGCCGGTTTGATATCCCGGTGAACGATACCGTGACCATGTGCCGCACCCAGTCCTGCAGCCGCTTGCAGGATCAGCCGGCCGGAAGCCACCGGGTCCAGTGGGCCCTGACTCTTGATCATCTGTTGAATGGAAATTCCCTGAACATACTCCATGGCGAAGTAATGCTGTCCCTCGAATTCGTCAATAGAATAGATCTGTACGATGTTGGGATGATTCAGAGCGGCGGCACTTTGTGCCTCACGTTTGAACCGTTCGACGAAGCTCTCATCCTCCGACAAGTGCTTGCCGAGGACCTTGAGTGCAACGAAACGATTGAGGCTTTCTTCGTGGGCTTTGTAGACGACTCCCATGCCGCCGCGTCCCAATTCCGAGACTATAGAATAGTGGCCGATATATTCTTCCATGGCACTTCCTGTCTTACACTCCTGTCCATACTAACCTGTCAGGGTGGCGCTGGCGTGATGCAGAGCAAAAACTACTGGATCAACTGACCCAGGTCGGTCAAGTCAGGTCGTCAATTGCGGCACCTGGCGCTGATTTGGCAACACTTTTCATGCCGTTATCACAACCTGATTCTGATGCATAGTTCTGGCTGGTGCCGATTACCTGGCCGTTTGTCGCCATCAGGTTGAAGCGAAACTTGCCGCTGGCCGTTTCTTTTTTGACAAAAAGGTCCGGGTTGCTGCAATTTTTCTGTACAGATGCTATTCCATTGAGGCAACTTGCCTTGGCCTTGTATCCTTCGCTGGACAGAATTGCCTGGCCATTTGCAGCCTTCAGACGAAACCGGAAACTACCCGCTTTATCTCTGTAACACTCAAATTTTCCTGCCATTATTTTTCTCCCTGCCTTGGCAAACTAAATTAAAACCAGTGCTCAAAATATAACACTCTTGTTGGCAAAACGATGTTGCCAGTCCATTAAATACTATCAAACCGGATTTGCCCTGTCGCCATTTCCCCCATCTGTCTGCCATTTTGCGGGAACGATAAGAGCATCCCACGCCATTTGATACGCCCTGCGTCGCCGTATACTCTGAGGTTTGGTGTGCAGTAATGCACATCTAAAACTTTTTCAGGAGAAGGGTCCCGGGTTGTGGTTAACGAATTTTTCTTACAGGCTTTTGTCTACCTGGCTGCAGCCGTTCTGGCGGTGCCCCTGGCCAAGCGTCTGGGCCTGGGTTCCGCGCTGGGGTACTTGCTCGCCGGTCTGATTATCGGGCCTCACGTACTTGAACTGGTCGGCGAAGAAGGGCAGGACGTCATGCATTTCGCCGAATTCGGCGTGGGTCTGATGCTGTTTCTGATTGGCCTCGAGTTGGAGCCACGAGTGCTCTGGCGTATGCGGGTGCCCATTTTGGGTCTCGGAGGTTCCCAAGTTGGCCTGACTGCACTGGTGATTGGCGTTGCCGCCTTTGCATCCGGTCTGGAGTGGCAGACGTCAGTGGCGATTGGACTGACGCTTTCGCTGTCATCTACCGCGATGGTGTTGCAGACCCTTAATGAAAGGGGCTGGATAAACACCGAGGCGGGTCGGGGTGGTTTCTCTGTGCTGCTGTTCCAGGACATTGCCGTGATTCCAATCCTCATGTTGCTGCCCTTTCTGAGCTTGCCGGATCTTGATCTGCAGCTTATGGAGGATGTGGTGCCGGCAGTGAATGGTGCGCGTCCGGGTTGGTTGCAGGCTCTTCTGGTACTTGGGGTTGTTGCCGGGATTATTGTGGCGGGTCGTTTTCTGACCCGCCCGGTATTTCGCTGGATTGCTGATACCCGCAGCCGGGAAGTATTTATTGCAACCGCACTTGCGCTGGTTGTGGGCATCACGCTGCTGATGCAGTACGTGGGTTTATCACCTGCACTGGGTACTTTCCTTGCGGGAGTGGTTTTAGCAGAAAGTGAGTATCGCCACGAACTGGAGTCCAATATCGAACCCTTCAAGGGCCTGTTGCTGGGGCTGTTTTTTATCGCGGTGGGTGCAAGTATTGATGTCAATATTGTCAGCGGTGAACCGGGTCTGGTTTTTTCTCTGGTATTTTTGCTGATTGTAAGCAAGTTTCTTGTATTGCTGTTTCTCGGCCGTGTTTTCCGGCTGAAACTGGTTGACAACCTGATGTTTTCTTTCGTCCTGGCGCAGGGTGGTGAGTTTGCCTTCCTCCTGTTTGCCTTTGCCACCCAAAACCACGTGATCGGGAGTGACCTGGCAAATCTGCTGCTTGTCGTTGTTGTGCTCACGATGATGATAACGCCGCTGTTGATCATTTTTTATGAACGGCTGATCCGGCCGCGTTTTACCGAATTGGTGCCCCCCCCGGAAGATGAGCAGATTGATGCAGGCGACAACCCCGTGGTGGTTGCCGGTTATGGCCGCTTTGGGCAGATCGTATCCCGCCTGCTGAAAGCAGAAGGCTTTCAGACCACCTTGCTGGATCACGATGCTGGTCAGATTGAGCTGACCGGACGTTTTGGGTACAAGGTTTTTTATGGCGATGCCAGCCGGGTTGAGTTGCTGGAGGCAGCAGGGGCCGGCAGGGCACGTTTGCTGGTCATTGCGATTGACGAGCGGCGCAAAGCAGTACGGATGGTCCAAACGGCACAGCAGCATTTTCCGAATCTGGGAATACTGGCCCGTGCCTATGACCGATCTCATGCCTATGAATTGATGGAAGCAGGCGCAGACGTGATTACTCGCGAGACGTTCGGTTCCGCGTTGATTATGGGCGAAGAAGCGCTAAAACTTCTCGGTTACGAGGATGCCCAGGCCTATCGCGTGATGCACACTTTCAAACATCACGATGAGGCCGGGTTGCGCAAGCTATATGCCGTCTGGGGTGATGAACATGCCTATGGACTGAGGGTCCGCCAGAACCTGGAAGACCTGGAGAAAGTGCTGCAGGACGACACCGAGGAAGCCGATGCACACATCAGGGCGGCCTGGAAATATCTGCGCGGCGTCAAGGCAGATGACGAACCGGAAAGCTAATCTTTTCGATGATAGTGATCAGCAATCACCTGCGCCACGCAGGCGGTCAGCTTGCGCGCAAAGGGAATGTGCAGGAACTCGTTCGGTCCGTGTGCGTTGGAGTTGGGTCCCAGCACGCCGGTGATCATGAACTGGGCGCGGGGGAAGAAGTCGCCGAGCATGGCCATGAATGGAATGGTGCCGCCCTCACCCATGTACATCACGCTTTGTCCGTAGGCAGCCTGTGAGGCTGTTTCCAGTGAGGCATCCAGCCAGGGTGCGATGTCCGGTGCATTCCAGCCCGATGCGGCAGGATCTGCCTCGAAACTTACCTGGGCATTGTGCGGCGGATTCGCTTCGAGGGTTTGTTTGATGTTCACCGTGGCCTCATTTCCATCCACGGTTGGGGGCAGGCGCATCGACAGTTTCAGTGCGGTATACGGGCGCAGCACATTACCCGCTGAGGCAAGAGTCGGCATCCCTTCTGCTCCGGTAACAGACAGTGCCGGGCGCCAGGTCCGGTTGAGGATACGTTCCAGGTTATTGTCTGCCTGAGGCTCCACGCCCGCACAAAACGGATAGGCCTCAAAGACTCCATCGCCCAGAGCATCCGCCATGCGCTGACTTTGCGCCATACGCTGTTCGGAGATATCGGCGTAAAGGTAGTCCGGCAGGACACGACCGCTATTTTCATCCTCCAGGCGGCTGATCAACTGGCGCAGGATACGGAAGCTGGAGGGTACGATACCGGACGCATAACCGGAGTGGACGCCTTCTTCGAGAATATCGGCGCGCAGGGTGCCGGCGACTAGGCCACGCAGGGAGACGGTCAGCCAGAGCTGATCATAATTGCCTGCTCCCGAATCCAGGCACACCACCAGCGAAGGAGTACCGATTCGGTCCCTGAGGTGATCGATGTAATAGGGCAGGTCATAGCTGCCGGACTCCTCACAGGCCTCGATGATGACCACGCAGCGCGCATGTGGCATTTTCTCACGCTGCAGCGCCATGATTGCGGTGAGTGATCCATAGGCGGCGTAGCCGTCATCAGCGCCGCCACGGCCATACAATTTGCTGTCCTTGATCACTGGTGTCCAGGGCCCCAGGTCATCCGCCCAGCCATTCATTTCAGGCTGCTTGTCGAGGTGACCGTAAAGCAGAATGGTGTCGTCATTGTCACCGGGGATATCCATAAAGATCAGCGGTGTCCGCCCCGGAAGGCGCACAATTTCATATTCCATCCCGGCGATGTCCTGGGCTTTGCACCAGGCAAAAATCTGTTGGACAGCATCTTCCAGATAGCCATTTTTTTCCCAGTCCGGGTCAAAATGTGGGGATTTGGCCGGAATTTTGATGTACTCAATGAGTTCCGGAACGATGGAGTCCATCCAGACTTCATCAACAAATTTTTGCACTGATGGGTGGTTCATGAGCCTGCCTTGAGTAGCAATCCTGAAGATTGCTTCAGATTATGGCATGTAAGAGCCCGCTTGCGGGCGAAATAAATGCTCTCTGGATCGCCCGCAAGCGGGCTCTTACATTTTATTCAGGGTCTTTGCTCTGTTCCTGGATAAGGCCGTGCTTGCGGGCGCGTTGTTGCCATTTTTCCCTTGCCAGTGCCTGCATGTCTACCGTGTGATCGGCTTCATCAATGATCTCGGTGCCGAGCAGGGTTTCAATCACATCTTCCATGGTTACAATGCCGGCCATGCCTCCAAATTCATCCACCACCAGCGCTATGTGTTCCCGTTTTTCAAGGAATAGTTTGAACAGGTCCGGCACCGGAAGGGATTCGTGGATGATGATGATCTCACGCCGGATGGATTTGAGTGGTTCATCGCCCTTGTCATGCAGCAGGCTGGTGTGCAGTTTGTCTTTGAGGAAATAGCCTGAGACGTCTTCCCGGGAGTCCCCTTCGTACAATGGAATGCGGGAAAAGGGCAGGTCCTTGTTGGCTTCATAGAAGTTCAGGATGGTCATTTCCTCCGATGCAAGCTTAACGACCGGTCGGGGTGGCATGATGTCTTTGGCCTGAACGGTATGCAGCAGCAACAGGTTTTCGATTACATCGGACTGCTGCTGTTCTACGTGCCCTTCCTCCACACCAATTTCAGCCATGGCAAGAAACTCGGAACGGGAGAACACGCTTTGTGATTTGTCCTTTTTCAGGGCACGGGTGATGAACTGACCCAGCCAGACCAGGGGGTACAGCAGGAAAATCATAAGCTGCAGCGATCTGACCGTGAACGGAACAAGCTTTTGCCACTGGTTGGCGCCGATGGTTTTGGGAATGATTTCCGACAGGATCAGTATGCCCAGGGTCATGGTCGCAGGCACTGCGACGGAAGTGACCAACGGGTTGGCTTCAGCCCAGATGTGTGCGCCCTGTGCGCCTACACCGATAGCGCCGACCGTGTGGGCGATTGTGTTCAGCGTCAGAATGGCTGCCAGCGGTCGGTCAATGTTTTCCTTGAAGGACTGGAGTCGCAGACCGATACGACCGCCTTCCTTGAGCTTTACCTGGGCATAGCTGGGCGTGATGCTCAGCAGTACGGCTTCCCAAAGGGAACAAAAGAAAGACGTAATAATGGAAATCAGGAAAAATGTAATAAGCAGGGTATACATAGTTTCTTCGCAGTAGGCGGACCAAATACTCCGCAAAATCTGATTATCGGGCCAACAAGCCAAGTGTCTGTTATGCTTGCGGCACTTCGTTTTCCGGTACATACCGGAAAGATCAAAATCAACAATCAACCATGATAAACCTCGGAGGGAATCAGTGACTACCCAAACCGATATGGCGAATACCCCGGGCATCCCGCCGGGTGAGTTTCTCGGACACCCCAAGGCACTTTGGCAGCTTTCCAATATTGAGATGTGGGAACGCTTTTCCTATTACGGTATGCGTGCCGTGCTGGCGGTTTATGTCGCAACGACTTTTTTCAGTCACATGGGTACCAATGCCAACTCAGAAGCGAGTCTGGTCTATGGCGGCTACACGGCGCTGGTATATGCAACGGGCATCATTGGCGGCTATATCGCGGATCATGTGCTGGGCTATCAGCGATCCATTTTACTGGGCGCCATTATTATGGCCGCAGGCTTGTTCGTATTACTGATTGAGGATCTGAACTGGTTCCTGGTGGGTCTGGCGCTGATTGTAGCGGGCAACGGCCTGTTCAAGCCCAACATCTCAACCATGATCGGCAAGTTGTACACCCCCGGTGATATACGGCGGGACTCGGGTTTTACGATTTTCTACATGGGTATCAATCTGGGCGCCCTGATTGCTCCACTGATTACTTCTGCCTGGATCGGCGCGACCTGGGGTCTCAAGTATGGATTTCTGGCGGCCGGTATCGGCATGATCCTGTCCACGCTGTTCCTGGAAGTAGCCAAGAAGTCCCTGGGCCACATCGGCCTTCCACAGGAAGACAAGGATGGCTGGGGCCGGTTTTTCGCCGTTGGCGCCGGGGCCATTGCGATGGCTGGAGTGGTCTTTTTCCTGCTGTCGGAAAGTACGATTCTGGGCTACCTGCTGATCGGCATCATGCTGGCGTTGATGGCCTATTTCATCATTGCCGGAATTCGTTCCGGTGATAAAGTGCAGTTGCAACGCTATATTGCGATGCTGATTCTGTTCGTGGCCAACGCCTGTTTCTGGGCTCTGTTTGAGCAGGCCGGCAGCTCGATGAATTTCTTTGCGCGTGAATTCGTCACGCCGATGTTCGGTAGCATGGAAACCTGGCAGTCGGGTGGTTTCGGTATTTTCCAGTCACTCAATCCGCTGTACATCCTGTTGTTTGCCCCCTTGTTCGCGGCACTGTGGCCATGGCTTGAAAAGCGCGGTCTCAATCCTTCCATACCGAGAAAATTTGCACTGGGACTGATTCAGGTTGCACTGGGTTTCTATGTGCTGGTGTTCGCAATCAATAACTTCCAGAACGCTGCCGGACTGGTGCCCTGGATTCTCCTGGCCCTGGTTTACCTGTTGCATACCAGCGGTGAGTTATGCCTGTCCCCGATCGGTTTGTCCATGGTTACGAAACTGGCCGCTGAGAAAGAGACTGGCATGGCCATGGGTGGCTGGTTCCTCTCCATTGCAATGGCGCAGTATGTGGCAGGTCTGATTGCCGCAGTTGCATCCGGTGGTACAGGTGGGCATGGAGCAATTCCTGCGACTGCCGCCCCCATCGGCCAGTACGCCGATACCTACATGATGCTGTTCTGGATTGGCCTCGGCTTCGGTGTTGCCTATCTGGTGGTTGCACCGCTGATCAATAAGTTGATGCATGGCGTGAAATAGACGTGTAAGAGCCCGCTTGCGGGCGAATGTGCATCGCGTCCTGAGGGCGGAAATTTTCGCCCCCAAGCGGGCTCTTACAAAACCTTGGTTTTCTTCGGAGGTTTTTGATGAAATTATCCGGTTGGGGCGTTCCGCCCGTACTGTTTGCTGTATTCCTGTTGCTGCTGGCTGGCTGCAGTCCATCCGAAGCCCCGGAGTCTGCGGCGCCGGCGGTTTTTCCTTCCAGTGAGCTTGCGCATACGGACCAGGAAAAGCCTGCCAATGAATGGACCCGCTTTGTCGACCGCTACATCGAAGATTATTTTGCCGCCCATCCGGCGTTTGCTGTGGTCCAGGGGCGGCATGAGTATGACGGTCAGTTACCGGACTGGAGTGCTGAAGGCCTCGCAGGCGAAATTGCCCGCCTGCACGAGGCCCGTGAGAATGCCCTGAGTTTCAGTGATGAAGACCTCGGCGATGAGGGTCGGTATCAGCGGGAATACCTGTTGGCGGCAGTCGACCGGGCTCTGTTCTGGCTCGAAAAGTCCGAGTGGCCGTTTGTAAACCCGGCGTATTATTTCGACTGGATGTCGGATTCGCTGGATCCCAGCCCGTATATCACGCTGGACTACGCACCGTTGGAAGAGCGCATCAAATCATACACTCGGTATGCCCGGAATGTCCCCCGGGCTGCGCAACAGATCCGGGCCAACCTGCGCATGCCTATGGCGCGAACCCGCCTGGCGTACGGTATCGATTCCTTCGGTGGTTTTGCGGATTATTTCAGCAAAGATGTGCCGCTTGTTTTCGCCGCTGTAGAGGATGCAGAACTGCAGGCAGAATTTGCCGGGGCAAACACGGCGGCTGCAACGGCAATGACAGAACTGACCGACTGGTTGAAATCCAATCTAGCTACGGCGACCGAAGACTTTGCACTGGGGCCGGAACTGTTCAGCCGAATGATTTATGACACGGAACGTGTTGATAGCACTCTGGAAGAACTCGAGGCGGTCGGCCAGGCAGATATGAAACGCAACCAGCTTGCACTGGGCGAAGCCTGTGCGGAGTTTGCTCCCGGTGAGAGCATTCACAGTTGCTTCTCTCGAATGGCAGGGCGCAAGCCGCCAGGGGGAGCGGTGGAAACGGCCCGGCGGCAGCTTAATGAGCTCAAAGCTTTTGTACTTGAAAATAAGCTGGTAACGATTCCCGGTAATGAAGAAGTCCTGGTCGCTGAGGCGCCACCCTATGCCCGCTCCAATTTTGCCTATATCAATATTCCCGGCGCATTCGAGAAAAACCAGCCCTCGACCTATTACATTTCACCGCCAAATCCCGCCTGGCCGGAAGAAGTTCAACAGGCTTATATCGCCGGGGAATCCGATCTGCTGTTTACCTCGGTGCATGAAGTCTGGCCGGGGCATTTCCTCAATTTCACCCACGCCAACCGCGCGGACTGGGATTTTGGGCGCGTATTCGTGACCTACGCTTTCGGTGAAGGCTGGGCGCACTACAGCGAAGAAATGATGCTGGAGGCTGGTTTGCGTGGAGCTTCACCGGAAACCCGTATCGGGCAACTATCCAATGCACTGCTGCGCAATGCCCGTTTCCTTTCAGCCATCGGGCTGCACGCCAGGGGCATGACGGTTGAAGAAGCAGAAAAGTTCTTCATGGAAGAGGCCTACCAGGATCAGGGAACCGCGCAGCAGCAGGCGGCACGGGGTACTTATGATCCTGCCTACCTCAACTACACCCTCGGTAAACTGATGATCCGGCAACTGCGTGATGACTGGACAGCCGGGCGTGGTGGGCGTGCGGCCTGGCGAGAATTCCACGATACTTTCCTGTCCTTCGGCGGGCCGCCGATTCCCCTGGTTCGGGCGCGGATGATGCGGACTCAGCCGGCAGCGGTATTTTACAAGCCGGAGTAGTAAGGGGCCATCGAAACAGTTAAAGATCCATTGCCATGAAGCAATTGCAACTGCCGTGCCCGGTATTGCCCAGCGGCTTTTCGATGGGCTGAAATCCATGCTTGAGGTAAAGTTGTCTGGCCCGGGACATATTATCCATGGTCTCAAGATAGCAGTTTGTGTATCCGGCATCCCGGGCGGCCTTGAGCAGGATCGCCAGCAAGCGACTGCCGAGGCCGGAGCCGCGTAGTTCCTGCAGGAAATACATCTTGCGCAATTCACACACTCCTGGCTCGCCAGCGGTCAGGGGCGCAATTCCTCCACAGCCCTGCAAACGGTTATTATGTTCAATCACGTAGAAGGCGGAACCCGAAGTTGAATAGGCTTCGTACATTGAGTCGACTTCGCTGTCCTCAATGGAAAATCCGCATCCGACCGCGCCAAATTCGGTCATGACCTGCCGGATGATCTGCGCCACGGCCGGATTGTCTGCCGGGCGTATCAGCCGTATCCGGTCTTCCATGTGCTGTTCAGCTTGATTCATTAGTGCTGAAAGCGATTTGCTTCAAGCCGGGTAAACCATCGCTTTCCAGGACCATTCCTTTTGCCAGGCGGGTTTCAAATACGTCTTTCATATCGTTTACTGCACCTGCCGGAACGTGGCATTCATGGAGTCTAGCCATGAACTCATCCCGTTTCCAGGTTCTGATTTTGCTTCTCAGAATGGTCGTCAGTTCCTGGTTGTTAACCACGCGCTGCGGGTTCCGGCGAAACTTCTCATTCTGTGCCAGTTCCACCATACCGAGCACATCACACAAGGCGGAGAATTGCCGGTCGGTTCCCACGGCGAGCACCAGCGGCTTTTCATCCTTGCTGAAAAAGACCGTGCCGTAAGGTGAGATATTCGGATGCCCGGAACCCAGGCGTTCAGGAATATGCCCTGCATAGAGCCAGTTGAGCGCCTGATTGGCCAGGGAAGCCACCGCCGATTCAAACAGGGAAACCTCGACCAGACTGCCTTTCCCGTTTTGTTCCCGGCGCAGCAGCGCCAGCAGCAAGCCTTCTTTCAACTGGTGTGCGGTGAGCACATCTATCAGCGCTACGGGCATCTTGGTCGGCAGGCTCTGGGGCTCACCATTCATGTACATAAAGCCTGATTCGGCTTGTATGATGGCATCGTAACCGGGACGTGCATTGTCTTTGCCGTAACCGGTAATGCTGCCGTAAATCAGCTTCGGGTTAATGGCGCTCAGCCGGGCGTAGTCGACCCTGAGTTTTTCTGCGTCACCTGGCTTGTAGCTGGTGATCAGCACATCAGCCTGTTTAACATGTTCCATCAATTGGGCGTAATCCGGTTCTTTCCTGATGTCCAGATAGAGGTGCCGTTTACCCCAGTTTACCGACAGGAAGTACGCCGATTTATTCGATGTTTGATCTTCTCCGGGAAGTTTCCACGAACGTGTCACGTCCCCATCGGTAGAGGGGTTTTCCACCTTGAGGACGGCGGCACCCAACTCCGCAAAAAATTGTCCGGCAGAGGGGCCGGCCAGTACCGAGGCAAGTTCAATCACTTTCAGTTTGTGCAGAATGCGGTCCATTTCAGCCTGCTCTCCTGGTTTCAGAATAACGGATCAGGATTTCCCCAATGGCGATCATCACCAGCGCGCCCAGGATGACCGGGAACTGCAATCCTTCCCCCGGCGTATAGAGAAACAGCACGATGGAGAAGGTGAGCACCACGATGCAGACACAGGCCATAACGATGGCGAAAAAATTTCCACCGGGTGCCCGGTATGGCCTGGGCACATCTGTGTCAAGGCGACGTGAGCGGATATAGGCCAGCAGCATGCCGATGTAGGGCAGCAGGAAGATTACCGCGCTGAAGGCGAATAAAGCCCAGAACAGGTCCTCATTGGAGTTCGACAGGTAGCCATACAGTAAAAGAGTGATGGTGCCGAAGATACCCATCGCGATGGCGGCGCCGTAGGGTGTTCCCAGGCGCTTGCTCTCCAGGCCGAACAGTCCGGGCAGTTCGCCTTCCTGCCCCGCTTCGGCTGCAGCACGATTGCAACCCAGCGCCCAGGTCACACCGTTGGAGAAGAAGGTATAGAGTGCGGCGATGCCGAGAATCAGGACGAAGATACAACCGTTTCCATCGTTTTCGAAAAACAGGGCCAGCGTATCGATCAGGCCTTCAACCAGGTCGATTTCGGTAGTTGGCAGGGCGGCGAGCACGGCAACCGTTGCTGCCGTGTACAGGACGATAATGATGAATCCGGAAATGAAAATGGATCGCGGGACATCCCGTGCCGGGTCAATCATTTCGTCGCTGCTGGCGCTGATCAGTTCGAAACCAAGCATCCCATAAATGATCGCCGGAATGAATTTTGCGCTTGAATTCCAATTCGGCGCCAGCGTCTCCAACGAGATTTCATTCGCCATGCCGTGATCCTGAACGTAAAGGATGGCGCCGGTGATGACGGCTATAAAAACCAGGATTTTGAACACCGCGCCCAGGTTCGGCACCCACTTGCCAACGTCCAGGGTTACTGCATTGAGCGCAACTGTTATCCACAGCAGGGTGATACCGATGGCAATCTGCCCGTTCAGCGAAAGGCCGGGCAGAAGGAGTTGTTTTAATACGCCGGCAAACATGATGTAAATCGCCGGGATCCAGACCGCTGTGTTGACCCAGTAACCCCAACTGATCCTGTAGCCCCAGCGCTGGCCGAAAGCATTCCGCACCCAGGCGTAAATACCGCCCTGTTCCGGGTAGGTGCAGCCCATTTCGGCACAGATCATTGCAAAGGGTACAAAGAAAATCAGCCCCAGAAACAACCACCAGAATATGCTTGACGCTCCGATGGAAGCGGCCGCAGCCAGTGTATCCAACAGGAGGATGGCGGAGACGGTAAACAGCACCATGTCCGTTCTTCCCAGCGTTTTACGGCGAACAATGGTTTGGTTCATGAATTGACCCGACTGTATTTTTTCAAAGGCTTTCCCGCCCTGCCCTGTTCCGCCAACAGTGTCCTTTCGGGTGACAAAATATCACGTTCGACAAATCCGTATCCAGGTCCACCCCGAATCGATACGGCTAAATGGTGCGGGAGTGCCGGCACCCCATCTATATTGACATCGTGGCATCATAATTGCCGTACCCCTAAAGGGTAGCTATGAAAAAACCACCGTGCGGTGTTTGGCCATCGGGGCTATCATGTTCATTCTTCGATGGCTGTTTATTCGGTAGATGGTGTCCAGTACAGAAACCCAACAGACTGAATTGCTCCAGGCGCTATTACAGCAGGGATTTCGATTGCTGTCTCAGGGGCGCATCAGGGAAGCGGCTGAATGTTGCAAGCGGGCGTTGGCGATCAAGCCGGGTCTGGTGCAGGGACATTTCCTGATCGGTCTGGTTGCGCTCGAAGCAAAGGACCGCAAGACCGCGTTGCGGGCATTTGGCTCCGTCACCCGTCTGGACCGGGGGCATTCAGCAGCCTGGGCTCAGTTGGCGAAATTGTTTATGAGCGACGGTCAGGCGAACCGTGCCGACGCAGCGCTGGTCGAAGCGATCAAGAACAATCCGGACGACCCCCTGGTGCAGGATCTGGTCGGTTCCGTCTATTCCATGATGGGGGAACACGGACTGGCCGGGAACTGGTTTGGGAAAGCGAACGCAGGGCGACCCGGTCACGTTCCCTTCATGCTCAACCGGGCAAACAACCTCGTTTACCACGGTGAAACGGCGAAAGCGCAGGCACTCCTGCACAAGATCATTGTGCTTCAGCCGAATAGTCCCCAGGCGCACTGGTCGCTTGCCGGTACTCGCAGGGCACGGAATCACGCTCACATCGAACAGATGCGTGCGTTGGTGAAAAGTGCGGGGCAGCAGCCGCGAAGCCGGGCCTTTTATTACTATGGCATCGGCAAGGAACTGGAAGACTTGCAGCAATGGGACGAGGCATTCGATGCATTCAGCCGAGGTGCCGCTGAGCGGCGGAAAACCGTCGAATACGATGAGGCGGCTGAAGTGGATCTGTTTCACTTTCTCAAGGAGAACTTTACGGCGGATTGGCTCAAGGAGGGCGATACAGGCCATGATTCATCGGCGCCGGTGTTTGTGCTGGGTCAGCCCAGAACCGGCACCACGCTGGTCGAGCGTATTATCAGCAGTCATTCACAAGTGGAATCAGCAGGCGAATTACAGCAGTTCGGCCTGGCGATCCGGCGCTTGAGCAACCACCAGGACCCACGGCGGTTCTCGTCCGGGTATTTTGCGGCAGCGCTTGGTCTCGAATGCAGGAAAATGGGTGGTTTGTACCTGGAATCCACCCGCCGCATGAGAGGCGATGCTCCGAGGTTCGTGGACAAATTGCCGCAAAACTACCTGCACATACCACTGATTCTCAAGGCGCTGCCAAACGCAAAAATTGTTCATTTGACCCGAAATCCGATGGATTCCTGTTTCGCCAGCTACAAGCAGTTGTTTGCCGATGCCTACCTGCATTCCTACGACCTGGAGGAAATGGCGCGACACCATTGCCGTTACCGGGATTTAATGGACCTTTGGCGGGAACGCTTTCCGGGACGTTTTTATGATATTTCCTATGAACAAACAGTTGCAGATCTGGAGGTCAACGCCCGGAAGCTGTTGCGTTTTCTCGAGTTGCCCTGGGAAGAGGCCTGTCTGCGCTTTTATGAGCAGGACAGTGCAGTTTCAACCGCCAGTGCAGCCCAGGTACGAGAACCGGTGCACACACGGTCCGTCGGCCGGTGGCGAAAATACGAAAGGCAGCTTGAACCGATGCTTGAAACGCTGAATCAGCACGGCCTGGCGTAGGTCCAGTTATAAAATTCCGACCCCACTTTCCATGTTTCTACGGTAGTTGTACCCCCTTGGGGGTATTTCCGATCTGATGCAGATTCGCTATTTTTAACTGAACACTATATTTTTATTAAAAACCAATAGACTGGGATTTCACCCGGCAGAAATTCGACCTTTATTTTTCGGGGAAACAGCATGGTACACAGACTACAAAGCAGGCATCTTCGTTTACTGAAACGCCGTCCGGTATTCGTGGCCGTCAGTACAGCCATTTTGTCCATTACACTGGCTTCGCCGGCCGTTGCACAGGAACTCGAAGAAGTTATCGTTACCGCAACAAAACGGAGCGAATCCGTGCAGGATGTGCCCTTGGCGATCACGGCCCTGTCCGGTCACTTCACGGAATCAGTAAATCTCAATGATGTTAAAGACCTGATTTCTTTTACTCCGGGCATCACCGGAAACAGCCAGGACAGCTTTATCGACGCCGTTAGTGTCCGTGGTGTGCGAACCCAGGATTTCGGTGTCGGTGGCGATCCCTCTGCCGCAATTTTCAAGAACGATTTGTATGAAGGGCGAAACGGCGCGGCGGTTACCAGTCTTTACGATATTCAACGCTCGGAAGTTTTGCGCGGTCCCCAGGGTTTTCTGTTCGGGCGCAATGCCATTGGCGGTGCGATCAGTATTCATACCCGCAGGGCGGAGGTCGGGGACAAGGTGACCGGTTACTTTGATCTTGATCTGGCTGAACGGGGACATGTTGTCGCTGAGGGCGCCGTAAACATACCTGTTTCCGACATTTTTGCCATGCGTTTTGCCGTTTATTCTTCAAATGAAGACGGATTTGTGACCAATTTATATGACGGCCGGGATCTGATTGAGCACGATAAAAAGGCCATCCGCTGGTCGACGGCCCTTGAAGTCGATAAATGGTCGGTCTACACGCAGGTCGAATACGAGACACGCGAACAGTCCGGTTCGGTTTACCGGGCGGTTACTGAAGGTGACACCTGGGACACGCTGGGGGGTGTTTTTGGCGATGCCATCGTTCTGGGCGGCGGTCGCAGAGACGCAGATTCTGATCAATCCCTGGGTGATAACGATGACGCTGATATCCTGACCCTGGGCATGCGTATTGATTATGATCTCGATTGGGCGACATTGACCTCCAATACCGGCTACAAGGATCATGATTTCTTCTATACCGAGGATTATGATGGCACGCCGCTCAATATCAACAATTATCAACAGGACCAGACCGGTAATTATTTCCAGCAGGAGCTGCGGCTGGTGTCGAACGGTGACGGACCGTTCTCATGGTACGCAGGTGTTTCCTATTACAAGGAAAATATCGATACCGTGTTTAACTCGTCCGGACTGGAAGACGTTTTTTGTAACTATTACGGTAACTACTACTACCCCGGTAATGACATTTCAGACTGTGCCAGCCTGTATGCCTATTACGGCTCGCCCTGGTCACCGAGTCCCGATGGTTTGCTGACTGAGCCCGGCCGCGTGAGGGGGGAATTTAGCGGTTGGGCCGCCTATGTCGATTTGAACTATCAGGTCACGGACAAACTGGATATTTCCCTGGGCGCCCGCTACACGGATGACAAGAAAGATTTCAACCTCAATGTGCCAATGCCCGAAAGCCAGCTCGCACCGTATTTTGCTTACGGCTTTACCACCGATGGCGATATCAAATCCTCAAAGAGTTGGTCGGATACACAGCTTCGTGCCGTTGGCCGATACTGGATCAGTGATGACCACATGGTTTATGCGAGCTATACCGAGGGGTTCAAGTCCGGCGGTTTCGGCAGTTTTTCACTGGTTGACGCCAACGGCGACCGGATCGGGTGCTGTACTACCGATGTGACTCAGTCCTCGGGCGCACGCTCAAAAAGTTTTGAACCGGAACAGGTGAAGTCTTACGAGTTCGGCTACAAGGCAACAGTTCTTGGCGGCACAACCAATCTTGATCTTGTTGGGTTCATTTATGATTACAAGGATCTCCAGATCAGCTTCTTCGATACCGATTTTGGTGCAAACACGGTAGAAAATGTCGGCCAGGTCGATGGCAAAGGCATTGAGGCGTCGATCACAACCCAGTTCAATGACAACTGGGGTTTGTACCTGGCATTGAGTTGGCTCGATACCAAAACGATCGGTGTACAGCAGGTCTGTGATGGGGATACACCGGACAGTTGTGAAGGCAGAAAATTGTTCTGGGCTCCTGATTGGTCCGGCGCCGCTGTGTTACATGCCACTTATCCGGTGGGTAACGGTGCGATCAGCGGTAGCCTGGAGGCTTTCGGGGAGTCGAAGCGTGGTGGTGGTTGGGGTAACTGGCCGGAAACCATTATCGGCTCCTATGTGGAAATGGCCATTCGTCTTAATTACGAATCCAGTGGGAACTGGACAGCCGGCGTCTATGTGGAGAACCTGACGAACGAGTTTACTTATGACGGCCAGAACAATAACGGCGGGATTCTGCCGTCTCATTTTTTCGGACACAAGAGACCGCGAACTTTCGGTGCTCGGTTCCGTTATGACTGGTTCTGAAACCCCATCAGGGCAATGGCCGGAGCAACTGACCGAGTTGCTGGCTGCTTATCCTGATACGGAAATTTTTGAAGTACTGCTGTCGGATATCAATGCCCGCTTGCGGGGAAAATGGGTCAGCCGTTCCAATATTGGAAAAGTGTTCAATGGGGGGCTGAAATTACCCCTGACGACCCTGAGCTTCGATATATGGGGCAGGGATCCGCTGGGCTGGATGTTTGATGGCGGAGATGTAGACGGTATCTGTAATCCGGATGTGCGAACACTGGCGCCAGTGCCCTGGCTGGAACGCCCGACCGCGCAGGTTTTGTTGTCCCTGAACGATGTAGGGGGGCGCCCCTGCGAATACGATCCAAGATCGATCGTCCGACAACTGTCTGAGCGCTTCAGTCAGCATGGGCTGACCCCGGTTTTGGCCACCGAGCTGGAATTTTTTCTTTTCCGTAAAGAATGTGACGCCCGGGGCAGGCCGGTGCATTCGCAAACGGGCCACGGCGGAGAGGACCTGATTGGTGGTCAAACCTACGGCATTGAAGCGATGCAGGATGTCTCTGAATTCATGCATGGCGTCCGCGATGCTTGCCAGGCACAGAATCTGCCGGTTGATACTTTGATTACCGAGGCCGCCGCTTCACAATACGAGATCAATCTGTATCATCAGCCGGATCCGCTGCTGGCAGCGGACCAGGGCTTGCTGTTGCAGCGGGCGATCAAAGGTGTTGCATCCCGGCACGGCATGCGTGCTTCGTTCATGGCCAAGCCGTTTGGCGATCAGGCTGGAAACGGCATGCATGTGCATTGCAGCTTGATCGATAAGGACAGCCGGAACACGTTTGCTAACGATACGGATGAAGGTAATGAGTTGTTGAGACAGGCCATTGCGGGCTGCCTGGCGACGATGTCCGACAGTATGTTGCTGTTTGCACCGCATCTGAACTCCTACCGCCGGCTTAGCCCGGAAAACCACGCACCAACGGCGCCGACCTGGGGCTACGACAATCGAACTGTCGCCATCCGGGTTCCGGCAGACAACCATAAAGCCATGCGTCTGGAACACCGTGTGGCCGGCGCGGACGCAAGCCCACACCTGGTCATAGCCGCGATTATTGCCGGCATGCTCTATGGGATTGAGAACAAGTTGGAAGCGCCTGTACCGGTTGTCGGTGATGCGTACAAACAATTTAAGCCGCAGCTACCCGGCAGTTGGCCGGATGCGCTGGGTAAATTCAGCGGGTCAGCATTTATCCGTGACTATCTCGGGGCTGAATTTCAGCGTGTCTACACTGCTACCAAGCAACAGGAAATAGACGAATTCAACAAACACATTACGCCTCTGGAATACCAGTCCTACCTTTGATACACGGAACGTGTCGCCCTGATTGCCTTTGAATTCATCGCTTGAGCGGGTTTTTGCAAATAGGCGACCAGTGGGTCATTACCGCTGTAGCCATCGGCACTTTTCAATGAGTCAATAAACAGGTGGAATAATTCTGATTGTGTGCTGATGTCGAGTTTTTTGTATGCATGCTTGCGGTGAAGTTTTACAGTTTCAGGCGATATTTCCAGCACTTCAGCCAGCTTTCTTGTGGTATGCCCGAGCAGAACCAGGTTAACGACCTGGCTTTCCCGCCGGGTTAAGACGCTGGTTCCAAAGCACTTCAGCGCGGATTCAAGTGTTCCCCGTAAGTTGGTTTTTGGTTGCTTGTCCTGTGATTTCTGTCGCCAGTGCATGCGGCAAAGCATCGTAACCAGCGGTTCAATATTCCGTAACAGTGTTATGTGAGACCCTGAATATGCCCTGGAAACGGTTTTCCCAAGCGCGAGGTTGATAAATCCGCCGTCTTCGAGCGGAATCAGGTAACCGCATTCATCACGAAGTCCCGATTGCCGGTAATAGATACGGTAGTACTCACTGCGGCGAAAACCGCCAGGAGCCAATTCACGCAACGGGAAAAATCCACTCTTGCGCATTTCTGTTGCCGCCACGTAATAAGGGTCCAGCAAAAAAGCGCCATTCAAAAAAACCTCAAGGTTCGGTTGGAAGCGCACGTGGGGGTCGGCAAAATCGATCACCGGCAGGTTGGCGGTGTGGTAGACAATGATCGTGGCCTCATCGACCGGAACAAGACCCCGGATGGCAGCGATCAGCCGCTTCGAAAAATCCAGACTGCCCAACTCGGCCAGGAGACTGGCGAGGAGCCGACTGTAAATCTTGATCGCTGACATATTGGGCGCTGAGTCTGTATTTTACCGTGCTCACTGTACCATTCCTTTTGCCTGGTTTTTGTATTTACTGCAAGCCGTGTGCAAAAAATCGCCGCATAGACCCGTTGCATGCCTGCGTGCGTTTTAGCCCGTTGCGGTCTTTGCTTTGAGCTTATTTTGTAAACGGAACCTGGCGATCTCTGCCGGAATTGCAGGGAGTGTTGACTTTATAAGGTGAACTGTGATTCACTTCTTTAATCAAGAAGTGAATATGAATTCATATCTATGGTATATCGAGTAACTGCCAAAACCGAAGCGCGCCGCGTCAATACACGCCAGGGCATACTGGACGCCACTCGGGAACTGGTCCTGTCGGGCGGCTTTGCCGGGGTTTCCATGAGTGCAGTCGCGCTACGCGCCGGCGTGGCTACCGGTACGCTGTACCGGCATTTTCACAGCAAGGGTGAATTGTGCACCGAACTGTTTCGCGATGCATCCCGCGATGAGGTTGAGCAGGTGCGACGGTCTACGCGGGGCGAGGGAAATGCGGCAGAACGACTGGCTCAAACCACGCGGCTTTTCGCACACCGTGCCTTTCGTGGTCGTCACCTGGCTTATGCTCTGATTGCCGAACCGCTGGATCCGGTGCTTGAGCAGGAACGCCTTGATTTCCGCCGTGCCTATGCGGAAGTATTTTGTAGCCTGCTTGAAGAAGGTGTGGCCAGCGGGGATTTCGCCCCCTTGGATCCCCGTATCGCATCCACCGCACTGGTCGGCCTGTTGGCTGAATCGCTGGTTGGGCCGCTGGCTCCGTCCAGCGTCCTGAGTCAGAAAGATCAGCAACATTTAATTGATGAAATTTGCCGGTTTGCCCTGCGGGCGGCCGGCTGCAAGAGGATTCCGCAATGAAGCAATATCCGCAAGCCGAAGCCTGTTCAGCCAGTACTCACGTGGTTGAGAATATGCCGCCTGTGCTGGAGAACTACAATATGTTGTCCAGTGATATCACCCTGAATGAAGCCGTAAACCGTGAAGGCGGCGAATGGGCCATTGAGAACCTCACCGAGTTTGGCCGTCTCTGCGGCAGTGCGGAGTGGATTTTGCGTGGTATTGAGGCCAATCGCGTCAAGCCGGTGCTGGCAACCCACGACCGTTACGGCACGCGCAGCGACCTGGTGACCTTCCACCCGGCTTATCATGAAATGATGAGCGCCTCCATGGCCCAGGGCCTTGCCGGCTCACCCTGGGCGGAACCTGGCCCCGGCGCTCACGTGGCCAGAGCAGCGGGCAGCTACCTGGTTTGCCAGGTGGAAGCGGGACACTGCTGCCCTGTCACCATGACTTTTGCCTGTGTGCCCACGCTGCAAAAGCAGCCGGATATTGCCCGGGAATGGTTGCCCAAGGTGCTGTCCAGGGCTTATGACCCGCGTAATGTTCCCCACACGGAAAAAGAAAGCGTCACCATTGGCATGGCGATGACCGAAAAGCAGGGCGGTAGCGATGTACGCAGCAATTCCACCCGTGCTTATCCCATTGCTCAGGCAGGTCCCGGAGCAGACTACGAACTGGTCGGCCATAAGTTTTTTGTCTCGGCGCCCATGAGTGATGCCTTCCTGATGCTGGCTCAGGCCGAAGGTGGTCTGTCCTGTTTCCTGGTGCCACGCTGGCGCCCGGACGGCAGCAAAAACCCGCTGCAAATACAACAACTGAAAGACAAAATGGGCAATGCGTCCAACGCTTCGTGCGAAACCGAGTTGCGCGGGGCACTGGGCTGGCTGATCGGTGACGAGGGGCGCGGTGTCGCCAACATCCTGGAAATGGTGGCGATGACGCGCTTTGACTGCCTGGTTGCCTCTGCCGGCGCCATGCGCCAACACCTGACTCAGGTTATTCATCACGCCAGCCACCGCAAGGCATTCGGAAATCTCCTCGACCGGCAACCCTTGATGCAGAATGTACTGGCAGACCTGGAACTGGAAACCGAAGCCGCGACGCACATGGCATTCCGGGTTGCCCGGGCGCTCGATGCGGCCTCTGCCGGTGATGAGCGCGAAGCGAGTCTGGCCCGCATCGCAACGCCTATCGGCAAATACTGGGTTTGCAAGCGCCAACCTGGTCATGCCTATGAGGCGATGGAGTGTATTGGCGGATCAGCCGTCATGGAAAACAGCATCATGCCCCGTTTCTACCGTGAAGCACCGATTAACACCATCTGGGAAGGTTCCGGTAATGTGCAATGTCTGGATGTGTTGCGGGCCATGCGCAAAGATCCTGAGTCCCTGGAAGCTTTCCTCGATGAGCTTGGCCTGGCCATCGGCCGGGATGATCGGTTTGACAGCCGGCTTTCAAGCCTGCAGGCGGAGTTGGGCGATTTGCAGAATGTCGAATATCGTGCACGCGCTATCGTTGAAAAAATGGCCTTGCTGATGCAGGGCTCCCTGCTCCTGCGCCAGGCGCCGGCTGTAGTGGCCCGGGCATTCTGTGCCGGGCGCCTGGGAGATATTTCCGGTAATACCTATGGTTTACTCCCTGTGGAGGTGGATTGCGCTGCACTGATTGACCGAGGCCGGATTCACCGCCAGACTGACGATGATGCGTCCGTGGATTAGCAATGAAAATATCAGCAGAACAAATCGAAATAACGTGTCCTGAAGCCGAAATATACAATAGCCTGCTGTCGCTGGATGGTAAACACATCCTGGAGTTGGGTTGTGGTGGTGCCGAAATTACCCGGAATATCGCGACATCCGGAACTGATCGAACCATAAGCGCGCTGGAAGTAGACCCTATTGCCCACGAAAAGAACCTGCAGATTACGGATTTGCCCAATGTGACCTTTGTTCTGGCAGGGGCGCAGGACATTCCGCTGGAGGATAACTCAGTCGATGTTGTTTTTATGTTCAAGTCCCTGCACCACGTACCGTTGGAATTGATGGAACCATCAATGCTTGAAATACGGCGGGTGCTGAAGCCGGGTGGTTTTGCCTATATATCCGAGCCGGTATTCGAAGGTGATTTCAATGAGATTCTGCGTTTATTCCATGACGAACAAAAAGTCCGTGAAGCTGCGTTCGATACGATAAAGAAGGCGGTCGACAAGAACTGGTTCCGCCTGGTGAATGAAGTCTTTTTTAATTCACCGCGAAAATTTGAAGATTTTTCCGAGTTTGAAACTCATACCATCAAGGCCACACACAGTCACCACACACTGGACGACAATCTATATAGACGGGTCAAACAACGTTTTGAACAGCATATGGGTGATGATGGCGCCCAGTTTTTGATGCCTATTCGGGTCGATTTGTTGCAGAAGTAATATCAGACTGCTGGCCACTCGTTAAAGTATCCACTTATAATGGAAGTCTTTGTTACGGTGAAAACAGGCGATAGACCGGCAACGCTGAATATTGTATTTCTTACCCCGGCAACATCTCCTTTATAGACTATTGAAAATTCCAAATAATCAAGTCAGGCACAGTAAAACTCGTGTAAAGAGCGGGCTGAATAGCCCATTGCAGAAGAATAATGGCCTCTACCATCGTGGGCTTGATCACGATTCCTGCGGGATCGGGTTCGTCGCCGACATCAAAGGCCGCAAGAGCCACCAGATCGTCGAACAGGGCTTGACCGTGCTCGCTAACCTTACTCATAGGGGTGCGGTTGGCGCCGATCCGCTGGCGGGTGATGGCGCCGGGATGTTGCTGCAGGTGCCGGACGGATTTTTTCGACCGGAAATGTTTGAACAGGGAATTGATCTCCCGCAGGCGGGTCACTACGGCGTTGGGATGGTATTTTTGCCTCAGGATCCCGCTGATCGGATGATGTGCGAGAACCTGATCACAGAGCTGGTAATCCGGGAGGGCCAGGAACTGCTCGGGTGGCGTGATGTTCCGGTAGACTCATCGTGCCTCGGTGACAGCGTGAAGCTGATCGAGCCCGTGATACGCCAGCTTTTTGTCGCACAAGGTGATGGCATCACGGACGCTGATGATTTCGAGCGCAAGCTTTTCGTGATTCGCAAACAGGCTCACATCCAGTTGGAAAACCGTGCTCCTGACCTGATGGATCGAGGCAGGTTCTACGTTGCCTCGATGTCGGCGCGAACGATCACCTACAAGGGCATGATGCTGGCTGAAAACCTTGCTGCATATTACACAGAACTGACCGACAATCGGGTCGAGTCAGCCCTGGCGCTTATCCACCAGCGATTCTCAACCAACACATCACCTTCGTGGCGCCTCGCGCAGCCGTTCCGGTATCTCTGTCACAACGGTGAGATCAATACAGTTCAAGGCAATATCAACTGGATGATGGCTCGCCGTCAGAATATGTCGTCCGAAATCATCGGCGATGACCTCGACAAACTCTGGCCGCTGATCGGGGACGGATCATCGGACTCCGCGACATTCGACAACGCCCTCGAACTGCTGTTGGCCGGTGGGTATTCGCTCGGTCATGCCATGATGCTGATGATCCCGGAAGCGTGGGCGGACAACCCACTGATGGATGCAGGACGCAAGGCGTTCTACGAGTATCACGCGGCGCTGATGGAACCCTGGGACGGGCCGGCGGCGGTGACCTTTACTGACGGCAAGCAGATCGGCGCAACGCTGGACCGTAATGGGCTTCGTCCTGCCCGCTACCTCATCACCGATGACGACCTGGTTGTAATGGCTTCGGAGATGGGCGTGCTCGACATCCCGGAAGAGAAGATTGTGAAGAAATGGCGCCTGCAGCCGGGCAAAATGCTGCTGATTGATCTCGAGCAGGGTCGTATCATTGAAGATGCTGAACTCAAGGACTCTCTTTCGGGAGAAAAGCCCTATCAGCGCTGGCTCGACGAGACGCAGATTCATATCGCTGAACTGCCACCCGAAGTAGCGGCTATGGGTCCGGATCCCCACACTCTGGCTACTGCCCAAAAAGCTTTTGGCTATACCCGCGAAGACATCGAGTTTTTCCTCAAACCGATGGCGGCCAGCGGACAGGAACCGATCGGGTCGATGGGCAGGGACACACCGGCCGCAGTCCTGTCCGACCGCCCCAAGATGCTATACGACTACTTCAAGCAAAGGTTTGCGCAGGTCACAAATCCTCCCATCGATCCGATCCGGGAAGAGACCGTGATGTCCCTGGTGTCCCTGATCGGACCCCGGCCCAATCTGCTCGATCTCAACACCGGCGGAACCCACAAGCGGCTTGAAGTAACCCACCCGATCCTCACTGATGTGGATCTGGAACGCGTTCGCCGTATTGAGAATCACGTCGATAATGCATTCAGAACCCGCAAGCTGGGCATTTGCTACCCGGCAACGGCGGGTGCGGGGGGTATGAAGAAAGCCTTGGCGAGACTCTGCGAAAGGGCCACCGAAACGGTTGCGGCAGGCTACAATATTCTCATATTGTCGGATCGGCATCTGGATGTGGACCGAATCGCCATTCCGGCCTTGCTGGCTACTGCTGCGGTTCATCACCACCTGATCAATACCGGTCTTCGAACCGAAGTGGGTCTTGTCGTCGAGACCGGTGAGGCCAGACAGGTTCATGATTTTTGTCTGCTCGGCGGCTATGGCGCCGAGGCGATCAACCCCTACCTTGCCTTCGACAGCATCCATGCGGCAGTCAACGACATTCCCGGTAAGCCTTCCCTCGACGAGGCGGAACGGAACTACATAAAAGCCATCAATAAAGGGATGCTCAAGGTGATGTCGAAGATGGGTATTTCGACATTCCAGTCCTATTGCGGTGCCCAGATCTTCGATGCCATCGGCCTGAATGACAGCTTCATCGACGCCTACTTCACGGGCACACCTTCGGTGATCGCCGGTATCGGCCTTGATGAGATAGCTACCGAAACGGTCAGGAGACATGAATCTGCGTTTGCCAAGCAGACCTTCCATACTGCTGAACTTGATGTCGGTGGAGACTATGCATTCCGCCTTCGTGGCGAAGAGCACGTCTGGACTCCCGAAACCATCTCCACGCTCCAGCACGCCGTGCGCTCAGATGACTACGAACTGTTCCGCAAGTACAGCGCAACAGTGAATGATCAGACTCGTAAGCTGAAGAACCTGCGAGGGCTGTTTGAGTTCCACAGGCCTGACCGGCCTGTCCCGCTTGAGGAGGTCGAATCTGCCAGCGAGATCGTGAAACGATTTGCAACCGGCGCCATGTCTTTCGGTTCGATTTCATGGGAGGCGCACACCAATCTCGCCATTGCGATGAATCGTCTTGGGGCCCGGTCCAACACTGGTGAAGGCGGCGAGGAACCAAAAAGATATATACCTCTCGAGAACGGCGATTCCATGCGTTCTGCGGTTAAACAGGTGGCGTCCGGGCGTTTCGGGGTAACGACGGAGTACCTGGTAAACGCCCAGGACATCCAGATAAAGATGGCACAGGGCGCCAAACCGGGTGAAGGTGGCCAACTTCCCGGCCACAAGGTGAATGCATGGATCGCCGAAGTACGCCATTCCACGCCAGGCGTTGGCCTGATCTCGCCGCCGCCCCACCATGACATCTACTCGATCGAGGATCTCAAGCAACTCATCCTCGACCTCAAGAGTGTCAATCCGCAGGCTCGTATCAGCGTCAAGCTGGTATCCGAGGTCGGGGTTGGCACCATTGCGGCGGGTGTTGCCAAGGCGTATGCCGATCATGTGCTTATATCCGGCTATGACGGTGGCACCGGCGCCAGCCCACTCACCTCCGTGATGCAGGCCGGTTCACACTGGGAGATCGGTCTTGCCGAAACGCATCAAACTCTGGTCGCAAACGGATTGAGGGGACGGATTGCCGTGCAAACCGACGGTGGTATCCGCACTGGCCGTGATGTCGTGATCGCTGCACTGCTGGGTGCCGACGAGCTTGGTTTTGGCACGGGCGCCCTTATCGCGGAGGGCTGCATCATGACACGCAAGTGCCATCTCAACACCTGCCCGGTCGGTGTAGCCACTCAAGATCCTGAGCTGCGCAAACTTTTTCCGGGGACGCCGCAGCACGTGGTTAATTTCTTCATGTTCATCGCCCGGGAAACCCGGGAGATTATGGCTGAGCTTGGCTTTCGCAGCTACGCCGAGATGATCGGACACAGTGAATGTATCAGCACCAGAAAGGCGATCAAGCACTGGAAAGCCTGTGGCCTGGACTTCTCGAAAGTGCTGTACAAGCCTCAGCCGGCTGCTGGGGTCGCGACCAGCAACACGGAACGGCAACAACATAATTTGCAGCGCTCAATCGATAACGGTTTCATCGAAAAAGCGATGCCGGCTTTGGAAAACCGACAGCCCGTGTCGATTGAGTCTGCAGTGAACAACACCAACCTGGCGGTCGGTGCAATGCTCTCGGGTGAAGTCGTGCGTCGTTATGGGCATGCCGGTCTCCCGGATGACTCGATTCACATCAAGTTGAATGGGACTGCCGGGCAGAGCTTCGGTGCCTGGCTTGCACATGGTGTGACGATTCACCTTGAGGGTGATGCCAACGACTACGTTGGCAAGGGCTTGTCGGGCGGCCGCCTGATTATCGAGGCTAAACCAAGCGGACCCTATGTTCCACGTGAGAACGTTATCATCGGCAACACCGTGTTGTACGGCGCCGTCACAGGTGAGTGCTACTTCAATGGGGGCGCAGGAGAGCGCTTTGCCGTGCGCAACTCCGGCGCTATCGCTGTCGTTGAACGAATTGGGGATCATGGATGTGAGTACATGACCGGTGGGTGTGTGGTCGTGATCGGCAAGGCCGGCAGAAATTTTGGTGCCGGAATGAGTGGTGGGATTGCCTATGTGATCGACGATGCCGGTGACTTTGAACAACGGGTGAACCACGAAATGGTCGAGATCGAAAGAGTGGTTGCAGACGATGGTCTACCCTGCAACAAATCGGATGACCCCACCCGGGATGAACTCCTGGCAGATCCTCTGGGTAATGACGTATGGCGGCTCAAGACGCTTATCACACGGCACGCCCGCCTTACAAACAGCTCTCGTGCCCAGGAGATTCTTGACAATTTCGACCTGTACCTGCCGAAGTTTTACAAGGTAGTGCCGTTGGAATTTCGCCGGGCCATCAAGAAACCTGCAGTTGAGACAAGGAGCACATAGTGGGCTCACCAACAGGATTCCAGGATATTCAGCGCCAGGAACGCGGCTATCAGGCGGTGGAGGATCGGCTCACGCATTACCGTGAGATATCTATTCCACTTACCTACAAATCGGTGTCCAAACAGGGAGCCAGATGCATCGACTGCGGAATCCCGTATTGTCACTCCGGTTGTCCTGTCGACAACATCATTCCCGAATGGAACGACCTGGTATACAAGGGCAACTGGCGCAGAGCGGTTGATGTGTTGCATTCGACAAACAATTTTCCGGAATTCACCGGCAGGGTCTGTCCGGCTCCGTGCGAGGAGGCATGTACGCTCAATCTCCACGATGCCCCGGTGACAATCAAGATGATCGAGTGTTCGATCATCGAAAAAGCCTGGCAGAATCGATGGATTGAGCCCAGGATACCTCGTAGTCACACCGACAAGTCAGTCGCCATTGTCGGCTCAGGACCTGCCGGTCTGGCGGCTGCTCAACAGTTGGCGCGGGCGGGTCATCAGGTTGAGGTGTACGAGAAGAACGCCAGGATTGGTGGTCTGCTCCGCTACGGTATCCCTGACTTCAAACTCGATAAATCGACCATTGATCGCCGCATGTCGCAGATGCAGGCGGAGGGTGTCGAGTTTCGTGTCAACAGCCATGTTGGTGTGAACGTGACTGTGGAGCGTCTGATCAACAAGTATGACGCTATTGTGCTGGCAGCCGGCTGTGAACAGCCACGGGATCTCGAAATCCCGGGGCGTGGCCTGGCTGGGGTTCACTTTGCGATGCCATTTCTTACCCAGCAGAATCGAAGGATTGGCGGTGAGTCGCTCAACAGTGACGATCCGATCACAGCCCAGGGCAAGCACGTCGTTGTCATCGGTGGTGGCGACACTGGTTCCGACTGTGTCGGGACGGCAAACCGTCAGGGTGCGGCCTCCGTCACGCAGCTTGAACTTCTGCCCTGCCCCCCGGAGCATCCGGACAAGATGCTCATCTGGCCCGATTGGCCAAACAAGCTACGAACTTCAACCTCTCACGATGAGGGTTGTGAGCGTTTGTGGTCTGTTTCGACCACGGCGTTTGAGGGCTCGCACGGGCAGGTGGAGAGGCTCAAGGTGGTCCGTGTCGAGTGGCAGCAGACAGATGACCGGTGGGCGATGACCACCGTCGCCGGAAGCGAGTTTGAACTTGAAGCGGACCTGGTGCTGTTGGCAACAGGCTTTGTCAGCCCGGTTCGTGACGGCCTGCTTGACGCACTGCGAGTTGAACTCGACCACAGCGGCAATGTAGCTGCTGACACCGACAGCTACGGCACAACTGTGCCGGGAGTCTTCGCCGCCGGCGATATGCGGCGGGGCCAGTCGCTCGTGGTGTGGGCTATTCGCGAGGGACGACAATGTGCACGCGCGGTTGATGAATACCTCATGGGCCACAGTGAGCTACCGCGCTGATTTACGCAGCCAGGTCATTTATCACAGCAGCCACCACTTGGCGGAATTTACCAGGAATTTACCAGGAATTTTCCATTTTCCACCTGCCTGGAAACTTTATAATCAGATATTGAAACAGAAGGAGCAAATCACATGAAACATGAACTTCCCACTTTACCGTATGCTGCTAACGCGCTTGAGCCCGTAATATCGGCTGAAACCATTGAGTACCACTATGGCAAGCACCATCAGGCCTATGTAAGCAACCTGAACAATCTGCTTCCCGGAACAGAGTTCGAAAATGCCTCGCTGGAGGAAATCATTTTGAAATCAGATGGCGGCATTTTTAACAATGCGGCACAGGTTTGGAATCATACCTTTTACTGGAACGGCCTGAGTCCTGCAGGTGGTGGTGAGCCACAAGGTGCGCTGGCGGCGGCAATCAACGCAGCTTTCGGGTCGTTCGATGGCTTCAAAGACGCGTTCGTCAAGTCGGCAGTTGGCAATTTCGGATCCGGCTGGACCTGGTTGGTGGAAAAGGATGACGGTTCAGTGGAAATCGTCAACACATCGAATGCCGCTAACCCGATGCGCGATGGCAAGACACCGTTACTGACGATTGACGTGTGGGAACATGCCTATTATATCGACTACCGTAACGCCCGGCCGAAATACCTGGGTGAGATCTGGTCATTGCTTAACTGGGATTTTGTCGCTGCAAATTACGGTTGATCTGAAGCAATAGGCACTCGACCCCGATTGGTGATTTGCTGCGTTCTTTACGGAAAGTTAAGTGCCATGGCGTGCTGTCAGGGTCTCAACCACCCCGGCCAGTGACAGATCGCGGGCTTTCAGCAACACCAGCAGGTGGTACAGCAGGTCGGCGGACTCGTTCAGGACTTCCTCCCGATCACCAGCAGTGGCTGCCAGTGCAGTTTCCACACCTTCTTCACCCACTTTTTGTGCGATACGCTTGACGCCGGCTTCGAAGAGTTTTGTGGTGTAGCTGCCCTTGGGGCGCTGTGCTTCTCGTTCCTGAATCAGGCGTTCCAGCCCGGCCAGGAACGACAATCCCGGTGCAACGCGCTGGCTGTCAACTGCCGATGTACTGTCAAACCAGGTGTCGGTCCCACGGTGACAGCTTGGCCCGTGTGGGTGTGCGAGCACCAGGATACAGTCCGAGTCGCAGTCGGCATGTACGGCAATCAGTTCCAGGGTGTTTCCGGAGGTCTCGCCCTTGGTCTAGAGCGCCTCGCGGCTGCGACTCCAGAAGGTCACACAGCCGGTTTCAAGACTGCTGCGCAGAGCCTGGCGATTCATGTAGGCCTGCATCAGCACTCGTCCATCGAATGCATCCTGCACGATGGCGGGCAACAGTCCGTTCATTTTTTGCCAGGCCAGTGTGTCGATGTCATTGTCGTTGTGGATCAGCATGGGCGAACCTCGATGCCAGCGGAGGCCAGCAATTGTTTCAGGCCGGGGATCGGGATCTGGCCAGAGTGGAAGACCGTTGCCGCCAGTGCGGCGTCGACATCGGCTTGTTCAAATACCTCGATGAAATGGTCCGCAACTCCGGCACCGCCAGAGGCCACCAGTGGGACGGGCAAGCGTTTGCGGGCCTCGGCCAATTGGCGGATATCATAACCGTCCCGCGTTCCGTCCGAAGACATACAGTTCAGCACGACCTCTCCGGCGCCGCGCGCCACCACCTCGCTTAACCAGTCCAGGGTATCCCGGCCCGGCGTTTTCATAGCGTCGGGTGTGCCGGTGTGAGAGCGGACAGTATAGCTGTCACCATCGGCAATTGAGTCCACGCCGATGACCACGCACTGGCTGCCAAAGGCCTGAACCAGTTCATCAATCAGGCCCGGGCGTTCCAGAGCGGGTGTGTTGATTGAAATTTTGTCGGCACCCTGTTCCAGTACGCGCCCCGCACTCCCGATACTGCGGATACCGCCTGCTACACAGAAGGGAATATCGATGGTTTCCGACACCCGGCGGACCCAGTCGATATCCACACTGCGACCTTCCGGGCTGGCCGTGATGTCATAGAACACCAGTTCATCCGCGCCTTCATCGCGGTAGCGTCCCGCCAGTTCAATAATGTCGCCGATGACGCGGTGATTGCGGAACTTCACGCCTTTGACCACCTGGCCATCGCGGACATCCAGGCAGGGGACGATGCGGCGGGCGACCCGGACAGGCAGGGGCGTGTTCATGCCAGGGCTTCCATCGCATCACGCACGGTAAAACAGCCCTCAAGCAGCGCTTTGCCGCTAATCGCCGCCGCAACGCCGGTTCGCGGTAATAGTTGCAGGTCCGCCAGGCTGCTTACTCCACCGGATGCCTGGACAAAAAGGTCCGGGTATCTGCGGACCACTTCGCGGTACAGGCCCAGGTTGGGGCCGGTCATGGCGCCGTCACGCGCGATGTCAGTGCACAACAGGTGGCGCAGACCCTTGTCATTGAGGAAATCCAGCAATTCCCACAGGCTCAGTGCGGAAGCCTGGGTCCAGCCGTGCGTGCGCGGCCACGGTACGCCGGCATCATCGATCTGAACATCCAGCGCTGCTACGATCCGGTCCGGGCCAAACTCACCGAGCCAGGCCGCAAACCGTTCCGGTTGAGTCACGCTGATGCTGCCTACGACCACCCGGTCAGCACCGTTATCCAATCGCAGTTGTACATCCGTTTCATCCCGCACGCCACCTCCGGTTTGAACCGATTGCGGGGCACTTTGGAGCAAGCTCAGCAGGGGGTTGATGTTTGCCGCGGCCCCATCGCGGGAAGCGGCCAGGTCAACAACATGTAACCAACGGGCTCCTGCGCCGGCGTAGTTCTCAGCCAATTCAAGCGGATCGGCAGAGTAGTTTTTGCGCTGGTCGAAGTCACCATACTTCAGCCGCACGCAGCCACCGTCAAGCAGGTCAATCGCTGGAATGATTTGTATGCTCATAGCGAAGGAATCCCCATGAAATTGCGCAACAACTCAGCCCCGCCTTTGGCGGAGCGCTCGGGATGGAATTGTGACCCGAAAAAATTGTCTTTGCGCACGATGGCGCTGAAAGTCTGGCCGTGGGTGCTGCTGGACAAGGTCCAGTCGCCCACAGGCGCCGCATAGGAATGTACGAAATAGAACCATTTGCCCGCCAGCCCGGAAGTAAGGGGGTCGGAAGCCGTGTTGCGGATGGCATTCCAGCCCATGTGGGGTATCCGCAAACCGGCCTTGTCGGGTAAACGTTCCAGTCTCGCGGGTATCAGGCCCAGCAAGCGGGTATCATCTTCTGCCGAAGAATCAAACAACAATTGCATACCAAGGCAGATGCCGAGAACGGGCTGCGTCAAACTCCTGATCACTTCAGTCAGTCCGTGCGCGCGAAGTGTCTCCATGGCGCTGCCCGCAGCCCCGACGCCGGGCAGGATGACGCGGTCCGCAGCGCGGATTACGTTGGCATCAGCGGTAAACTCAGGTTCCGTGCCCAGACGTTTCAAAGCATGCAGCACCGAGGAAATATTGGCGCCGCCGCTGTTGACGACTGCCACCGACATCAAAGCACGCCCTTGGTGCTGGGTAATTTCGTTCCCTGCCGTGCCAGTGCCGGTTTCAGGGCGCGGCCGGTGCCTTTGAACAAGGCCTCAATCATATGGTGCGTATTGTCGCCGGTAACTTTGAGGTGCAGGGATGCCCCGAGAGACTGGCTTAGGGAGGCAAAAAAATGTTGCACCATTTCGGTCGAAAAATTACCAACATTTTCACGCGGAAAATCTGCTGAAAACACGATGGCAGGGCGCCCCGACAGGTCTATCGCAACCTGTGCAAGTGATTCATCCATGGGCAGCAGGAAGCCATAACGACCGATACCGCGGCGTTCGCCCAGCGCCAGGTTCAGTGCATGGCCCAGTGCCAGAGCGCAGTCTTCCACCGTATGGTGTTCGTCAATTTTAAGATCGCCCTGGCAGCACAGTTCCAGCAGGAAATCGCCGTGGCTGGCCAACTGGTCGAGCATATGGTCAAAAAAGCCAATTCCGGTTTCGACCTGGCTGCCGCCACCTGCATCGAGATCGACAAAAACACGGATATCGGTCTCATTGGTCATGCGATCTACCTTTGCGCGGCGTGGCTGGTTCACCAGGCGATGAGCGATGGATGCCCAGTCTTCGGCCATGTCGCCTATTCTCAAGCCGCCGATACCCAGATTCTCAGCCAGTTCCAGGTCGGTTTCGCGGTCGCCAATAACCCAACTATCCTCGCGGTCCATGTCACCTGATTTCAGGTAACTCAGCAGCATGCCGATACCCGGTTTACGGGTCGGGGCATTCTGGTGCTCAAAGTGGGGGTCAATGTGAACGGCGCTGAATGAAATACCCTGTGATTCGAACAGGGCGAGCATTTTCTGCTGTGGAATTTCAAAATTCTGTAGCGGGTAGGCATCGGTGCCCAGGCCATCCTGGTTGCTGACAATAACCAGTTCATACCCCGCATCACGCAGTTCCAGCAGAGCGGGTATGACTCCCGGCATCAATTCAAGCTTCTCGAGCGAGTCGACCTGCTGGTCATCCGGCTCAGCGATCAGAGTGCCATCGCGGTCAATAAACAGAATATGTCTTTTTCTGCTGCTCAAAGTTTTCACGATAAAATACCCCTAAGCTTTATTTCCCATTCATCCAGGACCGTTTTCAGTGCGGAAAGTTCATCCTTGCTACCGACCGAGATTCGAATACAGCCTTGCAGCAGCGGTTCGCTGGAAAACCCACGTAAAACAATGCCTTGTTCGGCACAAAAACTCAACAACTCTTCCGCCTTGCGAGCCCGGAACAACACGAAATTAGCCTCACCGGGCCAGATATTTTGGATGAAGGAACGGCCTGTCAGCAGCTTGAGCAAGTACCCCTTATTTTCCTGCATGTCTTCAAGCATTTGCTGCTGTCGGCCGGACATGTCATCGGACAGCATGTGCAATGCCAGTGAAATGACTGGGCTGGCCAGTGGATAGGGTGCGATGATTCGCCGCAGCAGAGAGATAATTTCTTCCTGCGCCAGCGCTGCGCCGCAGCGTAACCCGGCCGCGCCCCATGCTTTGGACAGCGTTCGCAGTACCACCAGGTTTTCGTAGCGATTGACCAGTTCGCTGGCTGATGGCTGGCGGCTAAATTCCGCATAGGCTTCATCCAGCACGACGATTGCTTTGCCGTTGGCTGCTTCAAGCAGGTCGAGCAGCAGTCCTCGGTCGATGAGGTCCCCGCTTGGGTTATTCGGTGAGGTCAGGAACAGCAGCTTGATGCGCGGATCCATTTCCAGTGCTGCCAGCAGTTGATCCCCATCCATGCGGAAGTCATTATCGGCCTGCCTGGGTATTGAGACGATAGCAGCGCCTTGCGTTTGTGCTGCGATGCGGTACATTCCGAAGTTCGGCGGGCATTGCGCAATAGCGTCTTTACCTGCCCTGCAAAATACCCGGGTCAGCAGGTCAATGCCTTCGTCACTGCCGCGCGTGACCAGCACCCGCTGTTCGGACACGCCATACAGCTTTGCCAGGGCGGAAACCAGCTTAAAGGGCTGAGGGTCCGGATAGCGGTTCAGCTCGCTAACCGCTGTGCTGTCTGCCGGCCCTGCATCGCTCAGCAATGACCAGGGCGACTCATTCGCGTTGAGCAGGATGCCGCGGCCGGGGGCTTCGGTGCGAGCTGAGGAGTAGGGCTTCATCGCCACGATTTCCGGGCGGGCGAGAGGAAGGATGCTCATGTCGCTTCCCTTGCCTGGCGAAGTCGCACCGTCACGGCCATCCCATGTGCTTCAAGACCTTCTACGGCCGCCAGGGTCTGCGCTGTCGGCCCCACTTCCATCAGCGCGCTTCGGCTGGCCTGCTGCAGCGTCATTCTGCGCATGAAATCGCTCACACCCAGTGCTCCGAAGGAACGGGCCCAGCCGTAGGTGGGCAATACATGGTTGGGGCCGGAACAATAATCGCCCAGGGACTCGGGGGTCCAGGGACCGATGAATACCGACCCGGCGTTTTCAACCTGTTCTGCCAGCACTGCGGCTTCTGTGGTATTGATGATCAGGTGCTCGGGCGCGTAGGCATTGGAAATCCGAACTGCCTCGGACAGGTCGTCTACCCGTATGAACCGGGCCTCGGCCAGCGATTTTTCAAGGATGGCGGCACGGTTTGTCCCGGGTGCCAGGGTCTGTAGTTTTTCAATAACTGCGTGGGCGAGTTCGGTGCTGTCCGTAAGCAGCAGTACCTGGGAATCCGGCCCGTGTTCAGCCTGTGACAGCAAGTCCCAGGCGATGAATTCAGGATCGGCCTGGCGGTCGGCAATCACCAGTACCTCTGATGGACCCGCCGGCATATCGATGGCTGCACCTTGTGGGTCTTGCGACACCTGTTGCTTGGCTTCGGTCACCCAGGCGTTGCCGGGACCAAATACCTTTGCGCAACGGGGAATAGTTTCAGTGCCATAGGCCAGGGCGGCTACGGCCTGTGCACCTCCGGCGCAAAATACCCGGTCAACGCCGCAAATGTGTGCTGCCGCCAGTATCTCGGGTGGAATTTCACCGTTAGCGGCAGGCGGAGAGCATATGATGACTTCCCGGCAAGCTGCCAGCCTGGCTGGAATCGCCAGCATCAACACGGTCGAAACCAGCGGGGCGCTACCACCGGGTATGTAGAGTCCAACCGGCGACAGCGCCTGGTATCGGATCTCGCAGTTGAGTCCTGCGGCGGTTTCCACACTGCGCCTGGAAGGGATGTCCGCCGCGTGAAAGGCCCCGATTCGGGACGTGGCGTCGCGAATGGCCTGTTCCAGTTTTGGCTCAATTGATTCCAGGGCTATCTGCATTTGGGTGGAGCCCAGTTCGGCCTGCAATGGTTCAACCCGGTCCAGTTGGAGGGTCAGTTTCTGCAGTGCGCAATCGCCGCCGCTGCGTACCTGGCGAATGATTGCAGCAACTGACTCGCCGAGCTCTGCCTGACGTGATACCGGTCTTTGCAGCAGGTTTTGCCGGTCCTCAGGCATCAGGCTGGACCAGTGAACTATTTTCAGCTTTTTGCCGATGCCAGTCATTCCAACATATCCATTCAGATGAGCCGCGATATCAGGCCAGCATTTTTTCGACAGGAAGCACCAGGATTGCCGAGGCGCCGGCGGCCTTGAGCGCCTCCAGGTGTTCCCAGAATACCGTTTCGCCACAAACTGCGTGGATGGCGATACGATCCGTACCTTCAAGTGGCATGATCGAAGGATGTTCGACACCAGGCAGTAATTCAGTAATTTTTTCCAGCGCATTCCTGGGTGCGTGTAACATTACGTACTTGCTTTCCGATGCCTGCATCACGCCTTCCAGTCGGGCCAACAGCCGATCCAGCAGCAGTTGGCGTTGTGTGGAAATAGCACCATCGCGGCCATACAGACTTGCCTGACTTTCAAACAGTACTTCGAGTTCGCGCAGGTGATTTGCCCGCAGTGTGGTGCCGGTGGAAACCAGATCTGAAATGGCATCCGCGGTACCCAGCCCCGGCGCGATTTCAACCGAGCCGGCCAACTCAACAATTTCAGTGTTGATACCCTTTTTGTCCAGCAGGTGCCGCGTCAGTGCCGGGTACGAAGTCGCAATTCGTTTCCCTTCCAGTTCCGCGCTGTCCGTGATGTCCATGTCTTCCGGCACGGCGATGCACAGGCGGCATTGCCCGAAGCCCAGTTGACGCAGTGGGCGCAAACCTTCGCCACCATTACGCTCCAGCATCACTTCCATGGCAATATTTTCACCCACGAAACCGAGATCGCAGACGCCGTCCAGTAGCAGCCGCGGAATATCATCGTCACGCACCAGCAGCAAATCTACAGGGAAATCTTTCCCGTACCAGAATAACTTGTCCTTGCTGCGGGCAAATTGCAGACCGCAATTTTTCAGAAGATCCAGAGACCGCTCAGATAAGCGTCCTGATTTCTGGATGGCTACTCTTAAACGGTTTTCACGGGATGTGCTCATTTGGCTTGTACTCCTGCAGTCCTGTTCATGGTTTCTTGCTTCCCAGTCGTTCCAGGGCCGTGCGATAACCACCGGTACCCATTTCAATGTAACGTGCAACACGGCCAGTAGTGGTGACACTGACCTTGGTCATTTCCCGGATATCGCGGTAGGAATAACCCTGATCCAGCAATTGCGCCACCCGCCAGCGATCCACCATGGCTTCTATTTCTGCCGGAGTGCAAAGGTCTTCAAGAAACTGTTTCACTTCGGCTGCGGTTTGCAGGCACAAAAGAGCTTCAGATAGTGATTTCGCTGCAGATCTGAGTTCTTTCTTCTGTGATTGACTGTGATGTTTCATGAGTTAATGTACTAGTGCGTTAATACGTTTGGATTGTAGACCAGAAGTGCAGCTATGGCAAGCAGGGAAGTGATCTATTATTACTTCGGGATACAATCTGTTTTTATCTGCGATCATCGAACAGATGGAACCGGACTATTGGCACTGGTTTAAACCAAAGCCACGCTGATACCATCCAATGTTGTGAATTTGCTATTTGTTATTAATCAATCAAAAAGGACCAGCAAGATGGGTTCTGAAAAAATGGGATCCATAAAAATGAGATCTGTAAAACTGCTGGGTGTTGCTTTCCTGTTACTGGCTTCGTTTGCCGTAGCGGACGTCACGGAAACCGAAGAATTTTCTTTTGCTATCGATCCGGACGGTCGCATCAGTCTCGAGAATATCAACGGTGATATCGAGATTAGCGGAAATGAGGGTGACACAGTCAACATTGTCGCCTTCAAGAAAGCCGACAGGCAGGAATACCTGGATGAACTGAAAGTCGTGGTGGATGCAGACTCCAATTACATTCGTATTGAGACCCGGCATCCGAGCAACAAGAGTAGCTGGTTTAACTGGGGAAACAGCCACAGCGGTAGTGTGTCCTATGAATTGACGGTGCCTGCCAGCGTCAATCTGGATAAGATTTCAACCGTCAACGGGAATATTGAAATACATTCAATCAGCGGCAAAGTGAAAGCGGAAACGGTGAACGGAAACCTGATTGCCACCGGTCTGGTGGCCGACGTTGGCCTGGAAACAGTGAATGGCAGGGTAAGTGCCGTATTTGATTCGCTGGGGAATAATCAACGCGTATCAGCCGAAACTGTGAATGGCAAGATTGTGCTTGAATTGCCTGCTGACAGCAGTGCACGCGTTCATGCGGAGACGGTGAATGGCAGTATGGACGCCGACGATTTTGGCCTGGAGATAGAGAAAGGTTTCGTTGGCCGTGAATGCGATGGCCAGATTGGAAATGGAGATGCACGCATCTCGCTTGATACCGTGAACGGTTCCATCCGTATTGTCAAAAAATAGCTCGAATCCAAACTGCTGATCACATTGAAGGAGCATTGGAACCCGGTTCCGTAAGACCGGGATTTTTTCGTGGGCCGGGGTATATATTTTTTCCTGCTTTGTGATATATCATAGCGGAATCAATCTGCCCGCCACAAAGGATTCCCGTGACAGACGTGCAATGGCGAGGGGTATTCCCAGCCCTGACGACAAAATTTACTGCCAGTGATGAAATAGACTGGGCGGCCATGGAGCGTCACCTGGAGTTTCAGCTCGAGGCCGGGGTTCATGGCCTGATTATCCTGGGTTCCCTGGGCGAGACTTCCACTCTTCGCCCGGCAGAAAAGCTGGCGTTGGTGAAGTTTTTCTCTCAGATGGACCGCAGCGGGCGCCCATTGCTGGCTTGCGTCGCCGAATGTTCCACCCGTGATGCAAAAGAGTTTGCCGTTGCCGCAGAGCAGGCCGGCGCGGATGGACTCATGCTGTTGCCGCCAATGCGTTATCACAGCGATGGGCGCGAAACTATGATTTTTCTGAATGAAGTGGCATCGGCTACCTCGTTGCCGATCATGTTGTACAACAATCCGGTGGCCTACGGCATCGATATCAGTCCGGATGACATCGCTCGCCTGGCGGAAAATCCAAAATTTCAGGCCGTCAAGGAGTCATCCATGGACACGCGGCGAATTCCTGAAATACGCAAACGCGTAGGCGATCGCATGGCCATATTCTGTGGTGTTGATGATCTGGCCTTCGAGTGTTTTGCGCTCGGTGCAGTGGGCTGGGTCGCCGGACTGGTAGACGCTTTTCCCCGCGAAACCGTACGACTATGGAAATTAACCCAGGCGGGCCGCTGGGATGAAGCCAGGGAACTGTACCAGTGGTTCCTGCCCTTGCTGCACCTGGATGTCGGTCCAAAGTTCATTCAGCAGATCAAGCTGGTTGAAGCCCTGGTTGGAGTGGGCAGCGCGAAGGTTCGTGCGCCTCGCCTCCAATTGACTGAAAAGGAAGCATCCGCTGTAGAGAATACCCTGAATCATGTCCTCGAAAATCGGCCTCAGGTCTGATCCCGCATGGTCGTCCGGCTCTGATTATTGGAAATAACACGCACATGAACAAACAAACTGCCAGCTTTGCCGAACGCGCATACTACCTGCTGGAAGAAAAACTGGTGACACTGGCCCTTGTTCCGGGAGCAATGGTATCTGAGGGTGAGTTGATCGAGATGACCGGGTTTGGGCGAACCCCTGTCCGTGAAGCGATTCAGCGCCTGGCGCACCAGAAATTCTTTGACATCGTGCCCCGCAGAGGCTTGTTGGTGACAGCGGTGATTCGTTCTAATATATTGCACGTTCTCGAAGCGCGAAAACCCCTGGAGCGCTTGATTATTTACCGGGCATCACTCAATGCGAAGGATGCGCAACGCGGCGACCTTGCAGCGATTGCCCGGGGACTGACCATTGCTCATGACCGCTTTGAAGAGTTCCTGAAGCTGGATCGAAAACTGGATGAATTGGTGGATACCTGCGCGGGCAACCCCTTCGCGGTAGCTGCTGTCTCGCCGTTGCGCAGTCACTGCCGCCGTCTCTTGTTCTTCCACCGGGCGCGGGCGCAATTAACCGATTCCATCTCTGCCGATTCCAAGATGGCGCGTCTGGTTGCAAGGCGTGAATTCCGCGGCGCCCAGAAGGCATCGGATGGCAGGATCGCCGTGCTGGAAAGAGTAGTTTCCAACGTTGACCGCCTGGACTGAGTCTGGTGCACGAAGGGTACGCTCCGAATCCAATCAGGGCTGATATGAACCCACAAAAAAGGAGCCCCCGCTGCATCGTGATCGGTGCAGGAATCGTGGGGTCCTCCTGCGCCTGGCACCTGGCCAGGAAAGGGGCTCAAGTCACGCTCATTGATTCTGAACAGCCGGGGCAGGCAGCCAGTTTTGGTAATGCCGGATGCATATGTAAATCTTCCATTTTTCCATTTTCCCACCCAGGTGCTATTCGTAAAGTACCCGCCTGGCTGCTCGCTCCGAATGGGCCGATGCGCATCCGCTGGTCCCAATTCCTGCCTTCGATGCCCTGGCTGTATCACTTTTGGCGTGCCGGTAAAGCCAGCCGAGTGGAGGAGATCATTAGCGCACAGATCGCGCTGATGAACACAGTGATCGAAGATTTTGATGAAATCCTTGCCCAGACGCGCGGTGAGGCTTTGCGTAAATCAGACGGGATGATCCTGCTGTATGACAGCCGGAAGGACTTTGCCAGGGACGCGTGGAAGTATGAGTCCAGAGAACGCCTTGGCTTCCCCTGGCAAAGACTGACCCACGATGAACTCAGATCCATGGAACCCTGTATTCGCCTGGGTGATGGCGTTGCCGTCTTTGAGCCGGAATGGCAACACCTGCTTGATCCGGGAGTCGCTACCCGGTGGATTGCCGACGCCGCGTTTGAGCGTGGCGTCCGGTGGCTGAATGACCGGGTTCAAATGGTTTCTGCCGGCGCGGATAGTGTCTCGATTGTTACTGAGTCTGGCCGCTTACTGCAGGCTGAGCGGCTGATCATTGCGGCTGGTGTGTGGTCCAGAGCCCTTGTCGGGCAGTTGGGATACAAGGTTCCGCTGATCTCCAAGAGAGGCTACCACAGCATGATCGGCCAGCCGAACCTGGCAATTCACCACCCCATCATGTCGGCATCCCGTCATGTGCTGCTGACACCAATGCAGGCAGGTCTGCGGGTGTCCGGTACAGCGGAGTTCGCCGGGCTGGATACCCCCCCGGATTACCGCCGGGCGAAAGCCTTGATGCAAAATGCACGCTATTATGCGCCGGGTCTTGCGGGTGAAACGATCACCGAATGGATGGGGCAGCGCCCGATGCTTCCTGATTCCCTGCCGGTGCTTGGCCCCCTGGCTGAGCAACACAATGTTCTGTGTGCATTCGGCCACGGCCATTATGGACTGACCCAGGGGCCGACCACGGGGAGGATTATCAGCGAACTGGTGTTCGGTGAAGATCTCGGTATTGACCTTTCGCCATTCTCCATCAGCCGGTTTAGAAGCCCATGAGTGGAAAAAAGAGTACGTTTTATTGCATCGATGCCCACACTTGCGGTAATCCGGTGCGCCTGGTCTGCCGGGGTGGCCCTGAGTTGGAGGGCGATACCATGTTCGAACGGCGGCTACACTTTCTGGCAGAGTACGACTGGATCCGGACATCGCTGATGTTTGAGCCGCGAGGGCATGCCATGATGTCCGGCAGTATCCTTTACCCGACCACTCGCGATGACTGTGATATCGCCGTGCTGTTCATCGAAACATCCGGTTGTTTGCCCATGTGCGGACACGGCACCATCGGAACGGTCACTACCGAATACTATCGTGTCATGGCTTTCGCGCAACTGACCTACCGCGAAAGCTTGCGCGATATCGAAGCCTGTTTGTCGGCCCAGCCCGCCAAGCTCTACCACATGGGATTTCGCGAACCGATCAGGCGCTCGACACTGGCCGATGCTAACGAACTGCGCGATTGGCGTATTTACGCCGATTTCGCCCAGAGGCTGATTGCTCAGGCACGCAGGCTTTACGCCACCGAAAGCCTGGGGCTGGAACTGACCAATACGGTCTATGCCTTGGACTCGACGACCATCGACCTGTGTCTGTCGGTGTTTCCATGGGCATCGTTCCGTGCCACCAAGGCGGCGGTGAAGATGCACACTCTGCTCGATCTGCGTGGACCCATTCCAAGCTTCATTCATATCTCAGACGGCAAACTCCACGACGTCAACGTCCTCGACCTGCTGGCCACGGAGGCGGGAGCGATCTACGTTATGGATCGCGCGTATGTGGACTTTGCTCGTCTTCATGTTTTACATCAGGCTGGCGCTTTTTTCGTCATTCGCGCCAAGTCGAATCTAGATGCCCATCGGGTCTACTCCGCGCCCACAGACCGGGCCAGCGGCATCATCTGCGACCAAACCATCGCCCTGGATGGCTTTTATACCAAACGGGATTATCCCGGTCATCTGCGGCGCATCCGTTTCAAGGACCCCGAAACTGGCAAGACACTGGTGTTTCTGACCAACCAGACCACGCTTCCCGCGCTGACTATCTGCGCCCTTTACAAGTGTCGCTGGCAGGTGGAACTGTTTTTCAAGTGGATCAAACAACATCTTCGCATCAAACGGTTCTTCGGCACTTCCCAGGATACAGTGAAGACTCAGACCTGGATCTCCGTGTCGGTTTACGTCCTGGTGGCCATTGTCCGCAAGCATCTCAATCTGGAAATCTCGCTGTACACAAAGCTACAGATATTCTCCGTCATGCCTTTCGAGAAAATTACGCTACAACAAGCACTTACCATTAACCAAAGGAGCTCTGAACAGATGAATACAGATATACAATTGAATCTATTCGAGTTTCATCCGGACAAGACCCAGATCGTTTGTTGTCACGTCGGTAAACAGCAAAACACTCAGGTTGCCAAGAGGTTTGACTTCCTGAGCTATTGCTTCCGAGCTCGCTTGGTCCGCAGTCGGGATGGCAAGATGTTTGTGGGTTTTACGCCCGCCATCAGTCCCCGCTCGGCCAAGAAGATCAGGCAGCAGGCTCGGCGTTGGCGGATCCATCTTCGCACCAGTCAGTCGTTGGATGATATTGCGCGAGCCGCTAATCCAGCTATTCGTGGCTGGGTGAATTACTACGGTGCATATCAACGGTCATCGCTGGATCCCGTTTTGCGGCACATCAACAGCCATTTACTAAAATGGGTTAAGCGGAAATACAAGAAGCGAGGCCGCTCCACCAAGCGTGCCATGGCATTGCTCGAGTCGGTTGCTTATCATCGCCCCGAGCTCTTTGTACATTGGCAGTTTGGGGTTGGCTTTACGGCTGGATGATGGGAGCCGTATGAGTGGAGACGTTCACGTACGGTTCTGCGAGGGCCTTGGGGTGAAATTCCCCAGGGCTACTCTCCCTTGGCGTGGGCTACTCACCGACATTTACCCAAAATGTAGCGACGTACAAAGTGACTATGCTTAATGATTGATCCAATGGCTCAAGTCCGACAGCTTGCTAGGCTCGACTGAAGACCAAATGGCATAATTTGAATTGATGACCAAGCACGAAAAATCAATTTGAAGATATAAGTCAGGTCTGCAATGCTAAGCAGGCTTAGGTCAGGATCACGACAGGGATCACAAACCTAAGGGCCCAGAATCACGGGTGAGTTGAATACAAACTAGGAGTCATTCTGTTATGAGCCTCGCAAACATGAAAGGATATTCCGTGCCCTTTTCCCCGGGTGGGACCGCTCAAATCGTGGGTGGCCTGCCGTGGAACTTCGGGGTCGATATTCTCTCCATTCAATACCGCACCAATCCTGTTGAGATCGCCAAGATTCTTCCCGAGCCACTGGAATTGTCTAAAGAGGAACCGGATGTCGCCTACGTTTGGTTTGGTGACTGGCAAGGCCTGTGGGCCGGTAACGGCGGCATGCTCGGTGTCAACCCCGAACGCACACAATATACGGAGTGCCTGATTGGCGTGCGTTGTAGCCACAACGGCGTTGAAGGCCATCGGGTCGTCTATATCTGGGTAGACAAGGACTTCAGCCTGTCCCGAGGCTGGTTCATGGGCTTCCCCAAGAAAATCGGCATAGTGCACATGGGTACCAGGAACCGCTTTCTGCACGATCTAAACCCAGGCATGCAAAGCTGCGGTCCCGGTTCAAAATACGCAGCCTACTGTGAATCCCACGGTGAGCGGCTGGTCACAGGATCAATCACAGTGAAGGAAAGAATTACCCAAAAGCAACTACCCATGCCCTTTGGAACGGACCTTTTTCACACTATCCACTTCCCCACTGCGGAGCTCAATAGTGATAAACCGCTGGTGCACCAACTGGTGCAAACCGTCAGCAGTAATATAAAGTTCGGAGAACTGTGGGCTGGAGATGGAGAACTGAATTACAATAAATCGCTATTCGAAGAACACACGGCCATCGCACCAAAAGAAATTCTGGGTGCGTACATGATACCGGTCGGTTTCAGAATAGAAGGCACCAAGCTACTCCATTCCTACGTGTAACTGAACTGCTGACAGTGAGAATGTAAAATGTCTTTTCCATGGAAATCTATGCGTGAATGGATCGAAGACGAAGAGAAGCTTGGCAACGTGTTTCGCTTCAAAACACCGATCAAGGCGGGTGATCCCAACTCCATCGTTGACGCTGTGCCAGCAGACCTGAAGGCCGAACACCTGGAGGTCATTAACTGCGCCGGCGCCAATGGCAAGGTCATGGAAACGGAACTGCGCGCTGCGTGCCGCTTTCTGCATACGCTGCCGAATAACCCGATGGGCGTCATTGAGCAGCCAGTCAATAACCTCCCGGATGTCCCGATCGTGATCAATCCATGGTCCACTCGCGAGCGGGTACTGAGGATGTGTGGCGTGAGCAGCAAGGAAGAGTTGTGTGCCAAAATCCGCACGCTGAAAACTAACCTAATTCCGCCGGTGCAGATCGACAAGGCTAAGGCACCCATAAAAGAAGTCATCATCCACGAAAAAGACATCGATCTTTACAAGCAATGCCCCCGCAACTGGGTCGAGTTCGAAACCGTGCCCTGGAGTCCCTGCGGGGGCGGCCAGTTCATCATTCTGGACCCAGAAACGAACACCCACGACCTCGGCATATGGCGCGGCGGGTTTTTTGAATGGGACGATGGTGACCCCAGCAAACCTCTACCGGAAGACCGACGTAAGAGCCACATGTGCGTTGCCATGATCTACGACGGCCCGATCGCCAGTGACGGTGGAACATACTACCGAAAGAATTTCCGTAAATTCGACAAACCTATGCCTGCAGCTTATGCCATGTGCAATGAGCCCGTAATACCAGCAATTTCAGCTATCCGCAGTGGCCTAGTTTGGCCACAGGATGGTGTCGACGAATTCGCGGTGGTTGGCGGATTCAATGGTGAGCCCGTAGAGGTCGTTGAAGCCGAAACCATACCCGGTTTGATGGTGCCGGCGCATGCCGAGTACGTGCTGGAGGGCGAGTTCCTGCCAGAAGATTATTTCGTTCCCAAGTATGCAGAAGGTGTTTACCAGGGACATTTACTGGGCAACCATGAAATGCCGGTTTTCCGGGTCAAGTGCATCACCCATCGCAAGAAACCGATGTGGATGACCACTTGGTCTGGCAGCGGCTTCAACCACGAAGGCCCGCACACTGCTTTCGCTGATCTGTTTTTCGAAACGGAAGCGCTTAATTACCTGCGTGACAACGACTTCAAGGTCAAGGATGTGGTTTCCTACGATCTGGAAACCATTATCGTGCAGACTGAAGTAGATGGAATGCAAAAACCGCCGCACTACGGCAAACAGGTGCTCAACGCGGTGTATGCCTGTCCGCACGGTTACATTGGCAACGGCAGCAAGTACTACATCGTTGTCGGTCCGGACATAGATCCCTACAATCTGCGCGACGTGATGTGGGCGCTCGGCACCCGTGCACAACCGGTACGAGATTCCATTGTCATCAACGATGGCCTGTGCGCCTGGGGCGACCCCTCCGGCATTCCAGGGCCTTTGGGCTGGCGGGCCTATGGCCAACAGGTGATGATTGACGCTCTAATCAAAGTGCCGGAGCATCGCACCGAGTGGGAACCACGTACCGAGCCGCGCCAGTGGGAAATCGATGCGATTGAGCGGATCAGGCAAAAGGTGGAAAGCCAGGGTCGAAACTTGGTGTAAAAATTACGGAATCCCTCTCACCTGGGTAACGAGACCTGGAATCGCGTTCCTTTGCCCTGCACACTCTCTACCTCTATCTCCGCGCCGATAAGCCTGGCCGATTTATTGACAATGGCCAACCCCATGCCCGTACCTGGTAGATCGCCAACGTTACTGGCCCGGTAAAAAGGCGAAAAAAGTTCTTCCAATTCTGCTTGCGGAATACCGATACCTTGATTAGCAACTGAAATCACAGCCTGGCCCTCGTCTGCCGCCAGGCTGATCCGCACCTCGCTGCCAGGACTCGAGTACTTGAGCGCGTTCTGCAACAGATTTACAACGATGTACTTCAGATGTTTGCGGTCGCTGCGAACCGCCACCGCTCCTGTGACGGCCCGGAAAACCAACCGGTCGCCTGCTCCCGCCGCCAGGCAAAATTCATCGACCTCCTGGCGCAGTACCGCGTGCAGGTCTAGATTCTCAGGCAGAAAGTCTATGCCACCTGGGTAATACTTGCCAAATTTCCCAAAAGCCACAATTTTCTAGTCCCATAAAAATATGATATGGTATATTAGGAATTATAATCATTTTTTCTATGCCTCTGCAACATGGACTCCCGAGACCTTAAGCGATTTTTAGCGGTTTACAAAATGGGTAGTATTGGCGCTGCCGCTGAGTCGCTGTATCTGAGCCAGCCCGCGCTGAGCAAGTGCATTCGTCTGCTGGAAGAGCAACTTGGAACCCGCTTGTTCGAACGTACACCGACCGGGACCATACCCACAAAATTCGGGGACTCCCTGTCACTACACGCCAAGGTTATCGAAGCGGAGCTCCGCAACGCGGAGCGTGAAATCTCGATGCTGATCGGTGCGACCAAAGGTGAAGTATCGATCGGCGTTACTCCAAGTGTCGCCGCTGCCATCATGCCACGCGTGGTTCAGAAGATTCATGCAGATCGCCCCGGGATTCACTTGAAAATATGCGAGGGGCTGATGGAGAACAATATTCCTGCGCTCCGGCTCGGTGAACTCGACATGGTCATCGGGGGCTGGACCCAGGGCATGCATGCAAAACTGATCACGGAGCCGGTCATACGAGATGGGGTTGGTGTATTCTGCAGTAAGAACCACCCCCTCAGCGGCAAGAAAGTGAACCTAAGGGCGCTGAGTGAGTATCCGTGGGTAATGGCGCCTCATACGCAGTTCTGGCTGGAAATGTTTGAAAGAGTGTTCATCACCCATGGGCTGAATCCGCCATTGGCCAATATCACCGCAAACTCCACCCTGTTCATCAAGGAACTCTTACTGGGCAATGAGTTCCTCACATTTTTACCCACTATGCTCCTGACCAGGGACATCAAACTGGGTTTGGTTGTGCCTCTGGAGACGGACCAGATATCGGTGAAAATTGACGTCATGGTCTGTTACCGCGAACGCGAGGCTCAACCGTCTCTCTTTAACGTAGTACTGTCGAGTCTGAAGGAAGTCTGTGATCTGAGCACGTGAATCAGTGTCCTTACCCGGCCTTCTACAACAAGTCATAATCCCTGGACGATATCGTCAACCATACGGTGGGAAAAGTCATCGGCTTGCTCAGCAAGGACAGTGGCATTGTTAAACGTTGGCGTGACAGCGACTCTGACCCCACGAACAGCTGACCGCCTCAGTGGTTTATTCGAAACCAGCGCCAGCAGGTGCAGCCGCGGCGGCACGTTTCGAGTTTGGAATGATCCCCGTCCAATTTTGCATGAGTGATCTAAAACTGGATGTTTATGATGGAATAAGTCATTTGATGACTTATTCTCGAAGGTAGCAAAGTGCAGGAATATTCATTGTTTATCAGTGGTCAATGGGTCCCGTCCAGTGACAACACGGTCATCGACGACATCAACCCCGCGAACGGAGAAGTCTACGCACGGGTGCACGAGGGTTCCGGACAGGACCTGGAGTCGGCGGTCGATGCGGCCCACGCTGCTTTCCAGACCTGGGGCCGAATGCTGGCGAAGGAACGGGGAGGGTTCTTGCTGGCGGCCGCAGATGAATTGCAAAGGCGCATTCCCGAATTTGCCGATGTCCTGATCGACGAAGGCGGTTCACCGTTCGGCAAGGCCATGTTCGAAGCGGAATTTTGCGCCAACATGCTGCGTAGCGCAGCCGGTGAATGCCGGCACATTCATGGTGAAACCATACCCTCGGACAGTCCCAACATGTTTTCCATGAGCATACGCCGGCCGCTGGGCGTAGTCGCCGCAATCTCGCCATTCAATTTTCCCTTCCTTCTGGCTTTGAAAAAGGTCTGCATGTCCATAGCAGCCGGCAACACAGTGGTGTTGAAACCTGCCGGTACGACGCCGGTCATTGGGCTCAAGATTACTGAGCTGTTCGACAGAGTTGGTTTGCCTGCCGGCGTAGTCAACGTCGTGCCTTCCAAGGGTCCAACAGCTGGAGAAGTGTTCACTTCACAACCCCGCATCCGGTTGGTGACGTTTACCGGTTCAAACAGCGTCGGCCGTGGCCTAGCGGCCAAGGCAGCGGCCAACCTGAAAAAATGCACGCTCGAACTGGGTGGAAAGAGTCCACTCGTGGTGTTGCGCGATGCGGACATAGACTATGCCGTCAACACCTCGGCTTTCAGCGTCTTCCTGCACCAGGGCCAGGTCTGCATGGCCGGTTCCCAGATTATCGTGGAAGAGCCGATCTACGATGAGTTTGTAAAAAAACTGGTAATGAAAGCGGCCAAGTTGAAAGTCGGTAATCCGCAGGAACCGGACACCGTGATCGGCCCGTTGATCAGCGCGAACCAGTGCAAATTTATCGACGGCCAAGTCGCGGACGCGAAGGAGAAAGGTGCGACAGTTCATACCGGAGGGACCTCGGATGGCAATTTCTACCAGCCAACGGTGATTTCTGGCGTCAAGCCCGGCATGTCCGTGTACTCCGAGGAGAGTTTTGGGCCGGTCGTTTCAGTCATCGCGGTGAAGGGTCATGAGGAAGCGCTGGCAGTAGCCAACGATACCGCCTACGGCTTGTCTGCGGCCGTGATCACCAACGACCTGCAGCGTGCGATGGAATTGGCCCAAAATATCGAGTCCGGCATGGTGTACATCAATCACAGTACCGCCTATGACGAACCGCATGTACCGTTTGGCGGCACCAAGGATAGCGGCATGGGCCGCGAAGGCGGTCATTATTCCATGGAGGAAATGACCGAACTGAAATGGATCACGGTGCAGATGGGCGAACGGCATTATCCGTTTTGATCAGCTTTCAGAATGGAGGTTAGCCCAAACCGTGTAGCCTTAATGCGCCGGGTTTAGTTTACCGGGGTCAGAAGTGGTTCGCCGCGAAAAAACGCCAACAGATTGTCGACCACCAGCTGGGCCATGGCTTGGCGGGATTCAGCGGTGCCGCTGCCCACGTGTGGTTGCAGAACGACTGAATTGAGGGTCAACAGGGCTGGTGGCACATTGGGTTCATCCGCGAATACATCCAGTCCGGCGCCGCCGAGCTGCCCCGCCGCAAGCAGGTCGACCAGAGCTTCCTCGTCGACCACTGAACCGCGCGAGACGTTGATTAGAATTCCATTGTTTTCTGCCAACGCCGTCAATATTTTGCGGCTGATCAGGCCTCGTGTTTCCTGGTCCCCCGGAACCAATACGACAAGCAGGTCAACATGACGCGCCAATTCCTCGAGATCGCAGTAGTAGCAAAAAGCCTGATCCGGCTGCTTCTGGCGGCCATGGTAGGCAATATCAAGACCGAAACCGGTGGCGCGCTTAGCCACCGCCTTGCCGATCCGGCCCAGCCCGACAATACCCAGGTGCTTACCGCTGAGCCTTGCCGTCAGCGGAAACGGGCCTTCAAGCCATTTCCCCGTCCGAACGAAACGGTCCGCATGGGCGATTCGCCGGCAGACCCCGAGCATCAGACCAAGGATCAGGTCAGCCACATCCTCATCCAGCACACCGGGGGTATTGGTGATCCGGATTGAGCGCGATTGTGCATACTCGACATCAACGCTGTCGTATCCCACACCACAATTAACCACCAGCTCCAGCTTGGGTAGCGCCGACATCAGGGCCCGGTCAGCACCGGTGAATGCATCTGTTGCGATCGCCCTGATGTTTTCGGCCCTTGCGTTGAAGAATGCATCACGGTCTGGTAATTCCCATAAGCAGTGCACCGTGATTTCAGGTTCGAGCCAAGCTGCCAGATTCGCCAGCAATGGGCCCACAAAGAGAACTTCATTACTCATGGATGGTGTCCGTTGGGGTTGCTCATAAATCCTGGTTTTGGGGATAGGCCAAAATAGAACTTGCGACCGTAGTTCAAAATGGTCAAAGTCGTGGAAGCCAGTATACAGTGAACCTGCCTGGCCATCGTACACGCACCCCAATTAGGAGAGTTTCAGTATGCCCAACGGAAGCAACGATCACCGTACCTGGCCGAAAAGCACAATTTTCACCTTAACCGCTATCGCAGCGAGATACTGGCGCCCAGGAACCTTGATTGGGCTGCCACGTCCTGCTAGAACTGGGAGAACCTGATTATAAAAAATATCCATCATGCCGGCCTCTGGGTCCACGATATCGATACCCTCTTGCCCTTCTATTGTGATTTCCTGGGATTTGAGGTCATGCTCGATGAAACAATAACCGCGCCGTTCGTTGACATACTCACCGGCGTTCCTAATGCGACCGTGCGGGCGGTTATTCTCCTCAAAGACGGTCAGGGATGGGAATTTCTCCAGCTCGTAAATCCGCCTGCGCAACCGCTCCCCTCTGATATCCCGTATGCCCAGACCGGCCGCGCACACATCTGTTTTGAGGTCGATGATATCGATGCTGTCTACAAACGTCTGGAAAAAGAAGGGGTGACTTTTATTTGCCCCCCCATCCTGGACCAGCCGGTGTTAAAAATGTTCTATTGCGAAGATTCTGGTGGGAACCGGATAGAAATCATTGAGATGAAAGAGTAGTTTGACGTCGGTCGCCATTCATTGACGATTGCGCGGCTTAGATCGCTCAAACCGGATTTGCCATGGACCTGCGACCAGATGAGCCAACCACGCAATTCGCTGTAAAAGTAGGACGTAACGAGAAACGCAATGGCAGAACAGTATACATATCTATTTTCCCCCCTGGACGTCGGATCCATAACTGTCAAGAATCGCTTGGTCTTTCTCCCCCATGCCACCGGCTTTTCCACTCCTGAAGGGCTCCCGGAAGAACGCCAGGTCCGCTACCTCATCGAACGCGCCAAAGGTGGCGTTGGACTCATTATTGAAGGTGGTCCGATGGTTCATCCTACGTCCCACTCTTATGCGCTAGCAAACGGCTGGGACAGTCGAGTCATTCCGTTGTGGCGTAAAATCGCCGACGGCGTGCACAAATACGGCGCAAAAATATTTTGTCAGCCCCATCACTGCGGCAATGAAATTGCGGGAACGCACAACCGGACCGCCACCTGGGCGCCCTCCGCAGTTCCCGATGCTTTCGGCCAGATGGAAATACCCAAAGCAATGGAGGCCGAAGACATTCAGGAACTCATTGATGCCTATGCCACCGTAGCTGGAAACGCCCAGGAGGCAGGATATGACGGTGCCGAATTGAAAGCTGGACACGATGGACTGCTGCGGCAATTCTGGTCCCCGGCTACCAACTTCCGGAGCGATGGGTACGGCGGCAGCCTGGAGAATCGAGTTCGTCTCACCCTGGAAGTACTGCAGGCGATGCGGAAGGTGGTCGGCGATGATTTTGTCATTGGTGTTCGCGCCTGTCTCGATGAGTTGAAACCAGGCGGGTACAATCTTGACGATGGGCTGGATATATGTCGGTTGCTCAATGCATCAGGGCTTATCAACTACATTAGCGCCGATGTCGCCACCATGGTTCCCGGGGTTCATATTTCCGATCCGCCAATGTCCATGCCCCTCGGCTGCAACGTTTGGGCCGCCGCTGCGCTACGAGACGTGGTTGACCTGCCGGTCATTGCCGCTGCTCGTATTAACGATCCAGTTCAAGCGGAAAAGATTCTCGCCGACGGACATGCAGATTTTATCGGCATGGCGCGACAACTCATTTGCGATCCTGAGACACCCAACAAAGCGCGTGAAGGCAAGCACGACGATATCCGTCATTGCATGGCTTGCAACCAAGGCTGCTTCGGCGGGCTTATCAACATCGATCTTCGCAAGGTTGGCTGTGTTCAAAACCCGGCGGCTGGACACGAAAGAGACCTCGGCCCGGATACGCTCCAGCCTGCACAACAACGCAAGAAAGTCATGGTGGTGGGAGGCGGCCCGGCGGGGATGAAAGCGGCGGAGATTGCCGCTCGACGGGGTCATGAAGTAACCCTTTACGAAAAGGGTCATGAGCTCGGTGGTCAGGTCAGGATTGCTGCCAAGAGTCCCAATCGGGCTGAATTTGAAGAAGTAACCCACTGGCTAAAAATTCAGCTGGAAAACCTCGATGTTACAATTAAAACCGGCTGTGAAGTAACACCGAACTTGGTAGAGACGGAAAAACCTGATGCAGTCGTTATCGCTACCGATGCTCTTGCCGTGAAACCATTTCACATTCAAGGCGCTGATCGGGACAATGTCGTTACGACCTGGGATATTCATGAAGGCACGGTACCGGCGGGTAAAAACGTATTGGTTTATACCGAGTGGCGGGGACAGGCGGCTGTTGATGCCGCTGAAATCCTTGTCGAACAGGATAAACAGGTAGAGATTGTTACACCTATGCTGTTTGTCGGTCAGGACATTGACCCTATCAGTGTGGCCCCTACCTACGAACATCTGCTGGAAAAAGACGTGGTCTTTACGGCTCAACGAGCCCTTATCGGCATAGACGATACTACCGTTACTTTGTTGAACGTCTTCTCCCAACAACCAGAGGTACGAGAAGGTATCGACACAATAGTCCTCTCTACTCCGGCAAAAGCAAATGATGAGCTCTACTTTGCACTCAAGGGTCGCGTTAAAGAGCTTCATCGAATCGGCGATTGTCTCGCTCCTCGCAAAGTTGACGCGGCAATCTACGAAGGCGAGATGGTGGGCAGGAAGCTATAACCTATGGCTGATGGTCACAAAGACATCTGGGTAGTCGTGGAACATAGTGGAGACGTCCCGCTGGACGTTACCTATGAGATGCTTGAGGATGCGCGAAAGCTGGCTGACTCAAAAAGGCACAAGGTATGCGCTCTCGTCCTCGGCGGCTCGGCACTCCCCGACTTTTCGCAACAACTTGCCGAGCATGGTGCAGACAATGTCTTCATTGGCCGCCATAAACTGTTGAGCACCTATACCGGGGAACCCTTTGTGCAAGCTCTTACGTCTTTGTGTGGTGAAATGCTGCCGGCAACCGTCATCCTGGCTGCTACGCCCAATGGGCAGGATCTGGCAGCCCGGTTAGCAGCTTGTCTGGACGTGGGACTGGTAAGCTCCTGTCTGCAGTTCGCGATCGGTTCCGATAAAAACGTGCTCGGTGTCAAAGCCACGTACGGAGAAAAGATATATTCTTCCATGGCATGTTCTGGGAAGCGACCACACTTGTTTACCTTCAAGCCTGGATCTGCAGGTGTGGGCCCGGCCAATAAACTCAGGAGCGCAGCGGTTACCGAGCTTTCTTCACTTTCCTTGAATACGGGAGCCATTGCTACACGGACTCTGGCGTTTATAACGGCCGATCCTCGCACCGTTGACCTTTCTGAAGCTGATATGATTGTAGGAGGCGGCGCTGGTGTCGGCAACAAAGATATGTTTGGCGTTATTCAGGAACTGGCCGATGTGTTAGGAGCATCGGTAGGAGGAACCCGCCCGGCAGTAGACCAGGGCTGGATTCCCCATGAACGACAGATCGGTCAAACCGGGAAAATCGTCTCTCCCCGTCTTTATATCGCTGCCGGCATCTCAGGTGCCAGTCTCCATGCTATGGGCATAAAGAATTCGGAGTACATCGTAGCGCTTAACACTGACGGTAATGCACCCATTTTCAAACTTGCCCACCTTTCCGCTGTGGGCGATCTCGGTGAAATAGTTCCCCTTCTTGTCGAAAAGATACGGGACTATCGAAAAAAGAAACCCATGAACGCAAGCTGGTCATGAGTTTTTTATGGGTCTTTTGGGACATTCTCAATGCGGTGATACTGGGTGGCTTACAGCGTTACCCGGCAGGTACTTAAGGGTGATCTGTCCACTACGATTGGGGAAGACCATATTTTATAAACAAGTCATATGTATCGGCATTCGCTACTGGTTCTTTCGGAGCAATGATCGCGAGGAGTCGTAAATGCTGACCATTTTCGACATTCTTCTACTCTTCATAGCCCTTGCAGTATGCAGTTCAGGCCTGGCTCAGCGCTGGTCCGCATGGCAACAGGGACGTCCGGAGAACCGACCGGGCAGTATGACCGCAATTCTTTCTTACCTGATCAGCCACAAGAAGATTCTTCGCAAAACCGGCCCAGGTATTGCCCATCTGGTGATCTTTTGGGGCTTTGTCTTCAATGTTGTAATCCTTATCCTAGCCCAGTTCCACAGTACGCTGCCGCTGATGGTCGCCCGGACACTGGCGCTCACCGCCGATATCCTCGGAATTGCCATGTTGGGGGCCGTCCTATTCTTACTCGTCCGTCGTCTAAAAAGCCCGCGAAGGACAAGTTTTGCAGAAGCGATCATTCCTTTTTTTCTTATAATCCTGATTATTCTCAGCGGTTTTCTAGCTGCAGGAGTATGGATGGCAATTGTGTACGGAGACGTTCCCTGGTGGTCGCCGGTGGGAACGGCACTGTCGTTTATTTCTCCCTTCTCACCGGTGTACATGCTTATTGCGATCAAAATTCATTTTTTTTTCATTCTTCTGTTCATTGCCATACTCCCGTTCACGTTGCTGCGCCATGTAATTACAACGCCCCTAAATATTTATTATAAGCATCACCATCCTCTCTCACCCTTGCCGCTTGTCCCATTAGACCAGTCGGCTCCAGGAGCAGATACGTATCGTGACTTTACTTGGAAACAAATCCTGGACGTGGAAGCCTGTACCATGTGTGGGCGGTGTGAAGAGGTCTGTCCCGCATCACGAGCGCAGAAACCCCTCTCACCACACAAGATCGTGCGCTCTATTTTTGACCAAATCGGTGACTATCGCCTTCACAAGAAGAGAGGAATATCTCCCGCAATCCCAAGACTTGGAGAGGTTATTGCGCCTGATGAGATATGGTCCTGTACTACCTGCGGTGCTTGTAACTACGAATGCCCGTCTCATCTCGACATAATCGAAAAGATTATCGACCTGCGCCGAAATGAGATTGAACAGGGAAACTGTCCCACCTTAGGCGCAGCAGCTCTCGAAGGCATGGTCAATCGTGGAAATCCTTGGGCGCTCCCGCCAACTGATCGCACTGCATGGGTAGGACAAGTAAGCCCATCCCTGATCGAAAAAACCGAAACGGTTGAAATGCTTTACTGGGTGGGCTGCGCCGGGGCTTACGATCCACTCGGCCAGGAGATCTCGCGCGCTATGGTGACGGTGCTCAACAGCACCGGTGTACGTTACGCCGTGTTAGGTAATGAAGAGCGCTGTTGCGGTGATCCTGCCCGTCGGCTGGGAGAAGAAGGTCTTTTTCAGGATATTTGTCGAAAGAATATCATTACCTTCGCTGAATACGGTATTAGCACCATTGTCACTAACTGCCCCCACTGCTTTAATATTTTCAGAAATGAATACCCGCTCCTCGGCGGTGAATTTCGCGTTCTCCACCATGCTCAGTACCTTGCTGATCTGTGGGTAAAGCAGGGCCGTACCGATCTTCAACACACCAGTACTGAGTCGATTTTCTATCACGACCCCTGTTACCTGGCACGATACAATGCCGATATACCCAACGCCCGGCGCTTTCTCCAGAATAACTTGGCGGTAGATGTTCTTAATTCTTCAGCCCCTGAAAAAACCCTTTGCTGCGGTGGTGGAGGTGGTCAGATGTGGATTGATGTACACGAAGGCGACCGTATTGAAAATGTGAGAATAGCTCAAATAGAAGAGGCCACCCCCGATACGGTTGCTACCGCGTGCCCTTACTGCAAAATAATGTTCGATACGGCACTGTCCTCGCGGGCCGCACGGGGCGAGAAATGGACTCCTCGAATCAAAGATGTCGCCGAGCTTTGGGCTGAACGATTATGATCTCTGATAAACGGTTCACAGAAACAGTCTGGATTGCGATACACGAATGGTCAATGATCTCGTGCAAAGCTCTCTAAGACATACAAAAATAATTCTTTTTCATTGCGTCTTGGCGCGAGAAGAAAGAGAGAAAGCGGACTTTTTTACGGAAAAAATCTTCACCCTCACTGGCCATTTATCATGCTAGGCCAGACTCATATCCACAGGATTTTGACTACGATTACAGAACAAAAACTGCAAGTCATAAGGAATTTTTTGTGAAGATAGCAGTACTTATGAAGCCGGTTCTCGATTGCGGCGTACACCTCACCATCGACGATAAAAGGATGGAAGTGGCTCAGAAGGGTCAGGAACCCCAATGGGTGGTGAACCCCGCGGACCGTTCCGCCCTGGAAGTCGCATTACATCTTAAATATTCGCAGGGAACGGTATCGGTACATGCCATAAGCTATGTTCCCAAAGAACGCACCGAAGCTATTTACTATGCCCTTGCGCGCGGCGCCGATGCAGGAACAATCATTGCCAGCGAGGGGGCTTCGCAAAACGACGCCGCCTTTGCATCGGTCGTTCTAGCAAAGTATCTGGAGCGGCAAAACGTTGATATGATCTTGTGCGGTAATGAATCGATAGACACTGCTATGGCCTGCATGGGGCCGTTTGTTGCCCAACGCCTGGGGTTGCCCCATGTCAGCCAGGCAGTTTCTTTGGGTCTCACATCAGACAACAAATCGATTGTTGTTCAGCGGCGCTTGGAAAAAGGTAATCGCGAGAAATTGGAATGCCCTCTTCCTGCTGTGGTGGCGGTCGATCCTATGATCGCTCCATTACGGTACGCATCGGTCTATGCGATAAACAACGCCGGGAATAGAGACCTCGAACAAGTCTCCCTTGAGGAACTGGGGTTTAAAAGCGAAATAACTTGTCAAACGGAGCTTGAGAAGATTACTCTTCCACGCCCGCGCCCGAAACGAACGTTTATTCCCGATGCAAAGCTTTCTGTTGCAGAAAGAATGAAACTGATCAGAAGCGGAGGAATCGCCAAGAAGAAGGACGGCGACACGCTATCAGGTTCGCCTGAGGCAATTGCCGATGCCATCTTCACGTTTCTTCAGGAAAAGGGTTTTCTTGGGTAAACGGATTAACAGTTTGAACTATTTCAACAAACAATCCTGGTGTGGCACATACAACGATTTCCCCGGATTGCGGAGGGTTCAAAACCCATCAGGGGCAAGGAAACGGTAAGAAAAATCACCCGGGTCGCGCCGGCCTTTGGGCAATACCGTATATTCCTCAAACCAGCGTTCCGCGATTGGGATCATTCTCCCCCAGTCCATCACCTCGGTACGGAACGCAATCTTCCATTCCCCGTCACGGTGCTCGAAACGGTCGAAATAGCGGGCTCCGACGATTAACTCGCTCAGCTCGCCTTCATTTTCGACTACGTGATGCGCGTAAACGTAGGATTCCACGCGCGCGTGATCGCCCGAAACATCAATCAGGATGTGGCCGACGTTGTGCTGGGTGTCGCGCATGCTGCCCTGGAACTGCATGGCCACGTCGATAAATCCCGCCACTGGACCGGTGTAGATGGAGCCGTAATCGAGGGTGGCGTCGGGATGAAAAATAGAAGCGAGTAAATCACGGTCGAGCCGATCAAGTGCCCGACAGAAGGAATAAACCCGGTCTCTGATCGTCTGTTCAACGAGCAGGCGCTGGTGCTCGCCCTCCAGGGTCTCAAAGCGAGTTTCCAGTGCTTCGATCCGAGCGATAAAATCCTTGTTTGCAATCATCATGTTCCCTTCCATACGTGTTCAGAACTCGCGATCCCCTGGGGCCGGGAGTCACGGCAGCGCACTGGTACGCCCGCGCGGTGCGCGTCACCCTTTCACGGGCCGAATCGTGACTTTGACCAAGTCTGCCCCCGACCCGGTGCCGCTGATCATCAGCCCTGGGATCATGGGCACCAGCTCATTCATCGTCGGCACGCCGAATTCCTTCGCGTAAGGAGTCTTCCAGTGACCGAACTGGCCGGACATCAAAAGCACATCGGGCCGGATCCCGTCCCGCAACACCGCCCGCGCCCGCGTACTACCCGCCGGTGAAGCGACCTCCACCAGATCGCCTTCGGCAATAGCCAGCGCCTTGGCACGTTCACGGTTAATGACGACGCCGTCGTGGCCTTTGACATTACCAGCGGCTTCCTTCATTAACGGTATACCGACGTTGCTGCCAAGGGAATACTGCATACTAGTGGAGGTGAGCAGCCAGAACGGGTAATCCTCGACATTTACCTTGAAATGCTTTGCCAGGGTTTGCTCCCAGTAGCCGGCGAAATCCTGACAGGTGGGCTGCGCCTGGTATTCTTGCAACTGCTCGTCCCACCAGTGAATATCCTGCTCATGCAGGCGCCGCCCGAGCTCAATGCCGATCCGGTGTATCCGTTCTTGGTAGGGAAGCTCGAATCGCAGCCCCATGTCGACCATTTTAGGAAAAAGATACCAGTTCAATGCCGAGGAAGGGCGGGTGCGAAAGCCATGCTCCTTGTACCAGTCGAGACCGTCGCTGGCGCCACCGCCAGTAGCTTCCGCGCTCGTGGCACGGCATATGGCGTCCCAGGTGTCGTCCACCGAATGTGCGGTATCAGGTTGCAGTGCGAAATCCCATTTTTCCGTGCGCAACGGAACGCCCATCACCCCAGCGTTTATCATGTTGTTGTACGGTTCGATCAGGCCGGTTCGACGCGCCAGTTCGGAGGTGATCCAGGTGATATCGCGAACATCGCCTTGTGGCTCCACAACGGGTTGGCGCAGGACCCACCCCTGGGACTCCCAGAATTGCTCGAAGTAATGCGTACCACCCAAACGAATAAGCTGGGTGCTTTCGAGATCGGTCGCCTCGGGCAACAGCAGGTCCGCATAATGATTGGTTTCGTCCAGCGTGTAGGCGAACGCGACCATGAACGGGAATGTCGCAAGGGTTTGTTCGATCCTGGCCAAATCCCAGAACGAGATAGCCGGATTACACCTGTAGATGAACATCATCTCCGGTGGCTCCGGCTTCGGCCAGGATTCCGCGACGCGGCCCTGGAGACGCATCCAGGCCAGAGTTGTGGCACCGAACACCTCGCTGTAGAGAGTATTGCCGGCGATCGGGACCAGGGTCGAATGACCATGTCTGACCTCGGGTTTCGCAACCCAGTGCTCCTTGTCGGTTGGGTTGAAGGGGTAATCCATGAAACCATCTGGGCCCGGTCGTACGCTGCCGACTCGATCATGCTCCTCGCCACTGATAATTACCGTGCTGCCAAGTAATCCCCCTGGTACTTCCAGGGCGCCTACGAGGGTTTGAAGCACCGTACGCGCCCACAGGCATTCGTAACTACCCCAGCCATTGTTCACGCCCCGCCCAAGCAAGATAGCCACCGGCCGCAACGGCAGCTCGCGCCCGTCAATTTCCACGGTTTCACCGATTTGCGCTTGGTCGAGAAACTCGTTGGCCACTCTCCGGATGGTTGCTGCCGGGACATCGCAATTCGCCTGCGCCCATTCCGGTGTGTTTGAGGCAACGTGCTCGTACAAGTGCTGGTGTGCTGTCTTGCTTGCGGTCTCCACGTGCTCCCAGCGCTCTCCATCGGCGCCGGTCTCGATGCCGGTCACTTGGTACTGGCCGGTAAGAGCCGGTTGCGCACCCGGCGTATCGAACGGGACCGCGCAGCAGCGTCGCTCGTCCCATAGCAGCGGTTTCTCAGATTCTGGATCACGCAGATAAAAGCCATGAGGGCCGATAAGATACGGCGCGGCCGTGTGCTGGGCCAGAAAAACAGTGTCCAGCGCGCTTACGTCGTGCTCATGCAGCAGCACGTACAACATGGCGTACAGAAAAGCCGGGTCGCCCTTGGGCTTGATCGGTATCCACTCAGCGGCACTGGCGCCAGTAATTGATAGGTGCGGTTCGATTTGTATGCGTCTGAGTCCGCGGGCGCGCGCGTCTGCGTGGCGGCGCACGCTTGTGACACCCCCGGAGGCATCACCATTGCTACCGAACGCGACGACATAGTTGCAGCGTGGTGTGTCGGGCGCAACGATAAACCCGCGGTGCCAGAGTTCGCCGTAGACGTGTTCACTGTGGTAGCAGGTGACCGTGGCCCCAGAACCAAGGCTCATATCGACGGGACCCCAGGCCGCAAGGAAAGCGGGGAAAGTGCCGAGATAATTGATCGGCGTGCCTCCGCCACCCAACGTGAAAGCCACCTTAGGATTGCCGTCCTGGCCAATTGGTCCGCTGGCCTGTATCTTCTTGAGCCGACCCGCGACCAGATCAAGTGCCTCATCCCACGAGATCTCGACCCACTGCGGATCCTCATCGCGGCCTTTCCGCGGATTCGTGCGTTTCATCGGCTTGAGAATGCGCGCCGGGTTGTATTGCTTCTGGATCAGGCCGTAGGCCTTAACACAGATTTTGCCGTCGGCTGGATGCAAGCCCTTGACGGCAAAATTTGGTTTGACCCGGGTCGCTATGCCGCCGTCGACTTCGACATTGAGCAGGTCGGGCCCGTTTACGCACATGTAGCAATAGGTCGCTACGTTGCGGCAGGTTTCTGAAGAGCTTGTAATCATGACCATAAACCGGAGGCTTGGCCGGCCGGATCTTGTAGTCGCCCGGCGATACGCAGCCTCAGCACGTCGCCCGTGAAGTCGAGCGCATACCCCGTAATGGCGTCGCACAGGTACTTGGAGGCTCGGTATTCCCGGGTGACGCCGTAGGCGCCGAGAATCTTGACCGCGTTTTGAGCGGTCTTGATGGCGACGTCGACGGCATAGATCTTTGCCGCCATAGCCTTGACGCTGACCGATGGATTGCGGTTCTGCCCGGCGCTGGCGGCATCCCAGACAAGCAATCTGGCGGCCTGCACCTCTATTTCCATGTCGGCCAGCATCAGCGCGATCGCCTGATGCTCAATCAGCGATTTACCCCAACTCCTGCGTTCCTTCGCGTAGTTCAGCGCGTAATGGTAGGCGGCTCGCGCGAGTCCCACGAACGGCGCCCCCAGACCCTGGCCGAGGACCGCTCCGAGGATTGCCAGCGCATCGCCTTCACTGCCGAGCCGGTTACCCGAGGGTACACGCACGTCATCAAAATAGATCGGCGCATGATGGCCGGTCTTCATACCGAGCATCTGGGTACGCTTGCCGACCGACAAGCCGGGTAGATCGGCGGGGATATAGAACAGCGACATACTTTGCGAGGGCGCAACCTCCATCGAGGTGCGCGCGACGACGAAATAGGCGTCGGCGATACCGGCGTTGGTGATGAACCCGGCTTTTGCGCCGCTCAGTATGTAGTCTTCGCCATCGCGCCGCGCAGTGGTGTGAAGGCCGAGTTTTGGGTCCGGATAGGGACAGAACAATTCCGAACCGGCGACGTCGGGTTCGCTCTGCGCACCGGCGAGAATATGCAGGTTGCCGTCACAGAGAGCCGGCAGCCACTTCTGCTTTTGTTCCTCGGTGCCCGCAACGAGAATGAACATCGGGTAGCCCATGGTTGCACCGAGGGTCATTGCGATACCGATATCCACCGCCGCGATCTCCTCCATGAAGATCGCACCGTCGATGGGTCCTCGCCCAGCACCCCCGTAGGTCTCCGGAATATAGAAGGTCGTAAAGCCCAGAGCTGTGGCCTTTTCGAACAGCGGTCGGCATTGGGCCCAGCTATCGGTGTCGTGTGCCTGAGCGTCGATCTGTTCGGCGACCGGGCGGATTTCGTTTTCCGCGAACCGGCGTGCCGTATCCTGAATCAATACCTGTTCTTTGCTAAGTGTAAAGTCGACCATCACTAGCTCTCTCAACCGAAATTTTGTTCATTATGCGCCTTGGCGGGCTGATGCCCCTAAACCGCAACAGAATTGATTCCATATAAACCGTATCCGCTCTAGTAACGGTACGCGACCTCCAGCCCCCATTCGGTCGGACGACCCGGGTACCCGAAGGCGACGCCCAGACCCTGCGCGATGACGTCCTGAGTGGTGGTGAAATACTCCTTATCCGTAACGTTTAGGCCGAACGCCGATACGCTCACGTGCCCATCCGACGATGTCCAGGTGCTGCGGAGGTTGACGAGCCCATAGCCGTTCTGCAGATCCAGGCTGCTGCAGGCCGCCCCGAAGCACAGGTCGTCGATGTACACGTAATCGATGCGCAGGGCTAAGCTGCCCCCCCAGATGCCGCGCAAGAAGGTGTACTGCGCGCTGTAGTTCATCGTCCATAGCGGCGTGTTCACCAGCGGGTCGTCCTTGGTAATACCACTGAAGGCCAGCACCGGGTCGAGCTTGCGGTACTTCCCTTTAGCGTAACCGATGTTCGCCGTCAGTTCGAGTTGCGCCAGTGGTTTTGCCAGTAGCTCGATCTCGAAGCCGTTAATACGGGCCTCGGCGGCGTTGATCTGGTTGAAGAAGCCGGAGGTCGGATCGACCACGAGTAGTTGGATGTTATCGTAGTTCGAAGAAAATACAGTGGCGTTCAGGCGCATCCGGTGATCGAACCACTCGCTCTTTATGCCGAACTCGTTGGTCGTGATCGTCTCCGGTTCAAACGGGGTCAGCGGATCGTACTGGCCGGTGAGTATGTTCGGTGACTGACGGCCGTTGTAACCGCCGGACTTGAAACCCTCCGAGTAGGAGAAATACAGCAACATGTTGTTGGTGGCCTGGAAATTGAGCCCGAGCTTCGGTGTCCAGGCGTCCCAGGAATGCTTGGCAGACGGCGATACCGTCAGGAACGGGTTGTTGGGGGACATCGTCGGGATGACCATCGGCGGGAAGCCGAAGAACGAGAACACGCCGGCCGTGTTATCGATGGAATCGTCGAAGGCGTATTTCTTGGTCTCGTCCGTATAGCGGACGCCGGCTACTGCGGTGATTCGATCAGTCAGGTGGATATTCACGTGAGTGAACATGGCCCAGCTCTGGGTGTCCAGATTGTAGTCCTGCCTGTTCTGCAGGCAGTTGGTGCGCCCGGTCAGGATGGCGAAGCCGGGCGCGAACGGTGGCAGGCCATTATTGCCCCCGAGACAGACCTGGTTATCGTAGAACACGTTTTCGTCGTAATAGTATAAGCCCAGCATCCAGTCGACACGCTCCTGCATGAAGGTGCCGCGGAACTGCAACTCCTGGCTGAACTGGTTCTGGTTCATGATGAACGCTCCCTCATAGAACGAGTAGGGCGTTGAGTCGTAGTCCTGCGGGCTATTCTGTTTCAACTCGCGGTAGGCGGTGATGGATTTCACGTGGATGCCGGCCACATCCCAGTCAATGGTGCCACTCGAACCCCAGACATCAAGGCTGTCCTTGGTGGGCAACGAGGTGTTGTTGTCGTAGAAGCCGATACCCGGATTTTGCTGGGAGAAGACGAACGGCGTGAAATCGAAGGGCGTCCCCGGCAACGGGAACGGCACGCCGAGCGGTGTGGTCGGCAGCGGCAGGAAGGAGCTCGGTGGCGGCTGGTAGCCGATGAGGATCTTATGCGCGGGCGAGCCGCCGCTGTCTGTGGCGTCCAGCGACACGCGGACCGTGAGGTTGTCGGCCGGTTCCCACAGGGCCTTAATACGGCCGGCGAGCGTCTTGATGTCGCCGAAGGTCGCCCCGTCGCTGGCCCGACGGCCCCAGCCGTCCTGGTTGCGGGTAAGCGCCGAGAGCTTGAGTTTGAACCGCTCGGTGACAGGCAGATCGACCGAGACCTGGCCATCGATGCGGTTACGGGAGCCCACCGTGATCTTGGCTTTCGCGCCAAAGGCCTCACCCGGATCTGAGGTAACGACGTTGATCGCGCCACCCATGGTGTTGCGGCCGAACAGTGTGCCCTGCGGCCCGCGGAGCACCTCCACGCGGGCGATATCCAGTGTATCGAAGGACGCACCCATGGTCCGGCCAAGGTAGATCCCATCAAGGTAGGTGCCCACGCCCGGGTCGACCGCGGCATTCGGGTCGAACTGGCCGACGCCGCGGATGTAGTAGTAGCCGTCGCTACCGGCGGTTGGTCCGGTGCCCTTGTACAGGTTCGGTACGAAGCCGGCGATGTCGCCGACGTTGGTGGCGGATCGCTGTTGCAGCATGTCCTCGGTGAACGCGCTAACCGCGACCGGCACCTCCTGCATACGCTCCTCTACCCGGCGCGCGGTAACGGTTACTTCCTCAATTTCTAGCGTACTTTTCTCGGTACTCGTTTCCTGGGCCAAGCCCGGTGAGGCACTCCAGAAAAAGAGCCCCACTGCCAGAGCCGCAGTGGCCCCCGATATACGTTGTTGATAATCGATCATCAGTTCTTTTCCTTTACTTAAGGAGTCAAAACATGAGGTGGCCCGATGCGCCACATTTAATTAACGGTAGCACATAGTTGAGGTCGTGAAAATTTCCTTGAAGTGCGGCTCGCATAACCTGTAGTTATGATCCGGCGTGCGTGCTAGAACAGTGTCAATTGCCGCCGTTGCTCAATTTGAAGATCGCTTCGGGTAACGGTCTGAGCTTGCTTTGCATGAGCTTCCTATCCTTATCTCAGCTTAAATCTCTGAATTTTTCCCGTGGCCGTTTTCGGTAGTTCGTTTTCATAGGAAAACCACCGTGGATACTTGTAAGGGGCTAAGTCTTTTTTGCAAAGATCCAACAGCTCCGCATCCAATTCCGGGGAAGCGTCGTTATGATCTATTAAAACGATGAATGCTTTGGGTTTAATCAGGTTTTGTTCATCCGCATGTCCCGTAACGGCGGCTTCCAACACTTTGGGATGTTCCATCAGCTTGGACTCGATCTCAAAGGGGGAACACCAGATTCCGCCGACTTTCAGCATGTCGTCGTTTCGACCGCAATAATGATAGTATCCGTCTCCATCTTTAATGTAGGTATCGCCGGTATTCAACCACTCGCCCTGCATAGTATGGGCGGTTTTTCCCGGATTGTTCCAGTAGCGGGCGGCGGTGGAGCCGCCTTTAATCAGCAATTGACCGGAATCTCCGGCTTCGGCTTCGGTTCCTTTTTCATCTAGGATCTTCGCCTCGTACCCCGTAACCAGCCGGCCGCTACTTCCGGGCTTATAATCGTCTATTCGATTAGAGATGAAGATGTGTAGAATCTCAGTGGAGCCGATGCCGTCCAGAATGATCAGTCCCGTTTTATCGTGCCATCGATGAAAAATATCGGAAGGAAGGCCCTCGCCGGCGGATACACACACTCGAACGGAGGAAACGTCTCGTTCATTGCTTTCCATATCCATCAATTGCGCCGCATATAGAGTGGGAACGCCGAAGTACAGGGTCGGCTTGAATTTTTCAATCGCCTCGAAAACCTTGTCCGGCGTGGGACGACCGTCGAAAAGAACCGTAGTCGCCCCGACCCAAAGCGGAAAGTGCATGGCGTTGCCGTGTCCATAGGCGAAAAATAGCTTGGCGGCGGAAAAACAGGTATCGTCTTCTCGGATCCCCAAGGTTTCCACCCCGTAATATTGGCTGGTGACGACCATATCACGGTGGCGATGAACCGCGCCTTTTGGATTTCCCGTTGATCCGGAGGAATAAAGTAAAAAGCAATCATCGTCGGCTCTGGCGTCTTCCGCTTCCAGTTCGGAAGAGGCTCCAGACAGTCTTTCCTTAATGCCGTTTTCACCTTCAGTCAAAACACAGTGCTCAGGCTTTGACTCCATTAGCTCCAACGCAGATTCGACTTCGCCCTTATAATTCGGCGAATATATGAGAGCAGTGCATCCTGAATCGGATATGATGAAAGAATAATCCTTGGCTCGAAGCAAGGTATTGATGGGAATCGGAATGATGCCGGCTTTGATTGCCCCCCAAAACACATAAAAGAATTCCGGACAGTCTTTAACGATCATTACGACTCGGTCCCCTTTCCTTAAACCGAGGTTTTTGAACAGATTGCCGACGCGATTCACGTTTTCGACCAGTCGACTATAGGTCACTTCTTCGCCCGACGTAGTTCTAATAATGACTTTTTCTCCCCGTCCCTCAACTATATGACGGTCGATAAAGGGAACCGCCACATTGAAAACGGGTGAAAAGTCGAGTTTCGTCGGCATTTGAGTATTGTCCGTTACGACTGTGTGTTTTTTCATCCTTTCCTTCCTATTCTTCGGGGTTGTCGAAGTGATCCTCCCCCCATGATTTCGGACACGAAGTTAAGGCGCGCCGTGAAATACGAAGAAGTGTACCTGAGGGCTTATGAAGACATTGAGCCGTGCAAAACAATCACTAAGTCAAGAATGCGAGTCAGAGTGAAGTTGTCAATCCTGAACCTTTTCTATAGTTAGTTTCGCGACGACCGCACCCCAACCACCTTTATCCACACCAACATCCGCACAATGAACCTTGTCGAAGGTGAGCCGGGTCGGGGCTTCAGTGCTATTAAGTTTATCAAAGAGCACATTGACGTGGGTCGCCAGTGGACCGAGCAAGCCGAAACATATCTTTTCAGGATTACCCTTGCACGGCAGGGTACCGTCTCCATTAATGACAATCCGGTCACCTACCTTATGCCCTACCGCACAGTTGCTGGAGTGCGTTACCTCTGCCACCATTTTATACTTACTGAAGTTGTCAAAGTTTTCGAGTGCCTTAATGTTGTTAGGGCTGCTTTTCCAAATTTCCAGTTCTTCATCGGTGTAGCCCAGTAGTTCCTTTGCATATTTCAATGTATCATCGTTCGCCATGCAAATTCTCCAAAGTAAGTTATGAAATGATAAACATCTGTAAGAGTGTAGTGCAGTAGGTAAAATTACACACATAGCAAATTCAACTAAAGACATTTCTAATAAGAATGACAATGTCTTCGCCCGGACCGTGCGGCGGGATCACCCCACCCGACTTTTTTCCAGGGCTTGAGTTCGTCTTTTTTAATACGCGTCGAACCGTCTCATGCGACACACTATCAACGTATTGGTGTTCCACCAATTAAATATCGGCCAACAATCGTAGCGCCCAGCGCACATGGCCCAGCGGTGGTCGAGAGCAACTGAGTGTAACCAAGTGTGCTTCAAATTCACCGTCGGCAATCGCCTTCTGAGCACCGGTTATCCGATCAGGGAAGGCCGTTGGCGCAACCGCATTACTCTCGGTTATGACAACGTGTCTATAAGTCAATTGATTAGGCTGGAAGATATGTTAAAAAGATGGTTTAGCGTAAAGTGTTGCTGAATCGTGACCTGGGGGCGGGATCAGAGGAGTGGGGATGCGTTTAAGTGCAAATGTTGCGAAGGTTTCTGAAATGTCCGTTGACGACGATGGCTGAGGCCCACCGACAGTTCGACGACAAACTGATCGACAATCTCGAGAGCCTAGCCCGGCGCATCAGGTGGCACTAGAGCACTTGCGGGTCATGCTCGACATGCGCTTTGCATTATTATCATTCGTGGCATATTTATGAGGAGATGACGAAAACTATGATAAAAATCCCCAAACAGGACCGAAAAGCTTGGGCACGGAAGCAATTTCGCGGCTTTGAGAATATCTTACTGCCCTCCTTTACTGCGGACTTCCAAGGTCTGGATGAAGCAGGGATCGCGTATGATGTGCGCCAGAGCATCAAGCACGGCTGCTTCTCCGTATTCGCGGTACCGTTGGCACTCAGCTTAGCGGAGCAGCGCCACTTTCTCGAGGTCGTCGTCACCGCCGCGGGAGGAGACGTGACGGTCGGTTTGCCCCTGATGGAGCCGTCCATTGAGGGGCAGTACAAGCTACTCGATATAGCTGAGCAGACTGGTTGTAGCCACGTGCTGATTCATCCACCGTTCGAATACCATGCTGAATCCGAAGACCAGCTTTACGAATATTATCGTGAGCTTATTGAATCCACAGACCTCGGAGTTGTGCTCTGGGCCACGGATGGCACTCAATTCACCCACCTGCACCCGAGTAACGTGGTGTTGTCGGTTTTTGATCGACTAGCCGATCTGCCCAACGTCGTTGCGATCAAGTTGATGGCCACACTGAGTCTCCCGACGGTTTACGAGTGCTGCGAACGGCTGCACGATCGTGTCCTCATCGGCAGCGTAAGTTTGGGGCTCATGCCGCTGCTGGTGAAACATTACGGCGTGCAATGGAGTGGCGCGTGGACTATCGAAGCGTTGCAGTCACCCGAGAAGCCTTATGTCGTGGAGTATCTCGATAACCTCATCGCCGGGCGCGAAGCGGAAGCCATGAAAATATTCTGGAAGATCAAGCCTGCCTATGACGCGCTATTCGTGTTGATGGCACCGATGCTTCCCAAGGGCATACACCCTAATATCCACCTGAAGTATTACCAGTGGGCGGTCGGCGGAAATGGCGGCTTGCTGCGCGAACCAATGGACCCTAAGGAGGCTGAGTTTCCCCTGCAGCCACATGAGCGCGATTCGATAAAGGCAGCGCTGCGTTCCATCGACCTTGAGCCACGAGAGGACGAGGAGTCCTTTTTAGTCGGAACGGCCAACTATGAAAAAGGTATATGCCTGGCTGACCTCGCTCGGGTGCCGATGTACGTCACCTAAAGCTCGTGGGGTCACCGCTGACCGCGCCGGGCGAGGTGCCCGGTTGTTACATTTGAGCGGCGGGACCGCAGGGTACGAGTGTGCATGCGACAATGTGTCCACCGGTATTGGCGGTCATCTCCAGGTGCAGTCGCATCCCGCGTGAACGTGCAGAGGAGATATCCCCGCTGATTCGCTAAAGTTGACAGACGAGCATGTAGAATAATTAAAAAATGGATTCCCGACATTGATCTGGCGAGCGGTAACTGGCCGTAAATCAGCGATCCGAACATCGTGTACGAACCGCTGAGAAATGACCAGTGCGTCGTGGTAGCAGGGACCAAGCATCCCCTAGCAAAGCGGCCAGCACAGATTGCCGAGATGCTCGACTATGCGTGGGCGCTACCGTCGCACAGCCAGGGTTGGTGCGAGAAACTAGATCAGATATTTACCGTTAACGGCCTGACGGTCCCAGTGCGACGGTGGTTCATCGAAGCGTGTATCCTTTCCGGGGGCCAACGGGACAAAGTTCCATGAACTACCTAATCATTGTAAACCGCTCAGGCATAACCGGTGTTTATGGGCCGTTGCCCGGTTTTCATTTGACCCCTTGCGTGGTGGACTGTCAGTGTTTAACTTTACGTGGTTTGAGCCGAGTAGGTACATGAATGATACGATAAACGGTGGGCGGCGAGCCCTTCTCAAGGCGGGCGGCGAAACCTTCAGGCGGGCCGGCAGCCCGACGCCGCGCTGGGTAATGGTGGTCGATCTCAATCGCTGCGTCGGTTGCCAGACCTGCACCATCGCCTGCAAGAACACCAACGACACCCCGCCGGGCATCCAGTGGCGCCAGGTTCTCGATATCGAGACCGGCGTCTTCCCGGACGTCGAACGCCTGTTTCTGGTGGTTGGCTGCCAGCATTGCGCCAAACCGCCGTGCGTACCGGTCTGTCCGACCGGGGCCACCCGCCAGCGCGATGACGGGCTGGTGACCATGGATTACGACATCTGCATCGGCTGCGGCTATTGCGCCGTCTCTTGCCCCTATCAGGCGCGCACTATCGCTCATGAAAAGAAATGGTACTATGGCACCGAAACCGTCCAGGAAAAGGCGGTGGCCCACGATGATCGCATTCGAGTCGCCCAGAAATGCACCTTTTGCATTGAAAAAATCGACCAGGCGAAGGAACTGGGGCTAACCCCGGGTATCGATCTGGACGCCACTCCGGTCTGTTCAACGTCATGCATCGCCCAGGCTATCACTTTTGGTGATTTCAAAGACCCGGACAGCAACGTCTCGCGACTGCTTGGCGAGCGCGAGAGCTTTCAGATGCACGAGGAACTGGGGACCGACCCCCAAGTTTGTTACCTTTACGAGACCCCGTCGGTTCCTGGTCGGGTACCCGACGAGAGTGAGTTCGATGACCAACGCCTGGCCGATCCCTTCAATCCGTTGGTCGGTAAGCGTCAGATCTTTTGGGACTTCCGGGCAGCGATGAATTTCACCCTCGGCGGGATGAGTTCGGGTCTCGCGATCGTCGCCTGGCTGGGCTATCTGCTTGGCGGCACGTCGGAAAGAATGCTAATCGACCTGTTCTTGGTGGCCGCCGTGTTGATGGGCATCGGGCTGTTCTTCGTATTTCTCGAAATTGGCCGCAAGAAGCGGTTCCTCAATGTTTTGTTTCGCCCGCAAAGTTCGTGGATGACACGGGAAACCTATGCCGTGGCGTTGCTTATTCGGCGCTGGCGGCCGATTATTTCTGGCCGCATGTGGCCTTGCATGCGCTGATCGTGGTCTCGGCGGCCGCCTTCCTCTACTGCCAGGCGCGAATGTTACACGCCGGCAAGGGCATCCCGGCCTGGCGGGTTCCGCTGATGCCCTACATGCTGGTCGCTACCGGATTGTTCGAAGGCGTCGGGCTGCTGTCGATCGCCCAACTGATTGTGCCCGAGCGCATGGATCTCGGGTCCGGGGTTTCGGCCTTGGGTGCTCTTGTGGCGCTGCTGAATGCCGGGCTGTGGCGGCTTTACCGGGTCTTGGCACCAGGCTGGGGAATCGGGCCCTTGGCGCGCTGCGTCCTGAAGCGGGCAACCCCGGTTCTCCACATCTTCGGTCACTTGCTGCCGGTGGCGTTTTACGCGCTTGCCCTGGGACTTGCCTGGCGCAGCGAGGAAACCCTGGTCGCCGTCGCGGTGGCTGGTATCGGAGCGGTTTTCGGCGGTATCTGGTGGAAGTTCGCGGTGATCACCCGGGCTTGTCATCAGCAGGGTTTCGCACTGCCTCGTCTTCCCCAACGTGGCTCCGGCCGGCGTGCCGCCCCGCCGTGGCGCCAACCGCAACTGTAGAAGAGCGGCACAAACTGTAGGCTAAGAAGGAAAGATCATGTCAGACTACAAATTATGGATTAGCGGCAAGCCGGTGGACGGCGCCGCAGAAATGAGTGTACTCAACCCGGCTACCGAAGAGCCGTTTGCAACCATCGCACGCTCGGATAAAACTTTGGTAGATGAGGCCATTGCATCGGCGGGGGCTGCCCAGAAAATGTGGGCAAAAACGCCGATTACTGAACGCCAGGCAGTTCTCACTAAAATTGCTGACGCACTCAATGCCCGGAATGAGGAAATCGCCCGCATACTGACCACAGAGCAGGGCAAGCCGATCATGGAATCCACCGCTGAGGTTGCCTATACGGAAGCCTTCATTCGTTATTTTGCGACGATGGATCTGGCTGTTGAGGTCGTCCAGGACGATGCGACCAAACGGGTGGAAGTCCATCGCAGACCGCTCGGTGTGGTGGCTTGCATCATTCCGTGGAATTTTCCGTTGCTCATTGCCGCCTTCAAGGTTCCGCTGGCCTTGCTGGCTGGCAATGGCTGTGTCCTGAAACCGGCACCCACCACACCAGTCACGGGGGCTATCTTTGCCGAGATCTGCGCGGACATCCTGCCTGCCGGGCTGGTGAACACGGTCAATGACGAAAATGACTTGGGCGCTTACCTGACCGGACATCCCGGTGTTGCCAAAGTGTCCTTCACTGGTTCCACCGAGACCGGTAAGAAAGTGATGGCCAGTGCGGCTGGCACGCTGAAGCGGCTGACGCTGGAGTTGGGTGGTAATGATCCCGCCATCGTTCTACCGGACGTGGATGTCAAGGAGACGGCAGCGAAAATGTATGCCGCTGCCTTTATGAACTGCGGCCAGGTATGCCTCGCCCTCAAGCGCGCCTATGTGCATGAAAGCATATACCATGAAATGTGCGAGGAACTGGCCAGCCTTGCAAACGCCACCATCGTGGGTGACGGGCTGGATCCAAAAACACAACTCGGACCGCTCAATAACAAGATGCAGTATGAAAAGGTCAAAGGCTTCCTGGCAAACGCAAGACAAGTGGGACAGATCGTTGCCGGTGGCGATGTGCCGGAGGGCCGGGGCTATTTCATCACCCCCACCATTGTGTGTGACGTTAGGGACGGAGACGAGATCGTAGACCTGGAACAGTTCGGTCCGATCATGCCGCTGATCAAGTTCAGCTGTATCGACGATGTACTAGCCCGCGTCAACCGCCTGAACTTCGGGCTTGGCGCTTCCGTCTGGTCAAACGATCTGGACAAGGCCAAAGAAATCGCCATGCAAATGGAAAGTGGCACGGTCTGGATCAATACTCACCTGGATTTTGGCCCCAATATCCCGTTCGGTGGCGCTAAGCAGTCTGGCATCGGGGTGGAATTTGCCCAGGAGGGTCTGTATGAGTTCACCCAGATTCAGGTGATCAACCAAGCTAAATAGGCGGAGAGAACGAATTACGTGTTATATCTCAGAGACTTTCTGACGTCTGACGACTTTTCAGTTGAGCAACCGTTCCTGGTGCTCAAGCAGGTCTTTGGCTTCAACAAGGTGCGCTACCGGGGATTGGACAAGAACGCCAACCGGGGTTTTGTGGCCTGCGGCTTGGCCAATCTGTACATGGCGCGAAGACCGTTCTTTCGACCGACATAGGAAAAGTACATCTGCAATCTGCTGTTGATCCGGAAAATCAGGATAAACGGCAGGGTCAACCGGCCCATTGGGCCATGCGGAATCCATTTTTTGAACTTTTGATTGAATCATTACGGAAATATCATTGTCGGCACGAATTGATCAGATGGTCCCCTAAGCTACCCAGGAATTAAGGAAGGATTGGCCAGTCTTGATCTGGCACAGTGAGGGTGGAAATGAAAATTGGATGGCTGCAGCTGTCGGTTGTCATCCAATTCAGATTCACACACCAGATAAACTATCAACATAATAAAGAGAAGCGATATGGGAAATAGACTTGAAGGAAAAGTAGCTGTCATCACAGGTGGCGTGAGTGGCATAGGACGTGCAACAGTCCTTAAGTTCATTGCTGAAGGTGCCAAAGTGGTTATTGCTGACATTCAGGAGGAAAAGGGCAGAGAGCTGGAAGCTGAATTGGGTAGTGCCGTTCGGTTCATTCCCACTGATGTGTGTTCCGAAGTTGACATTATGTCAATGATTGAGCTGGCACAGTCTGAGTTTGGCCGCTTGGATTGTTTGTTTAACAATGCTGGTTTTGGCGGTGTCTCCGGTGAGATTCACGAGATAGATCTGGGAGAACCTTACCACCGAACTGTGGACGCCATGCTGACTGGACCCATTATGGGAATGAAACACGCAGCAAGGATCATGCGTGAACAAGGAAGTGGCAGTATTATTAATACAGCCAGTGTCGCCGGCCTGCAAGCAGGCTTCGCTCCGCATATCTATACTGCGGTCAAAGCCGCATTAGTTAATGTAACTCGTTCTGTAGCACTGGAATTGGGACCTTTTAGCATCCGAGTCAATACAATTTGTCCGGGAGGAATTGCTACCCCGATTTTTGCAGGTCAAAAAGCGGTATCAGAAGGTGGTAATGTTGATTACTCAGCAGTAATCAAACCCTTGTTGCAGGGCATGCAACCTATACCACGCGCCGGTGAATCTGAAGACATCGCAAACGCTGCCTGTTTCCTGGCCAGTGATGAATCTTCATTTATATCTGGTCATGCGCTGGTTGTTGATGGCGGAGTGTCAGCAGGCATGTGGAGTAACCCGGCAACAACCCCAGGATTGTTGGCCGTCATCAAGGAGGTACTGGGGATAAGTGAAGATGAAGAGCTGGATCGTGTATTTCACGCCAGATAAGAAATCTGACTGGCTGGTGTGCGGCGTCTGCTAACGTGGCACCCAAATAGCCCTAATTACTGACTTGGGTGCGGTTCGGAGTGCTGTGGCGGCGTTTCGCGCCTACCATTGTTCTTTCACACGATTATCCGGCTCTACGCTTTGACGCCAAAACCCGAGGCAGGAGCCCAGTGCGTTAGTAGCGCACGCTGGGATCTGTGCGAGGGGTGCCGGGTAACCGGCATTCCTATCGCGACCGTATCTTCCCGCTTTCAGGTGCCAGACTGGCCAGTTCTCAACCAGGAACTCAAGCACAAAGGCATGACCCAGCAGTTGCTGTGGGCTACCCACTGATGAATGGTATGCCAGCATCGGCGATAACACCCTGGCGGATGCCATTCTGAATCGGCTGATGCACAACTCACACCGGCTTCAACTGAAAGGAAAATCCATGCGGAAAATAATGGGCGGTGTTGACTCATCGTGAACAACTGAGTTAAATAGAGACTTCGTGATGCGTTGAGAAATCAGGTGTTCACGATGAACCGGACTCGGTGTTCATGATCGCCGGAATACGCATGAATCACATCCTGTGGGCCGGTAAACCGCTCAAATCGAACTCGGATGCCCGCAACGCGGTGTTTTACGGGGACGCTGCCATCGACCGTTCACCCTGCGGCACCGGGACTTCTGCACGCATGGCCCAACTGGCTGCACGCGGGGAATTAGCACAAGGCGATGATTTTGTGCATGAAAGCTATATTGGCAGCCAGTTTACCGGCCGGGTCGAAGCGCTGACACAGGTGGGTGATTTCGATGGCATTGTGCCCTCCATTGAAGGGTGGGCGCGTGTTTACGGGCACAATGAGATCACGGTTGATCCGGATGATGACCCCTTTTGGCAAGGATTTGTCGTGAACTGAGTAGGTGTAGGGGATATTGGCTAGCACATTGACCGGACTCAGGCCATAATTATGCTTCTCTAACGGAGGACTAAAATGAAATTCAGGTACTTGATGATTTCCCTGTTGTTGATCGGCACCCAGGCTGTTTCGGCTAATGAGCCGACAGATAAACTGCCGCCCACCGGTACCCACCGTTCACCGTCATCTGAGGGAGCCAGCGTCGGCTTTGCGTCACTCAAGAATGGTGATGTTGTCCTTCCCACATTTACCGTCAAGTTCATGCTTAGCGGAATGGGTATCGCACCGGCGGGCTCGAAAATTGACAACACGGGTCATCATCACTTGCTGATTGATGTGGTGGATATGCCCGATATGGATCAGCCACTGCCGGCGACGGATCACATTCGCCACTTCGGAAAGGCTCAGACTGAAACCGAACTGACGCTGCCTGAAGGTGAACATACCCTGCAGCTTCTGTTTGCCGATTATTCTCATACGCCACATGAACCGCCGGTCATGTCAGATAAAATCACCATTACGGTCTCCGCAGACGCGCCGCCCCCCAAAGCGGAAGAGGAATAGTCTTTTGACTGGCGTGAATCTCACCGGGAGCAGGTCATGACCATGACCATTCAGGACAAGACCGCCGTTTCTTTTCACTACACCCTGACCAACCAGGACGGTGAGCAAATCGAGACATCACGGGACAAGGAGCCAATGACCTATCTGCACGGCTCCCACCGTATTATTCCCGGCCTGGAGAATGCAATGACCGGAAGGTCACAGGGGGATGAGTTTCAGGTAACGATTGAGCCGGCCGATGCCTACGGGGAGAAAAAGGAGGCGAATATCCAGCGTATTTCGTCCAAGCATTTCCGCTTTCCGAAGAAGTTAAAACTGGGTCAGGTGGTCAGCCTGCAGACCAAAAAGGGGCCGCTACAGGTTACTATCGTCAAGGTCGGCCGTTTCAATGTGGATGTTGACGCCAACCACCCACTGGCTGGTCAGACGCTGACTTTTGATGTAGAAATCAGCGCCGTCAGGGACGCTACTGAAGAAGAGATAAACCACGGCCATGCGCACGGCCCGGGTGGCGGGGATCACTGATTTGTTGGGCCCCTGACGCTTGCAGATCAAGGGCTGAACGGTTCGAACGGGTTTCCCGTCACGACTTCCTGGCGGTTTCCTTCATTTTTTCCATATTCAGGATCTTGACCTGCTTGCGGTCCACTTTGACGATGTTGGCCTTCTGCAGGCGGGCCAGTACGCGGCTGACAGTCTCTGTGGCCAGTCTCAGGTAGCTTGCAATATCCCGGCGGGACATGGCCAGGATGAATTCTCTGTCTGAATAACCACGGCGCGAGAACCGTTCGGAAAGCGATATCAGGAACATCGCAATCCGCTCATCGGCGCTCAGGTCACCTGCAATGGCTTCCAGTTCGCTGATGCGCTGGCTCATGATGCGGAATAATTCTGCCTGCAACTCCGGCATATGGCGGGCCATGCTGCTGACCGTATCGAATGTCAATGCACAAACGGCACTGGTGTCGAGCGCCATGACATTGGCTACATGTTTGTGGGAATGAATGGCATCAAGGCCGATAATTTCGCCAGGAAGGTGGAAGCCAAGAACCTGTTCCTGCCCTTCGTGATCAATCACGTAACTTTTGAAGCAACCGGTGCGTACCGATGCCACGGAGCGGAATTCATCGCCGGCCCGGAACAGGTGTTCGCCCGGTTGAATGGGGCGCGAGCGGTGCACGATTTGTTCAAACCGTTCGGTTTCATCGGCACTCAGCCCACGGGGAAGGCAAAGCTCCCCCAGTGCGCAACGGCTGCATGCAACCTGTGAACGAGCAGGTTCACGTCGGTAATCACGGATATTGGTCACTCTCAAGGAACTGTCCATGCGGTACTCTCCAATAAATTTCTTTTAATGCATTATATGGTGCGGCCGTATCCGCCACATGCGTATTAATACGTATAAGCGGAAACTGCCCGCAAGCCTCTATCGGGCTTATCGGACAGATAGTTTACTCGAAAAAGAATCAGATTACGCGTGAAAAGCGCGGGACCTTGCTTTGTTTGGTGTGCAGGTATTCATCAAAATTCATGGCGATGGCGCGAAGCAACAAGCGGCCTTCCGGGGTAGCTATAAACCCGGATTCCGTGGTTTTGAGCAGGCCATCTTTTTCCAGTTGCTGGAGATGTCCAAGCTCGAGCGCAAAGTGATCGTTGAAATCAATATCAAAATTCGCTTCGAAATCGTCGAAATGAACTTCACCGTGACACATGATGGACTCAATGATGCCACGGCGTAGCCGATCTTCCGTAGTCAGACAGACACCACGCCAAATCGGCAGGCGTCCATCAGAAACTGCATTTTGCCAGGATGGGATGTCTTTCTGGTTCTGGGCGTAACAGTCACCTACCTTGCCGATGGCACTCACACCCAATCCCACCAGGTCGCATTGCCTGCGGGTTGAGTAGCCCTGGAAATTCCGCTGCAGATGGCCTTCCTTCTGGGCAATCGTCAGCTCATCTTCAGGCAGGGCAAAGTGGTCCATGCCAATATAGACGTAGCCCGCATCGGTCAGCTTGCGAATGGTCAGTTCCATCAGTTCCAGTTTGATTTCCGGTGATGGTATGTCGTCTGCGTTGATCATGCGCTGGGCACGGAAAATATGCGGCATATGCGCATAGTTGTAGACCGCCAACCGGTCAGGTTTGACTGCCACCACCGTGTCGATGGTTTTGCCGAAGCTGTCACTGGTTTGGTGCGGGAGGCCATATATCAGGTCGATCGACACCGAGTTGAATCCCAGCTTCCGGGAGCCGTCAACCATGTCCAGTGTTGCTTGCGGATCCTGGATGCGGTTAACCGCTTGTTGTACTTTAGGGTCAATATCCTGGACGCCCAGGCTGATACGGTTGAAGCCCAGTTCGGCCAGTTTCGCCAGGCGGTCATTGCCGACGGTTCTGGGGTCCACTTCGATGGAATACTCACGCGTGTCGCTATCGCTCAGGGCAAAATGCCGGTTCAGTTGAGCCATCAGCACTGACATCTGTTCATCGGTATGGAAAGTGGGTGTGCCGCCACCAAAATGGAGTTGCTCTACTTCACGATCCTTATCGAACAGCTTTCCCTGCATTTCAATTTCAAGATTCAGCAATTCGAGGTAGCGAACGCCTTGTTCCGCATGCCGTGTGACTTTCTTGGTGCAACCGCAGTAGTAGCAGAGCGAATGGCAAAAGGGCAGGTGAACATAAACAGAAAGAGGTTTTGGAATCAGTTCATTATTGCTTGCCGTGGTATAGCGCCGGTAGGCGTTGGCGTCAAAACCTTCAATAAACTGAACGGCAGTCGGGTACGACGTATAGCGCGGACCAGCCACATCGTAGCGCTTAATCAAGTCCGTGTTGAATTTTACTTGCTGATCCATTGCTGAATATTTACCTTGTAATTAATGGGTGAGGGTAAATGATGTCTTTCCTGGCAGCATTGATCAGTGTCAACTCGTGACGCCATAGTAAATGACCCTAACGGCGCATAATTGTGCGGCTGGGCCGCTAGCCTTGCCCGACAGGCTACATGATACTGCCTGACCAGCAGATGAAGCGAATCCGATTTGAAAAGCATTAACTTGACTCAGATCAATATAGCATTCTGAAAGCGCCTCTACACTTACTCCCGTCGACAAGCCAGAGAATCGGTTGGTTGATGAAGGAACACGATTGTGTGAAGACTCTCCAAGTCTCAAGAAATTTAGGCCAGACATCTGTCTGGCCTTTTTTTGGTCGGTGGTTCTACTGGCCGGTGAAGATACAGCCAGCGTTGCAGGTTTCCTGAACGACCACTTTTGAAAGTTGCGTGAGGTCGGGTTTCAGGTGCTGCCAAATCCATTTGGCCAGGTTTTCACTGGTCGGATTCTCAAGACCTTCGATGTCGTTGAGACAATAGTGGTCGAGTTGATCGAACAGCGGCTGAAAGGCTTTTCTCACATCAGCAAAATCCATAACCCAGCCAGATTCCTGGCCGACCGGGCCGCTGACATGAATTTCAATGCGAAATGAGTGCCCGTGAAGGCGCGCGCATTTGTGCCCGCGCGGAACATTGGGAAGTCGGTGAGCCGCTTCTATCTGAAAAACACGAAAAATATCCATAGGCGGATTGTGCCGCCCACGAGGGTTCTACGCAATCACTTCAGGCTCTTACCTGCGAGGCGCACCTTATGGTCAACCACTTCCCAACTCGCTGAATCCGTAGTTATCACATTGAAGGAGCACTAGCCGGTCTTGAAACCCACCCGAGAATGAGAGCCATCACAGAAAGGCTTGCTGGCTGAATGACCACAACGACAGATTGATCCGCGCATTTTCACACATTCCTGTCCAAACTGGTTGTGCAGTCTCAAACGACCGCGAAATTTGATGGGGCCGCCTTTGACACAGGATAATGTGATCTTGCTCGGGCGTGATGTTTTGGCCACTTCAGAAACTTCAGAAATTTTACCCGAGTGAAGAAATTCCATGTCCACATGCTGCTCGTCACAAACGGGTCTGGAACGGGAATGGCCGCAGCGGCACAGGCTCAGGTGATTGGCGTATTGAACTCTTCCATCTTCGTGCACCAGTGTGATATTACCGGAAATCTGCAAGGGTCCGCCATTCGAAATGAGTGCTTCATTGGGTACTTCCAGAAGGCGGGGGGCGCCCTGGTTCTTCCGGCGTTCCATGAACCACCGGTCGAGTGCCCTGGCTGAGGTGGTCAATTTTTCCGGTTGCTGCGTCTCTTCTGACTCGGATTCCTTGGTGGAATCGTCCATGTAGGCGATAAACGCATCTTCTGATTTTTTACAGATCATTTCAGGCTCTTGCCCGATCTCGATTGCGGCTGCTGACTTGGTAGCGTCATCCATTGTAATATCCTCCAGGAAATCCTTTTCCTCTTTATACTGTAGCACCAGCTACGGTCGAGCGCGAGAAAAACTGTGCAAAAAATAACCAGCCTGCCTTGAAAGTTACTCATGTCAGGGCTTCACTCAGCAGAATTAACCAATCTACCAGCTCTCCGCGCTGGCCTTTGCCCAGTCCTGTCGCCAATTAACAGGCCTGTCAGAATCTGACAACAGGCATCGCCTGGCAATGGCTGGGTACAGTTCTGCGTAGTTTTTGATCACCGTGCCGCGGACGCGTTGATTGATGTGTTTGGGCTCCAGATCTGCCAGCTTGTTCAGGCCGGCCAGCGCCAGCAATTCAAGCAGATTTTCCATCATTTCACGATGGAAGTTCGCCACCCGTTGGTATTTATCTTCCACTACCAGCGCCCGGTTTCTCGATGGATTCTGGGTCGCTATTCCGGTCGGGCAGCGGTCGGTGTTGCAGGAGCGGGATTGAATGCAGCCTAAAGCGAACATCATGCCGCGGGCGGAATTGACCGTGTCGGCCCCCAGCGCTACGGCCCTTAACAAATGAAATGCCGAGAAAACCTTGCCGGATGCAATGATGCGGATCCGGTCTCTCAAACCAACACCGATCAGTGCCCGGTTCACGAAGATCAAGGCATCGCGCAGTGGTGTGCCCACTGAATTAGTCATTTCTGTTGGTGCGGCCCCAGTGCCGCCTTCACCACCATCGACGGTGATGAAATCCGGCGTGATGCCGGTTTCCAGCATGGCCTTGCAGATGCCGAGGAATTCTTCTTTTCTGCCAATGCATAACTTGAATCCAACCGGCTTGCAGCCGGATAACTCACGTAATTTTTGGACGAACTCCAGCAACCCCCGGGGTGTGGAAAAGGCAGAGTGCGCCGCAGGGGAAACAACATCCTCCCCCATCGGCACGTGCCTGATGCGGGCGATTTCTTCGGTCAGTTTAACCGCCGGCAGGATGCCGCCATGGCCTGGTTTAGCACCCTGAGATAATTTTACTTCGATCATTTTTACCACGGCCAGATTGGATTTTTCTTCAAACAGGCCCGGGTCAAAATTTCCATGTGCGTCGCGGCAGCCAAAATAGCCGGTTCCAATTTGCCAGATAATATCTCCACCGTATTTCAGGTGATAGGGACTCAGCCCTCCTTCACCGGTGTTGTGAGCAAACCCACCTGCTTTGGCGCCTTTGTTCAAGGCCATGATCGCGTTCTTGCTTAAGGAGCCATAACTCATTGCCGAGATGTTCAAAGGCGATGCCTCGTATGGCTGGATACAGTCTGGGCCGCCAAAGCGGATGCGCGGTTCGTGCTTGACAATCTCTTTGGGGGACAGTGAATGATTGAGCCACTCATAGCCATCGCGATTAACATCGAAAACTGTGCCGAAGGGGCGGGTGTCGCGATCACCTTTAGCACGCTGGTAGATCAGGGAACGAAATTCCCGACTGACCGGCGCGCCGTTGGTATCTGACTCGACAAAATATTGCTGTATCTCCGCCCGCACCGACTCAAACACATAGCGGAAGCGACCGATGAGCGGATACAGCCGGCGGATGGAGTGTTTGTGTTGGAAATAATCGATGGCACCCAGAATCAGCAGCGGCAATGCGATGATGAACAGCCAGTTGACCGGGCTCCAGATCAGCCCCAGCCCCCAGATAAGTAACGGAACGAGTACAGCCAGTACTGCAAAAATCTGCCGCACGGTCAGAGTGCTCACTGGGTTGATTTCGACATCATTGTCTCAAGATCACTCAGCACTTCCTGCGTATGCGTGTCCGGGTCAACGTCTTCATAGTGTTTGACGATTATTCCCTCAGGATTGACCAGGAAGGACTGCCGGCTGGCGATCTTGATCAGCTTGTAGTCCCTCAGCACACCGTAGGAATCCGCAACGGCGCCGCCTTCATCGGCGAGAATGATGAACGGCAGCTTGTACTTGTCGGAGAATTCCTTGTGTGACTCCACATCGTCCAGGCTGATACCGACGACTTCTGCACCGATCGCTTTGAAAGCATATATATTGTCCCGGAAGTTACACGCCTCTGTCGTGCAGCCGGGCGTTTGATCCTTTGGGTAAAAGTAAACGGCCAACCAGCTTCCCCGGTAGTCTTGCAGTTCATGCCATTCACCGTTCTGATCCTGCAGCCTGAATCCGGGCGCCGGCTCACCTGCCGATGGAGTTTCACCCGCGATCGCCGCCACGCTGATAAAAGTGCTCAGAAACAATGCATAAAATGTTTTCATAGTAATCTCCTCGTGGGAACCTGTGTATGGGCGACTGTAAGAGGCCCCTTGGGGCCGATTTGGCTCAGGTCGCCCGCAAGCGGGCTCTTACAATAAAGAACCCGGAAATTGCCATTAGCTTTCGGCCGCAAGCGGGCTTTTACAGTAAGCGGCTAGCCGGAACTGAAAATCAGTGTGGGCCGGTTGTAGATGCTCGCTGCAATGATCGCCAGGATGAGGCCGATGGCCAGCGTGCTGGCAATTGACATCAGGTACCAACTGATCGGAACCGGCTGGTCCCGGATGATTTCCCCGATCAGCATATTCTGGGAAAACAGTGGAACGCTCATCATCCAGCTTTCGGCCCGGACCGGGTTGGCCATAAAAATCAGGCTGGGCACCATGGGGATCAGGATGACCAGGCCCATGTAGGACTGGGCTTCACGGTAGGATTTGGCAAAGGAGGCGAGCAGCGTGAGCAGTGCTGCGGCCAGAATCGCCACCGGTGAAACCACCACCAGGATCTTCAGCAGGGTTCCAAGACCCAGCGTGAGATCCATACCAAAGGCGCCCACCGGCATCAACGGCAGCACGATTCGGAATGAAATCAGCGTCAGGGCCAGTGAAGCCATGGCGAATACCGTGGTGGTGATCATCTTGCCGGTCATGATCTGCCAGCGGGGCACCGGGTTGATCAGCAGGGGCTCCAGTGACTTTCGTTCTTTCTCGCCGGCTGTGGTGTCCATGGCCAAATGGGTTGCGCCGGTAAATGCGGTTATCATCAACACATAGGGCAGAAAAATGATCGCCAGGATGGCGCGGCTTTTGGGTGTGGACAGATCAACGTCCTTGAGCATGATAGGGGATGCCAATTGCGGCCCAATTCCCCGCAACTGCAGGCGCAGTGATCCAATCTGCTGGCCGTAGCCGAGTAACAGGCGCTTCACCCGCCGTATGGGAACATTGGACTCCTGTCGGGAGATATCTGAAATCACTTCAATCGGCGCCGGGATTCCCTGCGCCCAGTTATCCGCAAATTCGGGCAGTATCCGGATCACCACAGGTACCTCCTGGTTGCGGACCATGTCTTCCGGGTTTTCCGGGTTTGGCTGAATTACTGCACCCTGTTGTTCGAGGAAGCGGATCAGGCTGGGTGCGTATTGTGCGCCTACGACAGGCAGGTCGAGGGTTTTTTCCGCCCGCTCCTGCTCCGCGCTATCCAGGAACCACATCAGGCCAACGAACAGGACCGGGAACAGCAAGGGACCGAGCAGCAGGGAATTAAACAGTGCGCGCCGGTCGCGCAGGTTTTCACGAACCTCTTTTTTGAATACCGTAGTCAGGCCATTCATGCCAGCAGGCCCTCCTCGCTGCCAATCAATTGCACAAAAGCGTCCTCCAGTGATGCGCTACCGCTTCGGGCCAGTAATTCTTCCGCGCTACCGTCTGCGGCCACTTCGCCCCTAGCGATAATCACGATCCGGTCACACAATGCGGCCACTTCCTGCATGATGTGGGTAGACAATACGATCGAATGTCCGTCCGCCTTGAGTCCCAGTATGTATTCCCTCAATGCCCGGGTGCTCATGACATCAAGGCCGTTACTGGGTTCATCCATCAGCACCGTCTGGGGCTCGTGGATCATCGCCCGGGCAATCGCCACTTTCACGCGTTGCCCCTGTGAAAAACCCTCGGTTCGCCGGTCGATGAAGTCCTCCATGTTCAGTGTGCGGGTCAACTCCTTGATGCGACCTTCAATGGCCCGCCTGCTCATGCCGTGGAGTTCACCGAAATACGCAATATTTTCCCGCGCTGTCAGTCGGGTGTACAGCCCGCGGCTGTCCGGCACCACGCCCAGCGTGCGTTTGATTTCCATCGCATCTTTTGCCGGGTCCAGACCGTCGATGCGAATCTCTCCCTCATCCGGCGGCAGCAGGGAATACAGCATGCGCAGGGTGGTGGTTTTGCCGGCTCCGTTGGGGCCGAGCAAGCCGGTAATTTCGCCATCGTGCGCTTCGAATGAAACGCCGTTCACGGCTCTGACTTCGCCGAAGGACTTTTTCAGATTCTTGACAACAATCATGGCTTCGGCCCTGTCAGGGAAAGGAAATACGGTGTTGGTTGCAACTGCTCGATGCAACTGCTGTCAATATCTTCCATGCTGGCGGCAATGATGAACTCTGAAACCAACCGGCCCAGGCAACCCCGACCGGTAACGCTATGCCCTTGCCCCGGGGCGACCAGGTGGGTGGCATTGGAGAACCAGGACAGCAATTGTTCTGCGTAACGTGGTGGTGTGACCGGGTCCAGTTCACCCGATAGCAACAGCACCGGGATGTCGCTGCGGACCGGGTCATGGAAGTTCGCCGGAACCGGATCTGTCGGCCAGATAGCGCACTGAATGCGGGACGATTTCAGCATTAGGTCGCCCATCAGGTACTGACTGTTGTCACTGTTGTCGGGGAAAAACGGAAAATCTTCCGAGCACACCACCGACAGTTCCATTCCCTGGGCAATACTTTGCTGCAGGCCGGTGGCGGCGATCATCATCTGGCTGGCCAGTCGCTCGAAGTAATTTTTTGTCGCTGCTTCATAAATCAGCAGTGGCAGCATGGCCTGTGTATCGGATGAATAGGTCAGGAAGCGCAGGGAAGAGGCCATCGTCTCGCGGTCAAACGTCAGTTCCTGGGGTTTACCGGTAGTGGGGTGCGCGACACTGACTTCTACCGGGTTTTCGTCCAGCTTTTTGATCAGTTCCGAGAGTTTCGCTGCGGTGCCGGGAAAAGCCTCGTGGCAGTCGGCATCCTCATCGCAGGCTTCCAGCACCCGGAAAATCGTATGGTCCAGGTTTTTCGCATGGTCTGTCCCCAGGGCCAGGGTCTGCGGCACGACGCTGTCTAGCACCATGGTCCGCACACGGTTGGGGAACAAGCGCAGGTAGACCTGTGCGGCGCGGGTACCGTAAGACACGCCAAACAGATCGACACTTTCGTAACCCAGTGCGGCACGAACCCGGTCAAAATCCTGCATCGCGATGGTGGTAGTGTAATAGCGCGGGTCACCGTCCAGCGACTCAAGGCAGTCGTGGGTGCTCTGGGCCAGGTCATCCCAGTCAAAAGCAAGCATTTCTTTCAGCGAGAGCTGCGGACAGCGCAGTGGATTGGATTGACCGGTGCCGCGTTGATCGATCAACAGAATATCGTGGTCTTCATTGAGTTTTCGCAGTGCACCGGCGACGATTGGCCAGGTCTCGGTAGCCGCCTGTCCTGGTCCGCCGGCAAAGAAGATCAGTGCGTCAGCAGCGGAAGTTCTTCCCTTGGCCGGCACCCGTGCAAGCCGGATGTTGATGGTTTTGCCTTCTGGCTCCGCCGGGTTTTCCGCAACCTGAAGCCATCCGCATTCCGCCATGGTCGAAAGTGGCGTGCCCGGCACGACCAGTTCACATGTTTCCAGGCTAATCCCATTTTCTGCAATGGGCTCCAGGGCCTGGCTGATGGTGGGCAGCAGCAGGAGGGATCCCAGCAGGTAGTTGAGTAATGCAGAGTAATCAGGTTTCTTCACAAATATTTATCCGGATTTGTCTGTAGCGGTCGGTCTGATGTGACTGATGGTGCAGACCTTTCACATTGATGGTGCGGCAAATTGATTAGCAAAGATAAGGTGAAAACCTGTCACTGTCCATAGCTAACCCGCACAAGTCAGCTAGCAGTCTGTCGGATTTGACCGATCGTAGCGAGGGAAAGCCGAGTTGAGTCAGATATTTTGGTTTCTGGGGCGAATAGCACCGCTGTTTAACGAAAAAGAACGGAAAATCTGGCCAAACTCGGTTTTTCCGCAGTTGATCATGTTAAGTCCGACAGACTGCTGATATGTATTGACCTGTCAACTATTGGTATCACATTTTCAATATTTCATCCTCAATTTATTCATACAGCAAGCCCTTGGAGCAGGGCACGAGTGGCAATTAACGACGGTAGATCACTCTGATATGCGCGGGTCGGAGCCGCCTGACTTCTCTTCGTCGTGGACCTGCCTCTCTCTAGCATCGAGGGTCGTCCCGTTATTCCGGGCGCCTCATAGGAGTCTCGAGGGTTCTCCAACCGGCCGCTCATGCCCTGATCCAAAGACTCGCCGTACATTTGTGTGTTCACTGTTTTAATGAGCTTGTGTTCATTTGTTTTGTTTAACGGGCACTATGCGCGTGTTGGTTCGTCACTTCACATGCAATGGCCCAGATGAATCCAACCAGTTCACGTGCAACCGCCGTGCACACCTGCACTTTTAATTTACCTCGGCCAAGCAGATGCGCATAACGTCCACACAAGCGTTTCTGCGCCTTCCATGCAATCGCCTGTACCTCGCTCGTACACTTTTCTGCCCGCCGTTGTAGATGGGCGGTTTTGCGCGCTGGGAAGCGGTAGCACCAGCCCGCTTCTACCAATACCCGCCTGACATGCCCATTGCCTGTTTTGGTGATTCCTCCTTGACGGCGATTGGGCCCGCTGGATGATTCACTCGGCACCAACCCGACAAAACTCATCAGTTGGCGCGGCGAGTCAAAACGGGTGATATCGCCTAATTCCGCCATGATGGTCATCGCGCTAATCAGCTTGATGCCCCGTAGCGCCATCAATGCTTCAACCACCGGCGCCAATGACCAACTCTCCAGCGCCTTCTCCATCTCCTTAACCAATCCAACTACCCGGGCCTCGGCCTGTTTGATCGCATCAACATATTCCTGAAAAACAATCTGCTGCACCACATGGTCGAACTTCAGCCTCTCCAACCAACGAAAGTGCGCCTGGGTCCAGCGGCTTTTACCATCAGTATAAATTCGGCCATAACGCAACAGAAATGCATTCAGGCGTTGTTTGGTCCTGCGCTCCACGTCTTTCATGTCTTCCCGAGCCCGCGTCAGATCACGCATCGCTTCCTGCTCCTGGTCCGGCACCCACACCGGCGTTAGCTCGCCGGCCCGATCCAGTCGACAGAGCTTTTCACTATCCCGTCGATCCGTCTTCACTCGCTCACCTGGCTTGGTCGGTATGAGTGAAGGCGCCACCACGCTGCAGTGGTGGCCGAGGCGACTGATCTGGCGGTAGATCTCATAACCGCACGGCCCTGCTTCATAGCAAAATGAGAGAACCTCTACATCGGGGCAGAGCTTCTTAACCAGCTTGAGTATCGCTTCCGGTGTATTGGCTATCTCACCGTAATAACGCGTGCTCCCTCCCAAACCGTCCGCTACCGCCACCGCTATTGTTTTCTTGTGTGTATCTAATCCAACGTACTTGCTAAACTTGTTCATGACCTGTCCTCCTCAATTGTGGCTCTGAGCCAAGGGATGTTTCAACCTCAGCTTAATCCACGCTGCTTGAGGTTGGGCAG
>JAJRRA010000029.1 GCA_024279945.1 Gammaproteobacteria bacterium
CGGTGTCACCTTCATGGCACGCGAAATCAGGATAATGAGTGGGCCGAAAATCACTACCGTAGTAACGTTATCCAGTAGCAGGGAGAGTCCGGTAACCGCTGTACCCAGCAGGACCAGCAAATAAAATTGCCGGCCTTTGCTCATTTTTGCCATGTGGTTGGCCATGACTTCAAAGCCACCGGTGGGAATCATAATAGACACGATGGCCATCATGCAGCCCAGCAGGAATACAACATTCCAGTCCACTGCATGGACCGCCAGCGCAGAATCGTAGAATCCATAATACTGACCCACAATGATCATGCTGATTGCACCCAGCATGGCAAACTTGGCGCGGTGAAAGCCATGCATGTTTTCAGTGAAGATGCCAATAAAGGTGATGGCGAGAACGATGCCTGAAACCAGCATTGCATTACTCATAACCAGAGTTTCTGTCATAACTTATTTCCAATTACTGTGTAATTTGATCCGGATACCAGTGATTCCGGATCGCAAGCGGACCAAACAGGGCGTATGCCAGCGCGGTCTTTTCCAATTCCACGTCCGGCTCTGGATCAGGTTCCAGTATACCGCCTGGATGATAAAGAAAGGATTGAATGGGCAAGTCAGGCTGCATAATGATAGCCCGGCCAGGAACCAGGTAGGCGGCAATCTGATTAAACTGCATTATGGCCCGGCCAGCACCATTTTCAAATGGGGGTAATGTAAGGTCACGACCGATGCCCGGATGCTCCGCTTCGACACCTGCCAGGGACAGCAGTGTCGGCAACATATCAATCTGGCTGGTGATACCGGGGATTTTTCGTGGCGTAATGTTTCCACCGATGATCAGCCCGGGAATATGAAAGCGTTCTATGGGCACCAATTGGTTTCCATATACGCGTGAATTGTGATCGGCGATTACCAGAAATACGGTATTGTCCCAGTACGCCGATTTTCGTGCTTTCTCAAAAAACCTGCCGAGTGCATAGTCTGCGTATTTCACTGCGGTCTCACGGGCGCCATCTGTCCCGGGTTCAGGCTCAACCCGGTTGGGCGGGATATCGAAAGGATCGTGGTTACTGGAGGTGAATACCAGGCTGAAAAATGGTTTCTCGCGGGCTCGGCTGAAATATTCATGAGCACGCTGGAACAGATCCTCATCAGAAACGCCCCAGGCGGCCACAAACATCGGATTTTTAAAATCTTTCTCATCCACGACTGACTGGAAACCGTTGTTGAGGAAAAATCGCTTCATGTTATCAAAATGTGCTTCTCCGCCGTAGATGAAACTGGTCTCGTAACCCTTCCGTTTCAGCAGCGATGCCAGCGTGAAAAAGTGTTCCTGCGTTTTCCGCAGTTTCACGACGCTGCGTTTGCTGGTGGGTGTGAAGCCGGTAAGAACGGCTTCAATACCACGTACGGACCGCGTACCCGTGGCATAGAGGCGCTCCATCCATATCCCCTCAGTTGCGGCCTGGTCCAGCCACGGTGTCAGTTTCTTGCCCCCCAGGCTGTGTACATATTCCGCCCCAAGGCTCTCTTCCAGGACAATCACGATATTCTGGGGCTGCCGGTATTTCCTGGTGGGGGTCTGAAGATGCCAGCTTGGGCTGTCTGGATGGCGGATGGGGGAATTATCCAGGCCGGCATCCTTGAGAATTCGTTCAATAACTTGCTGTTCGTCCATCACGCCGTAGCGCACCTTACCCGCTTTGTCGTCCCGGTGTTGCTCATAAACTGCATACAACAGGGAATAGGGAGAGTTCAGCGCCAGTTGATTGACCATGCTGTCCGGCGAAAACGCGGCAATACTCGGATTGACCGGGCGATGATCCAGGGTTGAGCGGATCATCATGACGACAACAACGGCAATGACCGGGCTGGCCAACAGGCACAAACCCAGGGGAAGCTGTTGCTTCCCGGCGGGGTCGTTTTTGACCCACCGCGTGACAGCGTAGAAAAGCAGGACTGTGATGAGGTTGAACGCAATCAGTTCAAACAGGTGGGAGCCTGCCAGGGTGGCCAGCAACTCTTTGGGATAGCGCAGGTATTCGACAAAGAGATAGTTTGGCCTGCTGTCGTATTCCCTGATGAATGAGAAAGTCGCAGATTCCACGAAAAACATAAACGATACCGCTGCACCAAGGTACAGGGACCAGAGCCAGCGACCGGCTTTGATCAGTCCTGGCCGGGTATGAAAAAAGGGTTTGAATAAAAGCACCGGACCGATGAGTATACCGATCAGGATGAGGTCGAAGCGGATACCCTGTGCCAGGATAAAACTCACTCCCCCAGTGGGCTCGACACGGTTCCAGAACAGGGCGATCAGCAACAGCCTTGAGGCGCTCAGTGACACCAGGATCAATAGCGCGAGTGTCAGCGGTCGTGCAAGGACTCTTGCAAGATCAGACATTCGATAGCTGGTGTTTTTCATTGAGTACGGATCATGGTGCGATGCATTATAGAAGTGGACAAATGAAATTTGCGTTAAACACGAAGAAAATATTTATGTCCGGGTCGGTTCTTTTCTCAGCTACTCCAGAACTGGGGCATCAACAGAACGAGCACGGACATGATTTCCAGCCGACCAAGCAGCATGGCAAGGGACAGCACCCACTTACCGGCATCGGAGACCGATGCGAAACTCGTGGCGACCTCACCGAGTCCGGGTCCCAGGTTGTTCATACAGGTAGCAACTGCGCTGAATGCGCTGATCTGGTCCAGACCCAGGCTCATCATGACCAGTGTCAGGATCACGAAACTGGCCAGATAGATACTGAAGAAGCCCCTTACCGCATCAATAACCTTTGGTGAAACGACTTTGCCCTGTAGTTTCAGTGATTTGACCATGGCCGGGTGGGACAGGCGCTGCAGTTCCAGTCCGGCCCCTTTGCCGATAATAATGAAACGGATAACTTTCATCCCGCCCGCGGTAGAACCGGCGCAACCGCCGATAAATCCGATGGTGATTAAAAACAAGGGTACGAAGCCGGGCCAGTAGGAAAAATCGTCAATACCCAGGCCGGTGCTGGTAATCACGGAAACAACGGTAAATTGTGCGTAGCGAAGTGCTTCCATGAAGCTGCTCTTCGCTCCTGAAATAAAGAGCACACTTGTTACCAGGGCAATCATCACGACAATTCCGCCGAGGAAATAACGTACCTCTTCACTCTCCCAGTAGGGTTCCAGCGCCAGGTGCTTCCAGGCCAGGAAATGGACACTGAAGCTGATTCCCCCGACCAGCATGAACACCGTAGCGACCGATTCGATGAAAGCGCTCTGGAAGAAACCAAGATTGGCATCGTGGGTGGAGAATCCGCCGGTAGATACCGTTGAAAAGGCGTGCGCAACTGCATCAAACAGGCTCATTCCGCCAGACCAGTAAAGCATGGCGCAGGCGAAGGTCATGGCCAGATACAGTTTCCACATAATCTGGGCCGTGTGACCAATGCGCGGCACGAGTTTTTCATCCTTGATCGGCCCGGGAGATTCAGCTTTGAACAACTGCATTCCGCCAACGCCCAGCATCGGCAGCAAGGCAATGGCCGAAACAACTACCCCGACCCCGCCCAGCCACTGCATCTGCTGGCGAAAGAAAAGGATAGATTTAGGCATGTCATCGAGGCCTGAAAGGACCGTGGACCCCGTGGTGGTAAAGGCCGAGACTGATTCAAAAACGGCATCAGCCAGGCTCATGTCGAGGCCGAAGATAAAGGGAAGACTGCCGAGCACGCTGGTGATCATCCACAACATGACCACAATAATGAAACCATCGAGTTTACGCAGTTTCAGATTTTTCCTGGCGGTCGGCAGCCACAGCACCAGGCCGAGTACCAGACTGGCCAGCAGGGTGAGTGAAAAATGAAAGACCTCGTTATCCTGATAGATCAGGGATATCGCGATGGGCAGAAGCAACGCCCCACTGAATAGCAGCAGGCAGATGCCAAGTACGCGGATGAAGGGTAGAGAGCGCATGGCAAGACAGAATAAACCCAAAGCGCCGAATCGAACAGTTTCACCGGTACTTTCGGCCTGATCCAGATCATTGCCGATTGCATCATTCGTTTGTGAAAAAGGATTATTGGCTATCAGGGGGTGAGCATCGCCGCTGCCAACGGCAAGTGTTATAGTTAGCCATTCTCGGGGTTTTACAGATACAAGTCATACTGCATGTTTTTAAGGAGCAAGGAATGAAGTCAGAATTTTTCACTCGCGGGAAGTTAATTTTTGCTTTGAGCGTCATGTTATTTTCCAGCGTGGTAATGGCGGGCACAGAGCCCCTGGATCCAACCTGGGTACGTCCGCATACAGATTTTTCGAAGTACACCAAATTCCTGGTTAAACCGTTAAATCTCAGTGACGTTAAAATTCTCAGACCGCCCTGGGCACAGGATGATCCGATTGAGTGGAAGCTCGAAACCATGGCGCTGGACGCCATTCAGAATATTTTCCAGGATGCCATGAAAGAAGTACTGGAAGCAGACGATGGTTATCCCCTGGTTTACCTTCCCGGAGAAGATGTTCTTGAAGTCGATGTAGAACTCCTCAGTATTATGCCTTACGTCAGGCCCGGCTCCAGCGGAAAAGAAGACGGATATGAAATCGTGACGCTGGGATCGGGAGAAATCACCGGTACCGTGGAGCTAAGGGATTCCCCCAGCCGGGCTTTATTGGTTCTGATTGAGGGGCAGCGGGTTGCCGGTGAAGAATACAAACAGTTCACCAGGGAAAATAACATCGCTAACCTGAAGGCAACGTTTGCTGCTTTTGCCGCGCGTCTGCGTGCCGCAATGGATAAAGCCCGCGGCAAATAGCCTGGGCTTCAGGTTTCCGAAAGCTGTTAAGTCCAGCATGCTTGATACGCTGGGTTTTCTTTGTTGGGGCTCCGAACCGGCTTGTACCAATCCGAATGTCAGAAATCGCAGAATCGGGGCCAGGTTCTGCGCACCTGACCCCTGTGCGGAGCGCGAAGCGGTTTCAGTCCGGTTCACCCCTTGCTTAGTCCAGGCGCTTGTTGAACCTCAGGATGGCCAGCGCCATAGCTACGACAATAAACCCGACCAGAACTAACACTTCGAACGACAGTTCCGGCAAAGTTGCGCCTCGTAATACCACGCCCCGGATCAGACGCATGAAGTGAGTCATCGGCAGTATTTCAGCGATCATCTGTGCAGGCCTGGGCATGCCATCGAAGGGAAACATGAACCCGGACAGGAGGATGGAGGGTAGCAGGATAAAAAAGGTCAATTGCATGGCCTGAAACTGAGTGTGTACCAGCGTGGAAATCACCAGACCCAGCGCCAGGTTAGCCACGATGAACAACAGGCTGACCGCAAAAACATCGAACAGTGTTCCCCTTAACGGAACCTCAAACAACAGGTGGCCCAGTAACAGGACCAGACTCACCTGGATCAAACCAATCACTACATAGGGCAAAACCTTGGCCAGCATCAGTTCCGAAGACCGGACCGGTGTTGTGATCAGCAACTCCAGGTTGCCGCGCTCCCGTTCGCGCACAATCGCAACCGCAGTGAACATGATCATGGTCATGGTCAGGATAACGCCTATCAGGCCCGGCACGGTATTCACCGGCGAGCGCCGTTCGGGGTTGTAATAGATACGCGTTTCCGTGCCGGGTGGACGGTCATTGTAAGGCGAAGTCCGGCCGGGCAGAACCATCTTTGCCACCGCGCCCTGTACCACTGTATCGCTGCCATCCACCATCAGTTGGATTGCTGAGCGCCCAGTCTGTTGACTCAGCCGGTCATAGTCGCTGGGTACATAGATTCCAACGCTGATCTTGCCCTCCCTCATCAGCAATTCGAGCTGTTGCGCATCGGAGGCCTGTTCAACAATATCGATAACCTGGGATTGTGCGAGATCCATCACTGCCTCGCGGGAGGCGGCAGTCGAAGACATGTCGGCAACGCCGGCGGGAATATGGCGTACGTCCATGTTGATGGCATAACCAAACATCAGGAGCTGGATAACGGGGATGCCGACAATCATGCCAAAAGTCAGCCGGTCACGACGCAGTTGCCTGATTTCTTTTAGAAAAATTGCCAGGATTCGTTGCAGGGATTTCATGTTGAATCCGTCAGGTTTCCAGGTTCCGCTGGGCCTTCCGGGCCTGGGTGGCAGCGACAAATACGTCTTCGAGACTGGGTCGTACTTTTTTGCTACTGCTGATGGGTAAGCCGGCCTCGTCTATGACCTTTTGGGTCATTTCAGCGGGATTGTGCAGGTCGGGAGCAAGCATCACCCGGAGTGTATTTCCGATTTGTGCCGTGCTGTGCACAAAATCCTGTTGGTCCAGAAACTTGCTGACTTTCCGGGGTTGCGGGGACTCCACCACGACCACCAAAGCCTCGATGTTGTCAGAGAGTTCAGCCGGGCTGCCCGAGGCAACCAGCACACCCAGATCCAGGATCGCCAGTGAATGGCAGCGTTCGGCTTCGTCCATGTAGTGGGTTGAAACCAGTATCGTCGTTCCTTCGGCTACCAGGTCGAACAGGATTTCCCAGAATGCCCGGCGGTTTTCGGGATCAACAGCAGAAGTGGGTTCATCGAGAAACAACAGTTCCGGTTGATGCAGTGTGGAGGCGGCCAGCGCCAGGCGTTGCTTCTGTCCGCCGCTGAGTGCACTTGCACGCTGGTTTAACAGGCGGCCCAGTTCATAACGCTCGATGGCGGCCGGGATATGCAGTTTGCGTTCGGCCCGCGACATGGTGTAAATATTGGCCATGAAATTCAGGTTTTCAGTGACCGTCAGGTCGTCATACAGCGAAAACATCTGTGTCATGTATCCCACTTGCCGGCGCAGAGCTTCTGCTTCTTTGGGAATGGAGTAGCCCAGCACCGAAATATCGCCCCGGGTGGGTGTGAGCAGCCCGCAGAGCATCCTGATAGTGGTTGATTTCCCGGAGCCGTTGGGGCCTAGAAATCCATAAATCCGGGCCCTGGGCACATCGAGATCCAGGGCGTTCACTGCCACAACGTGACCGAATTCCTTACTCAGTCCCCGAGCCCGAATGGCCAGCTTGCTGTCGGTTATTGCTGTCACGAAACTGTTATTCCGCTGGAAAATCGGCTTGCAGTGGAATGCCCGAAGGCAGGTCTGCCGCATCAGGGATATCGATTTCGGCAAGGTAGCTCAGCCGCGACCGGTCATGTTCCGTTAACGCAAAGTAGGGCGTAAAGCTGGCATCGGAAGATACCCAGCGCACCCGCCCGGTAAATGCTTTATCTACGCCATCGACCCGGACCTCGATGGATGTTCCCGGCACGATGTGAGCCCTGAGGTATTCGGGCACGTAAACCCGGGCGAAGATTCTTGAACTATCCAGCAATACTGCGATGGTGGTGCCTGGCGGTGGGCGCTCACCCAGGCGGAACAACACCTTGTCGATGATGCCCGCCACCGGTGCCTGGATTCGGGTTCGATCCAGATCCAGTTGGGCTTGTTGAACAGCGGCGCCTGCGGCTTCCAGTGCGGCGGCCGCCTGTTGCAATTCTTCAACGGTGGTGCCGTTCAGCAGCCGGTCCAGAGCTTCCCTGTTTGCTTTTTCCGCTGCCACTGCAGTTTTGTAGTTGGTTTCCTCAAAATCCAGCCGGGAATCACTGGACAAACCCTGCGCAAATACCTCGCGGGTCCGCTCGAGATTTACCCGGGCATTTTCTGTCTGTGCGGTACTGGCTTCCAGCCTGGCGCGTGCTTCGCGGATGGATTCCTCGCGCGGTCCGCGCTCCAACTCAGCCAGTCGTGCTGCAGCCTGTTTGCGTAATGCCATTTGCTGCGTCAGCCTGGCCGAAGCCCGTTCCGGATCTTGCTCCAGCACCGGGTCGCCTGCGGCAACTGCTTGCCCATCCCGGGCCTGGATGGCGATGATGGGTTCGCTGCTTTCAACCTTGAGTTCTATCCGGTCTCTTTCCAGCGTTCCGAGCATGTATGTGGGTTCCGAGCGGTCGCAGGCGCCCAGCCCGATGATGGATGCCATGGCGAGTAACACGGTACTGCGTCTGATCATGGGGACAGCCCCCCTTGCAATAGGTTGCTAATGTTTTTCTCAAGATTCCGCAAGCCGGAAGGATCAAAATGTATATCCAGTGCTTTTTCGGCCAGTTCCCGTGCAATAAATGGAAATACGCACAGCGACATCACACAGAGCGCGGCGATTGACGGATCGATATCCTTTTTCATTCGTCCCTCCTGCTGTTCTTTGTAGAGCAGGCCCGGCAGGGAGCCACCGAGTCGCGGCGCCAGATACTTGAGAAAGTGATCCTGCATTACACCGCCCGGTAACAAAACCTCCCGAGCCATCAGGACAGGCAGCCCCGGGTGTTTGCTGAAGGTGTGCAGGAGAAGCCTGGTGATTTCCGCTGCCGGTGAGTGTTTGCCTTCCCGCATTTTCGCGATCGCGACGGCCAGAGGCTCCAGTACCTGCTCCAGTACCTGCTGAAGCAACTCCAGCTTACTGCCAAAGTAGTAGTGCACCATGGCGGGATTGACTCCCACCTCAGTGGCAATTTCCCGCAGGGAGGTTGCGGCATAGCCCTGGCAGGCAAAAAGAATCTCGGCGGCATCCTTTATTTCCTGCTGGATATCGGCAGTGGCAGGCCCGGCCGGGCGACCCTTTGATTTCCTGATTGTGGCAGTGGCCAAAACGAGCCTCCCGGTGAATGAAGTATCCGATGCTCACAGCGTTTCCAAACCGGCTGATGCGCATGCGTATTCAGAAATTAATTAAACAATTAATTAAAAACAAAGTCAAGAGTATTGAAGCAATGGAATCGGGTCAACTATTAGCTGCTGATTTTTTGGGATTAGTGTATGCTCAGGCCGGAACCGGATACCAGACAAGGAGAATCCATGACCTGCAGCTTAACCGTGACCCTGATATCGGAGCACCAGATGGGCGATTGCGGTAATGAGTGGAAATATGACCTGGAGGCAAAGGTATTCAACCAGGGCCTGAAGGGTGAAGGCGTAATTTCAGTGCCAAAACACACACTCGCAGTCGGTGCGTTGAAAAAGCCATTCGGCCTGCCTGCGCCATTGATTTTATCTGCCGGTGAATGCACGGGTGATTTGCTGATAAAAGTGAAGCTCACGGCAACGGAAGTTGATCAGTTTGTAAATGACGTTGGCAAGACCAGCATGGAATTCCGATTGGACAGCCCGGGTGCCAATGGTGGTTCCGTAACCCGGGAGCTTGAAATTTCCGCCGGTGTACGCGAGGCTCCAGGAATTCGCAATCTGAATTCAGTATTTACGCTCAAAGTCCGGTTTGACCTGGTTTGCGAATGAAGCAATATGCAGGTTAAGGTTTGATGACAGCAAAGCAAATGGATCCATTTCAATACAGGAAATTATAATGTCCAATACTACATTGAAGCCCGGTGTCGTCACCGGCGAAGACTATGCAAGCCTGGTACATGCCGCCAAAATGGGTGGATATGCCCTGCCAGCGGTTAACGTAACCGGCACCAATACGATCAATGCCGTGATGGAAGCGGCTGCAACCGCAAACTCGGACATCATCATTCAGCTATCAAACAGTGGCGCCCAGTTCTATGCCGGGCGGGGTATTTCCGATGGATTCACAGCAAAGGTGATGGGTGCGGTGGCAGCAGCACAACACGCTCATCTGTTGGCCGAGTACTATGGTATCTGCGTGGTTATGCATACAGACCATGCAAACCGGGCGTTGATTCCCTGGATCGAAGCGATGCTGGATGAAGGTGAGAAGTACTACCAACAGCACGGCAAACCGCTGTACAGTTCACACATGCTGGATCTCTCGGCTGACCCCATTGATTTCAACCTCGGTGAAAGCGCCAGGATACTCGAACGCATGGCGAAAATTGACATGTCGCTGGAAATTGAACTGGGTGTGACGGGTGGTGAAGAAGACGGTATTGGCAGTGATTTCGATGAAGCCGAAGACAACTCGCGGTTGTATACGCAACCTGCAGACGTTTTGCAGGCCTACGAACTGCTCAATCCGATCGGCCACTTCTCTGTTGCAGCTTCTTTCGGCAACGTCCACGGCGTTTATAAGCCCGGTAACGTCAAACTGCGCCCGGAAATACTTAAGAATTCTCAGGCCCTGGTGCAACAAACCCAGGGTACCGGCGATAATCCGCTTCACTTGGTTTTCCATGGTGGCTCGGGCTCCGAGAAATCAAAGATTGCAGAGGCCGTGAGCTACGGTGTGTTCAAAATGAACATCGACACCGATACCCAGTTTGCTTTCTCACAACCGGTAGGTCGTTTTATTGAAGAAAATGAAAAGGCCTTCAAATATCAGGTTGATCCGGAAGATGGCACTCCCTACAAAAAATTCTACGATCCCAGGAAATACCTGAGACTGGGCGAAGAAGGCATCGTCGCCCGCCTGCAGGAAGCCTGCAAAGACCTCGGCTCAAAAGGCAGGTCCATCGCCAGGTCCTGAATAACTCAGATTATGTGGACCGGCAGCAGTTGCGGGTTCCATTTATTCTGATTGCAGTTAAACTGCAGTTATGCCACTGGTTGAACATTCGAAGCTACCTACTTTTTCCGTCCTGCGTGAGCGTGGCCACGAGGTGTTGTCGTTAAACCGGGCCGTTCACCAGGATATCCGCGAGCTGCATATCGGTTTTTTGAACATGATGCCCGACGCTGCACTGGTGGCAACCGAACGTCAGTTTATCCGGCTGGTGGGCGGCTGTAACCGGATTGCACAATTTTTTGTTTACCCTTTTTCCCTCCCGGGCCTGGCGCGCGAAAAAGAGACTTTGGATTACATCAAGCGTTATTACAGCAGCTTTGACGAGTTAAAAGAGCTGGGCCTGGATGCCCTGATCATCACCGGCGCCAACGTTGCCAACCCGACGCTTGAGCAGGAACCATTTTGGGAGCCGTTGATTGAGGTCGTATCCTGGGCTGGGGAAAATGTGGCTTCTATACTGTGTTCCTGCCTGGCGACCCATGCCATGCTGAAGCATTTACATGGGATAGAGAGACAACCACTGCCTGAAAAGCGTTGGGGTGTATACAACCACCGCGTCTGTCAGCCTGATCACCCCCTGCTGCGGGAAATCAACACCCGTTTTGATGTCCCCCATTCACGCCACAACGAGATTTCCCGTTCACAGCTCGAAAATGCCGGCCTCACGGTACTGGCTGAAAGCAGGGAAGGTGGTGTGCACATGGCTGTCAGTCCAGATCAGTTCCACATGATTTACTTCCAGGGCCACCCGGAGTACGACATCAACAGCCTGTTGAAAGAATATCAGCGGGAGGTTCTGCGCTATGTTCGCGGTGAAGTGAGGGACGCCCCGCCTTTTCCGAAGCATTATTTCTCTGACAAAGCCGCCGGAATTGCCCGGCGCTATATCGAGCAGGCAAAACAGGCCTTATCTGCCGGCCGGCCCATTCCCGCGCAGTTGGAAGAAGAGCTGTTGCCGGAACTGGACAATACCTGGGGCGACACCGCCAAGGCCATCATTAATAATTGGCTCGGCCTGGTTTACCAGCTAACCAACCTTGACCGCCGGAAGCAATTCATGTCCCATGTTGACCCGGATGACCCGCTCTCATTGAAAATAAACGATAACTAACCCCTACGGACAGGAAAACTCCATGAAAGACCAAACACTGGCAATCCATGCCGGATTTAAATCTGACCCAGAGACCCATGCTGTGACGGTGCCGATTTATCAGACTGTCGCCTATGAATTTGATGATGCGCAGCATGGCGCTGATTTGTTCAACCTGGCCGTGCCGGGCAATATTTATACACGGATCATGAATCCAACTACCGATGTGCTGGAACAGCGATGTACGCAGCTCGAAGGTGGTGTTGGTGCACTGGCTCTGAGTTCAGGCAGTGCAGCCATCAATTATTCGGTACTGAACATCACCGAGCAAGGTAACAACATTGTATCGGTGCCTTTGTTGTATGGAGGAACTTACACTCTGTTCAAGCATATGCTACCAAAACAGGGCATTGAAGTTCGGTTTGCAGCAGACGATACCGCCGAAGCCATGCAGGGTTTAATTGATGACAAGACCACCGCGTTATTCTGTGAGTCCATCGGCAACCCGGCCGGAAATATTGTTGATATTGAGGCGCTTGCAGACATTGCAGAAGCGCATGGTGTGCCACTGATCGTGGATAATACCGTGGCCACACCGGCATTGATCAAGCCGATTGAATGGGGCGCTCATATCGTGGTCAATTCCCTCACCAAATATATGGGAGGGCACGGGAACTCATTGGGCGGCGTGATCGTTGACGGTGGGGATTTTCCCTGGGCCGACTACCCGGAGAAATTCCACATGCTGACCAGCCCGGAAGAGTCCTATCACGGTGTGGTCTACACCGAAGCACTGGGTGCGGCCGCCTATATCGGCCGGGCGCGTACCGTTCCCCTGCGCAATACCGGCTCGGCCATCAGCCCGATGAATGCCTTCCTGATCCTGCAGGGTATTCAGACTTTGCCTTTGCGCATGGAGCGGCACTGCGATAACGCGCTGGCAGTGGCCCACTACCTGCAAAAACATGCCAAAGTGAGCTGGGTCAATTACGCCGGCCTGGCGGATTCCCCTTATCATGAGCTGGCTCAGAAGTACGCTGCCGGGCGGCCATCGGCACTGCTGACCTTTGGCATCAAGGGTGGTTTTGAAGCGGCTGTGAAATTCTATGATGCGCTGGAAATGTTTCTGCGTCTGGTTAATATCGGTGACGTGAAATCATTAGCCGCCCACCCCGCCTCGACTACGCATCGTCAGTTGTCCGAGCAGGAGCTGGCCCAGGCTGGTGTGACGCCGGACATGATTCGCTTGTGTATTGGCATTGAGGATTTAGAAGACATCGTAGTTGACCTGGAGCAGGCGCTGGCGGCGGCGTGAACAGCGAAGACAGCGGCCGACACCTGCTGGAGTGGCTGGTCGCACGCCGGACAACTTGCTAGGATAAGTACCCCCAATTCACCGAAATATACGGAAACAAACATGTTTGATAAACGCAAAGGCAGCAGGCAGGGTAGTCCCCAGATCGAGGAATCCATCGCGATGAGGGAAGATCCTCCCGTCGCCGCAGCAACACGTTCTCCCGCAACACGGGCGGCAGTGATCGGGTCCGATATTGAAATTACCGGTGACGTGACGGCTAGTGCGGATATGAAAGTCTACGGGCACATCAAGGGCAGCATCATCAAGAGTTCTCACGACGTGGAAATTGGGGAATCCGGCAAGGTCAGCGCCAATGTTTCTGCCAAGATGGTAATCATTGCAGGCGTGGTAGAGGGCAATATCGCCGGCAAGGAAAAAGTATTAATTTCCAAAACCGGAAGAGTCCAGGGGAATATTGTTGCACCGCGTGTGCAACTGGAAGATGGCGCTTTGTTCCGGGGCAGCATTGAAATGGATCCCGGTAAGATCGTCAAACAGGAGGCTCCCGGCGTAAACAAGAAAGTTGGAAATTCAGGCCGGGTTGGCTCTTCCGTCAAGGTTTCCGGTAATGGGGCCGGGACTGCTATGGAGAAGGGTACGGCTAGAAAAGAATCGGGCCTGACGTTGAAAAGTGGCTGAATGCTGTTCAAGTGAGAAGGTGTGCGCCGCTGACAGCGCCATTGATTACAATGCACTTCACTAGCAGTCTGTCGGACTTTCGTCCGAAGTGAGATAATTGTTATCACCTGAGGATTATAACGAGTAAGTGAGAATTTGATGAGCCGTTTTGTCCAGGCCGATCGAAGCCAACCGTTTTTATTGCCGCCGGATCTGCGCGAG
>JAJRRA010000030.1 GCA_024279945.1 Gammaproteobacteria bacterium
AACCATGCAGGCTGAAGTCACGGCATGGGAAAGTGACCGAAACAACAGCACGAGAAAAATTGATTGGCAGTTTACGACTGTGGATGCAAGAATCAAACTGAAGCGACTTTATCCGAACATATAGTTGTTACATGGTACTAGATGCTGTATTTTTTGCCTGATTAATCCGTTTTCATGGCGGCATGGGCTGCCGTCAGGCGTGCGATCGGCACGCGGAAGGGTGAGCAAGATACATAATTGACCCCAAGCTGGTGACACAGGTGGATGCTTTTGGGATCGCCTCCATGTTCACCACACACCCCTATTTCCAGATCCGGGCGTGCTTCGCGGCCTTCATTGATGGCCATTTGCATCAATCGCCCCACCCCATCCGGATCAATGCTGGTAAACGGATTGTCCTGTAGCAAGCGGGTTTGCAGGTAGTGCACCAGGAAACCGGTTTCAGCATCATCACGGGAGATGCCGTAGGTCGTCTGGGTCAGGTCGTTGGTACCGAATGAGAAAAATTCGGCAGAACCGGCTATTTCACCCGCCGTCAGGGCCGCTCGCGGAATTTCAATCATGGTACCGAACAGGTGTGGTATCTCCATACCATGCTTTGTCATGATTTTTTCTGCTGCTTTGCGCAGTGGGCCGACCATGACATCAAATTCGTTGACGTGCGAAACCAGCGGAATCATCACTTCCGGGCGCACATCAATTCCGTCTGCAGCGCAACGGCAAGCCGCGTCAAAAATTGCCTCCACCTGCATGCGATACAGCCCCGGTATCGTGATACCCAGGCGGACGCCGCGGGTTCCGAGCATGGGATTGGCTTCGTGCAACAACTCCACCCGTTCCAGCATTTTACGTTTCACTTCGATTTCTTCCAGCACCTGCTCCGCCTCTTCCTGGCTGGATAGCTGCTGTTGGCGTAACTTCAGGTCGGTGATTTCCATCGACAGATCGTTGGCCGGGGGTAAAAATTCATGCAGTGGAGGGTCGAGTAAGCGGATGATGACCGGCAGCCCATCCATGGCCCGGAACAGACCCTCAAAATCAGAGCGCTGCATCGGCATCAACAATGCGATGGCTTCCGCCTGTTCCTCAGGCGTGCCGGCGAGGATCATCCCCTGCATGATCTGCAGGCGACCTTCCTCGAAAAACATGTGTTCGGTGCGGCACAGGCCGATGCCTTCGGCGCCGTAGTCACGAGCGCGTTGAGCGTCCTCGGCATAGTCTGCATTGGTCCAGACACCCAGTTTGCGGATGTCGTCTGCCCAGGACAGGATCTTGAGCAGATAAGGGTTGCGGATATCAGGGACCACGGTGGGCAGTTTGGCGTGATAGATCAGTCCGTGGTTGCCATCAATAGACAGGAAGTCGCCTTCCTCAATTACCCGATCCGGGCCGACGCGCATCAGGTGCCGGTCAAGATCAATTTCAATTTCCTCGACACCCACAACCGCCGGTTTGCCGAACTGGCGGGCGACCAGCGCTGCATGGCTGGTGCGGCCACCCTTGCTGGTCACAACTCCCTTTGCTGCAAGCATGCCATGGACGTCATCCGGGCGGGTTTCCGGTCGCACCAGGATGACATCCCTGCCTTCTTCTTTGGCCCAGCGCACCGCCAGATCCGGATCGAAGGCGATGACACCGACTGCAGCGCCGGGCGACACATTCAGGCCACGGGCAATCGCCTGGTTGTTTTCGAGTGCCGCCGGATCGAGCTGAGGGTGCAGGAAAAAGTCCACCTGATCGGGCTGCACGCGGGCAACGGCTTCTTCGCGTGTGATCAGTTCTTCATGCACCATGTCCACGGCAATGCGCACTTCGGCCTGTGCAGTGCGCTTGCCATCGCGGGTTTGCAGCAACCACAGCTTGCCTTGTTCGATGGTGAATTCCATGTCCTGCATGTTGCGATGGTGTTGTTCCAGCCGGCGGGCAATGGCCTGCAATTGGCTGAACATTTCCGGCATATCCGTTTTGAGCTGTGCGATGGGAAGTGTTGCGCGGGTGCCGGCCACAACATCTTCGCCCTGCGCGTTGATCAGGTAGTCTCCTTCCAGTACCGGTTCACCGGTGGTGGCATTGCGGGACATGAACACACCGGTTGCCGAATCCTCGCCGACATTTCCGAAGGCCATGGTCTGAATACTGACTGCGGTGCCCAGCCGATGATCAATGCCGGCGGCTTCGCGATAATCAAAGGCACGTTTACCGTTCCATGATCGGAAAACAGCCTCGGTTGCCAGCCGTAACTGCTCGATGGGCTCGCCGGGAAACTCCCTGCCGGTGTGGCGGCTGATAATTTCCTTGAAGCGGGCAATGACGGCCTGCCATGCAGTGGCATCCAATTCGGCGTCACTGCTGACTCCGGATTCGCGTCGTTGGTCCGTGATGACGGCCTCAAATAATTCCTCCGGTACGTCCATCACGACATGACCAAACATATGCACCAGGCGGCGGTACAGGTCGTAAGCAAAGCGGGGCATGGCGGTGCGGGCAGCGAGCCTGGCGGTAATGTTGTCATTGAGGCCGATATTCAGAATCGTATCCATCATGCCGGGCATTGAGAATTTGGCGCCGGAGCGGCAGGACAGCAGCAAGGGGTTTTCAATATCCCCGAACCGTTTCCCGGTCAGGGATTCAAGCATTTTGATGGCTTCGAGATTTTGTTCCCACAGCCCATCCGGGAAAGTTTGCTCTGTAGCAAGGTAGTCGTTGCATGCATCGGTGGTGATGGTAAACCCGGGTGGAACCGGAATGCCAAGCCGCGTGGCGTCCAGCAGGTTGGCTCCCTTGCCGCCCAGCAGACCGCGCACTGCATCCCAGTCCTGGTCGAACTGGGCAAGGATTGCATCGTACTCGCTGAACAGAAACACGTACTTCCGGTTGATACTTTGACTTGCCACTTTTGCCTTTGCCTCCGTGGGAATGCGGATCCATGCATAAATATGTCGTGCCGGTAACTGTCTTGAATTGATTCAGGTCAGCTAAAACAAAACCGGGTCTGAGCTGTGAGATGAATCTTGCACCGGTTTCAGGCTCAGGTAAACTGGAGGGTGCATGTGAACGCACTCTGGAGCCTATTTTATCGATGAGCAATTCAAGCTGGCAATGCGACCATTGGAGTAATCCTGAATGTCAATATTAACGGCTTTTCTGCTGATCATTGTCCTTCCCTGGTTGATTGCCATCCTGTTCATGCGCGGAGAACCTCTCGGTGACTTTGATCAGGATGATGACCCGGACGCGGTCACCTCTTTTTCCGGCCCGGACAGTCCCGGCGCGGAGCACACAAAAATCCTCGAATCGATCAGGACGTTCGGTAAAGATGCCGGGCAGTTGTCAAAAAAAGAGCAGATCATCTTTATGCGCCGCTTTATGGAAAGCATGTCGGAAGGTCGCGAGTATAGCTGTGAGTTTGTCCCGGTGGATGCCGGAGGCGTTCCGGCTGAATGGGTGTTGGCGCCCGCTGCGGACCCGGCAAAGCGAGTGCTGTATATCCACGGTGGTGCATACCTGGCGGGCAGCCCCCGCAGTCACCGGAATATCACCAATTGCTTCGCAGAAATGACCGGGTCTGCGGTCCTGGCGATCGACTACCGCCTGATGCCTGAAAACAGCCGCCGGGACGGTATCGCCGATTGCCGTAGCGCCTATCGCTGGCTGCTGGAAAACGGGCCGGACGGGGCAGGTGCGGCATCGAATCTCGTGGTCAGCGGTGATTCTGCAGGGGGCAACCTGACGCTCTCACTGATTGCCTGGGCCCGTGACAAGGGCTTGCGTGCAGCGGATGCGGTGGTTGCATTCTCGCCCACGGTAGACGGAACCTTTTCCAGTCCCAGTATCCGGAGAAATGTTGCAACTGACGTTATGCTGGGGCCGATGTTTGGTCCTTTGCTGAAGCTTCCACAGGTAATCAGGGCCTGGTTGTACCTGTTTGAATTCCGGTTTAATCCGGCCAACCCGGTTGTTTCCCCTATTTTTGGGGATCTTTCGAATCTCCCGCCCACCCTGATCCAGGCCAGTGAGGCGGAAATGCTGTTGGATGACGCACGGCGTTACGTGAGAAAAGCGCGGGCCAGTGGTTCGCCCGCCGTGGCGCAAAGTTGGCCGCACATGCTGCATGTGTGGCAGATTTTTTATCCGGAAATGCCGCAGGCCCGGCAGGCGATGCAGGAAGTTCAGCGTTTCCTCCAGAGCCTGGAATAGGAAGGCCTTGATTTCACAAAAACGTTTGAAAATTTGCCTCACCAGTTCCGAGCTGAGCCCCCTGGCCAAGTCCGGGGGACTGGCGGATGTTTGTGCGGCTCTTGCCGACTACCTGCACGGCCGGGGGCATGATCTCCGCGTCCTGATTCCGTTTTATTCCACCATTGATACGTCCGGGCTGGAAATTACGCCCCTTGACGGGCTACAGAACCTTTCCCTGACAACCGGTTCGCGGGAATTATCTTACGCGATTGATATAGCCAATTTGCCCGGCAGCCGGCTTGGTGTCTACCTGCTGCGCTGCGATGAACTGTACCGGCGTGATGATATGTACTCAGGAGAGGATGAGCACCTGCGATTTGCTTTCCTGTCCCGGGCTGCGATTGAAATGTGCCGGAAGCTGGCTTTTGCTCCGGATATTTTTCACTGCCACGACTGGCATACCGCGCTGGCGCCGATTTACCTCAAGACTTTGTATGCCTGGGACGAACTGTTCAGCAAGACCCGCTCGGTGCTGACCATCCACAACATCGGCTACCAGGGTGTCTTTGGCGCAGGGGTGCTGGAGGACATCGGTCTTTCGGCACATCGTAACAAGCTGGACCCGGATGATTTACTCGAAGACCGGATCAATTTTTTGAAGACCGGTGTCCGCCATGCGGATTTCCTGACAACGGTCAGCCCTACTTATACAAAAGAGATTCTGTCTGCGAAATACGGCATGGGTCTGGAAGGTCTGCTGCAGGAGCGTCAATCGGACTTGCTGGGGATACTCAATGGTGTTGACTATGCTGAATGGAACCCGGAAACCGACCCGCTCATCAAGCAGCGCTATGGCGCGGGCCACATGGCCGGTAAGCAGGATAACAAGCAGGAGGTGATACGGGAGTTCCAGTTAAGCGGCGCTGCTGATGCACCGATCATCAGCATGGTCACACGTCTGGCCTGGCAAAAAGGCCTGGAACTGGTACAGCAGGTCATGCCCCAATTACTGGAGCAACGAGTATTTTCTCTGGTCGTGCTGGGTAACGGCGAGGCAAAATATGAAGACTATTTCCACTGGCTGCAGAATGAGTTCCCGGGCCAGGTAGGATTTCACTGTGGCTTCAATAACCGCCTGGCACACCAGGTGGAGGCGGGCAGTGATCTGTTCCTGATGCCTTCGCGTTATGAGCCCTGTGGCCTGAATCAGATGTACAGTCTGCGCTACGGAACGGTGCCAATCGTGCGTAAAACCGGTGGTCTGGCTGATTCCGTGCAGCAGTATGATTCCAGTACGGGGAGTGGGACCGGTGTAGTTTTTCGTGATTTTGATGCCGGTGGACTCCGGTGGGCCATCCATTTCGCTCTGGACCTGTATCAAAACAAAAAGGACTGGCGGCAGGTGGTCGCCAACGGCATGGCAAAAGACTATTCCTGGGACCGGCAGGGGCAGCAATACGAACAATTATTCCACAAACTGCTCCCGTAAGAGCGCGCTTGCGCGCGAAAAGTATCCCTACCCGTAAGAGCGCGCTTGCGCGCGAAAAGTATCCCTACCCGTAAGAGCGCGCTTGCGCGCGAAAATCAGACGGCCAGTCAGCCATGTCTCAGGGCGCCGGTCCGGAGTAAGGGATCTGTTTCCAGGACACGGCATAAACACATCCCTGTGGCCTGCTCTTGAAACATCCTGTTTCAAAGCGTCCTGGAAACAGATCCCTTACTCCGGACCTACTCAGATGAATCGGCTTGCCGCATGGCTCCCGTGTCAGCAGAGCCTGTTTGGCGGTGCGTATCGTCAAGCGGTCGGTCCAGCACGGCGGGCGACTGGATGCCGATCAGTCGGTACAGAGCCTTGAGTTGCAGGCGGAACAGTTCATCGAAAGCTGGACCGTCCTGGGCCCTGCCTTCCTCGCCCAGCCACCAGAACCAGTCGGAACTTTCGCACACGGATAACTGTTCCCATATTTCCTCCACCGGGAGTTGTCCGGCCGGGTCCCCGGCGATTGCTGCATCGACTGCGCGTTTCGCATCAATCAGTCTTTCCCATGCCCGGTTCTTGGCAGGGTGGCCCATCCAGACCGCGAAGTTGCCGTAGACCCAGCTACCGGCCGTCAGCCAGGGCAGGGGCTGGAGAGGGACGTTTTTTAAGACATCGGAGAACGTGGTAAGCGCAATTCGCGGATGGCTGGCCAGGCTCTGGTAGAGCATGGAGAGGAATTCCCGGCCGTTTTCAGGATAATATTCCCAGGCATTTTCACCGTCCATGATGATGCTGACGGTGGGCTCGCTGTTGCCGCAGGCGTTAGCGTGCTCTAGCGCCTGTTCCAGCCGGTGTACCAGGTTGTTTACCGCATCGACCGCCAGCCACTGTGAGTAGGAAAAGCCAATCAGGTCTGAAATTTCATCGTCACGGAAAATACATACCAGGTGCTTTCCGTCACTGTTGTCCGTGGGCGCTGTCCACAGCCGGTGATGCGGCTGGCCATTTTGCTCACCGTCATCACCCAGGCTGTTTCGCAGCACCCCGGCGCCACTGGCAGTCCACTGGAATCCGTGCTGTTTCAGCAGTTCAAGGGTGCGCTCGCTCAGTGCCCCTTCGGATGGCCAGCAACCGGCCGGCTGGAAGCCAAAATAACGCTCAAAACAGGCAATAGCGTGTTGCAGTTGCCAGTGACAACGCGCCTCACCGCCGGGATAGGAGCCTTCCGGCAAAACGACATCCGGCAGAGCTTCCCGGGCGCTGGAGAAATCCAGCAACAGGGGGAGGATAGGGTGCGACCAGGGTGTGACCGACAATTCAATGCGGCCGGATTCCGCCAGTTTCCTGTAGCGGGGCAGGATATGCGCAATCTCCCGACCGATCAGCGCCAGCAGTTCCCGCCGGTCCTGCAGGCTGAAGCCGCCCGCCTGTTCCATCATCCGCCTGGCAAGTGGCGCGCCGCTGCGCATGAATTCACCCATCCAGGCCAGGCAATACCAGACCAGCAGATCGCTTACGTCATCCTGCTGCGGAAGGCAGCCTGTTTCCAGCGCCTGCTCCGCCCGTTGGCAGAGTTGCTGGTAGGGTGCAAAACGTTGTCGGACATTGAGCTCATGGGCCCTCAGGCAGGATCGGACCAGGGCTTCTTTTTCCACATTGTCTTGCGGTAACAAGCCGCCGAGTGCATCAAGCAGGTGGTCGCCGCTGGACTCACCACGGTCCAGCAGGCGCCTGATCCGCCGGGCATAGTCATCAATTTGCACCATCAGGTGGGGTGAGAAATTGACCACGGCACACGCGCCCGGCACGGCTTCAATGTGCGCTGCCATGTCGGTGTAGTCCTTGATGGCATGCAGCCAGGTCCACGGTCGCGTATAAATATCATTGCAGCGGTACTGCGGCTGGTGCATATGCCAGCACAGCACGACATTCAGCTTGTTCTGGTGCATGGGTGTGTTTTTCAGAGCATGTTGGGGCAGACCAGCACAATTCCGTCCTCGGTCACGGTAAACCGCCTGGCATCCTCGGCAGGGTCTTCCCCGATGACGGTATGATCCGGAATCTGGCAACGTTTGTCGATGATGGCCCGGCTGATACGGCATTTCTTGCCGATATAGACTTCCGGCAGCACCACGGCCCTCAAGAGTTCCGTACCTTCGTCCACCACGACACTGGAGAACAGCAGCGACTGACTCACGCTGGCGCCCGATACGATACAGCCTCCGGAGATCATGGAATTGATCGCCTTGCCGGTGCGGCCGGGGTCATCAAGGATAAATTTTGCCGGCGGAAGTTGTTCCTGGTAAGTCCAGATTGGCCAGTCCGAGTCATACAGATTCAGTTCCGGGTGGACAAAAATCCACTCCAGGTTGGCCTGATAGTAGGCATCGATGGTACCCACGTCCCGCCAGTAACTCTGTGCGCTCGTTCTTACATCGTGGAACGGATAAGCAAATGCCCGACAGTTCCTGATGCTGTCGGGGATGATATTTTTACCGAAATCATGTTCGGACTCAGGGTCGGCAGCATCAGCCTCCAGGGTTTCGATCAGGAAATCACGGTTGAACACATAAATACCCATGGACGCCATAGCGGCATCCGGGTTTCCGGGAACCGGCTGAGGATTGGTGGGTTTTTCGTCGAAACGGATGACTCGCCGCTCTTCATCAAGCGTCATCACACCGAAGTCACGAGCTTCGCGCAAGGGAACCTGAATCACTCCCACCGTAATGTCTGCATGGTGCTCCGCGTGGAAAGCGATCATCGGGCCGTAGTCCATTTTGTAGATGTGATCACCGGCCAGGATCAGTATCTGTTCCGGGTCGTGCTCACGAATGAAATCCAGGTTCTGGTAGATTGAATCCGCCGTCCCCTTGTACCAGTTTTCATCGATCTGCTGCTGAGCGGGAATGATCTGGATAAACTCACCGAATTCACCGCGCAGGTAGCTCCAGCCGCGGTGTACGTGCTGGATCAGTGAATGGGCTTTGTACTGGGTAAGTACAAACACCTGACGGATGCCTGAGTTAACGCAATTGGACAGCGGGAAGTCGATGATTCTGAATTTGCCACCGAAGGGAGTTGCCGGTTTGGCCCGGATTGCAGTCAGGGCTCCAAGCCGTGATCCACGCCCTCCCGCCATGATCATGGCCATCGTGCTGCGGGTCAGACGGCTGACGAATCGACCTGATTTCTTCTTGAACATTCAACACCTCACAGGCAGGTAAATGCAATACAGCAACGGGAACCGTATATGTTACATTCATGATACGTCTATCTGAATGACAAAACAGTGACAATCACGGGGATATCACAATCAGCTCTGATCAGTCGAATATCACGGCGGCAGACCTAGCGCAATTGGCGCAGGGGAGGCATGGCAATCCGTTCGCCGTGCTCGGGCGGCATGCCTGGAACGGTAAGGAAATATTCTGCTGTTTCCTGCCGCGCAGTCGCAATGTGTGGATCGAGGACGAGAGCCGGCCCATGGGCAGAGTGGAGGGGACGGACCTGTTTGAATTCCTTGCCGATAGCGGTGATATTCCTGCCTGCTACCGCATCCTGCGGGAGGATGACAGCGGCCACCGTCACATTAACCATGACCCTTACAGTTTCCGGCCCATGTTGCAGCCCGATGAAATGGAAGCCTTCAACCGGGGCGAGCACCGCAGTGCTCAAAAACTGCTGGGCGCGCGGCGGCATCTGCAAGATGGTGTCGAAGGCGTGATCTTTGCAGTCTGGGCGCCCAATGCCGGCCGCGTCAGTGTGGTGGGTGATTTCAATAGCTGGGACGGTCGCTGTCATCCGATGCGCCGGCATGTCCAGCAGGGCATCTGGGAGTTGTTCATACCCGGCTTACGGCAGGGGCCATATAAATATGAGATCCGCAACGCCCGGACCGGTGCGGTCTTCCTCAAGACGGATCCCTTCGCCAGCGTCTGCGAATACCGCCCGGCAACGGCCAGCCTAGTGCCACAGAAAAGCGACTACGACTGGTGTGATGGCAAGTGGATGGAGCAGAGAGTTACCGCCGACTGGAGCGGTAAGCCGATGTCCGTCTATGAGGTCCATCTCGGTTCATGGCGGCGTGCGCCAGATGGCAGTTTCCTGAATTACCGGCAGTTGGCGCAGGAATTGTGTGCTTACGTCAAGAAGCTGGGTTTTACCCATATCGAATTGCTGCCCGTTATGGAACACCCGCTGGATGAATCCTGGGGCTACCAGGTGACGGGCTATTTCGCGCCAACCAGCCGTTTTGGCCATCCGGATGACTTCCGGGCTTTCGTCGATTATTTTCACCAGAACGGGATTGCTGTGCTGCTGGACTGGGTGCCTGCCCACTTTCCCCGGGATGATCATGCGCTGGCGGCTTTCGATGGCGAGGCGCTGTACGAATACCACCATCCGGTCATGGCGGAACACCGTGACTGGGGGACACTGGTGTTTAATTACGAACGTCGGGAAGTGCGCAGTTTCCTTATCTCGAGCGCCATCCACTGGCTGAGCGAATTTCACCTGGACGGACTGCGGGTGGATGCGGTCGCTTCCATGTTGTACCTGGATTTTTCGCGCCAGGGAGAGCAGTGGGTTGCGAACATATACGGTGGCAATGAAAACCTGGAAGCCGTAGATTTTGTCAAAAAGTTGAATGATGCCGTACGGGAGGAATGTCCTGGTTGCGTCATGATCGCGGAGGAATCCACTGACTGGCCAGGCGTGACCCGGCCAACATCCGAAGACGGGCTGGGCTTCCATCTCAAATGGAATATGGGTTGGATGCACGATTCCCTGGACTATTTCAGCAAGGATCCGGTCTATCGCAAGTTTCATCAGGGCCTGCTGACCTTTGGCCCAATGTATGTGTTCAAAGAAAAATTTGTCTCGCCGCTGTCACACGACGAGGTGGTCCATCTGAAGAAATCCCTGTTTGGCCGCATGCCCGGTGACGAATGGCAGCGTTTCGCCAATCTGCGCCTGCTGTTCACCTACCAGTGGACTTATCCTGGCAAGCAACTGTTGTTTATGGGGGGTGAATTTGCCCAGGAAACCGAGTGGGATTCGGCGCATTCGCTTCCGTGGAACCGCAGCAGGGAATGTTATCCCGCCGGGGTCTCCGGCTTGCTGTTGGATCTTAACCATCTGCAGGCCGTACATCCGGCATTGAGCCAGTGGGATTGTGACAGCCGCGGCTTTGAATGGTTAAACGGGGACGATGTGGAACAGTCGGTGATTTCCTTCGTCAGGAACAGCGAAAATGAGTCCCTGCTGGTGGTGCTGAATTTTACCCCGGTGCCGCGGCTGAACTATCGGATTGCTGTGCCTGAAGCCGGTATGTATCAGGAAATATTCAATTCCGATGACAATTCCTACCAGGGTTCCGGCATGGGCAACCCGGATTCGCTGAAGTCAGAGGCGGTCGCTTACTGTGGTCGGGAACACAGTCTGTGCCTGACGCTTCCGCCGCTGGCGGGTATCGTATTGAAGTGTCAGTCCTGAGCCTTATCTCAGGGCATTTCGGATCGTTTGAGTGGGCCTGCCAGTAAGTGGGCTTTCCGGACGGATTTTCCACGACCGATCGCGTAGTAAATGGTCCGGTCCGGAAAGCTCCGCGCCAATTCACGGTTGGCTGTACTTCCAAGATCACGGACAAACAGTGGTCCATCGCCGGCCAGGTCGGGTGAGTTGTAAATAAAGGCACTGCCAAAATCGGATTTTCTTTTGCTCTTAATGAAGATCAGGCTGTCTGAAAAATCACCGGTCTCCAGCAGTTCCCGGTAATCGCCGTGGCCTCCCCGGAACTCGTGGTACTTGGTGACGCCCCGCCAACTGGTGAATGAGATCGTTGCAAAGAGGCACAATACCGCAAGCCCGATGTAGACACGGTATGGCGCATGGTCGATTTCCGGAACCGATTGCAGACGCTCCTGCAAAGTTTCGATCCCCCTTACGCTCAGATAAATCATCGGTATGAAGACCATAAACCAATAGCGCGGGCCGATATAAAATGCGCCGCTGAACCAGTACAGGCTGTACGTAGCAATGATGGCGACAAGCACGGAACTCATGAGCAAATCAATGCGGGTTTTCCGCCCGCCCGCAAAGTGCAGTGCGGCAAGAAACAAGGATCCCACACCCCAGCCGAAGAGGTCGAAGTTCAGCGTGTAGAAATTCTGATGAATATGAATCAGGGCTTCCTTGACACTGTGTCCCGGGTAAAGATCAATGTTCCCCCACAGTTCTTTGGGCCCAATGTCCGCAGCGAAGCCGAGTCGATTCGACCCCACGTACCAAATGTCATTAAAGTAATTTCTGATTGGAGTGGTGAACAGGTCGCCGGTGAGTGCGTAGTTGTAGGGGAAAAGCAGGGCGCCGGTGCAGATACAACCGAGGCCGTAGGCAAGAGTAAAACGCCATTTTTTGGCGTCCTGCATCAACAGGCACCACAGTCCGGTGACCAGACCCACGACCAGACCATCGAGTGGCCGGGTAAGAAACAGCAGGCCCATGGTGATTCCGCCGAGGAACGCCAGTGCGGTGAGTCCGTTTTTTCGGGCACAAAGCAGAGCAAGCCACGAAGCCAGTACCAGTGCAATGGTAAAGGTATGACTCATCATCGAAGCAGAGGCAGTCAGGAACCAGGGGGAAGAAGCCATCAGAATAACGGCGATGTTGGCGAATTTTTCACTGATGAGCAGGCGGAAAAAGCGGTGTGCAAGAAGAATGGACAACGCCGCAAGAATGGGATTGACCAGCCAGGCGGCATCAAGCCAGACACCCAGCGTGAGCAGGCCGGGCCACCCGGGAGGGAAAATCGAAAACCACTTGCCGTCAAAAGCATGAAGGAATTCGTAGTTCACCGCCGCCAGGATTTCCGGCGGTGGGATTGGATTACTCAGCCGGCCCAACAGAAACGTCTTGGCCTGAAAGATATAGGCAAGTTCGTCCGGCACGTGTGGAACGCGTTCAAAGGCGTAGACGCTGAGACTGATGGTGACAACCAGAACCCAAAGGGCCATCAGATAGGGAGTGAAACGCCATAGCGTCGTAAAAACCATCCTGCCGGACGAGCGGATTCCCGGTCCACCAGGCTGTGTTGCCGCAACACTTTTGCCGATGGCCACCACGGTGGCGAGATTCAGCAGGAACAACAGGCCGGCCCAGAATTCCTGCTCGAAAAAATAAGGAATATTATTGATTTTGTTCATCACCGGAGTGGCGAAAACCAGGACCAGTAAAATTGCGGTGAGCAGTGGAAATGGCCCGAATTGCCGTAGCCTTTTCCCCATGTCACTCAACGTGCTGTTTTTGGTCAGAGACGCGGCAGTTACGGCGAATTGCAGAATGATCGTTCCCAGCAGTAACTGCTGAAAAACAGAATTCAGTTGAAAATGAAGTGATTGAAACCACAGTGGCTGAGTCAGGGCGAGTTGGGAAGATGCGCCAATGAAGAAAGCGGTGCTGAGGACGGCGGTGCTGAACCAGGGTGTTCCTGCAGCCAGTACGCTTGGGCCCAGGCCAATCACGACCATGATCAGCCACCAGTACTGAGTATGGGAAAGATCCTGGTACTGTGCCCAGATAAAAAGGATCTGCAGTGCCGTGATGGCCGTCAGTTTGATTGCAAATCGGATGCCGGATAGTGCCATTTATCCAGCCGCCTTTCGAAAGGTAATGCGCTGGTGGCCAATGTAGTTGCCGACGGCGCCTGCTGCAATTCCGAGTGCATGACCTGTCGCGGCAGCCCACTCCGGACCGACACCCATGTTCAATAATAGCTTACGTCCGAGTATAGCCCCTGCAGTGGTTATCACCACGCCAAGCAAATTGACCAGGATGAAATCGATGATTTTTCGCCAGAGTGGCCGCTCGGATCCGGGGAAAACCCAGCCCTGATAAAGGATAAACCCCAGGGTCATCCCAATCGCCATCGCCAGAATAACCGACAGTTCATAGCTGAATACGATATTCAGTGGAAAACGCACCAGCCAGTTGAGCCCGGCGGCCAGACTGCCGGCAATGATGAACTTTGCTTTCGGGCTTTTTATCCGGGCTGCGTTCAATGTCATAGTTCAGCTTAGCCAGGCCATAAAAAAGCAGACGGTAGCTGCGGCAAACAGGGCCAGGCTGGCTCCATCCCTGAGTGCGAACAGCACCGGGTCATCGTCCATCTCGCCGCGCTGGCATACCAGCCAGATCCTGTACACGAAAAGTTGCAGGATGATTGGAAAGCCCCACAGCCAGGAAACATTACCGTAAAAAGTCTGTTGAAATGCATCCTCAATCAGGTAAAGCACCATGATGAGAACGGCGCCGATACCGGTTGCCAGCCCTGCTCCCAGCACCAGGGGCGCGTCCGTTACGCGATAGCCACGACCGGCCAATTCCAGATTTGCCGTACCCTTGACCCGTTGAATTTCCACGTAACGTTTTGCCAGGCTCAAAGAGCTGAAAAAGAACATGCTGAAGACGATCAGCCAGGCCGAAGGAGTAGCGCCTGAAGCAACGATTCCGATGATCAGCCTGAGGCTGAAAAGCGAGGCAAGGACAAAGCTGTCAATGAGCGGCGCCCGTTTGAGGGCAAAAGAGTAGGACAGGGAGACTGCAAGGTAGAGCGCAATGGCGGTGAACACGCCTTCCCCGACGATCGCTGCAATGGCGAAACCGAGGGTCAGCGCCGCTGCTATAAATACCCCCGCTGTGTGCAGGCTCAAGGCGCCGCTTGCAAGTGGCCGTAATTTTTTTGACCAGTGTTGGCGGTCGTCACTCAAGTCCCACAGATCGTTGATGAAATAGCTTGACGATGCGACAAAGCCCATGGCAATGAAAGACAGCACGGTGGCCAGCACAGCCTGTGAATAAACCAACTGTCCGGACAGGATCAAGGGAATAAAAATCAGGCCGTTCTTTGCCCATTGATGCAGCCTGGCGCTGCGAACCAGGGCCGGCCATTGCGGTGGTCGGGGGAAGTTCCTGATCATTTTGCCGGCCTCTCGTGCACGGCGCTGCGTACTTTTGGAAGTATTTACCAGGACAGCAGCGGTGGCCTGGCGCCAGACGGGCAGGTCTGCAGCGCTGTTGCCTGCGTAGATGAAGCCCTGTGGAAACATGTCCTTGAGCAGCTTTGCCTTGGCCGCGCCCTTCAGATTGAGCTTGCCGTCACTGGCCAGCACACCATCAAAAAATCCACATCGATCGGCAATTTTTTCCGCCAGAATCTGGTCTGCTGCGGTCGCCAGGTAGATCTTGCGACCGCATTCTTTTTCGCTCTGTACATAGGCAAGCAGATCCTGGTTGCAGGGAAGCAGGCTGACATCGAGATCGAATGCCATGGCCAGTTGTCGTTTCAGATAGCTGCGTCCCCGCAGTAACCAGCCAAGCACTCGAAACAGATTAAATAAATTCTTTTTCAGGTAATAAATCAAGGATTCTACAAGGAGATCGGTTTGCAGCAGGGTGCCATCAAGATCGATGACCATCGGGTCGACAGAGTCACTTTGCTGCGGGGGATGGGTTTGTTGCATAAGTTAGTCGCAGAGCGAGGGTTTCGAGTGCCAGATATCCCGATCGTATTCCCGGATGGTTCGGTCGGAAGAAAACCAACCGACATTCGCGGTGTTCGCAATGGCTGAACGGAACCAGTGGTGGTAGTCGCGGTAGGCGGCGCCGACATCGTGTTGGCGCTCCATGTAGGAGCCAAAATCAGCGGCGATCATGAAGTAATCATGATGATAAAGGTTGTCCAGCAAGGGGCTGAAGCGCTGGGTGTCACCGCCTGAGAAAGTGCCTTTGCCGATTTCACCCAGCACCTTCGACAAGAGCTCATTTTCTTCGATAATCTGTCTCGGCTGATAGTCGCCCTGATGCCGCTCACGGACCTGGTCAGCGCTGAGGCCGAAGATGAAGATGTTTTCCTCCCCCACACGCTCGAGAATTTCAATGTTTGCCCCGTCCATGGTGCCAATGGTCAAGGCGCCATTCAGGGCCAGTTTCATGTTGCCGGTGCCCGATGCCTCCATGCCCGCGGTCGAAATCTGTTCCGACAGATCGGCGCCGGGAATGATGACCTCGGCACGGGTGACGTTGTAATTGGGCATGTAGACCACTTTCAGCCGGTCGCCGATGACGGGGTCGTTGTTGACCGTTTGCGCGATGTCGTTGATCAGCTTGATGATCAGCTTTGCCGTGGTGTAACTGGGCGCCGCTTTACCGCTGAAAATCTTCACCAGCGGCAGCCAGTCCCTGTCCGGATTGGCGCGGATATTCAGATAGCGTGCGATCACCTGCAGGGCATTGAGCATCTGGCGCTTGTATTCATGGATTCGCTTGATCTGCACGTCAAACAGGGCACCGGGAGAGACCACCATGCCGGTGGCCTCCCTGATGCTGGCGGCCAGTGCTTCCTTGTTCTTTTTCTTGGCCAGGGCGAAATCATCGAGGAAGGCGTTGTCGGCGGCGAAGGGCGCCAGGTTCTGAATCTGTTCCAGGTCGCTGATCCAGCCATCGCCAATGGCCGCAGTGATCAGGGTGGACAGTTCCGGGTTGCAATTGTGCAGCCAGCGGCGCGGCGTAATGCCGTTGGTCTTACTGACGATGCGGTCGGGATAAACCCGGTGCAGGTCCTTGAATACGGTCTGTTTCATCAATTCCGTGTGTAGCGCGGATACGCCGTTGACCTTGTGGCTGCCGATGAAAGCCAGGTTGCCCATGCGCACCACACCGCCATGGTCACTGGACAGGTCGAGCGCCCGAATATTTTCCGGCGCCACGTCAACCTGGCTGGATCGAAGCTCCTGAGCAAAGAAGTTGTCAATCTCCTCAATGATCTGAAAGTGGCGCGGCAACACCGCCTGGAACATGTCCAGCGGCCATGTTTCCAGGGCTTCGGGCAGCAGCGTGTGATTGGTATAGGAAATACAGGAACGGGCGATTTTAAAGGCTGATTTGGCGGGAATCTCGTGAATGTCAGTCATCAGCCGCATCAGTTCCGGAACGGCAATGGCCGGGTGCGTGTCGTTCAGTTGGATGGCCGCGTGATCGGGTAGTTGGTACAGGTCGTCGTGGGTGTCCAGGTAGCGGCGCAGCAGATCCTGCAGCGACGCTGAGGTAAACAGGAACTCCTGCTTCAGTCGCAGTTCGCGTCCCTGTGGTGTGGAGTCGTCGGGGTAGAGCACCCGGGTGAGGGTTTCCGCCCGCACTTCCTGCTGAGCCGCTTGCAGGTAATCTCCCTGGTTGAAACGGGACAGGTCGAACAGTTGGCCCGGCCGCGCCGACCACAGGCGCAGCGTATTGATGTGTTTTGCGCCCCAGCCGGCAATTGCCATGTCCTTGCTGGCGGCGATTACTTCCTCACTGGGTTGCCACCGTGCTGCGGCACAGGCGTTGGCATCGGCGCTGCCGCCGAAAGGAATAAGGTAGCGGCTTTCCGGGCGTTCGATTTCCCACGGGTTGCCCCCCTGGACCAGCCAGTCTTCCGCCTCCTCGATTTGCCAGCCATCGGACAGGCGCTGGCGGAAAAGCCCGTGTTCGTAGCGCAAACCATAGCCAAAACCGGCGATGCCCAGGGTCGCCATCGAGTCCATGAAGCAGGCGGCCAGACGCCCCAGTCCGCCGTTGCCCAGTGCGGCGTCTGGTTCCTCGTTAAGGATTTCATCCAGGTCAATGTTCAGATCAGCCAGCGCCTGGCGGCATACTTCCGTGATGCCGAGGTTGGACATGGAATCTTCCAGCAGGCGACCAATCAGGAACTCCATGGACAGGTAGTACACTCGCTTGACGTCTGTTTCTTTAACCTGCCGCATGGTGGCCAGCCACGGATCCATTAAACGATCACGGACGGCCAGGGTGACTGCCACGCACCAGTCCCGGGGCACGGCGTACTGGGTATCCTTGCCGACCGAGTAGACCAGTCGCTGCAGAATATTCCGTTTGAGGTTTTCTTTTTCGAGTATGGGGACCATGTATGGGTACAATTGACAAACTGACACGCGATTCAACTACAGATCGCCAGAACGTGCAAGGGCATTTCCATGGACACCATTAACGACACACTGCGCCATGTCTTTGGTCTGCACGAGTTTCGTCCCTTCCAGGAAGAGATTATCGAGCAATTGATCGGCGGCGGTGATGCTTTCGTGCTGATGCCCACCGGTGGGGGTAAATCTCTTTGCTATCAGCTTCCGGCGCTGCATCGTGCGGGTATGGCGATCATTATTTCACCGCTGATTTCCCTGATGAAAGACCAGGTGGATGCCCTGCTTGCCAACGGTGTGAAAGCGGCGATGTACAACTCGACGCTGACTCAGCAGGAGGCGCGTGAGGTCCTTGGGCAGTTGCACAACGCCGAACTGGACCTGCTCTACGTTGCCCCGGAACGGATGATGAATCCGGGCTTCATCCACAGCCTGGAAACGGTGGAAATTGCATTGATTGCGGTGGATGAAGCACATTGTGTCTCACAATGGGGCCACGATTTCCGGCCGGAATATGCCGCACTGGGTGATCTGCGCCGGTATTTCCCCGGGGTTCCATTGATTGCGCTGACGGCCACGGCTGATCCGCAGACCCGCGAAGATATCGTCGCTGTGCTTGGTCTGCCCGGTGCACCGCGTTATATCACCAGTTTTGACCGGCCAAATATCCGCTATACCGTGCTTGAAAAGCATCGCCCGCAAAGCCAGTTGCGGCGGTTTCTTGCCCGGCGCCAGGATGAGTCCGGTATTGTCTATGCGCTGTCGCGTAAACGGGTGGAGGAGATTGCAGCTTATTTGCGGGAGCAGGGGTATTCTGCTGCGGCCTATCACGCCGGGCTGAACAGCGATACGCGCAGGCAGGTGCAGGAGCGTTTCCTGAAGGATGAACTGCTGATCGTGGTGGCAACTGTTGCCTTTGGCATGGGTATCGATAAATCCAACGTCCGTTTCGTTGTTCACTATGATGTTCCCCGGCACCTGGAAGCCTACTACCAGGAAACCGGTCGCTCCGGCCGCGATGGCTTGCCGGCTGAGGCCTTTTTATTGTTCGGCCTGCAGGATGTGGCCATGGCCCGGTCGCAACTGGAAAACAATGCCAACGAAACGCAGCGGCGCATCGACACCCACAAGCTGAACTCGATGGTGAGTTTTGCCGAAAGCCTGACCTGCCGCAGGCGCGTATTGCTGGGTTACCTGGGTGAAACGAGGGAAGAGGACTGTGGCAACTGTGACGTCTGCCTCGAGCCACCGGAAAAATTCGATGCAACCACCGCCGCCCGGAAGGTGATCTCATGCGTGTACCGGGTCCGGCAGAATTTCGGCATCAAACATGTGGTCGATGTGCTGAGAGGGGCTGACACGGAGCGCATCCGTAACTTTAACCATGACCGCCTGACCACCTACGGCATCGGTGAAGAGCATAGCCACGCCGAGTGGACCTCCATTACGCGGCAACTCATCCACCGGGGCTACCTGTTTCAGGACATCAGCAATTTCTCGGTGCTGAAACTGCCCCCGCAGGCCCTGCAACTTTTACGCGGTGAGACCGAACTGGAACTGGCCGTGCCCCGGATCCGGGAAAAAGCGGTGAAAAAGAAAGTGCCGAAATCGACCATCAGCCTGAACGAGGATGAAATGCGCCTGTTTGAAACCCTGCGGGAAATCAGGAAGCATCTTGCCGACGAATCGGGGGTGCCACCCTATATTGTCTTCGGAGATGCGACCCTGGTGGAAATATGCCGGGCAAGGCCGGAAAACCGCGATGAATTTCTGGAAATTACCGGTGTCGGGCAGGTCAAACTGGAACGCTACGGTGACGTATTCCTCGAGGCCGTGGCCTGCGATGAGGTGGAATAAGGCAGCAGTTGCCTTGCTTATTGGTCGAAGATGCGGGTGATCCATTCCTCAAATAACTGAGCCCGTAAAGACCGGTGTTCCGGCATTCGGGTTAAAAGATAATAATTATGCGATTCAGGTATCGCCTTTTTCAGCAATGTAAGCAAACGTCCCTCGCGCAGATCTTCCTGAACCTCAAACGGATTGCACAGGGCGACACCAAAACCCAGGCGGGCCGCTACCAGGGATAAATTGGTGCTGTAAAAGTGAATTTGACGCACGTTTTCAGGCTCCGGCGCCTCCATGGCAGCAAACCAGCGTGACCACTGATTCTGGCTGTCGTGGAGCAGGGTCAGGCGGCCAAGGTGTTCGGGGCGGGAGATCGCAGGCAGGCCATGGAGAATGCGGGGACTGCACACCGGATAGACCGGTGGTGAGACCAGTTCTTCAAGCACTCGCCCGCCCGAGGCAGGTTTTCCGTAACAGATCGCCACATCGACTTCGTGCGGAATTTTTTTTTGCTGCGGTTGTACTTCAAGCACATGGATGTCGATCTGGGGGTATTGAAGCTGGAATTCGCCAATGAGCTTAACCGCCCAGTTGGCGCCCGCCGATTCCGTACAGCCAATCACCAGAGTGCCGGTGAGACTGTCGGGATCCAGGTGCAGCGTACCGTCAACGATGCGATCAAAACCGTCCCGCACGGCACCCAGCAGGCGCTCTCCGGCGCGGGTCAGCTTGAGGCGATTATTGGCGCGGATAAAAAGTTTTACCTTCAACTGTTCTTCCAGCGCCCTGACCTGGTGACTGATGGCGCCGTGGGTGACGCCGAGTTCTTCGCCCGCCCGCCCCATGTGCAAGTGCTGGCCGGCGCTTGCAAAAGCGCGCAAGGCGGAAAGAGGCAGAGTGCGACGGTTCAGCATGTCAATAGTCCTGTGAGAAATATTCACAGAAGATACAAAATATTATCGCTGCATGCGAGAAATATTTGTAGCCTGCCTGGTGTAATATGAGGCCGATTACTTATTGAACCTGGTGGAGGATTCACTCATGAGTATATTTCTTGCAGACAAGGGTTTGCTGAAAACCAATGCATACATTAACGGTCAGTGGGTGGACTCTGACAACGGCAGTACCCGGCCGGTCACCAATCCGGCAACGGGTGAAGTGATTGCCGAGGTTGCAAATTGCGGAACGGCCGAAACGCGTCGGGCGATTGAGGCGGCACAGGCCGCACAGCTTGACTGGCGCCAGCGGTCGATAAAGGAAAGGTCTGTACTGCTGCGCAAGTGGTTTAACCTGATGATGGAAAGCCAGGAAGATCTGGCGCAGATTCTTACCGCCGAGCAGGGGAAACCCCTGGCGGAAGCGCGTGGTGAAATTGCCTACGGAGCAAGCTATATCGAGTGGTTTGCCGAAGAGGGCAAGCGGATTTACGGCGACACCATTCCACATGCCACGAATGACAAGCGCCTGGTGTGTATCAAGCAACCGGTTGGCGTGGTCGCCTGCATCACACCATGGAATTTCCCCAACGCCATGCTGACCCGTAAAATTGCCCCGGCCCTGGCTGTCGGGTGCACGGTTGTTTGCAAGCCCGCCAATGCGACACCGCTGTCAGCCTACGCGTTTGCAGAATTGGCCGAGCGTGCCGGCATACCGGCCGGCGTGATCAATATAGTGACCGGCAGAACGGAAGAAATCGGCAAGGAACTCACCTCCAACCCAATCGTCCGTAAACTCACATTCACCGGTTCAACCCAGGTGGGTAAGCAACTGATGGCCGAATGCGCAGCGACCGTCAAGCGCACTTCGATGGAATTGGGAGGCAATGCGCCGTTTATCGTATTTGATGATGCGGACCTGGACGCAGCACTGGCCGGAGTTATGTTGAGTAAATACCGCAATTCGGGTCAGACCTGTGTCTGCGCCAACCGCATCCTGATTCAGGAGGGAGTCTATGACGCCTTTGCTGAAAAACTAGCTGCTGCTGTGAGTGATCTGAAGATTGGCAACGGCAAAGACGAGGGTGTCACCATCGGGCCGCTGATCAATGAGGGCGCGGCCAATGACGTGATGGCTTTCGTTGAAGATGCCGTAAGCAAAGGCGCGCGCGTGATTGCCGGTGGCAAACGTTCCGGAATGGGCGCGTGCTTTATCGAGCCGACCATTCTCACCGAGGTCACGGACGATATGCGGGTGTTTCGGGAAGAAATATTCGGACCGATTGCTCCCTTGTTCAAATTCAAAACGGAAGCCGAGGCCATCGCCATGGCGAACGATACGGAATTCGGCCTGGCCTGCTACTTTTATTCCCGCGATATTGGCCGTGTCTGGCGGGTCGGTGAGGCCCTGGAGTACGGCATTGTAGGTATCAATGAAGGCATTATCTCCAATGAAATGGCGCCGTTTGGAGGGGTGAAAGAGTCCGGACAGGGTCGTGAAGGTTCAAAATATGGCCTGGATGATTACCTGGAGATCAAATACATGTGCATGGGAGGGATCGATCAATGAGTCCGTTGAGCAATGCGCAGTGGCAGGCTCGCAAAGACGCAGCTTTCGCGCGCGGCCAGGGCAACCTGGCGCCGGTATTCATCGATCGCGCGGAAAACGCGGAAATGTGGGATGTCGAAGGCCGGCGCTATATTGATTTCGGCACCGGCATCGCCGTTTGTTCTACCGGCCACAGTAACCCGAAGGTAGTGGCTGCCGTGCAGCAGCAATTGCAACACTTCAGCCACACCTGCGTGATGGTGACACCGTATGCTTCTGCGGTTGAGTTGGCGGAAAAACTCAATGAGCTTGCACCCGGCTCCTCAACCAAAAAATCTATTTTTGTCACCACCGGTGCCGAAGCGGTCGAGAACTGCGTAAAAATTGCCCGCGCTCACACCGGACGTCGTGGTGTGATTGCATTTAACGGTGGTTTTCATGGCCGGACCTTGCTGGCCATGGGACTGACGGGAAAGATCACGCCCTATAAAAACCTGTTCGGCCCGTTCCCGGCTGATCTGTTCCATGTGCCGTACCCGATTGACTATCACGGGGTGAGTGTCGAGGATTCTCTGCGCGCACTCGACACACTTTTCAAGGTTGATATTGCACCTGGCGATGTGGCGGCCATTGTCGTTGAGCCGGTGCAGGGTGAGGGCGGTTTTTATCCCGCTTCCAATGAATTTCTGCAGGCCTTGCGAGCGTTGTGTGATGAGCACGGTATCGTCCTGATCGCCGATGAAATTCAAACCGGTTTTGCGCGCACGGGACGGTTTTTCTGCAGTGAATACTCAGGTATTGAGCCGGACCTGATGACGGTCGCCAAGGGCGTTGCCGGAGGCTTTCCGCTGGCGGCAGTGGTTGGCAAAGCAGAGATTATGGATGCGCCCCTGCCGGGTGGGCTGGGTGGCACCTACGCCGGGTCCCCGATAGGCTGTGCCGCCGCCCTGGCCGTTATTGAGGTGATTGCGGAGGAAAACCTGGTTGAGCGGGCCAGCGGAATCGGCACGCTGTTTGGTACAAGCTTGAGCAAGCTGCAAGCGCAGCACCCGGATGTCATTGGTGAGGTGCGTGCCGATCGCGGCGCCATGATTGCCATGGAACTGGTTAAAAACGGTGATGCAGAACAGCCCAATGCCGAGTTGACCCGGTCGATGGTAGCGCTGGCTTATCAGCGTGGTCTGGTATTGCTCAGTTGTGGCAGCCGGGGCAACGTGATCCGCTTCCTGCCTGCCTTGACGATCTCAGATGAACTGATCAACGAGGGGCTGGATATCGTTGCGGGTTGTTTCCAGGAATTGCTGAAGTAAGCAGGTCAGGCCTGGCTGGATTCGATTTTGTCCAGCCTTTCCCTGAGCGTTTCCAGTTCCTGTTCCAGCACTTCGACACGCGCCGCCAGGCCGCCTGAAGCAGCGCTGGAAACGGATGCAACAAAGGCCGGGATATCCGGCTCGCCACTGAGCAGGTGGGCGTAACGCTCCTCTTTTTGCCCCGGTTGACGCGGCAGCACCGTTATCAGGGGTGGCTCATGTTCGGCCAGACGCTCAAGCATGTAATGCAAATCATCCAGGTCGCTAAAGGCATACAGGCGGTGGGAGTTGATTTTCAGCTCCCCCGGTGTTTGCGGGCCACGCAGCATCAAGGGGCAGAGCAGGGCAAGCCCCTTGCTGTGCAAGCCGAGTGCTTTGTCGGCCAGGTGTTCGTATTTGGCTGCCCGGCTACCCCAGGCTTCGCGTACAAAGCCGAGTGATTCCAGTTCACGCAGCGTGTGGCCGATCTCCCCGACGGTGTAGTTGCTAACGGGCTGGCGTGCCGTTTTCTGATTACAGGCGTTGCGCAGTGAATTGAGCGTGAGCGGGTATTGTTCCGGCGTGGTTTCTTTCTTTTCCATCAGGCACCCCAGCACGCGAACCTGTATTGCGGTCATTTCCTGCATCGTTTCGTTTCCTGCATTGCGATGATTTTCATCTTAATCAACTATAATCGCTGTTTATCACTTATTAAGCGAGACCGGCCATGCTTCGCAACAAATTGCCCGGCACTGGCACGACCATATTCACCGTCATGTCCAATATGGCCCAGGATCATGGTGCGATCAACCTGTCCCAGGGTTTTCCGGATTTCGAGGGGCCGCAGGCGCTGCGCGACCGGGTCGTCTATCACCTGGAACACGGTCACAATCAATACGCACCACTGGCCGGAGTACCCGAACTGCGCGAGCAGATTGCCGCCAAAGTGCTGGATCTTTATGCCTGTTCCGTTGACCCGGACAGCCAGGTAACGGTGACGCCGGGCGCCACCGAAGCGATTTATTGCGCCATCACGGCGGTGGTTCATCGCGGCGATGAAGTGATTGTTTTTGATCCCGCCTACGACACCTACGAGCCCTGCATTACGCTCAATGGCGGCGTCACGCGCCATATCCCGCTGCACTACCCGGATTTTCATATTGACTGGCAAGAGGTGCGCGATACGATCAGCGACCGGACCCGCCTGATTGTCCTCAACACGCCGCACAATCCGAGTGGGACCGTGTGGAGTGAACAGGATATTCAATCCCTGCGTGAAGTCATCGCTGGCTACGATATTCTTCTGCTGTCGGATGAGGTCTACGAGCACATCAGCTTTGACGGCAAAAAACATCTCAGCTTGCTGCGCTATCCGGACCTGGCGGAAAAAACGTTTACCATTTTTTCTTTCGGCAAAACCTACCATGCAACGGGTTGGCGGGTTGGTTATTGCATTGCTCCGCAGCCACTGATGACGGAATTTCTGCGCGTCCACCAGTTCATTAATTTCAGCACCAATACACCATTTCAGTATGCTATAGCGGATTTTCTGCGTGACTGTTCACAGTATCACCGTGAGTTGGGGGATTTTTACCAGCACAAGCGCGACCTGTTTTGTGAACTGATGACCCCTTCAGCATTCAAGCTGAAGCCATCGGCCGGAACCTACTTTCAACTGGCCGACTACGGTGCGCTCAGTAATGAGCCCGATACGGAATTCGCGGCCCGCCTGACTCGTGAGTACAAAGTGGCGGCGATTCCGATCTCGGTGTTTTATCGCAAGCCACCGGAGCAGAGGGTTATTCGTTTCTGTTTTGCCAAGCATGAGGATACCCTGCGGGAGGCGGCAAAATTACTCGGGGAAGTGAAGGGTGTTTAGCGTTTTCCGGCAGGCTTGACACTACACTGAGGGGCGTTCTCAATGGCTTTTTCCAGCGCATCGCAGACCGAGTTCATTACCTTGATGCGGCCGTAACGTTTGCTCTCGTTTTCGACCAGGACCCAGGGCGCCTGCTGCACCGAAGTTTGCTGAATCATGATGTGGACCGCTGCGGCGTATTCATCCCATCTCTCTCGGTTTCTCCAGTCCTCTTCAACCAGTTTCCAGCGTTTGTGCGGTGTTTCCTCGCGGGATTTGAAGCGCAGTAACTGCTCTTCCTTGCTGATGTGTATCCAGAACTTGAGCAGGACCGTGCCGTGCGCGATCAACTGGTCTTCAAAATCATTGATCTCGGCGAAGGCCCGGCGCCATTCGTCATCGCCGGCAAACTGTTCGATGCGTTCAACCAGCACACGACCGTACCAACTACGATCGAAAATGGTCATCCGCCCCGCCCGGGGAATACAATTCCAGAAACGCCACAAGTAGTGGTAAGAATTTTCCACGTCTGTCGGTGCGGCAAAGGGGTAAACCTTGTAATTACGCACATCCAGCGCCTGGGTGATCTGGCGGATCGCACCGCCTTTGCCGGCGGCATCCGGGCCTTCAAACACCAGGATGGTGGACAGTTTTTTCTGCATGGCTTGCTGGTGAAGCCCGGCCAGCCTGGCCTGGGCGATCGCCATTTCCTTGCGGTACTGTTTCTTGCCCAGGCTCAGGGACAGGTCCAGCTTGTCCATAATGGTTTTGCCGTGGCTACCGTTGCCATTACCATTACCGTTGTCGGCAGCCTGCTTGACTTTTTCATGCACTTCCTTGCGCATTTCCGACAGGTATTTTTGCCGGAACTGCTCTTTCAGCAGGTGCCGTTCCAGCCTTTCCTGCAAGATTTCGCCCACCCGCAGGCTCCTGCAATGATGATCCTCACCTTCAACGATTTCCCAGGGTGCGTGGCCGGTGTTGGTCTGGGAGATTATTCTCTCTGCCGCCTCGATGAAGCGGTCATACATTTCCCAGTTCTTCCAGTCTTCAGGCCCCATGCGCCAACTTCTCAGGGGATCATTTTCCAGCAGTTCAAGACGTTTTTTCTGCACGTCGCGGCTGATGTGCATCCAGTACTTGAGCACCATGGCGCCGTCATCCGCCAGGGCTTTTTCAAAATTGTTGATCCGCTCCAGTTCCTGCGTGAACTGATCCAGTGACAATTTCCCATAAACGAAATTGAGTAGCGGGAGCGAATAACGGCCGCTCAGGTAGACTCCGATCTGACCTTTCGGTGGCAGGAACCGCCAGAATCGCCAAAACGTGGGCCTTTCCGCTTCTTCATCAGATGGTTCGCTGTAAGCCTGGGTCACGATCCAACGCGCATCCATCCATTTGTTGAGCAGGTTGGCGGAAGTGCCTTTTCCCGCACCGCGCACACCGGCAAAATCCAGGATAACCGGGAACTTACCTTCGCTGCGCAGGCGCTGCTGCAAGGCCAGAAGATTCTCGCGCAGAATCAACTCCCGTTGCTTGAATTCACTTTTGGAAACTTTCTGTCCGAGTTCTGCAGTCTGGAACATGGAGGGTCCACCCAATGTGTTATGGATAAAGATAGCCTATTTGTACTGCAGCTCAGGGCTTGCAGCTCAGGCTTGCCTCAATCATAACAAAACACCGATAATCAGGCTTCTCTGCACGGGGACCGGCGCTCGGGCCGGCTATTGGGAAAGAATTTGAAAACCATTGTCATTAATGAAAGAGAGAATGAGCGGATCCCGTTTCTGCGTGGAATTCTGACCCACAGCCTGTTGGATGCCGGGCTTGCATTTCAGGATGCGTTCGACCTGGCTTCCACGGTTCGTGATCAACTGGCTGACGTTCCTGAAATAACTTCGGAGGAATTGCGCCAACGGGTGACTCGTTTGTTGCAGGACGAAAGTGATAAAGAAGTCCTGGAGCAGTATTGCCTGCCGGCGGTAGCACCATCCCGGATTCTGGTCGTCAGCCTGAGTGATACGGTCAGTATATTTTCCCGTGGCCGGCATGCACGGTATTTGCAATCGAGCGGTATGAAAGCTGAAAAAGCGGAACATACCACTGCTCTGATTTATAACCAGCTGATTAAAATGGGCATCAGTTCCATTACAACCTGCGAACTCGGCTACCTGACCTATCTCTGTTTACAGCAGGAGGTGGGTAAAAAAGCCGCAAAGCGTTACCTGGCCTGGTCGGAATTTCAGCGCAGCAGCAGGCCACTGGCCTTGCTGATTTGCGGCACCGTGGGTACCGGCAAGAGCACCATCGCCACGGAAATTGCGCATTTGCTTGAGATTACGCGCATCCAGTCCACCGATATGTTGCGCGAAGTGATGCGCATGATGGTGCCCCAACGCCTGCTGCCCGTGTTGCATTTATCTTCGTTTAGCGCCTGGAAGGCGCTGCCGATACCCCGGGAGAGTGACCGCGACCGTGATCAGTTGGTTGCCGAGGGTTACCGCAGTCAGGTCGAGTTGCTGGCGGTACCCTGCGAAGCCGTGCTGCAACGCGCGGTGGAAGAGTGTGTGCCGATAATCCTGGAAGGTGTTCATGTGCACCCGGATCTGTTGTCCCGTGCGCCAAAGAATTCGGATGTGATAACGGTTCACGTCACCCTGGCCGTGCTCAAGTCGAAAGAACTCAAGTCACGCCTGCGTGGTCGGGGCGTCGAGGTGCCGCAGCGGAGAGCCAAGCGGTATTTGCACAATTTTGATTCCATCTGGAGCCTGCAGTCCTATCTCCTGTCGGAAGCCGACCGTTGCGATGTACCCATCATCAACAACGAGGACAAGGAGAAATCCATTCTGCAGATCATCCAGCAGGTCAACACGGAACTGGCCCGGCACTTTACCGGCAGCAGCGAGCAGATTTGTGGTGATGTTGTCGAAAAGGTGAGAGAACGGGCGGAAACGTCCTCCTGGCGGGAAATTGTCCCCCTGTTGCGCACTTTGCCACGGCGTTGAACCGGGCTGAAGAGGAATCCTGCTTGACTGCATTACATCATAAGTGCGCCTTGTTGATTATCGATGGTCTTGGTGATTTGCCGGTCGCCGAACTCGGTAACAGAACCCCACTGGAGGCGGCCCAAACACCGCTACTCGACCGTCTGGCCGGGGAAGGTTTTTACGGCCTGGTTGATCCGATCATTCCCGGTGCCATTCCCAACACCCATTCGGGCGCTGGAATGTTGCTGGGCTTATTGCCGGAACAGGCGGACCAGATGCACCGTGGCCCGGTGGAAGCTTCTGGGGCAGGGCGGGTTCTGCGGCCTGGAGAAATTGCGGTCCGGGCCAATTTTGCCACGCTGGAAGCCGGTGACGGTACGCTGCTGGTCACGGATCGCAGGGCCGGGCGTATCACGTCAGGTGCGGATGAACTGGCGGTGCTTCTGACGGATATTGATCTTGGCGACGGCGTGCGTGCGAGCTTGCATGCAACCGACCAGCACCGGGGTGTCCTGGTGTTGTCGGGCCCCGGACTGGACGCCGCGATCAGTGACACGGATCCGGGTGACGGCATGATGCCGGCCGCCCTGAAATTGTGTCTGCCCTTACGCCCGCGAGCCGAATTGACTGCGGCTAAACTCAACCGCTTTATCGGGGAAGCCCACCACCGCCTTGGTGAGCACCCCATAAACCGTGCCCGCCTGGCGGAGGGCAAACCACCCGCCACGGGGGTGATTACACGCGGTGCCGGCGGGCATTTCACGCTGGACAATGTCCTGCACGCGCACGGCATCAGTGCAGCGGTTGTATCGGGCTGTAATACGGTGCTGGGCCTGGGGCGTATTTTTGGTTTTGATACCGTTTCAGATCCGCGTTTCACTGCGGCCCTGGATACCGATTTGCACGCCAAGATAGCGGCTGTGCAATCGGCGCTGCGGGATCACGATATGGTCTATCTTCATGTCAAAGCGCCGGATATCTGTTCCCATGACCACAATCCACTGGCCAAGCGTGATTTTCTGCAAGGACTGGACACGGCGCTGGCGCCGTTGCTGGAGGTGGGAATCATCATCGCCATAGCTGCGGACCACACAACCGACAGCAATTCGGGCTTCCACACGGCTGACCCGGTTCCTGCGCTGATCAGTCGCCCGCCATCCGACCTGTCTCCGGCCGAAGTTAATTTTGCCCGGGTGAGTTTTGGTGAAGCCGCTTGCAGGCAGGGCAATATGCCCCGTCAGCGCAGCACGCAATTCCTGTTAAAACTGATCCGGACAATGGGCTACCAGGAGCCTGTCTGATCAATCCTCTTCCAGATACTCAGCATAGGCACTGACGTACTTGGTGGCATCATCCGGTGAGATTACAACCGCACGCCCTTTAACGCCCGTGCCGGTTTGCTGCGCCGCATGAAGCAGTGCGCCCGTGGTCGGCCCGACCATGATGCCCTCGGTCCGGGCCAGGCGGATGCCCGCCTGATAAGCATCGCGGTCATCCACCGCAATGATCTCGTCGATCAGTGAGTAGTCCAGAATTTTCGGCTTGAACTCCTCCGGCAGGTTGGAAATTTTCTTGATGCCCGACAGTTTGTGTTCCCTGGAACTGGGCTCGATGCCGATGATCCTGATGTCCGGATTGCGTTCCTTCAGGTAACGGCCCACCCCGGTGATCGTTCCACAGGTGCCGAAGGCGGCAAAGAAATAGTCGATATCTCCGCCGGTCTGGTTCCAGATTTCCGGCCCGGTCGTGCGGTAATGCGCTTCAACATTGAGCTCGTTTTCGTATTGATTGGGGCTGACGTACTTGCCGTTGAAAGCCGCGCTTTCGACCAGGCTTTTCACCACACCACGGGCACCCTCGGTGGGAAACAGGGGGCACATTTCATCCTCGACTTCCAGCAGTTCCGCACCCAGGAAACGCAGCAGGATTTTTTTCTCTTCCGGTGTGCCTTCCGGTATCGCCAGTTCGATGGGAAAGCCCTGCGCATTGGACAGCGCAGCCAGCGCAATACCGGTATTGCCGGCCGTTGGTTCCGCCAGTACCTGGCCTTCCTTGAGTTCAAGTCCACGCAACAGGTACAAAGCGGTGCGATCCTTGATTGAACCAAAAGGATTGAAGCCCTCGAGCTTGACGAAAATATCAAAATCCGGCTCCGCGTTGTAGCGTTCGCTGAGCCTCACCATCGGAGTCGGATTGTCGGTGTTGGCAATCAGGTCCACGATGCTGTCGTAAACCCTCTGTTGGCGAGGATCAGCCGTTTCAGGCTGGCCGGGGACGGTCCGGCGCGCCAGGCCGGGAATGTGTTGGGCGGATGATTGTGTACTCATGGTGCAGCTCTCCAGTAATAAATAATTGACCGGGGCGCACAAGGAAATCTTCCGCCCCGGCTTGCCGGTGCGGTTGTTGTCTGTATCTCAGGTGGTTAAATCGAAACTTCAGACACCGCACGGCAAGCCGCTACGCATACAAGCGCAACAGCAACACCCACAGATGCAATGGTTGAAGGTTTTCATTGGGAGGCAGACTAGCTTGAGGGGGTGGGGAGTGTCAACTGGTTCAATTATCCGGAGTTTCCGGATAGTTTACCGTGTGGGTGGAAGGATTCGCCTGATTTGTGATTTTGCTTATATGGAATTAGAAAGGACAGGCCGTAGCCTGTCCCTTAGATGTTGGTATAAAACCTTATTAACGGTTAAAACCACGATTTTCTATTTGCTATTGAAATTTGCCACAAAATTGGCGTAAGGTCAATGACTTGTGGTACAAAACTAATATAAAGAATACTAATCATTAAGACTGAACTGGGGGAAATATGGTAATGAACTATCGTCTCGGTCTCGATATGGGTGCCACATCCATTGGCTGGGCTGTCTTGAAATTGGATGAGAATGATCTGCCGGTTTCAGTTGCAGACATGGGTGTGCGGATATTTCCCGATGGCCGTGATGCCAAATCAAGAGAGCCTTTGTCCGTAACTCGGCGCAATGCTAGATCAGCAAGGCGACGTCATGATCGCTACAAATTGAGAAGAAAAGATCTTCTGTCCTTCATGATCCGCAGTGGGCTCATGCCACAAGGCGAGTCAGCACGAAAATTCCTGCAGCAACTTGATCCTTGGGAAGCAAGAGACCGCGCAGCACGTGAGCCGGTCACACCCCATGTCTTGGGACGGGCGCTCTTCCACCTTAGTCAACGTCGTGGATTCAAAAGTAATCGAATCGCTGATGAAGCTGCAATGGATGAAGATGTTAGTGGGATGAAGCAGGGCATTATGCGTCTGCGCGAGCGAGTAGGTAGTCAAACGCTGGGGCAATTTACATATGCACGCCACAAAAAGGGAGAGTCCGTTCGGCAAAGGCCACAGAAGGGCACAGGTAATCGAAATGAATGGAATTACTACGCGGACCGCCAGATGGTTCAAGAAGAATTTGACCATATCATGGAGGTGCAAAAGAAGACTAACGACTTATTGAACGATGATGTCATCCAAGGGGTAAAAACCATCATCTTCAGACAACGACCACTTGTCGCACCAGAGCCAGGTTGGTGCGCATTGTTGCATGGAAAGAGACGTGCACTTCTTGCCCTTCCAGCCGTCCAGAAATTTAGAATTCTCCAGGAAGTCAATAATCTTGAAATAGAAGATTTTGGTGAAGGTCTCGGGTCAATCAACCAAAATCAGCGGCAAAAGCTGGCTGATGTCTTGATGCACTCATTTTCCGGTGTCACCAAAGCCGGTTATTTGAGCTGGGCACAAATCAGAAAAGTTTTGGGCTATAAAGGTAATGTAACTTTTAACCTGGATGGGCAGGGGCGTAGGGGGTTGAACTGCGATATAAGCAGCCGTCAATTGTCCTCTGAAGAATGTTTCGGGTCGAGTTGGTTTGAATTATCCGATGAAGAGCGAACTGAGATTGTCCAGAAACTGCTGTTTGAAAGTAACCGTAGTCAGCTGATCAACTGGCTCGCAAGCCGTTATAGACTGACTACTGAAAAATCTCTGTCAATTTCAAAAATAAGACTACCAAAAGGTTATGGCAGAGTCAGTTTAGAAGCCATTACAAAATTGATTCCGCATTTAGGACGCGGACTAACGTATGACAAAGCTTGTTCTCAAGAGGGAATCCAGCATAGTTCTCAACATACAGGCGAGCGCTATGACCGGGGTGACTTGCCCTATTATGGTGAAATTTTGTCCCGCTATGCGATTGGCGGAGACCATGAAAAGAATAGTGCGTCAAGCCCAGAGGAGTACTACGGAAAAATCAATAACCCGACAGTACACATAGCCCTCAATCAATTACAACTCATCATCAATGCTCTCTACAAAAGATATCGTGCTGCTCCCCAACAGATACATGTTGAATTAGCTCGGGATTTAAAGTTGCCGCCTTGGAAACTGACGGAACTTGAAAAACAATATCGGAAGAACAGACTGGATAACGAAAAGATCAACCAGGAATTACAGATTCTTGGGGTTGCAGAAAACTACGATAACCGGATGCGTCTTAAGCTCTGGCGCGATCTGGCGGCTGAACCTGACAGGCGGGTTTGTCCGTTTACAGGAACACCCATCCCGCTTTCAAGGCTTTTCACAGATGAATTTGAAGTGGAACACCTGCTCCCGTTCTCTCGGAGTTTCGATGATGGGCGTGCAAACAAAATTATCTGTACAAAAAACGCGAATCGAGATAAAGCAAACAAGTCGCCGTTTGATGCCTTCGGACACAGTCCTCAGGGATATGACTGGAATGCTATCCTGGCAAGAGTAGAAAATCTGCACGGCAGCAAGCGTTGGAGATTTCTTCCTGATGCCTGGGAAAAATTACAGGGTAATCATGAAAACATGATCGCACGTCTGCTGACAGATACTCAGTATATGAGCAAAGTGGCCAGGCAGTACATGGAATATGTTTGTGATCCCGCTCGGGTTGTTGCCAGTAATGGTCGTCTTACGGCAAAATTAAGGCACCACTGGGGGATGAATGGCCTTGCTACTCGGTCTGTTGATAAAGACCGTACAGACCACCGCCATCACGCGATCGATGCACTGGTAGTGGCCTGTATATCACCTTCAACAATACAAAAACTGTCCAGAGCAGCCCAGCGTGCAGAAAAACTGGGGATGGCCAGGATAATCGACAGTCTTCCTCCGCCATTTCCCTGTTATCAGGTCCATGTTGTTCAAAAACTTGCCGAAGAAATGATCATTTCTTACAAAGCAGATAATTCTAATCCGTATCGCGCGGTTAAGAAAAATCGTACCAGGGGTGCGCTGCACGAGGAAACAAATTACGGTTTGGTAGGACCAAGCGATAAGAAAGGATATTCCATTTACAGAACCAGAGTTCCACTGGACAGTATTGAACCCAACAAGAAGATAATTACTGATATCACAGATGAAAAGATTCGAAATGATCTGCTTCAAGCGCTGGAGAACGAAAATCTAGCAAATCACTGGAGGGAATTTATTTCCGATTATGGCCGTAAATATATGATTCGCAGGGTAAGGGTTCACCGTAGAAAATCTGACCGCGTTATGATTCCCATCACTGACAAGGAAGGAAATGCGTACCGCTATGTACAAGGTGGCAGTAATTTCTGTATTGACATTTGGACCTCAGACAAAGGTCCAAAACCTGGCATCTGGAAGGCTCACCCTGTTTCAACATATCAAGCCCATCAGAAGATAGCGATGCCGGAGTGGCGGCGAGGCAATCCTACCGCATGGCGAGTGATGCGGTTGCACATTAATGACATGGTCGTGTATGAAGAAAATGATCGGACTCATATTTGTCGAGTTAAAAAACTGAGAACAGACGGGCGTGTTTATTTACGTTCACATTTTATTGCAACAGAGGAAGGGGACAAATTATCGACCGGGGCAACAGCTACATGGCTGCAAAAACACAACGCTAGGCGAGTATGGGTTGACCCCCTTGGGCGTGTGCATGACGCAGGAAAAGCAAGGAAAGCTTGAAGTGATCGCGGGAGAAAATTATGCAATTTGTCGAGATTTCAGGTGAAGGAAGACATATTTCTTCGAAGAGGGGGTTTTTGGTTGTTTCTCTGAAGGGAGAAGAATTGGGTAAAATTCCCCTTGACCGCGTAGCGGCTGTAATAGGAGCTGCACACGGCATCACCATTAGCCAAACTCTGCTTTCACGGTTGGCCAAACGGAATATCCCTTATGTAGTTTGCGATAAAAGTTTCACTCCAGTGTCAATAGTGTGGCCAATGGTGGGCCACCACGCTCAGTCTCGGGTTATTAAAAATCAAATCAGTGCTTCAAAACCACTTCAGAAGCGACTTTGGCAGACCCTTGTAGTGGCAAAAATCGAGATGCAATCAGCAGTTCTGAAATCATCCGGTCAACCTGTCAGATTCATTCATCGATTAGCCAGAAAAGTTCGTTCAGGTGATCCAGACAACTGTGAAGCACAGGCTGCAAGGCATTACTGGCGTGTCTTGTTTGGAGAAGATTTTCGCAGGAGCCGAAATGGTCGACCGCCAAACGACATGTTGAACTATGGGTATACCATTATTCGATCAGCCATGGCCAGGGCAGTTTCTGCTTCTGGACTTCATCCATCAATTGGAGTTTTTCACAGCAACCAGGCTAATCCTTTTGTGCTGATTGATGACCTGATCGAACCATTTCGCCCGCTGGTTGATCTGGTAGTCAAATCATTTGGAGCTGAAGAGTTTAGTTTAGACAGCAATGTTAAGAAAATACTGGTGAACATATTGCAAGTCCCATTGAGCGGGCAGGATTTTAGAAGCACAGTGCTGAGTCATATGCAGTATCTTGCACAATCGTTATCAAAAAGTTTCTGTGAATCTAAATGCCTGTTGACGGTTCCTCATCCAACCGAATTGGAATGGGCGCAGCTAGCTTCGTCATGCAGGCGCTAATTGGGTATAGACTGATGTGGATGATGGTGATGTTTGATTTGCCTGTGAAAACATCGGAAGAAAGAAAGCTCGCTACCGGATTTCGCAACCATCTTTTGAATCTTGGATTTGAAATGTCCCAGTTTTCGGTGTACTTCAGGTTCGTTGGGGAACGCGAACACTGTAAGCCTATGATAAGGAAAATTCGCTATGCCGCGCCTGATAATGGAAAGGTCAGTATTTTGTTGTTCACCGACAAGCAGTTTGGGGATATCATTAGTATTCAGAATAGAACTGTAATGAAGGTTCAAAAAATTCCTGAACAACTAGCCATTTTTTAATAGCAAACCGCATTAAAATGAATCATGTTAAAAGACAAAAACCCCGAAAAAACAGGGGCTTTTGTGTGACCGATTCTAGCAAATAGAAAATCGGGGCCCAACCGCAACCCAACCACCTTTATCCACACCAACATCCGATTCTAGCAAATAGAAAATCGGGGCCCAACCGCAACTATTGTTGGTCTGAGCAGCTCCAATGACCATTCTAGCAAATAGAAAATCGGGGCCCAACCGCAACCTACGATGCAACCAACAGCCTGCTCAAATCATTCTAGCAAATAGAAAATCGGGGCCCAACCGCAACACGTTGTTGATGTACATGTAATCGCGGGTTATTCTAGCAAATAGAAAATCGGGGCCCAACCGCAACGAGGTGAATATCGGGCTTGATCCGCGTACTATTCTAGCAAATAGAAAATCGGGGCCCAACCGCAACGATGCAGCGGGCGGGGTTGATGAAATACAATTCTAGCAAATAGAAAATCGGGGCCCAACCGCAACAAGCGTCAACACATTACGGTTATCTTCGCGATTCTAGCAAATAGAAAATCGGGGCCCAACCGCAACAATCGGCTCGTATTCTTCATCGTCGGGCTTATTCTAGCAAATAGAAAATCGGGGCCCAACCGCAACGCTCGGGTCTACAACGGCAATCTGGTCCTATTCTAGCAAATAGAAAATCGGGGCCCAACCGCAACAGTTGGTTATCTCTATCTATGGGTACTATTATTCTAGCAAATAGAAAATCGGGGCCCAACCGCAACCCAGGACGCACTACAGACGTAAACCTGAGATTCTAGCAAATAGAAAATCGGGGCCCAACCGCAACGATCCTGGGGCTGCATCCTGGGGGCCGGAAATTCTAGCAAATAGAAAATCGGGGCCCAACCGCAACGCGGTCGATAGCTTCAACGACTCTGTGTGCATTCTAGCAAATAGAAAATCGGGGCCCAACCGCAACCTGGATGAAGTGTTGCGTACCATTCGCCAGATTCTAGCAAATAGAAAATCGGGGCCCAACCGCAACCAGTCGCGTGCCGCATTGATCGCTTGTGCAATTCTAGCAAATAGAAAATCGGGGCCCAACCGCAACTAGCACGTACGTATCGCTTCCACCAATTCTATTCTAGCAAATAGAAAATCGGGGCCCAACCGCAACACAACTCAGGCAACGGCATGGGGTATCCAGATTCTAGCAAATAGAAAATCGGGGCCCAACCGCAACATGCCCCAGCGCTAACGACCGGAGTGGAATATTCTAGCAAATAGAAAATCGGGGCCCAACCGCAACATTGTGATAACAATACTGGTAGTCTGGTTTATTCTAGCAAATAGAAAATCGGGGCCCAACCGCAACATATCAGGCGTGCCATTGTCCAGCGTGACCGATTCTAGCAAATAGAAAATCGGGGCCCAACCGCAACCTGTTGGGTGCTGACTGTTTCCAGTGCGGTATTCTAGCAAATAGAAAATCGGGGCCCAACCGCAACTGATGAATTCACAAACTGTGGCGAAATCGAAATTCTAGCAAATAGAAAATCGGGGCCCAACCGCAACCCACAGCTTGTAGGTGTCTTTAATCGGCTTATTCTAGCAAATAGAAAATCGGGGCCCAACCGCAACACCGTCGTGCAGAGCATGCGCCGCAAAGTTATTCTAGCAAATAGAAAATCGGGGCCCAACCGCAACGCGTCTACCCACATCCAACGTGTCAGAGTAATTCTAGCAAATAGAAAATCGGGGCCCAACCGCAACTCGCTGTGGGATCGCGAGCCGTACTCTGATATTCTAGCAAATAGAAAATCGGGGCCCAACCGCAACGAGACGCCTTCAATTGACTTAACGCCTTTCATTCTAGCAAATAGAAAATCGGGGCCCAACCGCAACCGTTGTACTGCTTTTGTTCGTCCCGTCGGGATTCTAGCAAATAGAAAATCGGGGCCCAACCGCAACATGCGCTTGGTGATATGCCTCCATCGCGGTATTCTAGCAAATAGAAAATCGGGGCCCAACCGCAACGCATCCACCCACATCCAACGTGTCAGAGTAATTCTAGCAAATAGAAAATCGGGGCCCAACCGCAACTATAAAGGTTTTATCCGGCAATGTCGGTATATTCTAGCAAATAGAAAATCGGGGCCCAACCGCAACTCCACCGTAGGCTTCCAGCCGGCAAGCGAGATTCTAGCAAATAGAAAATCGGGGCCCAACCGCAACACTCGACAAGATGCCAATGTCACCGAAAGAATTCTAGCAAATAGAAAATCGGGGCCCAACCGCAACCCTATGCGCTCAATGCTCACAGCACCTTCCATTCTAGCAAATAGAAAATCGGGGCCCAACCGCAACAATTGCACTTTTGCCCCATCTTTGTACACAATTCTAGCAAATAGAAAATCGGGGCCCAACCGCAACATCATCGCAGAAATTGAACGACTTGACCGGATTCTAGCAAATAGAAAATCGGGGCCCAACCGCAACCACAGGGCAGGAGTTCAGCGGGGCGGTGACATTCTAGCAAATAGAAAATCGGGGCCCAACCGCAACTACTCTGTTCCGATGAAACCCGTCAATAAATTCTAGCAAATAGAAAATCGGGGCCCAACCGCAACCAGAGATTGATAACTGACCCCGTAAGCAGCATTCTAGCAAATAGAAAATCGGGGCCCAACCGCAACTACTTTTATAATGGAATGCACAATCTATTCCCAATCGCGGTTTTGCCGAATCCACTCTTCCGCTGAACCTGGCAAAGGGTTCATGGTTTTTGTAATTATTTCAATCTTTTTAAACGCAAGCTTTCGTTTTTGTATCAATGACCAATCATGCAGAAGAACATTCACTAGCCTGCTGCGCTCTCCTTTGGGTATCGATTGAAATATCTCCCAATTATCGTCCTCAATCAGAATATTAACTCGATGGCTCATATCTGAAGTTTACTCCCCATACAACAGCCCCCCAACCGCCATTTGATCATCCATTTTCTCACCACACCACTTCGTTATTGTCGTCTCAGGTGTGATCTGGATACCCGATTCGGCATGGGCCGCAAACAATGCAAGCGCATTCCCGCAGGAACGCTTTTCTCCGCTTTCGGGCAGAACCTGGCCATTCGCTTTGATAAACAAAAGCTGACCGGCAGCACTTCTTTTAACGCGGAAACCGCCCTCGTGCACCAGTCTGTGATGGTGACGGCAAAGTAAGGCCAGATTATCCATCGAAGTCTCACCACCATCGGCCCAGTGCGTGATGTGGTGGGCATCGACAAATCGTGTACAGGTGCAACCGGGGAAGCGGCAGCCGCCATCGCGGCGTTTCAGGGCCCGGCGGATGGCCGGTGGGATACTGCGGGTCTTGCGCCCCACACTGAGTGGCTCTCCATCACCGCGCTCCAGCCAATGGACCACACCTGCGTCACAGGACAGGCGCCGGGCCGTTTCTGCGGGAACGTGCCCGCATTCCTCAATTTCCGCTTCCGCGCCGGTGCCGTCGGCTTTGAGCGTGTCCATATCAGTATGCACGTGGACCAGGTAACGGTCGCCGCCGTTGCTGTCTTTGGTAGAGTTTGCCAGATAGCTTTCCGCTATTCGCACCAGCGCATCCGCCCGGCGCGAAGCGATCCCCCTGGGTTTGGGGTTTTTTTCATCGGCAGGCGTTTCAGCGGGAACGTCTTTTTGCTGCTCGAAGTCTTCATCCATGATTGCATCCAGCACCTTCTTTACCACTGCGCCTTGCTCAGCGGTTAATTGGCCATGCAGTACAAACTGGCCACCATCAACCGAGTAAAGCATCAGTTCGCGCATCTCATGCCGATTGTTCTCCTGCGCCAGCGCCTCGTTGCGCTTGACCAGTCGGTAGTTCCGCACCAGGCGCTCAACATGCTCAGCGGTGCCGTGATCGGCGATCCTCATCAGGTAGTCTTCGTTTTCCGGAGTCGCTACCCGGGTCATGGCCCGTGCCTTGGAATAACTCAGCCGTCCGGTGCGGAAGGCGTCGCTGATTTTTTTCAGATCTTTGAGTATTCCGGTTCAAGGTTGCCACCGATTCCGGTGGAAGGTTGCCACCCATTCCGTTTAAAGATTGCCACCCATTCCGGTGAAGGTTGCCACCCCTTTTAGGTGCATATCTGATAACGATAACTGACGCGGGATAACC
>JAJRRA010000031.1 GCA_024279945.1 Gammaproteobacteria bacterium
CGTTTGAGCTCCGATGCCACAGACTATGACATAACGGGTGCGATGTACGTTAACGGCGATGGTAATGAGATTACTCCGTGCTATTTATTTGGCAGGGATCTGTTTTGGCTATTGACACGGGCTGGCTAATGGGTGACCCCTGTCCGGAGCGCGAAGCGGTTTCAGCCTGGTTTATGGCCCATTTTTACAAAGCGTGCCGTTTTCAGAACCCGCTCCGCCAGTTCGATGGGGTCAGGTTCGGGAACCTGACCCCGGCGTTACACAAAGCGTGCCGTTTTCAGAACCCGCTCCGCCAGTTCGATGGGGTCAGGTTCGGGAACCTGACCCCTGCTTTACAGTTGCTGGCGGATTGAATAGAGTCTTTCCAGTGTTCCGATATCCTCCCAGATGCCCGTGTATTGCTCCCCGGTGACGAGTTGCTTTTCCATTACAGCGCGCAGCAGTGGTACGACTGAAAATTTTCCGGCGGCGCAGCCGTCAAACAGACGGGGGTGATAAACCCCGATTCCGCTGAAGGTCAGCTTGCTTTCACCTTCGTTTCGGATGCGTCCGTGCTGCAGGCAAAAGTCTCCCACCGGATGCTGTGGCGGGTTGGGAACCAGGACCAGGTGAGCCCAACTGCATTTGATGGCGCGCAGGCGTGTGAAGGGATAGTCCGTCCATACATCGCCGTTTACAACCAGAAATGGTGTCGATCCGAGCAAAGGCAGGGCCTTGTAGATACCCCCGCCGGTTTCCAGGGCTTCGGGTTGCTCGTCGGACCAGTGGATGCTGATATTCCAACGGCACCCATCGCCGATGATTCGAGGCAACTGATCTCCGAGATGGCCCTGGTTGATGACGATCTCCCTGAAACCTGCGGCAGCCAGTGCCTGGATGTGATGCTCTATCAGGGGCTTTCCGCCGACTTCAATCAGCGGTTTCGGGGTGGTGTCGGTCAGTGGACGGAGACGTTCCCCACGGCCTGCAGCCAGAATCATGGCGCGCATTCAGCGTGCTCCAGCAGTTGATAAAATTCTTGAAATTCGGGATAACGCGGCAACACATCGAGCAGGTAATTGTAGAAACGAGGAATCAGATCGAGGTAAGCATCTTTGCCGTCTCGATAGCTCAGGCGCGCGAATATGCCGACGATTTTCAGATTCCTCTGCAGGCTCATCAGGTCGCACCATCGAATCCACTTTTCCAGATCACAATCCGTTTTCAGGCGGTGACGGAAATCCTTCATCCAGTAGTCGATGCGCTCTCTAGGCCAGGTGATGTAGCGATCCCACAGCAGGGAAACGAAGTCATAGGTCAACGGACCGGTCACCCCATCCTGAAAGTCAATCAGCCCGGCCTGACCGGATGCTGTTTGCAAAATATTACAGGAGTGAAAATCCCGGTGCACGAATACCTGCGGTTGTTCATATGCCGACTGGATTAGCCGGGTGCAGACATCATTCCACAGGAATCGCTCGGTGCCCGAAAATGAATATTTTTTGTGCACGCCAAGATACCAGTCCGGAAATAACTCCATTTCCTGCTGTAATCGCAGCGCATCGTAATGGGGCAGATTCCGGCAATCAACTTTCCCTGCCATGTTGACGAGGGTGGTGAAAAGGGGCGGGAACAGTTCGTCAACGGAGTGTTCGTTGATGATGTCACGATAAAGTGTGTCACCGAAGTCCTCGAGCAGTCCAAAGCCCAGGTCAAGATCAAAAGAGAAGATCTCGGGAGCGTTCAGCCCGGCTTCTCGCAGGCGCAGGTCGATATTAACAAAGGGGGCCGATGTTTCCTTGTCCGGTGGTGCGTCCATCAGGATGACGGTTCGTTCCGCCATGGCGAAACGGAAGTAGCGCCGGAAGCTGGCATCACCGGATACCGGCTCCAGATCGACCACGTCGAGCCCCAGCGTATCGGCTGCCCAAGCGGCTGCCTGGTTCATCCTTTTGTCATTTTGCATGGTGCTAGTGTGCCCCATTTCTCTGTGGCTGTGAATCGTAAAGCCGGGGTCAGGTTCTGCGAACCTGACCCCATCGAACTGGCGGAGCGGGTTACGTTACTGAAATGCTGAATAGAATGATCGATAAACCAAACTGATCCCGCTTCGCGCTTCGGACAGGTTCGGGAACCTGACCCCGACTTTACTGGAATTGGAATCAAATAGTACTTATATGGTACGATATAAAAATGCTCAGAATTTCGAAATTGACCGACTACGCCATCCTGATGATGGTTGAACTGGCCCGGGATGGCGAAATGCTGAGTGCAAATGTTCTGGCTGAACGGGTGAGTGTGGAAATTCCCACTGCCAGCAAGGTGCTGAAGTTATTGTCGGGTTCAGGCTTGCTTGAATCCTACCGCGGCTCCAGCGGCGGGTACTGCGTCAGTCGCAAAGCAGGTGAAATCAGCGTGGCGGAGGTGATAGCAGCTATCGAAGGTCCGATTGCCATGACCGAGTGCAGTGTCGAAGAAGGACTGTGCAGCCAGGAAGATAACTGTGGCTTGCGGGGAAACTGGCAGCGCATCAGCGTGGCCGTGGCTCGCGCACTGCAGGAAGTCAGCCTGGCGGAAATGTCAGTGCCAATGAAAATCACCCGTAATCCACTGAACATCACGACTTTGAATACACGGTAAGTTACAGGACTAAACAGGCCAATGAGTAATCAACAAAACCCGGTAGATTCCACCTCGACCCAGGCTTCGCCTGCCGATGCACCCTCTGTCGGTTCGGCAACTGCCAATTCATCTACCGTAGATCATTTCGTACAGCAGAAGTACAAGCATGGTTTTGTCACCGACATCGAGTCTGAGACCGTGCCGCCAGGCCTGGATGAAGACATTGTCCGCTGGATTTCGGCACGCAAGGAAGAGCCCCAGTGGTTGCTGGACTGGCGGCTGGAGGCTTTTCAGCGCTGGTTGAAAATGTCGCCGCCGGACTGGGCCCACCTTAAAATTGACCCCGTTGATTTCCAGGCCATTTCTTATTTTTCAGCACCCAAATCGGATGAGGACCGTCCCAAGAGTCTGGATGAGGTTGATCCCAAGTTGCTGGAAACCTATGAAAAGCTGGGTGTTCCGCTGCATGAACGGGCCAAACTGGCTGGTGTCGTGGCTGTTGATGTGGTCTTTGACTCGGTTTCGGTCGGCACCACATTTCGTAAGGAACTGAAGAAAGCCGGAGTGATTTTCTGTTCTTTCTCTGAAGCGGTGCATGATTACCCGGATCTGGTCAAAAAATACCTCGGCACGGTCGTGCCCTCGCGCGATAATTTTTTTGCGGCCCTCAATTCCGCCGTGTTTTCAGACGGCAGTTTCGTGTTCATTCCCAAGGGTGTGCGCTGCCCGATGGAACTGAGCACCTATTTCCGCATCAACGCCGCCGAGACCGGCCAGTTTGAGCGCACCCTGATCATCGCTGAAGAAGACGCCCACGTGAGTTACCTCGAAGGCTGCACGGCGCCCATGCGTGACGAAAACCAATTGCATGCCGCCGTGGTGGAACTGGTGGTCATGGATGATGCGAGTATCAAGTATTCGACCGTGCAGAACTGGTACCCGGGCGATGAGAACGGCGTGGGCGGTATCTACAACTTTGTTACCAAGCGGGGCGATTGCCGTGGTGACCGTTCCCGGATTTCATGGACCCAGGTCGAGACCGGTTCTGCGATCACCTGGAAGTATCCATCCTGTATTTTGCGCGGCGATAGTTCTGTGGGTGAGTTCTACTCGGTGGCGCTGACCAATAATTACCAGCAGGCCGATACCGGCACCAAGATGATTCACATCGGCCCGAATACGCGCAGCAAGATCATCTCCAAGGGCATCTCGGCCGGGCGTGGACAGAACGCCTATCGTGGCCTGGTGCGAATTGCTAAAGGTGCGGAGAATGCCCGCAATTACACGCAGTGCGATTCGATGCTGATTGGGAAAAATTGCGGTGCACACACCTTTCCCTACATCGAGGTCAGTAATCCCACGGCAAAGCTGGAACATGAGGCGACCACCTCGCGAATCGGCGAGGATCAACTGTTTTATTGCCTCCAACGGGGCATGTCGGAGGAAGATGCGGTATCCCTGATCGTAGATGGATTCTGCAAGCAGGTATTTCGGGAGTTGCCGATGGAATTTGCGGTGGAAGCGAAGGCCTTATTGGAAGTCAGCCTGGAAGGTGCTGTTGGATAGGAATCAACCGGGGTCAGAGTAAGTTTTTTACTCTGACCCCAAAAGGAATCAAAAGGAAAGAAAATGATGCTGGAAATCAAGAATCTTCATGCTACGGTGGGTGGAAAGGCCATCCTGAAAGGGCTGGATCTCACCATCGAAGCCGGGGAAATCCATGCCATTATGGGGCCGAACGGTGCTGGAAAGAGTACCCTGGGTAACGTGATCTCCGGCCGTGAGGGCTATGAGGTGACGCAGGGTGAAGTGCTTTTTAATGGCAATAATCTGTTGGAACTCGAACCGGAAGAACGCGCCTGTGAAGGTATTTTCCTGGCCTTCCAGTACCCGGTGGAAATCCCGGGTGTCAATAACACTTACTTCCTGCGTGCGGCCCTGAATGCTCAGCGCAAATATCGTGGTGAGCCTGAACTGGATTCCATGCAATTTTTGAAATTGGTGCGCGAGAAACTGGAAATCCTGCACATCAGCGATGACCTGTTGCGCCGGTCGGTCAACGAAGGATTCTCCGGGGGCGAGAAAAAGCGCAATGAGATTTTCCAGATGGCGGTACTGGAGCCTTCACTGGCGATTCTGGATGAAACGGACTCCGGACTCGATATTGACGCATTGCGCCTGGTGGCCAGGGGTGTGAACCGACTGCGCAGTGAGGACCGCGCCATGATCGTAATTACCCATTACCAGCGTTTGCTGGATCATATCGTGCCCGACAGGGTTCATGTGCTGGCGGATGGAAAAATTGTCGCCAGCGGCGATGCGGATCTGGCCCTCAAGCTGGAGGAACAGGGCTATGCCTGGCTTGACCGGGGTGGTATTCAGTCGCTTGATATCGATTTAAAGGCGTGAGAGGAATACCAAAATGAGCGCACTGGCCCAACAATGGAGCGAATCCCTTCGTTCCGCTACTCATCCTCAGGTTTTGCCGTGGCTGGATGCACTGCGGCTTCGCGCCGTGGAGCAATTGACCAAGCATGGTTTGCCGCATCGCAAGGATGAAGATTGGAAGTACACGCCGCTGCGGGTGCTTGAACAGCTTGGCCCTGCAGTTGCAACAGGGGTCAGGGTCGAGAACCTGACCCCGGCCCCGGAACCTGAACTACCCGCTGCATTGATTGACAGTGCGGACTGTGTGATCCGTATTCATGACGGTGCTTTGGCGGGGACCGAGGGTGGCGATCAGCCCGGTGTGAGCGTTCTTTCGCTCAGCGAAGGCCTCGAGCAACACGAATCCCTGCTGCGCAAACACATTGAGTCCGTTGATATCAACGGCTCCGCCCAGGCTTTTGCTTCGCTCAACACGGCATCTCTGGACCAGGGACTGGTGATACACGTTAAGGAGCAAGCGGATGCCGGTACGGTATTGCTGCGCTGGACACTGTCCGGAACAGCCGATCCGTCGATTCACAACTTCCGCGTTTTCCTGTTACTGGGTGAAGGTTCGCGCATGCAGTTGGTGGAGCAGTACGAGAGCGCGGACCACGGCGGTAGCGCTCTCAATGTGGTATCACACTTTGATCTGGCCAGGGAAGCCGTTGTGGATCATTTGCTGCTGCAAAATGAGTCGGAAAACACCATCCTGATGAGTTCCACATACATTGAACAGGCCCAGGGCAGTCGCTACAACTATTCGGGTTTCGATCTCGGTGGCGGACTGGTGCGGCATGAATTGAAAACCGTGATGGCCGGGAGCGGAGCGCATGCGGCATTTGGCGGTGCTTTTGTACTGGATAATTCAAGGCATGTGGACAATCACATCAGCGTGGAGCATGCCGGCACCGCTTGCAGCAGCGATCAGTTCTTTCGTGGCGTACTCGGTGGGCGCAGCCGCGGTGTGTTCAACGGCAAGGCGCTGATCCGGCCCGGAGCCGATAAATCCAGCGTTCGGCAATCCAATGCCAACCTGCTGTTGTCTCCGCTGGCACAGATTGATACCAAGCCCGAGCTGGAAATATATGCCGATGAAGTTGAGGCCAGTCATGGCGCCACGGTGGGCCAGTTGGATGAAACCGCCATTTTTTACCTGCGTTCCCGCGGGCTCAGCGAGACCGAAGCAAAGCGCCTGCTGGTCGGCGCTTTTTGCCGCTCAGTCACCGACCGCCTGGAAAACCAGGAGTTGGCGGGGCGTATTGCTGAGCTTATCGACCAGGCCATGCCCAGTTACGAAAGCCGGGGTCAGGTTCTGTGAACCTGACCCCAGTCCGGAGCGCGAAGCGGTGTCAGCCTGGTTTGACGCTCATGATTACAGGCCGGGGTCAGGTTCATGGAACCTGACCCCCGTTCGGAGCGCGAAGCGATGTCAGTCCAGTTTAACGTCGAGAAGGTCCGCCATGATTTCCCCATCCTGACCCGGCAGGTGCATGGCAAACCGCTGGTGTATTTCGACAATGCCGCATCGGTCCAGCGTCCGCTCGCCGTGATCGAGGCCACGGATGATTTCTACCGCATGCACAACGCCAATGTCCATCGCGGCGTCCACCTGCTTAGCCAGGAAGCGACCGATCTGTACGAGGCGGCGCGCCGGGGATTGACCCGTTTCATCAATGCCCCTTCGGAACGGGAAGTGATTTTTACCCGTGGCACGACCGAATCCATCAACCTGGTGGCACAGAGTTTTCTGCGGCCTCGAATCGGCCCGGGCGATGAAATCCTGATCACCCACATGGAGCACCATTCCAATATCGTTCCCTGGCAGATGCTGTGCGAACAGACCGGCGCCAGCCTGAAAGTCGCACCGATCAACCAGCGTGGCGAACTGGAACTGGACGCACTGGAAAACATGCTGTCCGAACGGGTAAAGTTGCTGGGTATCGTGCATGTTTCAAATGCGCTGGGTACCGTGAACCCGATTGAGAAAGTGGTTCAAATGGCGAAACGATTCGACATCCCGGTGCTGGTGGACGGTGCACAGGCCATGCCGCACCAACAGGTGGACGTGCAGGCGCTGGGCTGCGATTTTTATGCCCTGTCCGGCCACAAGATGTATGGCCCCACCGGGATCGGCGCGTTGTGGGCGCGTGAGCAGATTCTGGAAGACATGCCGCCCTGGCAGGGCGGCGGTGAAATGATCACCAAGGTAACCTTCAATGAGACCATCTACAATGAGCTGCCAGCCAAGTTCGAGGCCGGCACCCCGAACATTGCCGGTGGCGTTGGCCTGGGGGCTGCTATTGAATACCTGACCGGCCTGGGCATGGATGCCATATCAGTCCACGAAGCCACGATACTGGAAGCGGCCACCGCGAAACTGTCCGCCGTTGATGGCCTGCGCATTATCGGCACCGCGGCTCACAAGGCCGGTGTCATCAGCTTCACGCTGGGTGACATTCACCCCCACGACCTGGGCACAGTGATCGATCACCACGGTGTCGCATTGCGCACCGGGCACCACTGCGCGATGCCGGTCATGCAGTTCTTCAAAGTCCCGGCCACCGCCCGGGTTTCCTTCGGTCTCTACAACACGCTGGAGGAAGTAGACATCCTCATTGATGCACTGGAACAATCCCGCGAAATGTTCAGTTAAAAAAGGGGGTAAAGTGCCAGAGTGGGCTGACATAAATGGGAGCATTTGGCTTACTTGTTTTTTGGTAATCACGCCAGGGCACGGCAATGTGCATACCAGGGTTTAATTTGCCAGCAAATATCCGTAATCCTGTGTCAAATCGGCAGAACGCCCTTTGACTCTGACACTTGACTCTGACCCCCTAACTTCCTACCACCGTCAACACCGGAATCATTGCTCACATTGCGCTATAGTAACGTGCTCTGTTGTACCGTCAGGCACCTGCCTCAGCAAGGTAATAATGAATATCACTTCCGTCAAAAGATGGTCAAAAATCAGCCTGAGGACACTCCATTTACTGGCCATCGCTGGTGTAGGTGGCGGTATTTTATTTGGCCTGGATAAAGATTTATGGATCAACTACTGGTGGCTGGCCCTGGCCTCCGGTGTTTTGATGACCTTGATGGACATCGTGGCAAACCCGGTCTGGGTTGTTCAGATCCGGGGAGTTGCGATCACCTTGAAACTGATTCTGCTTGCATTGCTGGGTAGCATTCCGGGTTGGGACAGCTACCTGCTGGTAATTATCATTGTTATTTCTGCTGTGATTTCACACGCTCCCGGCAAGCTTCGGTATTATTCCCTCTACCACCGCCGGGTGATCAATTCCAGCAACGACACAAAGGGCTGAGGACGGACCGGGGAGTATCGGCCGCAAGCTGCCTCTTACAACTGTAAGAGCGCTTTTGGGCGCGACCGGGCTGAATAAAATGACAAGGTTAGTCCGGTCGTCTTTTCAGCACATGGAACAGCATACTACCCAGGCTGATCGCAGTGGCCGCCAGTATTACACCAGTGAGTCGCGCCAGCATATCCTGTTGGATCAGAATTGCCGCTACACCTAAAATAACGGAACTCAAATGTAACACCAGTCCAATCTGGATTCGTCGCTGGGGCAGAAGGCTTCTCATGGACGGTACCGGCTCCAGGCCAACCCGTGCCGAGTAGCGGTGGAACCAGACCAGGAACGGTACGATACGGCTCAGCATTCCGTGCATGATCATGCCGGCCCAGCCCCAGATGGCCAGCCAGCCGAACAGCACCTGCCAACGGGGGTCAGGAAGCAGAAACACCAGGATTGCGCTGGGAATCAGCAGCAGAGCAATGATCAGGCCGGCTTTCCAGAACATCAATGATGTGTCACGCCGCCGGCGCTTGCGGCGTGAAATATTTCGCAGAATCAGTAGCGGATGAAGCAGCCAGACAACGACTGCGGCGGGCAATGCTCCAATCGCAGCCAATTGGCCTGGCGTAAGGAAATCACTGACTTCCTGTGCGGCGAAAATGGCCACAAACGGAAGCACAAGGCCGGCCAGCAACAGGCTGAACAGCAAGCGCATCAGGGTTTTGCTGACCACCGGCGCCAGGTAGAACATCGGAATAACCTGCCAGGATACCGACATGATCAGTCCGCCAACCCAGCCAATAAGGGCCAGTGTCAGGTGAATCTGCATCCACAGAAAACGATTATCGGGAAAGCCGTGTCCGCTATACCCCCGGGCCATGACCAGGCCGATCAAAGTGACAGTCATCAGGCTGATGATGGCCAGGCGCATACCCTGGACGGTTTCGTTGTTGGTTCCGGGACGGAGCAGTGCCCAGCCCAGCGGTATCAGAAAGGCCAGAAAAGCAATTGCGAAACAAAAGATCGCCGCTGACATAGACCATATGGGGCCACCCAACAGTCGCCAGATAAATCCGGCCAGCCCCACCACCAGCAAAGCCTGGACCAGGGGTGCGATGCGGGTGAATGGAACCGGTGTGCCTGCAATAACCGGGGTCATCTGGTATAGCGCGCCGATCATGCCCATGGCGAGAACACCCAGGGTGGCGGCATGCACCAGCGCCAGTGTCTGCGGCATGAGGGGCGTGATCAGGGCAGTTGAGCCAGTGAACATCAGGATGAAACCCGCCGCCAGGATGCCAGCCGGCAGGGTCAGAAAAAAAGCAGCAGGAATGGAAAGCCGGGGTGCCTGATCCAGGCTTAAGCCGCCCGTCGGCATAACGGCGTTCACTGCTCTCTCCTGATCAGCAAAAGTGCACTTTGGTCTTCTTGTTCATGGACCCACCATTTCAGGCCACGTGCCTCCAGATGAGGAAACAGCGGGGTCGGAATATGGGGCAGTTGTGCCAGGAAAAAATCTCCCACAGCGAGTTCAGAGCAGCTCATTAGTATTTTCTCCATGGGCTCCGGTGCTTCGAGATCCCGTAGGTCGACGATATCCGGTTTTTCGAACCCCAGTACCGTAAAAATATCTGATACAGATTTGCCCATTAATGCTTCAATTTTTGTAACATATTGCTAAAATAAACCATCAGCCGATAATGTACCAGATTGCTCCCCATTCGTATTCGGGTTTGTACAGGAGATACCCATGACAGCTATAGATATCGAGGCCGGCCTGGCCGGATTTTTCATGCAGGATCATCGCGACTGCGATGCCCGTTGGGCGAAGTTGGAAGAGCTCCTGGACGGTGGTGATACTGATGCCACCGCGCAGGCCTGGCAGGAATTTGACGACAGCATGCGCCGGCACCTGGCGATGGAAGAGGACATACTGTTTCCTGCTTTCGATTCCCGCAGTGGAATGGGTGGCGGTGGCCCTACCGCCATGATGAGAATGGAACACCAGCAAATGCGCGGCCTGCTTGACCAGATTGGCGCCGCGATGAGTTCCGGTGATACCGAGGAAGCCCTGGACCTGGGGGATACGCTGCTCATGCTGATCCAGCAGCACAACGTCAAGGAAGAGGGCATGCTGTACCCGATGGCCGAGAACATGTTGTTTGACGAGTGGGCCGCACTGGCGGAGCAACTCGAGAAATACTAAACCGCATGAAAGACCCTGGACTCACTGCCGCCTATGACAGGCTTCCGGATCGGAAGGTTGCGGTCCGGGATCTGTTCGGTATTGATTCGGATATGCAGGTGCCGATGTTTTCATCGGCCAGTGAATATGTGCCGGAAGTGGACGAAGCCTATCTGTTCGACCCGGACACCACCCTCGCCATCCTTGCCGGCTTTGCCTATAACGCACGGGTGATGGTGCAGGGCTATCACGGTTCCGGCAAAACCACTCACATTGAGCAGGTAGCGGCAAGGCTGAACTGGGCCTGTGTACGCATTAACCTGGACAGTTACATCAGCCGTGTGGATCTGATCGGTCGGGATGCCATTGTGCTGGAAGAGGGCAAACAGGTAACCCGGTTTCGTGAAGGAATTCTGCCCTGGTCTTTGCAGACGCCCACGGCGTTGGTGTTCGATGAGTACGATGCCGGCCGGCCTGATGTCATGTTTGTGATTCAGCGCGTGCTCGAGTCTGAAGGGCGGCTGACCCTGCTGGATCAGAACCGGATCATCCGGCCACATCCGGCATTTCGCCTGTTTTCCACCACCAATACGATCGGACTCGGTGATACGACCGGTCTGTACCACGGGACGCAGCAGATTAACCAGGGGCAACTGGACCGCTGGAATATCATTGCCACGCTTAACTACCTTCCTTATGAACAGGAACTGGACATTGCACTGGCCAAGGCACCGGCCTACCAGAGTGATGAGGGCCGTGCGCTGCTCGGTAAAATGGTCCAGCTTGCCAACCTGACCCGGCAGGGTTTCATGAGCGGTGATCTTTCCACCGTGATGTCACTGCGCACGGTCATCAACTGGTCAGCCAATGCCGAAATTTTCGGTGATGTAGCCTATGCGTTTAAAGTCACCTTCGCCAATCGCTGCGATGCTCTCGAGCGCCCGCTGCTCGCCGAGTATTATCAGCGTTGTTTTGGTGTAGAGTTGCCGGGACCCGTCACCGCCATCAACCCTGATACCGCAGCTACATGAACCTCCCCGCTTCCTGTCCTTCGCGTGACCAGTTTGAGCACTCGCTCCAGTGCACCTGTCGCGCACTGGCGGGGGAACCAGGCCTGCCCATCAGTTTTTCCCTGAATGAAATCGACAGCAACAGTACACCTTATGCCGTCATACGCGGGCAGTACGATGTGATCGGCGTGAAGTGTCGCTACCACGATGCCGGTTTGCATCACTCCCTGGCGCCTGCTGGGCCACTATCGCGGGCAATTTTTGATGAATTTGAGAATTTACGTGTCGAGGCGCTCGCATCACAAGTGTGGCATGGCGTAGCGGTAAATCTTGCGGCAGCCTTCGACCAGCGCTATGGCTTGCACGGCCTGAATCTCCTGATAACGGATGCAGCAACGCCGCTGGCCAATGCTCTTGTGTTAATGGTACGCGCACAGTTGCTGGCTACGCTGTTACCGGAGGCGGCGGTCCGGTTTTTGGATCGTTGGCGGGATGTAATCAGCGCACGCTGCGGTGGCGATATCGGTAACCTACTGGCTGGGCTTACTGCGGCCTGCCGGGACCAGGCAGAATTTGCCCGTCAGTCAAAGCAATTGATTGACGCACTGGAGTTTCCCGATCAGCCACAGAAGGGCGCACAGGCCGCCCCGGCAGAAATATCCCCGGACAGCGAGGAATGCGAAACAGGCTTTGGCCCAGGCAGTGGTGAAAGCCGGTATGCAGACAGTAAGGTTGAGGAAAATTCTGCTGCGGATTCGGTGCAGGGCAGTGAAGATGATCAGCAGGATTCGGCGGATGATAACCAAGCCCGGCTTGAAAGGGGCGCAAGTCATTCGGTCATCCCTTTCCCGCAGGAGGGAATGAGTCGGCCTGAGCCAGCAACGTCTGACGCCATACAGGGTTCTCCTATCGAGCCCGATGTGGCGGATGAGCCCACCGCAGGCAGCCTGGTCTATCGCCCCTGGACTACCCGCTATGATCAGGTCATACGCGCCACTGAACTGCTCGACAGAAATAAACTGTTGCAACTGCGAAGCAAACTTGACCAGGAACTGTCACAGCACCGGCAACTTGCGGCGAGACTCGCCGGTCGTTTGCAAAGAAGCCTGGCAACCCTGCAAAAAAGAGCCTGGACCTTCGATCTGGATGACGGCTTGCTGGATACTTCGCGCCTGGCCCGGTTGGTGGTTGACCCTTCCAGCCCGCTGGTCTACAAGCAGGAGCGTGACAGTGAGAGCCACCACACCGTCATTTCTTTCCTGATTGATAATTCCGGCTCCATGCGTGGCCAGCCAATCGCACTGGCGGCCATGTTTGCCGATATCCTTGCCCGCGCGCTGGAGCGCTGCCATATCGCTACCGAGATACTGGGGTTTACCACCCGGCGGTGGCAGGGCGGCTACGCTCGCCGCTCCTGGCATGCCGATGGCAAACCGGATTCCCCGGGGAGGTTAAGTGATTTGCGGCATGTTATATACAAGACAGCCGATGAACCCTGGCGAAAAGCGCGCCAGGCGCTGGGTGTCATGCTGTGGCCGGAACTACTCAAAGAAAATATCGACGGTGAAGCACTTTTGTGGGCGCACCGCCGTTTGAGCGGACGCGGGGAACAGCGGCGTATCCTGGTCGTGATATCTGATGGTGTGCCGGCCGATGATGCCACACAGAGGGTTAATGCGGCCGACTACCTTTATTCACATTTGCGCCAGGTAATCGAGTGGATTGAACACCGATCATCGGTGGAGTTACTTGGCGTCGGTATGGGTCACGATGTCAGTGCAATCTATCAACGCAGCGTCAGCATCGCAGACAGTGAACAACTTGGTGATGCCATGGCGCACGAACTGGTTGAATTACTGGCCAATGTGCCGCCGGCAACCTGTCATCCGTTTGCAGTGGCATCCCGGACGACCTGAACTGAATTTATCTTTAATCACATCCATGAGTCATCACAGAGGCAGCAGGACAAAAACATGAGCTATCAATATAAAGACATCGAACTTGCAAAAATTTCCATTATCGGCGCCGGTAATATTGGCCCGGATATCTGTCTTCACTTTGCCAAGGTTTTTGCCAAAAATGGCGTAAAGATGGTTTTGCTGGACATTTCCGAGCAGGCTCTGGAAAGCGCCAAAGCACGCATAGAGAAAAAAATCGCCCGCGGGGTCGAGGTCAGGGCTTTCCGCGCTGACCTGGCGGAAGCCATGCTCGGCTGTATCAGCTATACGACAAATTATGATGATATCTCCGGGTCCAGCCTGGTGCTCGAAGCGGCAACCGAAGATGAGGCAATCAAGGATGCCATTTTCACGCAGGTAGACGGTATATGTGACCAGGACGCGATCTTCCTGTCGAATTCGTCGCATATGCGCCCGGAAGTTATCTTCCGCAATACTTCAAATCCCGGACGTTGCCTCGTGGCCCACTATTTTTTCCCGGCAGAACGCAATCCGATTGTCGAAATTATTCCGGGTAAAGATACGGACACGACACTGACCGCGAACCTGCTGGGAATGTACGAAGCCATTGGCAAAGTACCCATGGAAGTGGCCAGTTCCTATGGCTATGCGATCGATCCTATTTTCGAAGGCCTGTTTTTGAACGCTATCCTGTGCCTGCAAAAAGGCTACGGGACCGTCAAGGAAATTGACAAGGTATCCATGGATGCGCTGGGTTGTGGTGTGGGTCCGATTACTGCAGTGACACTGGCGGGCGGTAATGAAATAACTGATCACGGTCTGGATGAAATGCACACCCAGTTGCAGCCCTGGTTCAAGTCGCCAGACCTGTTAAAAGAGCTGATTAAAAAGGGTGACCGCTGGGACATCGCTCGCAAGGGAGACACCATCGAGGTTGCTGCGGAAACAGAGGAAGTCTTGAGGAACCAGGTGATCGGTGCGTTTTGTGCACTGGCCTCGTATATTGCCGACCTGGGTATCTGCGCCATCAGTGATCTGGACAAGGCCTGCGAAATCGCACTGGTGATCAAACCACCGTTTTCGATGATGAATGAAATGGGGATTAATAAGGCACACGACATTGTCGAGGCATGGTGTGCGGAAAATCCCGGTTTCCCGATGCCCGCCAGCCTGGTTGCAGCGCGTGATGCGGGTGGCTGGAAGCTTTCTAATGTGACGCGCAAGACGCTGGGTGATGTAGCTGTGCTGACCATCAAGCGGCCCAAAGTGCTCAACGCCGTTGATGCGACCGTGCTGGCGGAACTGCGTGAAAAATTTGCCGAGGCCGAAAACGATCCGGCGATCACCGGTACAGTCCTCACCGGTTTCGGTGTTAAAGCGTTCGTGTCCGGCGCGGACATCAATGAATTGGCAAGCTGCAAGACACCCGAAGCGGGTTATCAGAATTCACAGAATTTTCAAAAGGTCTGTAATTACGTTGAGTCACTGAAGAAACCGGTGGTTTGTGCCTGGAACGGTTTTGCCTTCGGCGGCGGTGCCGAGCTTGCCATGTCCTGTACGGATCGTGTTTGCAGAGCGGGCTTGTCGATTGCAGCTTGCCAGCCGGAAGTCAACCTGGGCTTCATACCGGGTGCCGGAGGCACGCAACGCCTGCCCAGGCTGGTCGGGATCAGCAAGGCTGCGGAGATTTTACGTACTGCCCGGCCCGTCTCGTCCCGCGAGGCCGTAGAAATCGGACTGGCGCGCGAAGAGGTCGAAGGTGATCTGGTGGAGGCCGCAGCCACACTGGTACGGCAGATCGCCGATGGAACGGTCGTGGCTCCGGTGATAGAAACCGGACCCTTGAGTGACATACCCAAACCCGAGGATCTCGATATTGGCCATCACAGCCGGAAAATCGACAGTATTTTGATCAATGCCATCTACCATGGCGCACGAATGACCCTTGCTGAAGGCCTGGAACTGGAGTCCCGTTCATTCGGCAGGTGCATAGAAACCGAGGACATGTGGATTGGCCTGGAAACGTTTATGAGCAAAGGAGCAAGCGCTAAAGCGCCCTTTGTACACAAATAAAAAAGCAGGCGTGGACTTGTGTCCACGCCTGCAGGTTTTTCCAGCGATCTGAGAGTGAACGCTAGTACTGGTAGCGGAAAGTTATACCCCACCAGCGAGGCGGCCCATACATTTGCTGGTTCAAGCCGAAGAAATCGGAGAAATCAAAGGTATAAACTTTGTATTCCTTTTCAAACAGGTTTTTACCCCAGGCGGATACCTGGAAATTGTCGTTGAAGCGGTAAGTGATCGCCCCATTCCAGACCCAGTACGCTTTTTGACTCGCGATTTCCTGATTGACGATGTCAAAATACGTTTTGCTCGAATAGTTGGTGTCTAACTGGAAGGTCAGCGCGCCATTGCCGATCGGAATCGTGTACCGGCCAATTCCGTTTAGCTGGACATCCGGAGCCAGTACCAGGTTACGGTTCTTGAGGACCGAACCATCCGGCAGCCCGATGCCATCGGCTTTCGCGTCGAGTAAGCCAAGACCAATACCGAGTTCCAGTGCATCGGTCGGGTTGGCAAAAAACTCAAACTCGGCACCTTTGATGCTGGCGTCTGAAGCGTTACTGATGAACGCACTGACACCTTCGAAAGTCAGTGCCTGCAAATCGGTGTAGTCATAATAAAATGCGGTGGCATTGAAGCGCGCCCGGCCACCGGCAAAGGTTGATTTCATGCCAACTTCATAGGAAATGAGCTCTTCCTTGCCATAGGGAAGATTTTCCAGCGCCAGTGACGGATCGAGGAAACCTGCGTTGAAGCCACCGCTCTTGAATGAGGAAGAAATGCTGCCGAAAAGCAGCACATCGTCATTGATATTGAAATTTAGCCCGACTTTGCCGGTCACCACGTCCTCTGACTGATTGGTCAAATCTCCGGCTGTCCGGGGAGAAAATTCGTAGACAAAGGCGCCAAAATTGGTTTCCCGGTTGATGTAGGTATAATCCTTGTCCTCGTTGGTGTAGCGAATACCTCCAATCAGGCTCCACTGGTCATTCAGTGCAAACTCGACCTGTCCGAAAGCTGCATACGATGTCGTGTTCTGCAGGTAAGTGACATCGAAATTGATGTCGTACAGTCCGCCAAGATCAAGCCGTGTACCGGTGCCGTCGACTTCATTGTCAAAATAATAAACACCGGCTACCCAGTTGAGCTGTCCAGTGTCGCCAAAGAACCTCAGTTCACTGGTCACCTGGTCGGTCTTAGCAGCAAAGTCGGGGCGCACCAGTGAACCGGCGCCAAAATCTACATTTCCCGCATCGGTATCTTCCTGATGAAATTTTTTGACGTTTTCCACACCGGTGATCCATTTCATCCCAAAGTTTTCACCCTGGTAAGTCAGGTCGAAGAAACCACCTTTGCTTCTTATTTTCAGCGGCCCAACGCGATCGTAATCACCGGCCCATGGATCGCCATCGGTATCCCGGTAACCGAAAAAGTCAAAACCATCTCCAGCGGTACCCTCATGCTGGTAAGCTGCGGCCAGTGCGTCGGAGTCGGCATAGTGTCCGTTGAGCAACAATGACCACTGGTCAGCGAGCTGAAACAGAACTTGTCCGCGAATCGCGATATTGTCAGCATCGTTCGGATTCTTGCCGACCCGGTTTGTTACATAGCCATCCGCCTGGTTGCTTGCGACCGACAAGCGGGCAGAGACCCGTTCCGTGCCACCGCCGACAGCGCCTTCAAACTTGATCTGGCTATAGCTTCCAAAGGTCAGGTCACCGTAAGCATCGAAATCTGCGGTTGGTTTCTTGGTCACATAATGGACCAGTCCGCCTGTCGCATTTCGCCCATAGAGTGTGCCCTGTGGGCCGCGCAGTACCTCTACACGCTCAACGTCAAACAACTGAAAGGTCAGGCCGGCCATCGCACTCTGGTAGATCTCATCGACATACACGGCAATATTACTTTCGTTATTGTCACTGAAATCATTCAGGCCAACGCCGCGCAACACGATTGACGGGTTGTTGCCGGCGCCAACCGGTGTGCCAATACTGAAGTTTGGTGTTTGTGTAGCAACATCCACGCTGTCGGTCAGATTCAATTGCCGCAGTGCATCACCAGAAAACGCGGTGACGGAAACCGGGGCTTCCTGGATGTTTTGTTCGCGCTTCTGAGCGGTAACAATTATTTCTTCGAGCAGGTTATTGGAATCGGCCAGAACCTGTGTACTGTATACGGCGCTTCCAGACACCACCAGCGTTGCAGCCAGTAGAAACCGCGGCACGCGCTTAAAAGCAAAAAATACTCTGGTATTCATTTTATCCCTCTCCCACACTCACTACGAAAAAAATGACCCAAACAAAGACTGTTTGATTTGCATTACCCTGAAAAAACTAGTTTAAGCATAAACCAATTTAAGCAAAATTCAAGGCACCGTGGCCCACTACCGTAAAAGGACATGGTATTTGACTTTTTTGTCAATAGAAAAGGGGACAACAGCTACCAGGTTCCCATTGCCTCGGGTGGTGTTTCAATTTTCTGTATCCGGCAGAGCAGACAGCGGGCGATAGACCCGCCGCATACCGGGTCGACCTCGTCTGTCAACGGCGTGAGTACGTTAGCGCTGACTTCAAGCACAGCCTCGATCAAATCCTCCTTGCCGGGCATGTACCAGAGTCCTTCAGCATTGACTACGCGTGGGTCCATGCCTTCCAGCAGGCTGACCTGCCGCTTGATGGAACGTTTACTGGTCGGTGCTTCAATGCTGACCCAGTCGCCCTCGACCAGGCCGTATTCGGTGGCAGTGGCAGGAGCCATTTCAAGGCCTGGAAACGGGCGCCGCTTGCGCAGCCTGGGAATTTCGATCCCCAGGGTGCTGTAGTATTCCCGGGTACGCGTGCCGCTGATCAGTATCGAGGGGTAATCTGCGGCGATCTCCGGCCTGCGCAGGGGGCTATAGGGCGATTCCACATAGTCCGGCAGTGGGTCGATGCCGAATTTCTTCAGCGTCCCGGAGGTGAACTCGATCTTGTGCGAGGGTGTGCCGAATCCTCGCTTGCCGTCTTTACGGAGCTTGCCCTGATGGTGTTTTAACGGCTCGTTGGGGGTTGAATAGGTGCCCAGAGCGGTGAACTGGTCAAAATTCATGCCCAGTGGGGCCAGGCGGTAATCGAGCAGGTCACGGTTGTTGGTGATCGGCAGGTCATCGCCATAACCCATTCGCTGAAGAACCTCCAGTACCGGCTCGGCTTCGTCCCGGGCCTCACCTCTTGGCTCGACCAGCTTGGGCCGCGCGGTAACAATATTGATACCCGCGTATTCGGTGATGGCATCAGACTCCAGGTGAGTAGTGAGCGGCAGAATGTAATCCGCCAGCGCGGCGGTCGGTGATTCGAACAGATCGGACACGATCAACAGGTCCAGCTTCTTCATCGCCTTGATCGTCTGGCAGGTGTCTTCAAGCCCCACCACCGGATTGCAGTCTGTCCACAAGGCGCGAACCGGGTAAGGTTTGCCGGTCAGGATGGCATCGATGACCTGGCGCGGATGCGGGTAAGGTGTGGTAATGGCATTGGGACCGGCCAGCAGGGGCAGTCGGTCGGCGCTGAGTTGATCACTGAAATCACGGTTGTCGTCTATCCCCAGGCTGGAGGCATAATAGCCGGGCATACGAACTCCGGTAGGCGGCAGGAAACCGTTGTTGCCGGGCAAGTCAATTTTACCGGTGAGCGCGGGAAGGAATCCCATCAGGCGCAGGCTTGCAATTGAGTTGCCACCCATGGTTGCACCGATAAAAGTGTACATGGCCGAAGCACCGGCGGTTGCGAACATTCGTGCCGCTTTGACTATGTCCGCAGCCGGAACCCAGCACAGTTCAGCCGCGCGCTCCGGCGTGTATTCGGCAGCACGCAATTTGAGTGCGTCGAATCCGATGGTCCATTCTTCAATGAATGCTTCATCGTACAGGCGCTCGCTGATAATGACATTGATCATGCCCAGCGCCAGCGCTGCATCCGCTCCCGGCCGTACCCGCAGCCACAGATCCGACTCTTTGGCCGATTGGGTCGGGCGCGGGTCGACAACAATGGTTTTGGCGCCTTTGCGTTGCGCATCGAGCACGCGCTGGTGTTTGGACCCGTTGGTCTCGCTGAGATTGACGCCCCATAACATGATGACATCGGAATCAAGGACCGATGTATAGGCGGGGTAGGTCAGCAGATTGCCGAAGGTGAGTGTGTCGGCCATCAACTGGGGCGTAAAACACTGGTGTGAATCGTGTTTGAAAAAAGTCGGGCTGCCGATGACGGCACAAAAAATGTCATAGGCGAAATAGTCCTTGGGTGGCAGGGCTTGCACGGACACGGCACGAGCACCGTCTTCCTCAATGATCTTGTTCAGACGAGTTGCAATATCGTCCAGTGCTTCGTCCCACGATACCCGCTGCCACTGGCCGGAACCGCGTTCTCCTACCCGGCGCTGTGGATAAATAACCCGCTTGGGTGAGTTGGTGATATCCAGTGTCGCCTTGCCCTTGATGCACAGATAACCCTTGCTGAGCGGATGATTCTTGTCGCCGACCAAGCGGGTGACCTTGCCATCTTCAATATTGACCGTCATACCGCAGCGCACCAGGCACAGGCGGCAAGTGGTTATTGCTGTTTCCATGAACTGTGTTCCTCTTGCTTTTTGCTCCCTGTAACGCAATTTCGTCCATGCAGGAGCGGGCTAATGAATAATAACCCAGGCAAGGAAAATATGAACGTTTCGATGACTCAAAGAGTAAGCCGGTAAGGCCGCACCAGAGTTTATTGTGATTGGCAAGCCCTCTGGCAAGACAGACTATGGCTCTGGCCAGGAATGGGCAGGTTTTTGAGTAAGCAGATAAAAAAATACAGACCTTGCGTATGCTAATTCGAAGTCAAAACTGCCGTAGCATCCACGGCTAGCTGACCATCTGCATCAAGGGCCTGAAGATTGACTTCACCTCCCCTGCGATGGCCATGAATGGTGAATGCTGCGGTATCGATAAGTGGCCGTAGTGCGCGGAAACCGTACCGGCTTATGGCTGTTTCGGGACAATGCTCGCGCAGTAGTTCTGCCAGCAGGATTGCCGTCCACGGAGCCTGGACCAGTAAACCCGGATAGGCTTCCTCCCGGACTGCATAATCGCGGTCAAAATGAATGCGGTGGGTATTGCCGCTTAGTGCTGAGTAGCGAAATAGCATGACCGGGTCAGGTTCGATACGCCTGAACCAGCCGCTTGGCTTAATCTGCTGGTTACCTTTTCTGGCCGGCCTGCCCGCCGGGTTTTTGTCGACATAGACCAGCGTTTGGTCTTCGTTTATGCGTTGCCGATTATCAACTGAGTAACGGTGGTTTACGGTCACAAATACCAGTGGGCCGGTGGCGCCTTGCTTGAGCTGTACACTGGTAATGCGGGATTGTTTCTGCACGGTTTCACCAAGAAGCAGTGGTGCGTTGAACCGGACCTCGCTGGCTGCCCACATGCGTCGTGGTAGCGTCACAGGCGGCAGAAAGTTGCCGCGCTTCGGGTGGCCATCGACACCGATTTCTGAGGCCCGTGGACAGGGTATGAAATAAACCCAGTGCCATAAGGGTGGTAATATATCACCCATTTGAAGGGTCCTGGATTGATCCAGCATTGCTGCCAGGCTCTGTGCGGGGCGCAGATCCAGAGTTTCAGTCAGGGTGACTGGATCGTGTTGGGTCCACTGCCGGAGATAGGCAAGATCGATATCCCCAGTACTTTTACTGGTCTCATTCATGAAAATCACCGATGTGGCCGTCATTTTGGCCAAATTCTGTTCGGATTGCTACGCTGTGTTCGCCCAGGGCGGGCACCCGGCTGGGACTGGCACCGCCGCTTTGACCGGGTGGTGCGATCAATTTAATCGTCCCCGCCGCCGTATCCACGGTTAACCGTTTTAACTGTGGGTGTTGCGAAAATTCTTCGATGGAATTCAGCGAGGCGAATGCGATTGACGCCTGCTCAAGTCGAGTAACCAATTCCTGCTTGCTCAATTTTTTCAGGGTGTGACCAAGCAACACATCCAGTTGCTCGCGGTTTTTGACCCGATCGGGATTATGTGCAAAGCGCTTGTCTGATGACAGTTCCGGCAATCTGCACACGATATTGCAAAAACGTACAAATTCACGGTCATTCTGGATGCCGATTACGATGGTTTCGCCGTCGCCGGTTCGATACGTCCCGTAGGGAGCTATCGAAGGATGGTTGATACCCACACGCTGTGGTGCTTTGCCACCATATACCTGGTGTAAGTAGGGTACGTTCATCCAGTCGGCCAGCGAATCGAACAATGAGACCTGGACGCGCGAACCCCTGCCGGTCTTGTCACGTTCGATAAGAGCTTCCAGAATACGCGAGTAGGCGCTGATTCCACAGGCGATGTCGCAGATTGATACACCAACCCGCCCAGGTTCGGCTGGGCTGCCGGTGACAGCGGTCAAGCCTGTTTCACACTGCACCAGCAGGTCATAGGCTTTCCTATCCCGGTAGGGCCCGGATTCACCGTAGCCGCTGATGTCGCAACAGACAAGCCGTGGGAAATGAGTGAGCAATACTTCTGAGGCCAGACCCAATCGTGTAGCGGCACCAGGCGCCAGGTTCTGGATGAAAACATCTGCCTGGCTAAGGATTTTGAGCAGTAGATCATGGTCACGATCTTCTTTGAGATCAAGTACCAGAGATTCCTTGCCGTGATTGAGCCAGACGAAATAGGCACTCTCACCGTTTACTACCGAATCATAAGCGCGCGCGAAATCCCCTTCAGCGCGCTCGACCTTGATCACGCGGGCTCCGGCAGCGGCCAGCCGGGACGAACACAGCGGCGCTGCTACCGCTTGTTCAATCGATACGACCAGGACACCATTGAGTGCGGTGTTGCTCATAGTCAGAAAGATTTAGGCATGTTCAATACGTGGGTGGCGATGTGGGACAGAATCAGGTTGGTGGATATCGGTGCCACCTGGTACAGTCGTGTCTCACGGAATTTGCGCTCTATGTCGTATTCTTTGGCGAAGCCATAACCACCAAAGGTTTGCACGCAGGTATCACCGGCAAACCAGGCTGCTTCCGCTGCCAGCATCTTGGCCATGTTTGCCTCCGCACCGCAGGGCTTGCCCACTTCAAACAGCTGTGCGGCGTGGTTGACCATAAGTGCTGCGGCTTCGGTCTGGGCATACGCCTTGGCAATCGGAAACTGCACTCCCTGGTTCTGCCCGATCGGGCGAGCAAAAACTACTCGCTCGGTTGCATAGCTCGAGGCTTTTTCAATGAAAAACCTCGCGTCTCCGATACACTCCGATGCGATCAGTATCCTTTCGGCGTTCATGCCATCGAGGATGTAGCGAAATCCTTTGTCCGCTTCACCGATCAGGTTTTCCACAGGCACCCTGAGATTGTCGATAAACAGTTCTGTACTCGAGTGGTTCATCATGGTATCGATAGGTTTGATGGTGAGGCCGTTCCCAACGGCTTCGCGCAAATCCACAATAAGCACTGACATTCCCTCGGTGGTTTTCTTCACCTGATCCCGCGGGGTAGTCCGCACCAGCAGAATCATCAGGTCCGAGTGCTCGGCCCGGGAAATAAATACTTTTTGCCCATTAACCACGTAATCATTACCATCGCGTACTGCTCTGGTCCGTATACGCGTGGTATCGGTGCCGCTGGCTGGCTCGGTGACAGCAAAGGCTTGCAGCCTCAACTCCCCACTTGCGACACGGGGCAGATAATGTTCTTTCTGCTTCTTGCTGCCGTGCCTCAGCAGCGTGCCCATGGTGTAAACCTGTGCGTGACAGGCTCCGCCATTGCAGCCGCTGCGTTGAATCTCTTCCAGAACAGCACAGGCTGCAGGCAGACCGAGGCCGCTACCACCATATTCCTCAGGAATCATCACTGAGAGATAGCCGGCCTCGGCAACTGTACGCACAAACTCAGTTGGATAAGCATGCTCTCGATCCAGTTGTTGCCAGTATTTCCCCGGAAACTGCTTGCACAGCTTTGCGATTGCTTCACGAATTTCCGGGTAATCCATTTAGATATACATGAGAATTCTCCTACTTGATATCAACTGAATACAGTACCATCCTGGCGGCGTTCAGACAGATACTTCTGATGCGCATGAACGCATGTTGGCTTTGATCCACGGTTACAGTGGGTAAGAAATAGTCGAAGCGGTGGCCGGATGCGGTCGTCGCCCCGAACAACGATGAGTCTTGCAGCTACGCGTGGCCATCATTTCGATGGAGCCTGTCCCGGCCTCAACAATTACGCAGTTTGAATCGTTGAATTTTTCCGGTAGCTGTCTTTGGTAAATCGTCAACAAAATATATCCAACGGGGATATTTGTAGCGTGCCAGGCCCTGTTTGCAATGCAAAAGCAGTTTTTCGCGCAAAGCATTGCCTGAATCGGCAGGGTTGGTCAGCACGACATAAGCAGCCGGTTTTACCAAATCATTGTCATCAGTCTGTGCCACCACAGCCACTTCGAAAACTTTGGGGTGTTCAATCAATTTAGCCTCGATTTCGAACGGCGAACACCATATCCCTCCAACCTTAAGCATATCGTCATTGCGGCCACAATAATAAAAATAGCCCGATTCGTCCTGATAAAAAGTATCACCTGTGTTAAGCCAGCCGTCGACTATTGTCTCTGCTGTTTTAGCGGGGTTGTTCCAATAATATTTAGCAATTGAGTCGCCTTTTATGAGCAAATTCCCTTGCTCTCCAGGACCCACCGGAGTGCCTGTTTCATCAACTATTTTCGCTGTATATCCTGGTACCAGACGGCCGGTACACCCGGGTTTCGGATCATTTTCTCGGTTTGAAATAAATATGTGCAGCGCCTCTGTGGATCCGATTCCGTCAATCAATGGCACCCCTACAGTCTCAATCCAGGTATTTAGTATTTCGGGAGGCAAGGCTTCACCGGCCGATGTACATAAACGCAGTGATGAAAGATCCGGTGACCTTGATTCAAGTTCTCTGAGTTGCCCGGCGTAGAGGGTAGGAACACCGAAAAACAGTGTTGGCTTGAATGTTTTGATAATCTCAAAAGTGGAAAGAGGCGATGGAGCCGCTCCGTCAAGTACAGTGCTTGCACCGACCCACAGCGGGAACATCATTGCATTACCGAGACCATAGGCGAAAAACAGCTTGGCCACTGAGTACATGATGTCATCCTCATGTATGCCCAGGGTCTCCACACCGTAGTATTGGCTGACAACGGCCATATCTCTGTGTAAATGCACGGCGGCCTTTGGTCTGCCGGTCGAGCCGGAGGAGTACAGCCAGAAGCATTCATCAGTGCTGCAACTGGAAACAGCATTCAGATCACCCGATGCTGAAGAGAGCAGCGATTGAATTGAGATTCCGTTTCCTTCAACGGGAATGCAGTGCCCTGGTTTTGATGATAGCCCGGATAATGCGGCATCTACTTCAACTTCGTATTCTGGTGAATACACGAGTACGCTGCACTTGCTGTCATCAATAATGTATTCATAGTCACCGGCGCGCAGCAAGGTGTTCACGGGTACCGGAATCAAGCCTGCCTTGATTGCTCCCCAGAAGATGTAAAAAAATTCTGCACAGTCTTTCACGATCATCAAAATGCGATCATTGCGCTGTGCGCCCAAGTTGAGTAAGGCATTACCGCAACGGTTTACCCGGTCGGCAAGTTCACCATAGGTAACCTGGTCACCCGTTGTCATGCGGATGACAACCTTATCCGCACGGTTCTCCGTCAGATGCCGGTCAATGAAGGGGACAGCGACATTGAATACAGGCGAATATTCGAGTACCACATGGCCGTTGAGTTTTCTGTGCCTGATACTGTGGTCTTTCATATCATAAATAGGATTATTGCCAGACTTGGCTCATGCGGCCGCTGACGCCACGCTTGATCAGGCGCATCATCCATGAGGTGCCGACATAGTCCGAGAAAGCTCCACCGATCCACCATTGATCATCCATCCATGCTTCACCCGGAGAGAGCAGTCCTCGAAATACCTGCCGGAAGACATCAGCATTCGCTTTCACTGCAAGATCCGGGTCATCCAGTGATCCTTTGGACAGGCTTATGTTTCCGTCCCGAACATCAACTACAAAAGGGGGCTCATCCTCAATCATAAATTGTATTGCCCGGTTGTGGCGAGCAATAAAATCCTTGTTTACCGGTTCTCCGGCAAGACCCTGTAAAAATATCTCGCGAGCCAGCTCATAGCTCTTGCCGTCTTGTTTATCATTAACCATTACACTTCCTCTGATTGTTACCAAGAAACGCCATATTCTTTTGCCATATCCTGGACTTCGGGATCGTCCAGGACCAATAGCTTGCCTTTGTCTACCAAGACGGTGTTATCGAACTTCATTGTCGGTTCGATAATGAAATTGTCCAGGTGAACGTTGGCATAGACATTGCCGCCCAGGACCTTGCTATTACCAATAGCTGTATGTAATGCACCGGCGTGGCGATGTGCTTCGACGTGGGTCACATCTTCATCAAGGATGATACGTGCCTTTGGATTCAATCCAATCATCCACTCTGCCAGATGATCTCCATTGGGGACGTTTTCGACAATATTCCGGAAATGCTCCGCTTCTTTACCGCCATCTACCTCGACGACACGCCCGTTTTTGATGACGTACTTCAATGGAACGTCCAGTTTACCCACAAACATGTGTGCAGCATCAAAATACATAACACCGTTGGCATCACCTTCCGCACCGCCCGGCCACATGCCGTAAATGCCCATGGCGCCTCCGAAGGCAAGGAACTCGCCTTCCTGCATGGGGAAGTGGGGCATACCTCCAGTAAAGAATTTGGATACAATATTTCCGGTGACATCAGTACCATTTTCGGCAGTAATATGAACTTTTTTTGCCCGCCCCCAAATCTCATGCACTTTTTCGTAGATTTTGGAAATGAGGGGAGCAGGGAATCTGGCCGCTTCAGATTTCAGAGAATCCATACTCAGTGTGGGCAGGTTCAAATAACGTGCGCCATATTCCAGTCTGGCAACGATAGACGCCCTGGTGTGACTGATTGAGTAATAGACCGGCGTGAAGATGACATCAGCATAGCGCATGGCCTGGGCAACGACTTCCGGAGGTTCCTGCATTGGCCAGTCTCGGGGCTTCATTACAATGGTAGTAACGTCAGCTCCTTGTGCCGTACACATTGCCGCCAGCGCCTGAATGATACGCTCCTCGCTTTTCGTGTCGGTTACAATCAGTACGTGTTCACCTTTTTTGACTCCGGCGCAGTTCACTACACAGTTGTGAACCCCCTCCATAATATCCGCAATTTCCAGTCCGTTTAGCAATTGACTATCTCCTCATTAAGATAAATTTGTTGCTCGCCAGTTTGTCGTGCCGCTACCGAGAATCATAAGCAAGCGTTCTTGGTGGCGTGTTTTGCTTGCTGTATCGGCCATCAAGACCGCGTGGTCCTGGAGCCAATTTTCTGCTGCTTCATCACTCTTCATTTAACTGACAGTTCATATAGAAAGATGGTTATAATATTAATTCGGTACAGAGGTATTATAATACTTCGTATCAGAAGTAATGTAAAGAAATATACAGGCTGAAGTTCTTGACGATTGAGAGCAAACTGCCTAATAAACTTCATTACTGGAGCGGGTGTATATTTACAAACTCTTTAGCGGACATTGAGTTGATCTGGGGATATCGCTTAAACCCCAAAAATTTTGTGCCATGCATTGCAAACAGGATATAGAGGAACATTCAGTTGAGGTAAATGGGCATTCCCTGCGCTATCAATTGATTAATTATGTTTCTGGCAAGCCGCTGCTTGTATTTCTTCATGAAGGACTGGGAAGCATTGGGCAATGGAAAGATTTTCCTGTGTTGTTATGCAAAAAAACTGCTTTACCCGGCCTGATTTATGATCGTTTCGGGCACGGAAGGTCAGGGAAATGGGAGGAGTCCCGAAAGGTTTCCTACATGCATAACTATTCGTTGATTGAGTTTCCTGGTTTGTTGGAAGCACTAAACATAAGCAACCCCTTAATACTGATCGGACACAGTGATGGAGGTTCCATCGCGTTGATCTATGCAGCCTATTATCCTGAGAAAGTGCAGGCCATAATAACTGAGGCGGCTCATGTATTTGTGGAAAAGCGTACGGTAACTAAAATTGCTGAGATGATGGGCCGGTATCGCAAATGTGACGACTTGAGAAGCTCACTTTCCAGGTATCATTTTGAGAATACGGCTTCGATGTTTTACGGTTGGGGAAACGTGTGGTTACTGGATGAGTTTTTACATTGGAATATTGAAGCTGTCTTGCCGAAGGTAAAAGCACCTGTTCTGGCTCTCCAGGGCGGAGATGACGAGTACGGCAGCAAAGCACAGATTGATTCCATTATGCAAAACACGACGGGTAAAAGTGAATATTTTATGATTCCCGGTTGCAAACATGATCCCCACCATCAAGCCAGGTCGGTCACATTACAAAAGATGGCTGCGTACCTTCATGATATTGTGAAGGACTAGATGTTATGAAGAGCTATGCAGGGTAAGACACGTTAACAACGACTGGACAACATAGATACCCCCACGCCGAAAACCATTGGTCTATCCTGGAGTTTGCATCCCATTGCATTCACGTTCGAGCCACTCGGGCAGCAGATCGTCGGGGAGATTCGTATGCCCGGCACACTTTCCCATGGTACGTCGTATTGCCGAAAACTTTTCCTGGTCCTGTTCGATAAGGATGGATTCTCTGGCTTGTTGCACTCCCCGAGCAACGAGGGCGAACTTACAAGCCTGTATCACAAGATCAACCAGGTAGGGGCAACCGCAGAGCCCCCCGACAGCCTCGCGAACCTGGCGGTGCAGACCAGCTCCGATCTGAACACCCGCCAGAGTATCAATACGGAGCAGGCTATTCGGGCAATGATCTGCGTAGGGCACCCTGATCATTCGGGCCTTCGCCCCATGAATAGTCAGATCGTCCACACTGACCCGTAATGTAACCTCAATCTCATGGAATGGATCAGTCAGTCGCGCTACCGCATCGAAAATACCGTTGCCTTTGTCTGCTACCTCGGTATCGATACTTCTTTTGATGGTATCCAACTTCTTTATCCACTAAGTGAGTTTAATGTCCGTCAAATCATTCTGGCATAGTATCCGGCGCTGTGTATGGCCTCCTTGCATGTTTTTGGCTCGATACAATCTCCCAGTTCATAGAGCGCGCAGGGTTTACCATTCACGCTTAGGTTCAAGCCGGCATAGTGACCCCATTCACCACTTTCCATCATGTTGTCGTTAGTCCCGAATTGTTGTCGAATCTGTTTCGATAGTGATCGGTTTGCTACTCTTTCCGGAGCAATAATTACCGTGTCGGCCTCAACCATCTCTGATTCACCCTTTTCATTAGTAATTCGAACACCACCCTCTTCAATGGCTTCGATCTTGATTCCCGGGCGAGCCTTGATCCCCAATTTTGCAATATGTTCGTACATGGCGATCATGCGTGTCACGGTCAGCGTAATATAGGGTGCAAAGCTGATCTGGGGTGCCTCTTCCAGTATGGTTACGTCTTGGCTCTTGGCAAGAGAGACGGCCAGCTCAGTTCCATGGTTGCTGCCGATGACCACAACCGGATCTCCAGCAGCCTGTCGTTTGGCCTTTTTGTCCTGCAACAAATAGTCGTCAATCAAGGTGATGACGTTGGGTTGTTCCGTGCGATCGCTTCCGGCGATCGTTGGTCGGGGTTCTTTAGCGCCAACAGCGATAAAAAGCACATCTGGTGATTCCTGTTCTATCAGTTCGGGCGTCAGTGCCGTTTCCATGTGGATCTCAACGCCGAGTTGCTGTAACTGGCGTTGCTGCCACCTGGAGATGTATCTCAGCTCACGCATATAAAGGTGGGGCATGCTGGCTGCCGCGAGCAGCAGTCCGCCTAATGTATTGGTTTTTTCATACAGGACCACCTGGTGTCCCCTTTTTGCCGCAACCCGTGCAGCTTCCATTCCACCCACACCGCCACCGGCAACCAGTACTTTCTTCAAGACCGGCGCCGGGCGCGTGATTTTGAATTGCTGTTCTCGTTGAAACGATGGATTAATGCTGCACTCGGCCATGCGACCGGAAAAACCATCTCCTACACAATGATCGCAACAGATACACATACGGATGTCTTCGTATCGACCTTCCATCATCTTGCGCGGGAAATGTGGATCGGCAAACATGGGACGCGTATAGGACACCATGTCGACTTTGCCTATTTCAACAATTTTTTCAGCCAGTGGCTGGTGCATGAGTTTGCCGACGACCATGACCGGAACCCTGGCTACTTTCTTGATTTTCTCTGCGTAAGGAACGTAGTAACCCTCAGGCATGTACAGGGGCAGGGTGGCAAATACTGAAGACTCAAACATACCCGGGTACACATCGATGCAATCTATACCGGCATCTTCCAACACCGGTACGATCTCTACCCAGTCATCTACGGTTAAGCCTCCTTCCGTTCCTTCATCGACCGCGCCCCGGTAGATCAGGGCGACCTTGTCGCCTACCGCTGCACGAGTCGCCTGAATCATCTCCACAACAAACCGGGTACGTTCACCATATTTGTCGGTCCGGTCATTTGTCAGTGGAGAAAGAAATTGTGCGGGTAAATGCCCCAGGGACCCATGAAAACATATTGCGTCAAAACCAACTGAAGCGGCCAGCCCCGCTGATTTTGCATAGAGCTGTATCATTTCCTCGCACTCAGATGTGGTGAGTACGTGTGGCTTGTCCTGCCAGATCAGTTTATCTGACGGTGCTACCGGGTCCGCGTCGATAAAATTTTTCTGCGCATTACGCCCGGTATGAATTAGCTGGAGTCCTATTTTGGCACCGTGTAAGTGACAAACCTCAACGAGTTTACTCAATCCTGGAAGGTATTTAGGATGATCGGCTGCAAGAAAGCAGGGAAATGCCTTGCCATCATCCCTGATCGTGGCAGCCTCAACCTGTATGAAGCCAAATCCACCGATGGCCCGTTCGCGATATGACTGGACGTGCCGCTCGGTGACTTCGCCGGTGTGCGAAGCATTATAGGTTACGCTGGGTGCAGCGGCGATCCGGTTTTTCAGCGTCATGGGGCCGATTTGAATGGGGGTAAATATTTTTTTCATTGTCTGCTCCAGTATGCTTGATAGGAAGACAGTTGATGTGCTTACCAATACCTGTGTGTTTTTCTCACATGCTTGTCGATCAGACCTTGATATCCAGGTTCAGGATGCGGATTGCATTCTTGTAAAATACTTTCTCTACAACTTCCGGTTTATAGCGTTCTTCAAATTCATTCAACCAGCGTTCGGGCGAAAGCGCGGGGTAGTCTGAACCGAACATACACTTGTCCTGTAGCCGACCGTTTACTTCGCGTGCCAGCGCCTCCGGGAAATATTTAGGCATCCAGCCTGATAACTCGTTGAATACATTTCCCTTGTGTAGCAGCACCGCCAGCATTTCATCCTGAAACGGCCAACTAGGATGGCATGCGATGATGGTTAAATCAGGAAAATCTGTAGCAAGGTCGTCGATGTATGGAATCGGTCTGCTGTAGTCAAGTCGTATCCCGGCGCCTCCGGGCATACCTGCCCCTAAACCGGTGGTACCGGTGTGCAGTTGTATCGGGACGCCTAAACCGCTAATAGTTTCCCAAAGGGGGTAGAAACGACGGTCGTTAGGATAAAATCCCTGCATATTAGGGGCAAATTTAATACCCATCAGACCGAGTTCATTAATGCAGCGCTCGGCCTCAGCGATGGCCATTTTGCCCTTCCATGGGTCCACCGATCCGAAGGCGCCAATAAAAGTATCCGGAAACTGCTTAACGACTGAGGCTACATAGTCATTCGTGCATGCGGGCGCCCCGGTTGCGGTCTCTGCATCTACGGCAACCAGGATAGATTTGATATCCAGCGCTTGGAAATCACCCGCCATTTCCTCTTCTGTGCGTACCGGCGTGGTTACTCGATAATATTTTAGCATCGCCTCCCGAAAGGGAAGGAGCGTCTCCTCCATTGTTTGTGTGCTCGGATGGGCATGGACATCAATTGCACGCATTTTCAACCCTCTTTTGAAACAGTTGATTCATAAGTTTTCTCAATCCGCTTACCCTTAAGCGTTGAGCGTTCAAGTGAATCAGGCGCAACCATTTCAAGGACAGCGGTAAAACGTAAGCGGTTTTTTAACCTGGAAATAAGTTCTGTCCGAAGATTCTCTATTTCACTCTCGCTGAGGCCAGCCCCATACTCAACCTTAATTTTCAGCGGTGGTTTGACTGCCGGTGGTGGCGCGTCTACGACAATACGCATTTCGCCGGTCGTACGCGGCGCAAACGAATTTATGATATTTCTTACTGCCGCCGGGTAGACTTTGATGCCCTTGACGTTCAACAGGTCATCCACACGACCGAGGATTTTGAAGCGCCACCCCGGAGCACCGCAACTGCAAGGCTCCGTAAATAGCTGCAGCGTATCACCAAAAGAATACCGGAATGGCGGCCCTGCCTGATGGTCAAAGGCCGTGATCACACCCTCGCCAACGGCGCCGTTTTCTAAAGGAACAGGCTCCTTGCTGTTGGGATCGACCAAATCAGTCCAGATGCAGTGTTCCGGTGAAACCACATGCATCCCCTGATACTCTTCGCTGTCGCAGGAAACATTTCCTAGCCCCCATGCGCCCTGAGCTGAATCAAAAAGCTTGGCGCCACCAAATCCCTCGGTAATGCGTTGGCGAACCTCCGGCAGGCCGGCCCCCGGGGCGCCGGCAACCAAGAGTGTTTTTATACCCAGTTCGCTTGCTGGGTAGCCAAGAATTTCAGGGCATTTCTCAATAATGTATTCCGCCAGTGAGGGCGTGCCCACCAGAGCCGTAGGTTTGGTCAGCCGGGCAAACATCAGCATGCGTTCGATTCCACCTTCTGCCCCAGCTGCGATTGGGCGGGCGCCCATAGCGGCCAACGCACGCACCACGGGTATACCGGCCGACCACATGCTTAAACCAAAACCATGCAAAACAGTATCGCCTGGCCGGATACCTGCTCGCCAAAAAGTACGAGCCCAGCACTCGTCATTGATTTTCAGGTCACTCTCGGTAAAAGTGTAGAAACTGGGTTCGCCGGATGTGCCCGAGGTGCAGTAGATATGGGTTACGTCTTTTAGCGGTGCGCATAAATAGGTCCCATATGAATGGCCATAACGCTCCATTGATTTGAGCTGGGCTTCACGGTCCATTTCTTTGTTGCGCATGATGGGCAGTGTTCGAAAGTCCTCAAAACTGTGGATGTCCTGCGGATGGACTCCGATACGCTTGAACTGAGGACGATAAAAATCAGGAGACTCGTCATAAATATACTGCATCTGCATTTGCAGCTTGTGCCACTGAGTTTCCTGAATTTCCTCCATTGATCTGGTTTCCATTTCGTCATTCCAGAACAGTTGTTCAGACATGTTGGGTTCCCCTTAAGTCAAATGTTTTGTTGGAGATGAGTTTGGTTAATCCAGGCACCATAGATCTTGTTGATTCTCCCTATTTATGTCCGCAACCACAGGACGAACCAGGCATCCAAAAATCAGCATGTTCATGGCAGAATTTTGGATCACCACCCACCATCGGCATAAAGAGATGATGCCAGTTCCGGCAGATGTTGAGTTCAGATTTAACCCAGTGCAGGGGGTCATTGGCATAGTGTTCCCAGTAGTCTCCAGGGACGTTGATACCTGGTACTGCAGGTATCCAACTTTCTTGTAACCATAAATCTCCGTGGGGATATTTTGCTGCAATTTTTTTGATTTTCGGATCATCAAGTGCACACAATCTGCCGTCTTCAATGATCATTTCGTTATCACCTTCCATTTCGGTTGTAACGGTTGGGAAATACAGGTGAAGGTGCCAGTGTCCTACTGTTAGTCCCTGACGTGCAGCCACGCGCTCATCCATTGAAGAAACGATAGTACCGAAGCCCATGTGGATTACACCAGAACGAACTCGCTCATAAAGACAGTTGACGAAACCCGATGGAAAATCTTTTCGCGGTCGATGGATGTGAGGGTTGGTTCCAATGGATGCTTCCCACCAATACATAAGGCCCTTGCCTGGAAATCCGGGGTACTGGATATTCTGATTTGATACCATCAACTGGCGAAGTTTTTCACCAAACTCCCCACCCTCATTGATTTCAATGATACGGCTGTTCTCAACAAGCAGTTGAGTCCATTCCACTGGCGCGATGTGGTTGGTTGTTCCCGCTATAACACCATTGCCATCTTCCTTTCCAGGTAGAAAAAGCCATGGTCTTCCGGTGATATGTCCAGGGAGGTATGTGCGGCCGAACTTTTCATTTCCGGCCCAGGTTTGAGCGACCAGGTTTGCATTGTAATATTCTCTTCTTGAATCATAATATTCGGCGTGGTTTGTGTACTCAATATCGGTCCCCTCTGGGTCAACTATCCGCATGCGCCTGGCATGTCTGACCCGTTGCCATGTCCATTTGTCAATTGCATCAAGCAGTTCGAACGGCATCGTATGCGCTGGTGACGCCAATATTTCCGGTGTAATGAATGGCATTCGCTGGATTTTGACATTTGCATCCACAAGTACTGGTCCACCATACCCCCATAATAGCTTGTCGTAGTCCCCTTCCCGGGACATCTGATCCCACTCATCCATCCACCTTGCCAACTCCATCGTACGCTCAAGATAATAATCAACTTCATCGGCCCCGACCCACTCCTTAATCGGCCCCTTGTCAGCCACCCGGATTTCGTACTTGCAGCCAAATTTTTCCAGAATCTTCTGGCAGGCTTCAATGACCATGGGATCAGTCCAATTATCTACACGAAGCAATACCTTTTCATTTTTGTGTAGATCCCAGCATGCATGAAGACCGTGGTTGTATGGTCGTTTTGCAACCTCCTCCAGATAAGGAAGCAGTTGATCGCTGTTACTTATTTCGAAGTAAGGTGGGCATCTGGGTGGACGTTTTTCCATTAACGGGGGTGCAGTATAATTTGGCTTGTTATGTGTCCAATTTTTCGTGTAAGTCTCAGCAGTCAATTTACCCCTCCCGTGTGATATCCAATAGCCAATAGCCAGAGCCTTTCCGGATTCATGAAATAGTGTTATTGGGCTTTAAAAACCCCATGCGTCCCTTTTTTCCTCTGCACCCGGTAAAGGATCCCATTTTTCATTACAGACCGGTAGTTTCGGTGCTCGCTCAGCATTAATTGCAATCCATATTTCAAGCTCTTCCGGAATATCATCATCTTCAAAGATTGCCTCTACGGGGCATTCCGAAATACAGACACTACAATCAATACATTCATCGGGATCGATGTACAGCATGCGGTCATCGTAGTGAAAACAGTCAACGGGGCAAACCGTAACGCAGTCAGTAAAACGGCAACCATCACAATTTTCAGTCACAACCGTCGTCATAATTCCTCCAATTCCAATGCCAGTTTTTGGTGGTTTCGCATATTACTCACAGTGACAAATCCCACCTTCAAATTGGTTTCCAAATCAGATGACAAGATACTTTGGTACCAAAACATTATATTACTTCGCTACAGAAGTAATGTAAAGGGGTATATGGGTTATTGAGATGGAGCCTGGCAGGTTATTTCAACGATTTGTTCTTGCAGTATTCCTACTGCAAATCACGTACGGGTTCATCCAGAACAAATCGGATGGCTCCTTAGCTTAAGACTGGGTATCGTTCAGGTTATCAATAATATTTTGAGTCATGGAATTAAATAGTTTGGTTTCTTTGGCCGTCATATTTTTCGTGCCCTTTTTGTTCACTTCTCTCGCAATGGGTAGTAGATTTCTGGTTATTCGCTTGGCCTTGGCGGTAAGGCTCAAAGCGTATTTACGTCGATCAAGGGGAGTACGAATACGTTTAATCAGACCGATATGTTCCATTTCCTGAATAACTGCAACTATCGTTGACTCTTTCACGCGCACACGTTTACTCAACTCTTTTTGGGTAAGGCCATCCTCATCCATAAGGTAACGCAGGCAATGCCAGTGGCTCAATTTGACTCCATGCTCTGCCAGTCGTGCTTGCAGTGCCTGTTGAAACAATCGGTGAGCTATTCTTATCAGATGTCCAGTGCTCTGATCCAAATCCAGTGGCTCATGATTCTGTTGGGCCGAAGTGTTTCGTTTTCTGACCATGAATATTTCCCTGTTGTGATTGGCGCAACCTTTATTGAGAGTACTTGGAAATTGCTTCGGTAGGAATATAACTATATCAGAAGGATTGATTTGAAACACAATACTACTTTATCAATGTACAGCTAACTCATATTCACCCAATATTTCTTATATTCTTTACATTGCTTCTGTAGCGAAGTAATATAATATATCGGCACCAAAGTATTTAGCTGTTTAGATGTAGGTGACTAGCTAAGAGAATAAGCCGGAGATTTGGAAAAAGAGCAATTCGCAATACGATTCACCATTACAACAATTTTGTGTAAAAACATTCAGCGCATGAAACCTGAGGGAGTATGTGAAATGAAATTACATGGAACATCAGTAGGGCGAGTGGGGCTATTGCTGGTGCTTGTGGGAACATTCTCTACAAGCCACGCTCAACAGATCAAGGTTAATACATCCGAGCAGGAGGGAACAGATAATGTTCTTGAGATTGTAATTGTTACGGCACAAAAAGTGAGCCAGTCTATACAGGAAGTTGCGGCTGCCGTTTCAGCCATGAGTGGTGAGACACTTGACAATATTGGCGCTACTGAGATGGCTGATATACAAAGCCTGGTTCCGTCGATTCGTTTGCAAAGACAATCATCATCAACAGAGATCTATATTCGGGGAGTAGGCACCACTCTCGATCTTCCAATGATTGAATCTCCAAATGCTTTTAATATCAACGGTATTTATATCCCACGGGAGGCAGCCAGTGCGAGCATATTTGACATTAGTCGAATTGAGGTGCTTCCAGGGCCTCAGGGCACACTTTATGGCCGCGGTGCTCTGGGCGGCACGATCAACCTGATCACCAATCGGCCAGGGGATGAATTTGAAAGCTCAGTGATGCTGGAGGTTGGTAATTACTCGCTGATCCGCGGGACTGCAACCCTGAATGTGCCCGTCAGCGACAAGCTCGCCATGCGTGTTGCGGTGAGTGGTAATTATCGTGATGGCTATCTCAAGAGCGGAGCCAAATCTTCGGAAGACATTGCGGGTCTGGTATCACTTGACTGGCATCCCAACGATGATTTTTCCTTGTTTCTCTGGACTCATCTTGAGGACAAGGGAGGCTATGCAGACAATCTGATGAGTAAAGGCTCTTTCTCAGATCCAAAAAGCCAGGCGTTCCCGCATCCAGATAATCCATGGAACGACCTGCTGGACGGCGATCTTGAGGTCTACGCGTCCCTTGGCCCGATCGATAAGCAACCCACTGACTGGCAGACCATGATCTTCGGCGCCGAGCTCAACTGGAACATCAACGAACATATGCTGCTGACTTACATTCCATCATATCTTTATCTTGACTGGGATCAAAGCTACTGGATTACTCACAAGATCAGTGATTTTGGTGAGGAAATCAAGCAGACTACTCACGAATTACGACTGAGCTATGATGCCGGTGGAAACTTAGAATGGCTGGCCGGGCTGTATGCTTATCGGTTTGAAACAGATGGCTATTTTTTTATCAAATTCGGGCCTAATGAACTGGGCGCCGGTCCGACACCCTTTTGGCTTAACGCCAATGATATCCAGAATCATGTGCTTAAAGGAGTGGCGATGTTTGGTCAGGCCACTTATACCCTGACGGATAATTTGCGTCTTGTATTCGGCGGCCGGATGTCATTTGATGATCGAAAAGCAAACGGCTTTGTGCCGGGGCTCGTTAAGGGAACAACAGAACCATCCAGAGAGCATATAAATCCTTTTACCGGAATGCCGAATTACAGATGGGAAAACGCAGACAAGTGGGATAATCTGGACTGGAAGCTGGGTATTGAGTTTGATTCGGGTGAAAACTCCTTGTTATACGCAACGATACAAACCGGCTTCCAACCGGGTACCTTCGATACCGTTCCGGGACGAACGACAAAACAATCTGAACTTCTTGCGTTCTCAGCGGGAACAAAAAACACTTTCCTTGACGGTCGTCTTATTGTGAACGATGAGTTGTATTATTACGACTATGTTGATCTGCTCACCCAGGCATGGGATGCTGCGACTGCATCCAATCGCTTGACAAACACGGATGCCACTATCTACGGGAACCAATTTGACCTGAGCTATTTACCCAGGCGCAGCACCCAGTTCAAATTGTCGGTCGGTTATGTGCATGCTCGCTATGATGATTTCGTGACTGCTGTGGGCGACTTCACAGATTATCAGATGCAGTATGCACCGACCTGGACGGTCATTCTGGGTTTTGTACAGGACTGGGATTTGCAATCAAGCGCATATTTGCGCTTTCAGTTAAATTCCAGGTATTCAAGTGGCTTCTGGGGCGACTTTTCACATTCTCCAGGTATTTACCAGGCGCCCTATTCCAAAACGGATGTTTTACTTGCTTACCATGCAGCCAATGAAGCCTGGTCACTGGGTGTTTGGGTGAGGAACATTGGAGACCAGGACGTCCAGGCCGCTTCAGCGCCGGGTAGCCTCTATTTTGACCCGGCTCCAGGTGCTACATACCTGGAGGCACCGCGAACCTATGGTATCCGCTTTACGGCTAATTTCTAGTTCACACAAAGATCTGGATATTTTGCAATGAATGAAACCACTGAAAAAGACACTGAATCCACGACCGGAAGTAGTGTTCCAGACTGGATAACAGCTCTTTTCCGAGACATCGATTCGATGGATGCGGATGCCTTTCTGGAATACCTGACAGATGACGCTGTTTTTATTTATGGAAGTGGAAAACCGGTAACAGGGAAAGAAAGTATCAGGGTTTTTCTCGGGGCGTTCTATAGCAACCTGGCGGCAATAAGACATCTGATTATCGGAGTTTGGCAAATGGATGAGGCTATATTTATCCAAACGAAGTGCACTTATTCGATGAAGGATGACCGGGAGATAACCATCCCGGCGCTGAACCTGTTCAATATGAAAGGTAATCTGATTAAGGATTACCTGATTTATGCAGATCCAACCCCCATGCTGGTGGGCTGAAAATGTTGTCAGGTAAGGTAGCTCGGTTTGTAGAACATGCAGTAGACCAGTACGGCTATCTGGATTGTGCCTTTAATAATGCCGGAATCGAAGGCAGTTATGCCAGGACCGCGGCTTCATTTGTTACTGGAACAACACGGTCGGTCGATGGCGCTTACTTGGCTGAATAGTTCATCGCAGGAGGACAAAGAATGGAAAAGCTATATCCATATATCGGGCTTGCCGGACGAATTTTGATCGCTCTTATGTATGTTGGAGCCGGCTTGAACTTTATTGGTGATTACAGCGGTACGGCGACATTCATGGAAAGCAAGGGTGTGCCTGGTGTGTTGTTGGTTCCGACAATTTTGCTCGTGCTCGGAGGGGGGGTGTCTATTATAGTCGGTTGGCAAACCAGGTTTTTTGCCTTTTTACTTGCATGCTTTACTCTGATTGCCGGAATTATTTTTCATAACCAGTTCAGTGACCCAAATGAATTCAATCATTTTATGAAAAACCTGTCGATTGTTGGTGCCTTTCTGTATTTGGTGAAATATGGTGCGGGTGAATTAAGTCTGGATAACCGCAAGTCGGGCGATTGACAGGTGTAAAACCTATCCTGTCCAGCTAGTTCGCACGAACCCATACCACCATCGCCACCGGGGAAGTCTCCGCTAACAGTCTCTGATAATCTGGACTTCCGGGGGAAGGGCTCTTATTCTTTCTGCACCTGGCGAGCAGGAATCAACCAGCATGGACCGGTGGAACAAGATATCTGTTTTCTTCCTGGTACTGGCCTTGAATGCAGTTTGCATGGATGAGGTTCAGGCAGAAGAGCGGATCTATGACTATCACAGTGATATCCAGGTTCTTAAAGACGGGTCGCTGAAAGTTACTGAAACGATCACGGTCAATGTCGAAGGCCGCAAGATCAAGCGGGGAATCTATCGTGATTTTCCGGTCGCCTACACCACCCGATTCATGGTTCCCGTCCGCTTGCCGTTCCAGGTGCTGTCGGTCGAACGTGATGGGGTGACCGAACCTTTTTATACCGAAGAACAAACCAAAAGTGTGCGGGTTTACATTGGCCGGGAAGATTATTTGCTGCCTCCCGGGAAATATACCTACGAAATTACGTACACCACGAACTTTCAGCTCGGTTTTTTTGACACACACGATGAACTGTACTGGAACGTAACGGGTAATGGCTGGGATTTTCCCATTGAGCGTGCCTCGGCCAGTGTTTTTTTGCCGGATGATATCCCGCGCGATGAACTTACTCACGAAGCTTATACCGGCCCACAAGGATCCAGCGCGACAGATTTTACTTCTGAAGTAGATCAATTTACCGGAGCGGTAAATTTTATTACCACCAGGAGCCTGGAGCCTCAGGAAGGCTTAACCATCGTCGTGGGCTTTCCCAAGGGGTATGTCCACCAGCCGACTGCGGCTGAAATGAGTGCAATTTACTTTCCGGCCGATCGAGTTTTGTGGACAGTTTTGGGTGGACTGTTGGTGGTGCTGGGCTATTACCTGCTGGCCTGGTTCTTCGTCGGGCGCGACCCTCGAAGTGGCGTGATCTACCCGATCTTCGAGCCACCGTTGGGTCTGCCGCCTGCTTGTATGCGTTTTGTGCAGCGCATGGCCTATGACAAGAAGTGTTTTGCCGCCGCGTTGATCAATATGGCTGTGAAGCGTCAGCTTGTTATTGAGGAAGAAGACGGCGAATATACTTTGCGCCGCACTGAGTTTCCCACAAAAGAGCCACTCTCGCCCGGTGAGAAAAGAGTATTCAAAACTTTGCTCAGTTCCGACTCGATCGTACTGAAACCATCCAACCCCAAGAAGATCAGCAAGGCGATTGAAGAACTGGGAGAACAGTTGTCGCTGGAATACGAAGGAAGGCTATTTGTAAAAAACCGCTGGTGGCTGCTACCCGGTTGGGTGCTCTCAGTACTGGCAATCGTTACGGTGGCCCTGGGAATCGGAGGGGAAGCAGTGGGAATCATCCTGTTTTTGACTCTGTGGCTGTCGTTCTGGACCCTTGGAGTCGTGATGCTTGCCAGGATGACGTTTGGAGCCTGGCGTAGCGTGCTGGCCTTGCGTAAGAGTACATTGCAACGGATCGGTTCTTTTACCGGCGCTCTGTTTATCACGGCTTTTGCCACGCCCTTCTTTATCGCTGAAGTAGTCGTCCTGGGTATTTTGGCCTTCACAATCTCTATCTGGATTGCCCCTTTGCTGCTGGGTCTGGTCGCGATTAACTGGTCGTTCTGGTACTGGCTCAAACAGCCGACGCTTGAGGGACAGAAGGTGATGGATCAGATCGAGGGCTTTCGTATGTACCTGGGGACCGCCGAAGGTGAGTCGCTGGAGCGCCAGTCGCCGCCCGGGATGACGCCGGAATTGTTTGAGAAGTATTTGCCTTATGCGCTGGCGCTGGAAGTGGAAAATAAGTGGGCCGAAAAGTTTACTACGGTGCTCGAACAGGCCACAGCGCTGACGGGTCCGGGTAGTGCCTATCAACCTTCCTGGTATCGCGGCACGAGTTGGGATCCCTCGTCAGTCAGAGCGTTCGCCGGCAACCTGGGCAGTTCGCTGGGTGTCGCAGTCTCCTCTTCCAGTACGGCACCCGGAGGCTCCAGCGGTGGAGGCGGTGGTGGATCTTCCGGCGGTGGCGGAGGAGGTGGCGGAGGAGGTGGCTGGTAGCGTACCGGTGAGCGGTTACTCAACCCATTCCCCTGGCCAGGTCTGTTTTCAGGTCTTCAATATCTTCAAGTCCCACGGCCACCCGGATCAGGCCATCGGCAATGCCGGCTTGTTCACGTTGTTCCGGCGTCAGGCGTCCGTGCGTGGTAGTGGCCGGGTGAGTAATGGTGGATTTGGTGTCACCGAGATTTGCGGTGATTGAAATCAGGCGGGTGGCGTCAATCAGCTTCCATCCGGCATCTTTCCCACCCTTGAGTTCGAAGGACAACAGGCCGCCAAACCCGGATTGCTGCGTTTTCGCCAGTTGATGCTGCGCGTGGCTCTCCAGTCCGGGATAGAAAACCCGCTCCACCGCTACCTGTTGCTCGAGCCAGCGGGCCAGCGCGAGGGCGTTTGCACTGTGCGCTTTCATCCGCAGGCTCAGTGTCTCCAGACCTTTCAGAAACACCCAGGCATTGAAGGGGCTCATGGCCGGCCCCGCGGTCCGGTTGAAGCCAAAGATTTCTTCACCGACAATGTCTTTGGGGCCCAGTATCGCACCGCCCATGCAGCGGCCCTGACCGTCCAGGAACTTGGTCGCCGAATGAATCACGATATCCGCACCGAGCGCGATGGGCTGTTGCAGGGCGGGTGTACAAAAACAGTTGTCTACAACCAGCAGGCAATCGTTTTGATGGGCCAGTTGCGCCAGTTGTTCAATATCCGCCAGTTCGGTCAATGGATTAGATGGGGTTTCGAGAAACAACAGGCGGGTTTCGGGGCGAATCGCGGTCGTCCAGTCCCCGATGTCCGCCAGATCAACAAAGCGGGTTTCAATGCCGAACTTTGCCAGATAATTGGTGCACAACAGCGTGGTGGTGCCGAAAATACTGCGCGATGAAACAATGTGATCACCGGCCTTCAGCAGGCCCAGGCAGGTTGCCAGAATAGCCGCCATTCCCGAAGCCGTGGCCACGCAGGACTCTGCACCTTCCAGCGCAGCCAGTCTTTGCTCAAACGTTCTGACGGTCGGGTTAGTGAATCTGGAATAGATGTTTCCCGGCTGTTCGCCGGAAAAACGTGCCGCCGCCTCTTCTGCTGATGCGAATACATAGCTGGATGTAGTAAAAATGGGCTCGCTGTGTTCACCCTCGTTCGTTCGCAGTTGTCCTTCCCGGATGGCCAGCGTGTCAAAACTGTAATTATCGTTATATTCCGGCATGGGTGTGGCCTTGATGAATGAGTGGCAATTTGGAGTTGAGTATCCTTTTCTGATAATACGAGCATAGCTTCTTAAGCACAATTCAGGCTAATGGCACTCTTTCCAAAACAGAAAGTATTATGCTGATTTAGTGAAAGGTAGCACCTCCTGATAAAGAGATCTTCGTTGTGGCTACATAATAAACTCCGATAGATCCGACTGTAGGATTCTCTCCAGTTCGGCGGCATCCTGTGCATCTGTCTCTGTGAACAGAAAGCCGAATAGCGGGTATTCCCGGTGATCGATTTTCCGCAGTTCCAGTGGTTTGCGAAAAAATGACAGTAAGCCTTGATAGTCAAAGGCCGTGATGTCGGTTTCGGCGACGCCGGTGGAGTTGTCCAGCACAACAAGGCCGTAGAGTTTTCCCCCACGATTCTGCAGCAGTGTTTTCCAGTCAGGTCGTTGCTGCCGGAAATAATAAACGTAAGGGTTGAAACCATAGGCAAGGAAAGTGGCGTCGGCTGTCGTACACCATCCGCCGAAGCGCATCGGATTGATCTCGATGGGCGTCAGGCGACCATTCCCGCTGCGCCTGAGTTCAACATGAACCGGGAAGTTTCTGACCTCCGCCAGCGTTCCAATAGCTGCCAGAAATGTCGAAAACGGATTGATGTTTTCCTCGATGATTTCTTTTGAGGAGACATAAACCCGGTCGCTGACATCCTCATCGGACGAAAAAAGATGCTTGTAGATATTGAGGATGACGGGCTCACCGTGTGCATCGAAATAGGCATCGAAAGCATATTCTTCACCCTCAATGCACTGCTCGATTATGAACGAGGATGTACTCAGCACCTCCTTTGGATATAGACCCTCCGCGCTGCGCATCCCGGCCTCAATGGCGGCCAGCGCCTGCGGCCACTCCCCGGCGTTTGAAACTTTTCTGACGCCCATACTGAAAAACCCGGCAGATGGCTTGATGATGAATGGCATAGGAATTTCTTCCACGGCCAGCGCAGCCAACTGATCCCGTGCCACTTCCCTGAAATAGAAACCCGGGTAGAGCGGTTTTATCAATTCCCTGAACTTCACCTTGTTTTTGAACAGCTCAATCTTTTCGGGAAGACCGGTGTCGGCCAGGTGTTTGGCTATCCAGCCGATGGAATTCTCGGAATTGGTATAGATGGCAAGGTTATGGCTGGACCGGGCCAGGTGAACCGCCCGTGCTTCATCGATCAGAAGCGGGTCGCCACGCAATCCGGCAGCACCTGCTATCCCCGTGTCGACAACAGGAAAACCCTCTCTGCGGATAGTGTCGATGAGGAATTGGGAAACGTACGGTTTATCTAAAAGGATCATTCCCTAGTCGGACACGGCACCCCCCTTCCTTATTATTTAACCGATACTTCATTTGAATATAATTGTTGAACGAAGCCGCTGCGCGGCAGGATAAAACCTTCATCTACAGTTAAGCTCCTGTTTACCCAATGTCGGGTAGTTACAAAGGAGTTTACCCCATGAAACCCACTGAACAAAAACGCTTTGATGCGTTGTATGAACA
>JAJRRA010000032.1 GCA_024279945.1 Gammaproteobacteria bacterium
AGGGCTTAGGGGTCGTCATCAGACCATCACTTACCAAATAAACCTTTGCCCAATCCAGTAAGGCGCCAACTGAAAAAACCACTCTGAGGATCCCTTAAAAACAAAACCCCGGCAAAATACCGGGGTTTGTCATCGATCTGACCGCCCTCCGGGGCGGTTTTTTTATGCTTGATCCGTTCGCTAACGTGGAGGCACGTACTCATTTCCGAAATACCGCGTCAAAATAGCCCCCAAGGATTTACATAGGATTTAAATATAGTCTTTCGGAATCGACAGGCAATAAAAAAGAACTGAGATATAACCCTAAGTTCTTGTATACACCCTATTTTTAATGGCGCGCCCGACAGGATTCGAACCTGTGACCCCTGCCTTCGGAGGGCAGTACTCTATCCAGCTGAGCTACGGGCGCTTTTTATTCAGGTCGCGTAGTTTAGCGGGTATGTGCTGGTAATGTAAACGCCAGGGTGCTTCCGATGCTGAGTTTCAGCCGCTATACTGCTTTGTTCGTCGAGACGCCAACTCGGTCATCATCCAAAATTAAAAGATCTATATTTCAGAGGTTTTTATGAGTCAATCAGAAGATCACACATTCATCCGTCAGTTCAGCAGCATCATCATTGGCCTGGTACTTCTTGCGATCGCCCTGGTTTTTGTGGCGCGCAGCATGCAGGTCAACGATGGTGAAGACATCACACCCGGTATGAAAGCCAATGTGGCGCAGCGTATCAGCCCGGTTTCCGACGTTTACACGGATGCCGCAAGCTCCGCTGCTCCTGTTGAAGCACCGGTAACTCCTGCTGTTGTCCCCGCTCCCGCTGAAGCACCGGCAAGCACTGAATCTGCCCCCGCTCCTGCCGAAGTGCAAGCAGCAACCGCGCCTGCAGTGGATGGCGAGAAAGTCTACAACGGCCTGTGCGTGGGCTGCCACGCAGCCGGTGTGGCCGGTGCGCCAATCGCGGGTTCAGAACAAATGGGGCAGCGGCTCAGCGAAAAAGGCATCGATACCCTGGTGAAGCATGCCATTGAAGGATTCAATGTCATGCCGCCACGGGGAGGCAACCCCGGCTTGACGGATGAACAGATCCGCGCGGCTATTGAATTCATGCTGCCCTGAGTCCTGTTTCCAACTCGGGCTTGTGCAAGTACTCGGCATGAAACTGCCAGCCACTCTGCGGGTCACAGTGGCAATTGCCAGTGCGTTGTTGTGCACCGGCTTGCTGACATCATGCGATCAATCTGACTCTGGGTCCGCCGGGGTCATTCAGTGCAATGCCGAAACTACGCCCATCGCCGCCATCCAGGGCGACCAATACACATCGACGATGGTCGGCTCGGAAGTCCTGATCCGTGGAATCATTACCCGCTTACAAAGCGGAACAGGCTTCTATATCGAACAGCCGGGCTCTGATAAATCCCGAGCCAGTTCCAACGCACTCTTTGTGGAAGACCCGGATCTTTCACACAAGGTCAGCGCCGGGCAAGTGCTTGTTCTTTCGGGGCAGGTTTCCGAGTTGGGCAAAGCAAGGAATACGCTGACCGCAATTACCGGGGTTTCCAGGCACAAACTCTGTGATGAAGGTATCGATTTGCCACAAACCCTGGTCGAACTGCCGTTGAATTCCAGACAACGCGAAGCGCTAGAAAGCATGCGCATCATCCTGGACCAACAACTGATATCAAGCGATGTATATAACCTATATCGCGGTGAAGTTACCCTGAGCGCAAAAGGAGGCCTGCGGGTTTTCACCGAAGATAATCAACCGGGGCCAGCGGCCGCACAGGCAGCAAAAAAGAACTGGAAGTGGACGCTCAGAACCGTATCAAGCGAACCAAATCAGCCGGTATTGCGCTATGGCACAGAGGTTTCTTACACCACTGGTATCATGGGTAACAAGGGCGGGAGACCGGTTCTCCTGCTTGAGCAACCATTGATCGGCAAACCGTTCAGTTCACCCACCCTGGCCCCCCCGCAAAAAGGCAATATTCGACTGGCGAGCTTCAATCTACTGAATTTCTTCAACGGCGATGGCCGTGGAGACGGGTTCCCCACCCAACGCGGCGCAACAAACCATGACGACTTCCTCGCGCAGTCAGGCCGCATTCGCTCAGCAATAAGCCACATCGAGCCCCACTTGCTGGCCGTTCAGGAACTCGAAAATGATGGATTTGGGCCACGCAGCGCCGCCCGCTCCCTGCTCAGTCTGCTCAATAAATCCGGTCATGGTAGCTGGACAGTAATAGAACCTTCATCGGGACGAGTTGGCGAGGATGTCATCACAGTCGGGCTATTTTATCGTGCGGACACCATGACGCCGACTGGCCCGGCCCATATTCTCGACAGCGCCCCCTTCAGAAAGATCAGCCGCCAACCCCTGGCGCAGGTATTTCAGGATAATTTGACCGGACAGCGTTTTCTGGTAGCTGTCAACCACCTCAAATCCAAGGGGAGCTGCCCGGATTCCGGGGAAAATTCAGACCAGCACGACGGGCAATCCTGCTGGAACCCGGCCCGCGTGGCGGCCGCAAAGGCGGTTAGCGACTGGGTGAAAGAACTGGCTGTAAAATCCGGAACCAACCATGTCCTGATCCTGGGTGACATGAATGCCTGGCGCAAGGAAGACCCCATCCGGACATTCAAAAGTCAGGGGTTTGCCGAACTGGTAGAACAGTTTGCGGGCCTTCCCCAGCACAGCTATATCTACTGGGGCGCAGCCGGCACACTGGACTATGCCTTTGCATCCACTGCCCTGCTCCCTGCAGTCAGTCACGCAGAAATCTGGCATATCAATTCTGACTGGCCCCAGGGTATGGACTTGCCGGATCCCTGGTTACGGTCTTCAGATCACGACCCCGTTATCGTTGACCTGGATTTAAGCCAGTTGGACACCTCCAATTGAACCTGGCAGAAAATGCCCTCGAAGCCGGCAGAAAAATGTGGCTTAAGTTCATCCCAGACTTCCTCAGCACGGTGCAGCGGGTTCGGCCTTGAAAGGCGGGCGCCAAGGCCTCTCAGGCTGTACATGATCTCCGGTTTTTCCCGGTAAGCGGCAAACAGGCCACGCTTCCGCGCATAGCGAATGAACCGATGCAGGCGCTCCGGCAGCATCGGTGCATTTTTTTCCAGTAATTGGTAAATTTCCAGATCGAATTGCTCGAGACTCCGGCTGGAATAATTATCCCATTGCCCAGCCAGTTCATGGTCGTAAGCCAGGTCAATCAGAATTCCACTGTAGCGTCTGTACGGGGCCGGGAAACATGTCCTCAGGCTGGCCACTTCCGGCAGGGAATCAAAAAACTGATCGGTGTGCCGGTGCAATCTAATGCCTCGCCGTACATCCCCCGGATAAAGTTCCAATGCCCGTTGTCCCCGCACAAAGTCACCCAGCATCGCACCGAGTCGGAGCCCATCGTCATCGCCGGCGAGCACAAGATGGGCCAGAAAATTCATGTGCTCAGCCTACCAGAAAGCTATCGACCTGCGGTATCATGGCGGACATGACAGAATCCCACCCAGTTGAGGAAGCGAGGGAATTTCCATCAGAACGTGGCGAACTACTGCTGCGCGGCCCCGTGGGTATGATCGAATGTGCTACCGATGTACCGGAACCAGAGCATGAGCGCCCGGCGACCATCATCATTTGCCACCCACACCCACTGCATGGCGGCACCATGCACAACAAGGTCATCACTATCCTGGAACGCTCCATGCGTGAATTGGGGCTGCGCACAGTGCGCTTTAACTTCCGCGGTGTTGGAAAAAGCGAGGGAGTACACGACGATGGTTACGGTGAAACCGACGACCTGTTCACTGTAGCAGAGTGGGTACGCCGCACCCGGCCGGAAGATTCGCTCTGGCTTGGAGGGTTTTCTTTTGGCTCCTATATCGCACTCAGGGCAGCCCTGAAACTCGACATTGGGCAATTGATTTCCATTGCTCCGCCCGTTGACCGCTATTCCTTTGATTGCCTACACCACCCGGATTGTCCCTGGCTGGTGATCCAGGGGGATGAAGATGAGGTGGTAAATATCGACAGCGTCAGAGACTGGGTGAATTGTGTCAATCCGTGCCCGGATCTGATCGTGATGGAAAAAGCAGATCACTTCTTTCACCGCCGGCTGATGGATTTACGTGGTTTGTTGAAAAACGGCGTCAGGGATCATCTTCCGGAACTTACCCACGACCCCGAATCAGTCTGAATCACAGCGGCCCCCTTTCAGTTCTGTGCACCCATCTCCACTGTTTCACTATCAGCAACTGCTGAGCAAGGGCGGTTTCGAATCTGACCCGGAACAACTCAAGGCTGCAGCGGCACTTGATGAACTCTGGCATGCTCTGCGCAAGCAGGAACACCCTCGTTTACTCAAGCGACTGCGCAGAAAAAAGCCACAGTACGTTCGCGGCCTCTATTTGTGGGGCGGTGTCGGCCGAGGCAAGACCTGGCTGATGGACCTGTTCTACGAGCAACTGCCTTCGAAGCAGAAACAGCGAATTCATTTTCACCGCTTCATGCAACGCATCCACCTTGAGCTGAAAGAACTTGGCAATGTGCAGGACCCGATGCCGCTGATTGCCGAAAATTGGGCAAGACAGTGCAACATCCTGTGCCTGGATGACTTTTTCGTGTCGGACATCGCCGATGCGATGTTGCTCTCGGGTTTATTGGAAAACCTCTTTTCACGCGGCGTAACGCTGGTTACGACCTCCAACATGGAGCCGGACCAGCTTTACCGTAATGGTCTGCAACGCACCCGCTTTCTGCCCGCGATCGAACGGATCAAACAACATACCCAGGTACTTGAACTGGCGGGTGCAACAGATTTCCGGCTGCGTATCCTCGAGCAGTCCGAGATTTTTCATCACCCGCTGGACCGTACCGCCAGACTTCAGATGACGGCCAGCTTTGAGCGTATATCGGCTGCATGTGAACTGGCTCCCGAGTTGGAGATAAACGGCCGGAGTTTTCACGCCTTACGCAGGGGAGACGGCGTTATCTGGTTTGATTTCAAAGAGCTGTGTGACAAGCCCCGTGGCAGCGCTGATTACACTGAAATCGCCCGTGCATTCAACACCGTCATGCTATCGGGCATGCCGCAACTGGCACAGGATGATGCCAGTGTGACACGCCGGTTTATTACTCTGGTAGATGAATTCTACGACCATAAGGTCAAGCTTTTGATTTCGGCAGCAACCGCGATAGACCGGTTATATACCGGAAAGAAACTGGCCTTTGAGTTTCAGCGCACTGCCAGCCGCCTGATCGAAATGCAGTCATACGACTACCTGGCACGACCTCACTTATCCTGACGACTCCCCAAGAACAAGAAGCCTGCCCCAGAGCGGTGAGGCAGGGTTCCAAATAAAGAGAAAGGGCCGGTAAGGGGTAAACCGGCCCTTTCGTGAGACCTAGTGCAAGGGGAACACAGGTCTCGAACCAGAAATATCGTAAGGGGGAACGATATCTCTGATTTGATCAATTTGTTGTATAAAAAATGACTCTTTTTGAACACCCTTGAAACAATCATAGCCTAGCTGATGCAATTTGGCAAAGACGTCCCGACTTTTTCAGGGACTCAACTGAAAATGTCACAACGTCACCTTGTGCGGTTTTTCGTGGCTGACCTTCCACCGGGCCAAATGCCGTCCCATATATAATGTCGTAAGTGAGCGGGTAGCGGCCTTCGAGTCTGAAAGGTTCATAGGCTTTTTCCAGCAGATTTTTTGCTTCCGATAAGCCGGCGCTGCCTCGCAACAATCCAGCCGTGCCGGTCGCCTCCAGTTCTCGCACCAGGGAATCAATATCCGGATAGCTCACGGTTATCCGTTCCGCATCCATAACGGGCTGCTGGAATCCTGCGGCCATCAATGCATCACCAATCTGCAAAATGTCGGCAAACTGCATTGTCTGTGCTGTCCCATCCACCTCAGCCCAGGCTGATCTCAATTCCCTCAGCGAATCCAGGCCAAAACTGCTGAACAACAACATGCCCCCGGGCCTTAAAACCCGGCGAAATTCGTCAAACAGCACAAGTGGATCCGGGCACCACTGCATCGCCAGATTGGAAAACAGCAATTCTGAAGACTGATCAGCCAGTGGCAGCGCGGACATATCCGCGCACACGCCCCTCAATCGATGCAGCAGCCTGGACCGGCGCTTCAACTGCTCCAGCATGGCGCGCGAACCGTCCAGACCGATCACTTCAGCTTTTCGAAAGCGGTTTTTCAGAGCGGCGCTGGCCTGGCCAGTGCCACAACCCAGATCAACAATGCGTTGTGGTGTGACCCGGTGGTACTCCAACCGCTCCAACAACCGTGAGGCGACTTCCTGTTCCAGCGCCGCATGCCCGTCATAAACATCTGCGACCCGGTCAAATATCCGGCGTACGGCGCGGGCATGCAGCGGTTTGTTTTCCATCACGGTGTCAACTCCAGGTGAATTCCGGCTATTGTGCCGCTTTGGGCTGCCAAGTCCAATATGAAGGTCCGTATGCTGCTGGAATTCAGGGAGATATCTTACAGGGGATTTTTCCTTGGCGATTAAACTGTGAACGGAAAAACAGGAACTATTGCAGGAGTAACGGGGCGCTATGTGGACAGAGCAACTGCTGGATCAATTATTACCGCGTCATTGTGTGTTGTGTGGCCTGTTCAGCGGCGTTGAAAACCTGTGCCCCCCCTGTGCTGCGGAATTACCGTACAACCGGTCCGCGTGCGCCTTGTGCGGCCTGTCCTTGCCTGCTCAGCCCAACCGGGTATGCGGAGCCTGCCTGAAAAAGCCACCACCGTGGGACGCGGTGGTCGCCGGCCTGCAATATCAATTCCCAGTAGATCAGCTTGTGTGCCGTTTCAAGTACCAGCGCAACCTTGCTTGCGGGCAGGCTTTGGGCAGCGCATTACTGAAAGCCATCCAGCAGCGAAACGGACCGCTGCCGCAAGCCATCGTGCCGGTGCCACTGCACCGCAGTCGCCTGTTTGGCAGAACATTCAACCAGGCACAGATGCTGGCGCAGCAGTTAAGCCGACGGCTCAAAATCCCGCTGGAGTATTCACTGCTGAGGCGAATCCGCCGAACCCGCGCCCAGTCCGGCCTGGATTCCTCGCAACGCAGAAAAAATGTCCGCGGTGCATTTGACTGTCGACAGCATGGCCTCAAGCACGTGGCCATTGTGGACGACGTTTTGACCACAGGCAGAACGCTGGAGGAGTGTACCCACTCACTGAAGCGGGCCGGCGCCCGGTCCGTCACCGCCTGGGTAGCAGCACGCGCCGCACATCACTAGTATACGGTCAGCAGAAAATGACCCACCAGGCCAAGAGTGAGCACCAAACCCACCCAGTTGTTGTTCAGGAAAGCTTTGAAACAGGCATCACGGTCGCGCTTGCGAACGCTGAACAGTTGCTGCGTAAAAAGGAGCAGCGCAATGAGCACAGCCAGGTACCAGGGCCAGGACAAGTCCAGGAACAGCCCCAGGCAAGTCAATGAAGCAATCATCAAACCCATCAGGATACCGACGACCAGGAGGTCGTAAGGCCCGAACAGTATGGCCGTTGACTTCACGCCTACAGACAGGTCATCTTCACGGTCCACCATTGCATACATCGTGTCATAAATGACCGACCACGTGATATTGATCCCCAGCAGCCACCATGCAATCCATGGAACCCCCATGGTTTCTGCGGCGAAAGCCATCGGGATGCCCCAGCCAAATGCAATGCCCAGCATGATCTGCGGCAGGTGAGTGAATCGCTTAAAAAACGGATAGGTCAGTGCCCAGAGTGCTCCCGCAAAAGCCAGCTTGACGGTCAGGGCATTGGTCATCAGAACCAGCAGAAATGCCAATATCATGAGTACCAGCAAGGTTGCAATGGCTTGCCTCAAACCCAGCTCTCCGGAGGCCAGAGGCCGCAGGCGCGTACGCTCGACATGCGGATCAAAGTCACGATCGGCGATGTCATTCATCACACAGCCGGCGGCCCTCATCAAAGCCACTCCGGTAGTGAAGATCAAACCGTTCTTCAGCGATGGCTGCCCGGCACCCGCCAGCAACAGCGCCCACCAGGTTGGCCACAGCAGAAGCAGGATGCCAATCGGTTTGTCGAAGCGCATCAGGCGCCAGTATGCGTTCCAGTTACCCATTTTTCTTCATTCGGCTAAACCCAATTGCCGCTATTCTGACGCGTTCGACCGGGAGTGCAAGTCCAAATCCGATACAATGCACCACTATGAAACTGATCGATATTGGCTGCAACCTCACCCACGATTCCTTTGACAGCGATCGTGCGGCGGTCATTGAGCGGGCACACGAGGCCGGGGTCGTACAAATGGTAGTCACCGGCGCCAGCAAGGATGGCAGCGCGGCTGCGCTGGAACTGGCCCGGCGATATCCGGGCAAGCTGTTTTCCACCGCCGGAGTGCACCCGCACCGGGCCAGCGATTTTGATGACGAAACCGAGCAAATGTTGCGCGACCTGAGCCAGAATACCTTTGTGGTTGCTGTAGGTGAAACGGGCCTGGATTATTTTCGCGACTTCTCTCCACGGGATGTTCAGCGTGATGTGTTTCAAAGACAACTGCAAATCGGCATCGACACCGGGCTGCCCTTATTCCTGCACATGCGCGATGCACATGAAGATTTTCATGCCATGCTGCGGGAAGTTCGCGACCGGATCAGCCGGGTCGTTGTGCACTGTTTTACCGGCATCCGTGAGGAACTGCACGACTACCTGGATCTGGATTGCCATATCGGAATCACCGGATGGATCTGTGACGAACGGCGTGGCTCACACATGAAAGCGTTCCTCCAGGACATACCGGCCGATCGTCTGATGGTTGAAACCGATGCTCCATACCTTAAACCGAGAAACCTCAGACCACGGGTAAAAACCCACCGCAATGAACCCTGCTGGCTACCCTGGATCGTGGGCACACTGGCGGCAGTGCGGGAAGAAACCCCTGAAATTGTCGCACAGCGCACCACCGCAAATGCCCGGGCATTTTTTCACCTCCAGTCTGATCCGTAGGAACCCCGGAGGCTTACATCAGTTGTGCGGTCAGCAGGGCCAGACGCTTGCGTTGCATTTTGAGGCTGAATTCCAATTCACGGTAGTGGGTGGACAACAAGGCTCGCTCGGTCTCAATCCGATCGGCGAGCTTCTGCCGGCTTTGCGCCACGCGCTCCATCTGCAGTTGCTGCCACTGCTTGATGATTTCGACGAATTGAGCGTATTCGCTTTCAAGCTGTTCTTTCCAACTGGCGCCTGCACCCGCCTGCTCCAGTTTTTTACGGGCGGCCTTGAATTCCATATTCAGCCGCGCCCGAAGCACTTTGAACTGTGGCGCCCGCTGGCGATTTCTGACCAGGCCCAGCAGTGCACAGGTGGAGATGAACCATTTGTTGATGTCCAGATGCCACCAGCGAATGCCGCAGCGATAGTCGCTCTGAAACAGGTGGTGGTAGTTGTGATAACCCTCACCGTAAGTGATCAGGGCAAGGAAGTGCTGGTCCCGGGCCGTATTTTTATCGGTATAAGGCTGCTTGCCCCACATGTGGGCGAGAGAGTTGATGAAGAATGTCACGTGGTGATTGACAACCAGACGGGCCACACCGGCCAGCAGAAACATAGCGATGATGTTGCCGGTCAGCCAGCCCAGAATGAGCGGGACGGCCCCATTGGTCACCCACACCAGGGTCCAGTACCAGTGATCCTGCCACACGGCAACCGGATCCCGCTGCAAATCCCGAACCACGCTGTAGTCCACCTCACCGCTCTTATAATCCCTCAGCATCCAGCCGATATGGGCAAACCAGAAGCCCCGGCCAATAGAGTATGGATCTTTTTCATTGTTATCGACATCCCGGTGGTGAATACGATGACGGGCCGACCAAACGATGATGCTGTTCTGCAAGGACATACCACCCATGATGGCCAGCAACACTTTCAGCAGGGAATTGGCATCGTAGGTACGGTGTGACCACAGGCGATGGTAGCCGCTGCCGATGCCGATGCCGTTCATGGCCAGGAACAGGCCAAAAAAGATCCAGTTCCAGGTGCTGTAGCCGTGAACAAAGCCATACCAGGGCACTACCGTGATGGCTGTTAAAAAGGTTAATCCGAGAACTGCGGTCACGGCCCAGTTGACCGGGGCCTGTTCTTTTTCTTCGGCTTGAATAGCTTCTGACATTAATGATTCCTGAAATACGGTTGAATTGATCAATCAGGCGTATTCTAACTTACCTCAGCTTCGTAATCCGGTGCCTCGGTGTAAAAGCACCATGCACCAGGTAAACAGGATAAATCCTGCTGTCACAATGACGACATAGGTATGTGGCAGACCCACATCCGAGACACCCAGCATTCCGTAACGGAAACCGTTGACCATGTACAAAATCGGATTGTACGCCGAAACTTTCTGCCAAAACTCCGGTAACAATGTAATGGAATAAAACACACCTCCCAGATAGGACAAGGGGGTCAGCACAAAGGTCGGTATGATAGCGATATCATCAAACTTTTGGGCATAAATTGCATTGACCATACCGGCCAGGGAAAAAACAATGGCAGTCAGCACAATGACCGACAACATCACCAAAGGGTGCTGCACATGGATTCGTGTGAAGAGCAAAGACACCACCAACACCATGGCACCGACCATCAATCCCCTGACCACCGCGCCGGTTACGTATCCCGACAGAATGACCCAGTTGGGCAAGGGCGAAATCAGCAATTCTTCAATATGTTTGCCAAACTTGGCACCGAAAAATGACGACACCATGTTGCCGTAAGAGTTGGTAATAACAGACATGATCACCAGGCCGGGCACAATATACTGCATAAAAGTAAAGCCATGGATCTCGCCGATCCGGCGACCGATAACCTCACCAAATATGATGAAATACAGGGACATGGTGATTATCGGCGGCACGATGGTCTGCCCCCAGATGCGGAGTATCCGGGTGATTTCCTTGCGTACGATGGTTGAGTATCCAACCCGCCACAAACTCCCGTTCATACTGCTTCCTCACCCTGATAGTGGTTTTTATCAACCAGTCTCAGGAAAAGCTCTTCAAGGCGATTGGCCTTGTTGCGCATACTGAGCACTTGAATGCCCTGTCTCTCGAGTTCTGCAAACAGCTTGTTGAGAGACCTTTCCCGGGGCAGTGAAGCTTCCAGTGTCCGTTCATCCCGGATCGTAATCTCCATTCCTTCCACCTGCGGACAGTGCTCAACGGTTTCCCTGAGATCAAGCACAAAGGTTTCTACGTCCAGTGTAGCCAGCAGGGACTTCATGTCGGTGTCTCGGATAATTTCCCCGTGATCAATGATGGCAATGTTACGGCACAAGCTCTCCGCTTCTTCCAGATAGTGTGTGGTCAGAATAACGGTCGTGCCGGCGCGGTTAATGGCCGAGATGAATTCCCACATTGAGCGGCGAATTTCTATATCCACACCGGCTGTGGGCTCATCCAGGATCAATAACCGCGGCTCATTGACCATCGCGCGGGCAATCATCAAGCGCCGTTTCATGCCACCGGAAAGGTTCCGTGAAATATCGTGGGCTTTACCCCACAGTTGCAGTTTCCGAAGGTATTTTTCGGCACGCTGCAATGCAATATCGCGTGGTATCCCGTAATACCCGGCCTGGTTCACCACGATTTCAAACGGCTTTTCAAACTGATTGAAATTCATTTCCTGCGGTACCAGCCCGATAAAGGACATGGCTTTTGAGCGCTCCCGCTGCACGCTGGTGCCAAAGATGCGGGTTTCGCCGCTGGTGGTATTCACCAGCGAAGAAATAATACCGATCAGCGTTGATTTTCCGGCTCCGTTAGGGCCCAACAGGGCAAAAAAATCCCCTTCCTCAACCTTGAGGGTAATTCCCTTCAGTGCGTCTATACCATTTTTATAGGTTTTTCTCAGTTCACTGGCTTCAAGCGCGTACATTTATTGATTCACTGTGCTTACTGTTGTCCGAATCATGCCATTCTAGACATAATGTATTGACCTGCCCAACCTCAAGCAGCGTGGATTAAGCTGAGGTTGAAACATCCCTTGGCTCAGAGCCACAATTGAGGAGGACAGGTCATGAACAAGTTTAGCAAGTACGTTGGATTAGATACACACAAGA
>JAJRRA010000033.1 GCA_024279945.1 Gammaproteobacteria bacterium
ACAATTCTACAGATTCTGAGCCTGACTCTTTTCGAAAAAACTCCGTTAGAACAAATACTTACGAATTGCGATTACAAAACTGATGGGAACGATATGTGCAACCAATTGAATTTGTTTGATAATTTAACGGGACAGTAGTGAAGCTGTATATAAAATAGGTAATTTCCCTGATTATGGAATCGCACAGAGCCGTTATCATGCGATGAGCAGGATATGCACTTGCCTGCATGTGGGTGATGCACCCGGAATATATTCTTTATCCCCAAGCGGGCTTTTGCCAGTATCAAATGAACACGGCCCCACAAATCAGTCGCCAAATAAGCAGAACTGTTGTGGTTCTTATCGAACCGGATGCAAGTGTCCGTGATGCACTTGAACTATTGCTGCAAAGCGAAGGCTGGCTGGTCCACAGTCTGGATGGATTCGATGAATTGGCCCTGGCAATCGAAGACCAGGATGTACTTGCCGTAGTCAGTGAGTCCAGCCTGCCAGACTGCCGGCCTGAAGAAATTCTTGAACACTGCAAAAACAGGGGCTTGCCGGTTATTTTCACCGGTCACGATATCGTACTGCAGGATGCCGTTGACCTGGTCAGAAGGGGGGCGCGTGATTTTCTGGATAAACCTTTCCCCCAGGATGGGCTGGTAAATTTGCTCAATGACCTGTCGGCAGGGCAAAATAGCTAGTTCTATTGTATAAATTGTGTTCTTGAGGAGATATGAAGTGAACAAAGACAAAGCAATTGATCGACGCGGTTTTCTGAAAATGGGTGTGCAGGCCGGTGGCGGCATGCTGGCCTTATCTGCTATTCCCCTTCAGTTACTGGCCGATGACAAGGTCACCGAAGACGAGGCGCTCGCCCAGGCCATGGGTTATAAACTGGATGCATCAACCGTGGACACGGCCAGATTCCCGAAGCGTGCCGGTGACGCCGGAGCTAATCAGTTCTGTCATAACTGCACCTTGTTTGCCGGTGCGGCGGATGCTGAATATGGTCCCTGCAGCATTTTCCAGAACCGCCTCGTTTCAGGTAAAGGCTGGTGTAATGCATGGGTTGCCAAACCCGCCTGAACCCGGCTTGGCAGAGGAGACCGGTGAGGGTGCGCCCGGAGCATCTGGGCGCCAATAAAATCTAAAATTTGGAAAGACTTATGACCTACAGCGATAAAGTAGTGCGGCAGTTTGTCGTCATGACCGTTGTCTGGGGTATTGTTGGCATGCTGGTCGGCGTCATTATCGCTGCCCAGTTGTGGTTACCGCAATTAAATTTCGATATACCCTGGTTCTCCTTCAGCAGGCTGAGGCCGCTGCACACCAATGCGGTCATTTTCGCCTTCGGTGGCTGCGCACTGATCGGTACTTCTTTTTACGTGGTCCAGCGAACCTGCCACGTGCGCTTGTTCGCGCCGCGCCTGGCGGCTTTCGTGTTTTGGGGGTGGCAACTGATCATCGTGTCCGCCGCGATCACCCTGCCGCTCGGCATTACGCAAGGCAAGGAATACGCTGAACTCGAGTGGCCCATCGACCTGGCGATTACCGTGGTCTGGGTGGCCTATGCCATTGTGTTCTTCGGCACGATAGTAAAGAGAAGAGTCAATCATATCTATGTCGCCAACTGGTTCTACGGCGGCTTTATCCTGACCCTCGCCTTGTTACATATCGTCAACAATCTTTCCATCCCCATCACCCTGACCAAGTCCTACCCGATCTATACCGGCGCAGTTGATGCGGTGGTGCAATGGTGGTATGGGCATAACGCGGTGGGCTTTTTCCTCACTGTTGGATTTCTGGCGATGATGTACTACTTCGTGCCGAAGCAGGCGGAGCGGCCGGTTTATTCCTACCGCCTGTCGATCGTCCACTTTTGGGCGCTGATTTCGATCTACATGTGGGCCGGGCCGCATCATTTGCACTACACGGCCATTCCGGACTGGCTGCAGTCGCTCGGGATGGTCTTCTCATTGATCCTGCTGGCGCCAAGCTGGGGCGGAATGATCAACGGAATCATGACCCTGTCCGGTGCCTGGCATAAATTACGCACCGACCCGATTCTCAAGTTCATGATTGTCGCGCTGAGTTTCTATGGCATGTCCACCTTTGAAGGGCCGATGATGGCGATCAAGACCGTCAATGCACTTTCCCACTACACCGACTGGACCATCGGCCACGTACACTCCGGCGCGCTGGGCTGGCTGGCGATGATGACCATTGGTTCTCTCTATGTATTGATCCCGAGACTGGTTGGTGGGACGACAATGTACAGCATCAAGGCCATTGATGCCCATTTCTGGATTTCCACTATTGGTGTCGTCCTGTACATCTCTTCCATGTGGATCGCCGGTGTGATGCAGGGCCTGATGTGGCGTTCATTCAATGATGACGGAACCTTGACCTATACCTTCATTGAGTCTCTCGCAGCGACCAAGCCGTACTATGTCATCCGTCTGCTGGGTGGTTTGATGTTCCTGTCGGGCATGTTCATCATGGCCTGGAATATGTGGAAGACGATGGCTGCCGGAACGGTGCGGGACATACCTGTGAAAGAGCCGGCACCGGGTATGGCGTGATGGGAGTGCAAAGATGAGTGAAAGTCACAAAAAACTGGAAAAAAACATCAGCCTGATGGCCATCATCATCGTGCTCGTGGTGCTGGTCGGTGGTGCGGTTGAGATTCTTCCCCTGGTATTTCAGGATATTGTCAGGACGCCAATCAAGGGCATTGTTCCGTACCCGGCACTGCAACTGGCGGGACGGGATGTTTACGTGCGCGAGGGTTGTTACCTTTGTCATTCCCAGATGATCAGGCCATTTCGCAGCGAGACTGCGCGCTACGGGCCGTACTCAGTGGCGGGTGAATCGGTTTACGACCGCCCGTTCCAGTGGGGATCCAAGCGCACCGGGCCTGATTTGGCCCGGGTTGGCGGACGGTACAGCGATGACTGGCATCGAATTCACCTGACCAACCCGCGAGACGTGGTTCCCGAATCCAATATGCCTGGTTTCCCCTGGTTCAAAGACAATCTGGTTGACGGGGAACTGGTTCAAAAGAAGATGCGGCGCTTGCAGGCCTTTGGTGATCCGTATACCGATGAACAGGTTGATTCGGCGCCTGCCGATGTAGAGGGTAAAACCGAAATGGATGCAGTGATTGCCTATCTTCAGGCCCTGGGGCACGCCAGGAGCGGACGCTGAATATGGACATCAACACCATTCGCGGCATCCTGACCATTACCCTTATGATCGCGTTCCTGGGTCTTTTTATCTGGGCCTGGAGCAGCAAACGCAAGGAAACTTTTGACAAGTTGAGCCAACTGCCCCTGGAAGAAGATGAAGGGCAGGCTCCTGAAATTGATAGCCGGAGTGAGTCATGTTGAATTCGTTTTGGAACTGGTTTGTGATCATACTGACCCTGGTCAATATTCTGGCCTGCTGGTGGCTGTTGTACTGGACCAAAGGCATATCGAACCGGGAAGATGGCAAAACAACCACCGGGCACGAGTGGGATGGTCTGACCGAACTCAATAATCCTCTTCCGCGCTGGTGGTTGCACCTGTTTAATATCTCCATCGTGCTTGCTCTTGTCTACCTGATCCTGTACCCCGGGCTGGGTAATATGACCGGTGTTCTGGGCTGGACCCAACTGAAGCAATATGACGCCGAACTTGTGGCGGCAAATGCGACTGAACAGGCAGTATTCGGGCGCTTCGGCGACATGGATCCCCAGGCCCTGATGGCGGACTCCGAAGCGGGTGAAATCGGTCGCCGCCTGTTTGCAAACAACTGCGCCATGTGCCACGGGTCGGATGCACGCGGTGCACCCGGCTTCCCGAACCTGACCGATGACGACTGGTTGTATGGCGGTTCCTTCGATCAGATTCTGACCAGCATCAGCAATGGCCGGGTTGGCGCCATGCCTGCCTGGGGTGCAGCGCTGGGCGGAGACGATGGCGTTAACGAAGTGGTTGCCTATGTTCAGCAATTGTCCGGGCAGAATGTCGATAGCGAACTGGCAATGGCAGGCAAAGCCCGCTTCAATATGTTTTGCATCGCCTGCCACGGGGTGGATGGCACCGGCAACCAGGCATTGGGGGCGCCCAACCTGAGCAATGGCATCTGGCTGTATGGTGGCAGCGCCAGTACCCTTGCAGAAACTATCAGCAAGGGCCGCTCGGGTAAAATGCCAGCACACAAGTCCTTGATAAACGAACAACGCCGCCGCGTTCTCGCCGCCTACGTCAAAGGTCTTTCAGATACCGGAGGTCAGTGATCAAGGCCGCCTTCAAGGCGGTTCCGGCCGGCATTTACACGGCTCCATGAATGCAGCTTTGTAGATGTGTTCTGGCCAACTCAAACGGAATCAAATATGAACCAGACTGAGCAAAACAGCGCCCCTGGAGTGCAGGGGCGTTGGAATATGCGCAAGCGGGATATCGGTACGGCCCTGTGGGTGGCGTTCCTCGCAGCTTGTGTCGGTACTTTCGTGATATTTGGTGTAATGGATCCGGATGCCTTGAATGATGCCTGGGTGCTTCCCTGGGAAATGGGACGCAAACTGGCGTATAGCCTCGGCTTTATGTTTCTGTTTATCGTCAGCCTGATCGCCAGCAGTCTAACTGTATTCATGATCCGGACCGGACCGCAGCAGGGGCACAGCAGGGGCAACGATGACCGACCCCCGACTGAATTCAGGGATCCGGGTGATGATAACCCTGACCTGGATACAGGAGACTGGCGTTGAGCGGGAATCGGTCATCGCAGCGGTCGATGTACCTCAAGGAACCCAAAATATATCCCCGCCACGTGAAGGGGCGTTTTGCGCGCTTGCGCGTGCTGGCGGTATGGCTGTTGCTCGGTCTGTATTACCTCATTCCATGGTTCAATATCGGTGGACAGCAAGCGGTGCTGTTCGATCTGCCGGCGCGTAAATTCCATATTCTCGGCCTGACCTTGTGGCCACAGGACTTTGTCTACCTTGCACTTTTGCTTATCGTAGCCGGTTTGTCTCTGTTCTTTTTCACCGCTTTGGCCGGCCGCCTGTGGTGTGGCTTTGCCTGTCCACAAACGGTGTGGACTGAGACTTTCATGATGATCGAGCGCTGGGTGGAGGGCGACCGATCACAGCGTATCAAGCTGGACAAGTCGCCGTGGAATGCAAATCGGATCATGCGTAAATTCATCAAGCAGTTGCTGTGGATTGTGTTCGCTGCCTGGACCGGCTTCACTTTCGTCGGATTTTTCACGCCGATCAGGGAACTGGGCGGCGATATCGTAAATCTAGAACTCGGTGGCTGGGCTACGTTTTGGATTATTTTCTACAGCGTCGCCACTTACGGCAACGCCGGCTTCCTGCGTGAGCAAGTGTGCAAATATATGTGCCCCTATGCACGTTTTCAGAGCGCCATGTTCGACGAGGATACACTGATCATCTCCTACGATGAGAAGCGCGGTGAACCACGCGGTGGGCGGCGCAAGTCGGCAGACCCGGCTGCTCTCGAACTGGGCTCATGCATCGACTGCACGCTTTGTGTCCAGGTTTGTCCAACCGGAATCGATATCCGTAACGGCCTGCAATATGATTGCATCGCCTGCGCCGCCTGCATCGATGTGTGTGACCAGGTTATGGACAAGATGGAATATCCCCGCGGTTTAATCTCATTCACCACCGAACACGCGCTGCAGGGAAAAGAAACCCGCGTGTTACGCCCTCGCATGTGGGTTTACGGTACGCTGCTATTGGTGATAGTGTCCGGCATCGTCTGGGGAATGACCCACCGTGTACCGCTACGCGCTGATTTGATTCGTGATCGTAATGTACTCTACCGTGAACTCCCTGACGGCATGATCGAAAGTGTTTACACACTCAAAATCACCAATATGGACCGTAAACCACATCACTATGAATTAACCGTGATCGATAATGATGCGGTGCAGTTCGATTTTTCCCGGCCACTCGAACTGGAGGCTGAGGAAGTAGGCGACTTTTCCATGCGCATTCGCATGCCGGCCTCAGCAGGAAGTGGAACCCAGAACCTCCAGTTGCTGTTCCAGGCTACGGACGATTCTTCCATACAACGTCTGGTCAAAGCCCGTATGCTATTACCCACACAAACGAACGGGGCAGGGCGATGAATACGATTAAATCGGACAATCCGACCCAGGCTGACGGCCTGGATATTCGCCCCTGGTACAAGGAACCCTGGCCCTGGGTATTGATCGCCATACCACTGCTTACCATTATCGCCAGCGGGTATACCTTCTACCTGGCGGTCACTTACCCGGATTACCTGGTCATCGAAGAAGAAGAATATAGCGAAATTGTCGAAGATTTAAGGCCTTCGTATACAACGGGTTTACAGCGGGTGCCAGGGGGCCAAAGCTCTGACGAGGACAATGAACAGCACTGAGTGCCGTTGTTTCCATTGCGGTGAATCCATCCCCCCTGGACATAGACTGACCGTTAGCCGTAACGGAGAAGACCAGCCGGTTTGTTGCACAGGCTGCCAGGCTGTAGCCGAATTAATCAATGCATCGGGTCTGGGCCGTTACTATCAGTTCAGGCAGTCACTGGCACGAACAGCCGATGACAATATCCAGCAGGTCGTGGAAGCCTGGCGAGGCTGTGACGATCGCAAATCTATGTGGGGAACGGAACTGGGTAACGGTAAGCGGGAGCTATTGTTACAAACCGAGGGCATCCGTTGTGCGGCCTGTTCCTGGTTGATCCGCAGCCGCCTGGAGGCTGACCGCGGCGTCAGCGCGGCACAGGTTGATGTGGCTACGGGTTACACACGTATTGTCTGGAATCCGCAGCTTACCCGCCTCAGTACACTGGCTGCTTCCTTGCTGGAACTGGGTTACAAACCCCACCTTCCGCTGGCCAGCGAAGAAGAACAGGCCCGTCAGACTGAACGGCGGGAGGCTCTGAAACGACTCGGTGTCGCCGGGCTGGGCATGATGCAGGTGATGATGTATGCCGTTGGATTGTATGCCGGTGATGCAGCCGGTATGTCGCCGGCCGCCCGGGGTTTCCTGGAGTGGGTCAGCCTGGCGGTGACGTTACCGGTGGTGCTGTATTCGGGGCACGTGTTTTTTACCGGCGCCTGGAACAGCCTGAAAGCCCGCCGTCCCGGAATGGACGTACCGGTCGCGCTGGCCATCGGCCTGGCATTCCTGGCCAGTTGTTTCAACTTTTTCAGGGGGCAGGGGCAGGTCTGGTTCGACTCTGTCGTCATGTTTATTTTTTTTCTATCCCTGGGACGATATCTCGCAATGGTCCTGAGACACCGTAACCTGCAGGCAGGCGCCGCGCTGGCCCGATTGTTGCCTGAATGGGCAGAACGACTGACGAATGGTGGTGCAGAGACGATACCCGCGACAGATTTGGAAAGTGGTGATTTGATTCGTGTTCACGGTGGAGAGGCATTCCCGGCTGACGGCGAAATTGTCGCCGGTGAGAGCGAAGTTGACGAGGCTCTGCTGACGGGAGAGTCTCGCCCCCTGATTTGCCGCCCGGGTGATTCAGTTATCGCGGGGACGATAAACTTGTCACAAACCGTCGAGATCAAAGTGACTGCGGCTGGACCCGAAACAACCGTGTCGGCCCTGGGTAGATTGTTGTTGTTGGCCCAGGCCAGGCGGCCGGACAGCTTCGGCATACCGGCCTGGCTGGTGCCCGTTTTCATCCTTGTTGTATTGCTGCTCGCCGTGGGTAGTTGGGGCTTCTGGCAAATGACGGACCCAGTGCGCGCTTTTCCAGCCCTGCTGGCGGTATTGGTGGCGAGTTGTCCCTGTGCGCTGTCGCTTGCGGTGCCGGCTGTATATGCCGCCGCCAGCCGACGCTTGCTGGACGAGGGCGTGTTGATGACACGCGGCGACTGCCTGGCGGCGCTCAACCGCGTGGATACGGTTGTGTTTGACAAGACCGGGACGCTGACACGCGGTCTGCCGGAAATCAAGGCAGTGCATTTAAATCCGCAAAGACCCGGCTACTCCCGGCAACAGGTGACACAGATTGCCGCGGCCATCGAGGCGTTTTCAGCGCACCCGCTATCGCGGGCGTTTGATCAGGTGGAAATCCGCAGCCCGGCAAGTTTACCGCGCAGCGTGGCGGGGCAGGGGATGGAAGCGGAAGTCGAAGGCCACCGGTGGCGTATCGGCCGGCCCGGTTTTATTGACCGCAGCATAGCCACCTCGAAAGATCATGGAATCTGGCTGGGTGACGAAAGCGGCTGGCTGGCATATTTTGAATATGGCGATGCTTTGCGGGAGGATGCGGCCAAAACGATCGCGAATCTGGATGCAGCCGGTTTGGCCGTGATCATTCTGTCTGGTGACAGTGCAGATGCAGTGGGGAAGCTTGCCGGTAATCTTGGAATAAAACACTGGCGCGCACGGCAAACTCCGGAAATGAAGTTACAGGCTTTGGAAGAATTGGGAAAGCAAGGTCATACCGTGCTAATGGTTGGAGATGGCGTTAACGACGCACCGGTACTCGCGGCAGCAGATGTTTCCATGACCGTTAAGGGGGGGGCGGAGCTGGCCAACAGCGCGGCAGACCTGATTCTCACCTCCGACTCCCTTGGGCTGGTCAACCGTGTTCGTGAAATAGCGACCCGGACACGCAGATTGATCCATCAGAACCTGGCCTGGGCAGTTGCCTACAATGTTTCGGTGATGCCACTGGCAATGAGCGGCATCCTCAAGCCGTGGATGGCGGCACTTGGCATGTCGCTCAGTTCCCTGATTGTCGTTGCAAACGCCGTCCGGTTGGTACGCAACAGGGCGCGCTCCGTATTCGGCCCGTATCGGCCAGACCCGGGGTCGGTTTCCATATGAACATGGTGTACCTGTTAATTCCGCTTGCCCTGATGCTGGTAGCCGTGGCTGCCTGGGCGCTGGTCTGGGCCATCCGGTCCGGGCAATTCGAGGACCTGGAGTCGCAGGGCTGGAGTATTGTGCTGGATGATGATGAGAAACCACCGCCCGCTCCGGACCAGTCAGAAGCAGGTGATGATGGGAAGGAAGCAGAAAAATGACGGCATTTGACCCGGCCGTTATGGTCACCGCATTTCTTGCCGGACTGCTAGGCAGCGGGCATTGTTTTGGTATGTGTGGGGGTATTGCCGCCGGTCTTGGCGCAATTTCACCGGCAGGCCGCTTGAGTGATTCTCGTTCCGTGAACTTCGCGCCGGCTTTCCAGTTCAACTCCGGGCGCCTGCTCAGCTATGCCCTGTTAGGTTTACTGGCCGGTGGTGTGTTTGGAACACTCGGCGACTGGACCGCCCTGGGCCGGTGGTTGAGGCTACTCACGGCCTTGCTCATCCTGGCGGTAGGCCTGCGTTTCCTGGTCAACTGGCGGGGGACGGGGTTCATTGAGCGTGGTGGTGCAGCCCTGTGGAAACGTATCCTGCCCTGGGCTGTGCGTGCCAGCAAACGCCGGGACTGGATGGGGCGGCTTTTCCTCGGGCTCTGCTGGGGTCTGCTCCCGTGTGGGCTGGTCTATACCATACTGCTCACGGCGGCTTCTACCGGTAGTCTGTTGGGCGGTGCGGTCACCATGCTTTCGTTCGGCGCCGGTACCTTGCCAGCCATGCTGGGGCTGACTTTGGCAGCCCCGGCACTAGCCAGCATGTTGCAGGACAAAACCGTACGCCGCATTGTTGGTTTTGCACTGGTCATACTGGCTGTCTGGACGCTATTTATGATATGGAATTCGATGCAGGGAAGCGCTCATTCTCTGTCACATTAGTTTAATTCCAGCCATTCAATTGGGGTAAGATGCATGAAACAATTTTAACCTCACAATATTTACAATAAGTTGGCCTGAAAATTTGATTTTTGGAGAAATAGTATGAAGAAGGGAACATCTTTATCAATGACATTCATTTTCGTATGGATGTTTTCAGGTGCGTTGCTGGCACAGGACTTTGAATATCATCCAGCACTTTCAGATAACTTTACTCTGATGCTGGGTGCATTTGACTCAGACAACTCTTTTAAAATTTCGGCCAACGGCAGTATCAACGACGGGATCGAAAGTCAAATAGATTTTATTGACAAACTGGGTGTCGATGGAAGGTCAACTTTATTCAATGGTCAGTTGCGTTGGAAATTCGGCAGGGACAGAAAATGGTCGCTATGGGGGCAGTACTTTGAAAACAGCGCAAGCGGCAAAGCCGTATTAACCGAGGACATAGACTGGCAGGACGTTGTCTTCCGCGAGGGCTCATTTGTTGGGGCCGGTGTGAAAATGGCAGTCACCCGGCTATTTTTGGGCCGTAGCTTTATCAAAAACAAACAGCATGATTTTGGCGCAGGCATCGGTATCCATAACCTGGATCTGAATGTCTTTGTCGAAGGAGATATTGCAGTCAATGATCAATCTGCAGAATTCTTTCGGGGTGATGCAAACAAGAGCCAGCCCCTGCCTAATGTGGGCGTCTGGTATAACTATTCCCCCTTCAGGAAATGGTTGATCCACACCCGGGTAGACTGGATCAGCGCCAATATCGGTGACTATAACGGTACGCTTTGGAATACCTCGCTCGGGGTCAACTTCCAGGCTTTCCGTCACGTTGGTTTTGACCTGTCGTACCAGTATTTCAATTTGAATCTCAGTGTTGAAAAAACAGACTGGCGGGGTGAGGTTGACCTGACTTACAGTGGTCCGGTGCTTGCCGTTACCGCCAACTGGTAAGCCGTTGAATATACGCTGCCGCCGGTAACGGCGGCTGGACATTTTTACACAATCGCAGGAATAATGAGGAATCTCCCACTTCCTGTGTGGCGCCTCGTATTCGCCTACGCCCTGATGATGGCGGGCGTTTCAATGATGGTTCTCATCGCCGGAATTATTGGAACAGAGTTTGCACCTTCAGAGGGCCTGGCTACTCTGCCCATCGCCCTGGGTGTCGTAGGTGTTGCATCCTCGACGCTACCGACTGGCAAATTGCTTCACCGGTTTGGCCGCCGGCCGGTATTTATTGTTTATGCGCTTCTCGCAATTTGTGCCGCTGCAGTGGCGTCTGCCAGCCTGGTCCTCAATCTTTTTTCAGGTTTTTGCCTGGCCGGTTTCCTGATGGGCTGGTCGGCTGCAGCGGGTCACCAGTACCGTTTTGCAGCCCTTGAACTGGTCTCTGCTGAGCTTGCGCCGAAAGCAACTTCCGTTTTGCTGCTGGGTGGAATTCTATCTGCGTTTGTGGGTCCTGAACTAGCAGTTTACGGGCAGAATATGCTTGCCACGGAATTTGCGGGTTCTTTCCTGCTGTTGGCAGGTAGCTACACCGTCGGCCTGGTGATCATCAGCTTTCACCACGACCATACCGTAGTAAATTACAAATACCAATCCAAGGGGCGACCTTTGAGAATAATTCTGCGCTCACCGCCGGTCATTCTCGCTATTTGCTCCTCGGCTCTGGCGTATGGCGTTATGACGCTTGTAATGACCGCCACGCCGATCAGCATGCACAATGATTCAGGACTCAGTCTGGAGGCCACTAAATCCGTCATCCAGTCACATATCGTGGCGATGTATCTCCCATCCCTGATCTTTGCCTGGCTGTTCGGTAAATTCGGTCTGAGGGGTTTGTTATGGGCCGGGGTGGCTATCTACCTGGCCTGTCTGTGGGTTGCATTGATCGATACTGGGTTTATTCATTACTGGCTGTCCATGGTCCTGTTGGGAATCGGCTGGAATTTCCTGTTCCTCAGCGGCACCAATCTACTGCCTTATGGCTACCGGCCGGAAGAACGCTTTCGGGTACAGTCCGTCAACGATTTCCTGGTGTTTTCCGTCCAGGCCATCGCAGCTTTGGGTTCCGGGTGGTTCCTGTATCACTGGCAGTGGCGGGGTCTGGTGGGGGTTGGGGTAGCGATGACCCTGGGTTTTGCGTGTTTACTCTGGTTTAGCAGGGCAATCGACCACACTTCGTCAACGCAGTCGCTTAACAGGTCCTAATACGCATAGCGTTGCAAAATGCGCTTGCTCTGATCGAAGTACCCTCCGCCGAACAGGTTCAAGTGGTTCAGAAGGTGATAAAGCTGATAGAGCGGCAGGCGTTCTTCATGCCCAGGGGCCAGGGGCCAGACCTCGGCATAAGCCGTGTAGAACGATGGATCGAAACCTCCGAAGAGCCGTGTCATCGCCAGATCAGCCTCCCGATGCCCGTAATAAACGGCGGGATCGATCAGGCAGGCTTCGCCGCGATCATCCACCACAAAATTGCCGCTCCAAAGATCACCGTGCAGCAGGCCGGGAGGCTCAATCGCTGCAGCCAGAAGTTCCATAATCCGCTGCTCAGCCCGATCCAGCATGTGCCCAAGATCGCTGTCATAGCCTTTGTTTAGCGCCAGGCGTACCTGGAAGCGCAAACGACGTTCCATGAAGAACAAAGGCCATGTGGATCCATCATCAGCAGCCTCACTCCACGGGCCGTCCAGAGGTTCGTTCAGCTGCCTGGTGGAACCAATGAAATTATCGTGCTTGAAGCCACAGGCTTTACCCCGATGCTGATGTAATTTTGCGAAGTTGTGACCAAAAGCCACAAAAAAATCATGCTTCTTCGGCACTTGCCGGATCATTTCCAGCACCAGTGTCCGCTCGTTAACCGCAAGTACTTGCGGCACGCGGATGGCCGCAGCCCTGGCCAGAGCACACAGACCTTCTGCTTCACGTTCAAACATTTCAGCCTGAAACATTCCAGACACTTCCGGTACGCTTTTCACAAAAACTTCGGAGCCGTCTGCAAAGCATGCTATGCGGGCGTTTGCGATACACCCACCAGTGATTCCCGTCAGCTTGACAGGTGCACCGCGATTGAGCGTATCGAGGATAGAGGGGTAGTCTGTGATCACTGCATTATCAATCTTCAACTCTGTCGCAGCAGGTTCGCACACGCATCCTCGAGGATGTCAATCACCTCATGAAAACCCGCTTCTCCGCCGTAGTACGGATCGGGAACTTCGCTTACATTAAACACCTGGCAATAATCACACATACGCACAAGCTCCGCCCCCGAACCGGCACTCAGTGCACACACATCGTGAAAATTTGCATCATCCATGGCGACAATCAGATCAAAGTGGTCAAAGTCAGCGGGGTTGATCTGCCGCGCAATGCTATCGAGCCGGTATCCCCGTTTGTCTGCTACGGATCGCATGCGATGATCAGCCCTGTTTCCGGTGTGGTAGGCGGCGGTTCCCGCCGAATCGATCTCAAATCCGGAGCACCTTCCCGCATCGGAAACGAGCTTTTTGAACACGGCCTCCGCAGTCGGCGAGCGACAAATATTGCCCAGACAAACAAAAAGAATGGATTTCATATGCTGTAGGCTACCAAAGTGAGCGGTGGTATTGAAAGCAGTATGGTTTTCTGGAACCGCACTGGTAACAGACCACCGAAGGAATTAGAGTTGTCGGCGCGGTGGCAGCACCGTGACTGTTCGCAACGCTTCACCAGGGGAAATTCACTATGAGCACAGCAAATCAAGCTTCTGAAGATCAGGCCTTTGTGCGCAGATCACTGGCGGCCGCCATCCAGATCGGGCTGATTTTCCTGCTCGCCAGCTGGTGCCTGAAAATTATCTACCCGTTTATCGGGCTGGTGACATGGGCTGCAATCATCGCGGTTGCCCTCTATCCGTTGCAACAGAAATTAAGCAGCAAAATAGGGGGGCGTGAAAAGTGGTCTGCCACCCTTATTGTACTGATTGGACTCAGCATATTGATCGCTCCCACCTGGTCATTGACGGGATCCAGTATAGAAACTGCGCAAAAGCTCGCGGCCGGACTGGAAGCGGGAACACTAACCGTTCCACCGCCGAATGAAAAAGTCGCGGAGTGGCCGCTTATCGGTAAAGATGTTCATAAGTTGTGGAGCGATGCTGCAGACAACCTGGAGGAGACTCTTCACAAGTATTCCGGGCAGGTCAGGGCGTTCAGCAGTTGGCTGCTGAGTACAGTGGCGAGCACCACTATGGGTATTCTGGGGTTTGCAATCTCCATCATTATTGCCGGTGTTTTCATGGTTGGAGCACGGACCAGTTACAAATCCTTCAGGGCGGTAGGGTATCGCCTGGCGGGAGAGCAGGGCGCCAATTTCACTGACCTTGCAGTTGCCACGGTCAGAAGTGTTGCCAAAGGTGTACTGGGTGTGGCTTGCATTCAGACGCTGTTGGCAGCAATCGGTTTGCTGGTGATGGATGTTCCCGGTGCCGGAATATGGGCGGCAATCGTGCTGTTGCTGGCCATTATGCAGTTACCTCCGTTGCTGGTGCTGGGCCCGATCGCGGTGTGGATATTTTCAACGGCTGAACCCTTACCGGCTACGATATTCCTCGTTTACTCGCTGCTGGTCAGCTTCAGTGACGCGATTCTCAAGCCCATGCTACTCGGACGTGGCGTAGATGCTCCGATGCTGGTGATTTTGTTGGGTGCCATCGGCGGTATGATTTTGTCCGGCATTATCGGCTTGTTTATCGGTGCGGTAATCCTCGCTTTGGGCTACAAACTCTTCATGTTCTGGTTGAATCCCACCGAAACAAGATAATGAAAATAAATAAAAATATTTGCTTTTCACTGTTGGTTTTTCTATTGCTGGTAAATAGTTCGGCGCTGGCCCTGGAAAAAATATCCGGCGAAAAAGTGGAGACGGCGGCGGCGATCAATCAAGGCCCTGAGGACGCGCTAAACCGCGGTACGCCGCGCGGCAGCATCATTGGATTCCTTCAGGCCTGCGCGGAGTTTGATTTTGAAAAAGCAGCAGAATACCTGGACCTGCGAAATCTTCCGCAAGAAGCAGAGGCAATTGGTGGTCCGGAATTGGCACGGCAATTAAACCATGTGCTGTCGCGTGCAGTGTGGCTGGACGATTACACCGTGAGTGACAACCCGGATGGCGTGAAGGGCGATGGCCTGCCGGACTACCGCGACCAGTTGGTTGTTATCAAGACCCACGATGGCAACGTGCCGATCTGGATGCAGCACGTACCCCGTGGCGACGGTGAATTGATATGGAAGCTCTCCAACCGCAGTGTTGCACTGATTCCGGAACTCTATGACGAATTCAGTTATCCGCCGGCTATTGAACGTATTCGCGGCTGGTTCCCGGAAGATGCATCATTTCTCGGGGTCGAAGCTTTCAAGTGGTTCATTATCATCGTTATTGTATTGTTGAGCTGGCCTATATTTTATATTCTGGGTCTATTGCTGACGCGCTTGTTCAGCTCTCCCGCCAGCCCCACTTATCCACTGTGGCGCAAGGTCATGACCGGTCCGATGGTGGCCGTGGCCATATTGACTCTTGTCAGTTTTACCATTGCCAGACTGGGTATAGGCACCAAAGCCCAGGAAATCATGGAAGCTAAAACCCTGATCACCCTGGTTCTGGTCTGGGCCATGTGGACCATTATTTCCCTGTTCAAGAAACACCAGCAGGAAAAGTTGACTAAACTCGGTCGACCCGGTGCGGCGAAATTGATGCAGCCCATGACCACCTTCGTGCGAATGCTGGTGGTATTGATGGGCACATTGTTCTGGCTGAATAACATCGGGGTCAATATCAGTACTCTTTTGGCCGGCCTCGGTGTGGGCGGCCTGGCCCTGGCCCTGGCGCTGCAAAAGCCACTGGAGGACATGATGGGCGCCCTGACCCTGTTTACCCAGGCGCCGATCAGGGTAGGGGACCTGTGCCGCTACGGGACTATTGTCGGTGAAGTAGAAGACATTGGCCTGAGAAACACGCGGATACGCACGCTGACCAACACCCTGGTGCATATTCCCAACGCACGCATTGCTCACATTGAAATTGAGAATTTTGCAGCACGCACAAAGATTCGTTTCTGGCCGACATTACGCTTGCGATATGACACCACAGCAGACCAGCTACGTGCGCTTATCAATGACATTCGGGAAATGCTCGAGAACCACGAGAGAGTCCATGATGACCCCGTGCGCGTCCGCTTTACCGAATTCGACGATGACGCCATCCTGATTAAAGTACATTGCTTCCTCAAAACTACCAATTTCCCTGAATCTCTTGAGATAGGCGAGGATCTGAATTTCAGAATAATGGAAATTGTTCAGAATCAGGGCGCTAAATTTGCCTTGCCGGGCAAGTCGATCTACATGGAAGAAACCAGCTAACCGTCACCTTCCCCGGAACTATTACAAATTTCGCGGGTTTTTGTACTTCGCTATATGCGTATAATGTATATTATGTAAAATAAGCAATATTGAATATACAACCGACCGACACACCATGTGAGACAATCCCCCTGAAAGACCACAACTACCCACGGGACACTTTCAGGACAATTTGTCCTAGTGAATACCTGATCAATTTCTAAGGGGAAACAGCATGGAAGCTAAAAAAAGACACTGGCAAGGATGGTACTTCGACGATGAGTACCTGGTATCACCACAAGGCGACAAAACCACCGAACTGGCACAATATGCGTTTTTTTTCTGGCGACAAATGAGAGAATACAAAGATATCCTGTTCAAACGGCCAAAACCGGACGATTAACCAATTCCTTCAAAATATCGACCGCCTCAGATCAATTCTAAGCGCATAAAATAACACACCCCTGACTCTGGTATTACCCAATATCGGGACATCCTGTAAAAAGAACCCGCAATAAATTGCGGGTATCTTTTTACCTCTGACCCAGGTAGGGATATCATCGACAAAAGACATGGAACTCCTGACCGTCAAACTTCACAACGGCGTGACACTTAGAAAGCCCAATGACCGCCGCACCCACTGGACGCGGCAACGCGAACCCCCGAGACCGAAATTTGTAAACAGATTGACCATTGCCCACCTGCAAGAACGTTGATATGTACGCCGATAACCAGGGATTCTCAGGCATTTCAACCGCATTTTCATCAACGTATTCTTCATCAGGATACAGTTCTTCCAGAGAAAAACCATTTTCATAATCGTTTATCTTATTGTTTTTATTCTGTATTTGTTTTTGCTGCTGCGGATCCCTAACAAGCGTTTCATCACCCACCCATTTCGAATGGATCCATATACCCAGGATCATGGCCGAAAAAAAAACAAGTACCTTCCCCATTTTGATGCCAAGATATTCATCATAGATTTCCCTCAATAACGTTTGATAGGCTTCCTTTTTATCTTTGTACCTTCCTTTTGTGTAATACGGCGGCAACAATTGATAAACCGCCTCACCATCCGATGGAAAATACTGTTGCCTGGTATCGTAAGAGAACCACAAATCGCGGCCCCTGAATGTTTTTCTCCAGGCTACCGGAGAATCACTTTTACTCCCATACTTACACACCGCCATGTGTACCTGAGCCATGTTCCCACCCAGGCCCACGGCCTGAAGTAATCCACCAATGAACGGCAGCCGCAAACGATCAAACCGCATACAATAAACAACCATTTCACCAAACATATCGCGAATCTGTTTATCTAAAGTATCGAAATGCTGGACGATGATGGCAATATCCCAACCACGCTTCCTGGAATGGATGCACCACTTAATAAATTCTTTTCGGCCTTCTTCCCGATAATCCCGGGAATTCATCGACAACCCACCTTCATCCAGGACGATTAAACCATTCTTCTTTTCATCGTAGATATTACGACCGCGTACGACTTCAATATGATCATTTCCGCCGCCGATGTCCTGGAAAGATTTTGCCGATAACTGATCTGGTAGCCTATAAACCTCAGCTTTTTTGTTTTGCCAGCCAAGCATTTCATCCAGCCACAAATCTACATTTGTGGCAACTTTACGACCTTCGATAAGTGCATCGCGGATTAGACCGACAGCAACAAGGGTTTTTCCCGAACCCAGTTTGCCGGTAACGATAAATACAGACACGGCTTAAAATCCGGTGGTTTTCATCCGAATGACTTGCCAATAGAAATTCAGCATTGCCATAGAAGCATAAGCCGAAAAAAGTACAGAAAACGCCTCGGCGGTTGATGCCGGCATCAAACAATATCCCCAGGCAAGAACATCGCTGCCAATCTGAGTACCGTTAACCTCAGAAAGCACTTGAGTTTGTGCAGTATCAGCCAGAACTTTGATAATGGTATACGCCGCGTTATAAGCAAAAAGGAACGCCGCTACAGCAGCAATCACCAATACAAAACGAATAGCCATTCGTTGGGCCATGACCAGGAAGCCCATCCCAACATCAACACCCAACGCGCCAAGAATACCAAGCAATAAAGGAATCATGATCTCACCATCCGCATTACGCCCAGGTAAATCGAATACAAAACCCAGACCCAAATCATAAACGCATTAAGGCCACGAATAGGCCCAATAATTTTATTCACATCTGGCGTAAAACTACCACCAAACGGCAAAGTAATATCTACGGCCGGGCAAGATGTACCGCCCATTATTACCGATCCCAAGGATGACCCGGCATCAGAACCGGCACCAGCATGAGCACTACCTACTTCGCCTTCCTCAGCACCTTGTTTCATGTTGGTAGTTATTTTGACTTTTTCAGCTGTCCACAATGCCTGTTTTTTCTCGAACATATCCTCTGGATTGGTTCCTATCGTGATACCTGTCCCAAGCAACGAATCTAATATTTTTTGCAAAAGACCAGTTTGAACGTTAGAATTTTCGCAGTCCTCGCCTACATCACAAACACCGTTTCCGTCCGTGTCCCCAGGTATCGGACTGTCCCCCGGTGTCTGATCTGGATCATAACCAGGTAATGGGTATTCATTCGGCCCACAGATCAAAACATGCCGAACATCATCCCTAGTGCATCCATTAGGTAAATCATCATCAGGCAAATCATCAGGCAGACAAAACGGCTGCGACGGATCAACAGAACAATCACAAGCAAGAGCGCCGGTATCAGGATTCAACGCACACTGCGGAGGGGTATCAGGGTCTTCATCCATCGGATAAGGCGTATCGCCAGGGTTACACAAATTCCCAGTTGGAGAAATATTAAAGATACACGTGCCTAACTGATCACAACTACCAGTACCAGCGTCATATTGGCAGCCATTAGGCATACACATGGGCGGCGGTTCCAACGTATGAAAAATTTGTTTATAAGTCGGAGCACTTTGACAATCCTGAGGTGTTTCAATTTCAAAATAATGATAAGTAAAACCCGGTTCATTTATGCTTTTATCACCTTGCGGAGAACCCATGTAAGCCCTAGATATTTTCCAACCACCCATAACAGGCGGATTCATGTTAGGTGTGGCACCGGGGCCTGTCATACGATCACACCACGCTGTCCAACCCGTAGCACCAATGCCACTAATCCACGCCATCCAGGTATTGGAATCCTGAGAGCAATGGGTAGCTGCCTCGGCTTCGGTTAAATGAGTATCACTGCCAGATGCGTATACAGAACCCGAAGCGAGAAAAAGAAATAAAACGCTGACCCAAGTAAGCCCCAGGCCAACGTTCCCCGCTGTTCTACGGTCATGCATTGTCCTATGTGGACTTCGACATGACCTTTTTGAACAGCTTGATGACCAACAAGCCACCCACCACAATGACCACAATCGGCCAACCTGCGGCGATCATGTCAGTTGCGTCAGTACCGAGCGATGTAAACGCGGCGGTAGCTTCGGTCGGAAGTGCTGCCTGTACCGGCAGAGAAGCGACCGCGACGAAACAGGCCACCATGAAAACGGCAATATGCCGCTTGGCAAAACTCAGAGCTCGATTCACATCAGTTCCTCGTTTTTCAACTACACTTTGGATACTACGACACCCGTTCCATTACCTGCATGAAAATAACAATTTTCCGTGCAGCAACATAACCGAGCGCCCAAGCTGTGAGGCCGTAGCTGATAACCTCAAGCATTGTTGGTAACAATTCAACCATTTCTACCTTCTCATTCCGGTCAAAAAGCCGATAAAAAACAGGATTAGCATAAGCGCTATAAACGCGAAAAGTACCAAGTACTCAAGCTGATCATGTCTCAGAAAAACTTCTTGTGGAACCGCTGAATAAACCGTTACCGGCAAAAGTGTACCGGCTGCAATTGCAACCAGTACACCGAACTTTTTAATCAGCAACTTCACGCCGTTTTCTTGACCTCAGCAATCATCGGCTCGAACGCCACAAAATTGAGTTCCAGGCGATGATAACGATTCGTGCCGAACCCGCGCATAGACAGCTGATACGTGCCTTTCGGATGCGGCGCATTTTTTCCCAGGCCGATCTGAAATGGAAATTTCACACCATCCTGGACAAAATAGGCCCACTGTTTTCTGTAGACTTCGCCTGTTTTCGAGTTGATTTCCTCAATCACACCTTCACTATCAATACCAAACATTACACTTGCTCCTATGCAACCTTTCTCAATTCAGCCCAACTTCTTACAGGCTGTCCCAAAACGATTCGACGCCGCCGAATCGGTACTACATTGCGGGCGCGAAAATCCGCGAACGAAAGCCCCGCTTCCCGTAAAATCTTTCTGTGACGGTAGAACGTTGCTTTCGGTGTATCCGACCGCCACACCATGTAGCCCACAGCCTGAATACAATTCCAGGACATATATGCAGCCCTACCCTGTCCAGGTGTCCAACCCAGGTTTTCCGATGCCTGGACACAGGCTTCTCTCATGTCTGTCATTTCGTTTATTTCCACTTTGCCCACCAATTCACCAAAATACCGTTCATGTTCCATTTCCAAATCCCGTTGACTTAACTCCCACCACTTACATTCAATTGTTCGCTTAAAAAAATGCCTTTTCAATGTCAATTCCAAGCGGAGCAAACCTTGCACCGCTGCCATTTCTTCACTGGTTAAAAACGCCCTTCCCCGCTTCGCCATGTACTCCATATGAGCGCCTTTGCAATATGCCTTGCCTGTACGCCTTGTAGACTTTTTTGACCAATACACAGTTTCCGCACTGGTCTGGACTTGATACCGCCCCCCCTCGACATGGCGCAACATTTCCAGCGCCGTTAAAACGTTCGCTTTATCGCCCAGGTGGTAATTGTGGGTAACGTCCATTCGAGTACAATCCCACAAACGGAAATCCGGCAGATCAACGCCTTCCACTTCGGATACAAAATTAATCATCCTGGTAGCGCACTCGATTGGATCACCAGACCCGAACACGTTATCAACTCGATCCAGGCCAACCCGCGCCGGTGATCCGTACAAAATCAAATCCCCGCCCATTTCCATAGTGATCTGGTGGGAGTCAGAACGAACGCTTTTTCGGCCGGATTTTTCCCAAACCACCGCCCCGTCAGGATCAATACAGAGGATGCGAGACTGGCTGGCCCGTAACCGCTCTCTTGTAAAATCCGATAGGTTAGATATATCGGTTTTGAGCGTCAGCCAGTCAAGCATCTTCCGACCCAAACTGGTCAAAAACTATACAGAAAGTCTCACCCATGAGACTAAAGCCCGCTGTTAGTAGGGCGGGCTGATCAAAAATTGAACGCTGAAAAATATCAAAAACAGAAAAACCAAACAAAAAAGGTGAATCTTCATCTACCCGAGTGCAATCTTTACACCGACCATCAGCAAACAAATAAACAACCGCTTCTTCACACTGATAACAAATCAAAAGATCAGAAGCAGAAAAAAGAGCGGTCAGCAGGAGAGGATAGTTTTTCTGACTGACCGAAAACATGGAATTAGACACCCCACTCCGATTGATCATCATCATCAAGAGCGGGTGACGCCTTCGGCTCGGCTCGCAGGATGCGAGCCAGGGCAAAGTATACGGCTATCGTTGTCGCCAAGAACAAAACGAAAAACAGGGAAATAGTGCTGAACTGGCAGGATGAAATCACCATTTCATTGCCAATTCCATTTGATCCGGATTACATGACAAATTCATATGATCAGGAAGAACCGGCAGAGGATCAGACATAGCCATTACAGCCCCCGTCTGATGTTCTGCCCCTGCCGGTTGATCGGGTGGCGAATCCATTAAGTGCTCTGGTATGCCGAAGAAATCAGGAAGGTGTTGTTCCTGGTCTGGTTTAACTGGTTTGGTTGTGATCATGGCAGAACTCCATTACTACTTAAGATCGTAACTTTATCACTACTTGAAGTCGTATACAACTATGAGTCATAGTATGTGCAAGAAAAAGGAGGTCAATTTAGTGAATAAAGGGAATTTGCTGATCTTAATTTCAATACTTGTATTGTTGTTCAACCCAACATTTTCATATGCGAAAAAACCATCATTACCTCTATCATCATGCCAACAACTCAAAGACCAAATAACTTATTATGATGATCTACGTCGACGTGGTGGATCAGGATACGAAATGGAGTACTGGAAAAAACAACGCAGAAAAGCCAAAGACAAATTTCAAGATAACAACTGCAATAAGTGGAAAAAGAAAATTAAATAATCCACTACTCGGAGAATCTACATGAAAATTCAAAACCTTCTAGACCAAGCAAAATTAGTCGCTAACATACCGTCAGACAATCAGCTTGCAAAAAAACTTGGTGTCACTCAAGGAGCTGTTTGGAAATGGAGAAAAGGACGCGACTTACCGAAACCAGAATACGCCAACCAGCTGGCAGTCCTTGCCGGCCTCGATCCCGCTGATGTAGTAGCAGATGTACTTATCATGAGTGCCAAGGATGAAGCATTGCGAAAAACCTTTGCACGTTTTAAAAGTGCCGTAGCTGCTGCCCTTCCTTTTTTGATCACACTTCCCCAGGTCCTGGCCCAGGGCATCAACTGTATATTATGTTAAATAGTTGCTTGAAACGGCCTGTATCTCGAATACATCGATAGATGTGTGTCGTTTCACTGCAAATGTGTTCTACTCCGTCCGATTAATTTAATAGACAGCAATATAGGCTTTTATATCATCATCATATAATCATTACCTCATGTTATTTCTATATTCACGTTCGCTTTATCCGGCAAGGCTGGAATATGATGTCGCCATGAAAAAATTTACTGATCGCGAAATTCATATCATAGGTGTCCCGCTGGATCTTGGAGCCAGTCGCCGTGGTACCGACGTTGGGCCCTCTGCTTTACGTATCGCGGGACTGGACTCTCAACTCAGCCGCCTAGGTTATTCCGTAACGCACGAAGACGATATTCCGGCGCCGGCGATGGAAACACGCACCGCAGCGGACATTAAGGTACGTTTCAAGCAGGAAATCCTCGAAGTATGCACACAGCTCGCCAAGGAGGTGAAACGTCATCTGCAGGAAGGTGCTTTTCCACTGGTGCTCGGTGGCGATCACTCGATTGCCATGGGAACCTTTGCGGGAACGGCAGGATTTTGTCGAGAGCGTGACGCATATAGCGGTCTGATCTGGTTTGACGCACATGGCGACATGAACGTACCCGGTGTTTCACCCAGCGGAAACATCCACGGAATGCCCCTGGCGCATTTATTGGGCAAAGGTGACGATGACCTGAAGAATATCCTCGACTTCAGCCCCAAAGTCAGGCCGAAAAATGTGGCCCTGATCGGCATCCGTGATATCGACGCCGGTGAACGCAAGATCATCCGGGATTCGGGGATACACGCTTTCACTATGCGTGAAATTGATGAACACGGAATGGCTGCTGTTGCCCGGCGTGCTATGGAAATCGTCAATGACGGCACCGCAGGCTTTCACATCAGTTTCGACGTCGATGGCTGTGACCCGACGGTTATTCCGGGTTCGGGTACGCTGGTTCCAGGCGGAGTCAGTTTCCGTGAGGCTCATCTTCTACTTGAATATTGCGCGGATAACGGCGGCCTGTTATCTATGGAAGTTGTTGAATTAAATCCTTTTTTAGATGATGGCAACATCAGTGCGGAGCGTGCCCTGCAGTTGATTTTGAGCGCGATGGGCAAAAGTATTTTGTAAGAGGCCGCTTGCGGCCGACTGGGGCAGTCAGCTTGACTGGTCGGCCGCAAGCGGCCTCTTACAAGGATAGTTTGCCCGTTTCAATAGCGGAAGCCTGTGGAAGGCCTTAAACTAGTGTGGTGACTGGTCCAATCCTGCATATAAACAGCACGATATCTCGGCTACTCATGTCCGCTGGTCGCATCGTTTTTATCTCGCTCGTCTTGTTCCTTTCTGCTTGCGCCACCCGGTCTTATCACTACGAAAGCACGAAATCGTTCCCCCTTCAGGATCGTGCAGTGACTCAAACACAAGGCCATATTACCGTTTCGGCATCCGTACCCGGCGAAGATGAGGCGCAGGCTATTTTTGGCATCCCGATATACCAGCGCGGCATCCAGCCGGTCTGGATCGAAATCCAAAATGAAAGCACGAACCGGATTCGATTTGCTCCGACAAGCGTGGACCATGACTATTTTTCGCCCCTGGAAGTGGCGTACATGCATCGAAAGGGGTTTAGCAAGCAAGCCCGTTCGGAAATGGAACGACGCTTTTATCGCAGCGCCATGCCGCGGCAGATTCCTGCGGGTGAAACACGCTCAGGTTACGTATTCACCCATGCGAGCCCGGGAACCAAGAGTTTTGATGTCGAAATTTTCAGTGCCAATGAAGATCAGACTTTCGCCTTTTTCATAGCCATGCCGGGTTTTACTCCCGATTATAAGAGTGTCCGTTTTGATGCGCTCTACGATCACTCGGAAATACGCGATTACGCCGCATCCGATGTACGTACCGCTCTGGATGGCCTGCCCTGGTTCAGTATGGATCAATCTGGCAGCGAGGCGGGTTTACCGGTCGGCATCGTTATTATCGCACCGGGCATTGACCTTCTGAAGGTACTTTTGCGGGCCGGATGGAACGAGTCCGCTAAAGCGCAGGATGTGAAACAAACGGCAAATGCACAGTATCTGTTTGGTCGGGTACCGGACGCTGTGTTTAGAAATCAGCGACAGGGTAATCGGGAGCGAAATAAATTGAATCTGTGGCTGGCGCCCGTGAAAATAGACGGTAAAGCTGTATGGCTGGCGCAACTGATTCATTTTATTGGTCAAAAAACCCCGTTGGAACAAGCTATTTTTGGAGCACGTATTGATCCCGATGTGGACGATGGCAGTGACTACCTGATGCAGAATATCTGGTACTCGCAGAGCCTGGAACGAGTGGGCTGGCTGGCAGGAGAAGGGGCTGTTTCCGTGGAAAGTGCCCGTTTCGATTTCAACAGTCTCGAGTACTTCAGCGATGGCTATCGAACCATACTCTGGTTATCCCCAGAGCCTATCTCGATGCTCGAAACCAGGCATATGGATCTGGATGATCCGCCCTTGAATCGATGAATACCCTGCCCCTCTTCCGAGTCCACTTTGTACTGCGAATTGTCACTATCGCAATCATCGCTTTACTGTTTACTTCATCCTGTTCCTCAACCCCACAAAACAGTGATTTTTTTGCAGGCAGTTACCTGGATCGTGCGCAAACCCAGGAAGAAAACGGCATTCGTGTAACCGCCGCTGTGCCCAGCGCAGAAGAAAGCAAGGAGATTTTCAGGTCGCCGCTGTATCGCCGAAAAGTGCAACCGGTATGGCTGAAAATTGAGAACAATCGCGATGAATTCGTTTCGTTCTTGCCGGTCGGTCTGGACCCTGCATATTACACCCCGATAGAGGCTGCTAATCTGGACTTGAAAGACCAGAAAATCAGTGACAGGCGCTCATCGGCAAACCGGCTCTTTTTCAAAGCCGGCATGGGAAATACCGTGCCGCCCGGGGAGCAACGCAGTGGTTTCATATTCAGCCAACTCGACGAGGGCACCAAATCCTTCAATGTCGATGTAATTGGCGCTTCCGGGTTGTCTGCTTTTACGTTTTTCATCCCGGTGCCCGGACTCAGGCTGGACCACCAGAATGTGGACTGGAAAAACCTGTACCCTCCTGCAACAGTCCGGGACCTTTCCACCGATGAACTGATCGAACAAATTGAAGCACAACCCTGCTGCGTCACTGACAAGAAAGGCGAAGGCTCAGGAGACCCGATCAACCTGGTTTTGATTGGTAATCCAGAGGATATCTACTATGCCTTTATCCGCGCCGGTTGGGATGAGACAGAAACCATTTACAAGGGCTCATCCTGGAAAACCATTACTTCGTTTATCGGCGGAAGTGAGTACCGCTACTCACCCATCAGCGCCCTTTACGTGTTTGGTCGAGGACAGGATGTCGCCTTCCAGAAAGCCCGTGAAAATATTAATGAGCGAAATCACCTGCGGCTGTGGTTGGCGCCTTACCGCTATGAGGGAATACCGGTTTGGCTGGGCCAGATCAGCCGTGATATCGGCGTTCGTTTCACAAAAAAAACCATCACCACGCACAAAATTGATCCGGATGTTGATGAAACCCGCGAATATCTGCTGGAGAACCTGGCCTACGCCCAGGCTTTAGCCAGGATTGCCTACCTCGGTGGTGTCGATGCGGCCTCCCTGGATCAACCGCGCGGAAATCTGACGGGAGACCCTTATTTCACCGATGGCTATCGCCTGGTGCTCTGGGTAAGCTCACAACCGGTGGATATTGCAGAGATTGAGGTGGAAGTGTGGAGAATCCCTCCCGACCGGCAATCTACACCTTGATGATCAATTTCCCCTGATTGCGCCCATCAAACAGCATCAGCAGGGTTTCGGGAAACGTTTCCAGCCCTTCGACAATATGCTCACGCGCTTGCAAACGCCCTTCCGCCATCCATTGACCCATCTCACGGCCTGCTTTCGCGTAGTCGGTCGCAAAATCAAAAACCACGAACCCCTGCATGGTGGCGCGGTTGATTAACAGCGACAGGTAATTCTCGGGTCCTTTGACCGGGGTGGTACTGTTGTATTGCGAGATGGCGCCGCAGATGACGACCCGTGCATTCAGGCGCAACTGGGCCAGCGCCACGTCCAGTGTCTCACCGCCCACATTGTCAAAATAGACATCGATGCCACGGGGGCAAAGCTTGTGCACAGCCGGGTGTAAGGACTCAGATTTGTAATCGATGGCGCCGTCAAAGCCCAGTTCTTCAGTGATGTAACGGCATTTATCTTCACCGCCGGCGATCCCGATCACGCGACAACCCTTGATTTTCGCGATTTGCCCGACAACGGAGCCTACCGCACCGGCCGCTCCCGAAACCAGAACCGTATCGCCTTGTTTGATTTTGCCGATGTCCAGGATACCGAAATACGCCGTCATGCCCGGCATGCCAAGCACCCCCAGGAATTTCTGTAAAGGCGCCAGCGCCGGATCGACTTTCGCCACACCCTGCCCGTCGGAAAGCCAGTATTTCTGCACGCTGCTCATGCCGACCACGTGATCACCCACCGCAAACGCCGGGTGCTGGGACTCGACAATACGGGCAACGCCCAGCGCTCGCATCACCTCCCCTACCCCAACCGGCTCGATATAGGACTTACCCTCCCTGATCCAGCCCCGCATGGCCGGATCAAGCGAGATATATAAAACCTCGGCCAGAAATTCACCCTCGCCCGGCTCTGTGGTTTCTACGGTTTCAATTGTCCAGTTTTCAGCTTTTGGAAGACCAACGGGACGGGAGGCGAGCAGTATGCGGGTATTGTTCATGAATTCACCGATAAAGTACATTAATAGGATGTTATAACCTACTGTATTAACAAATATGTAAATATTTTCATTTCAAGCTAATCAGCATGAAGCCGATTTCCTTGTAGATGATTGACAAGGGCTTCTTGCGGGAGAGTGTGAGAATCCTGGTCCCGGTACCATACATGAAATGGGACGTCAGAAAAATATGTGCGCTATTCCCGCTTTCGAGAAAATTCGAGACTGCAGCCAGCGCGGATTCATCTGAAGCCTTCTCGGGCCGGTAAGAAAACCTGCCGACCCGGACCCCGTTCCGACTGATCGTGAGTCTTGGCGTGTCACTTTTCCGCAGAATTTCCCGGAGAAGTGACCTGTTTTGCTTCCGGGGAGAGATGAAACCGACCTGTTTTTCACTAAACAACCAACTGATGCCGCCATCGTCACCGGGGATGCTCTCGTGTTCCCCAAAAGCCTGGCACCAGCCCCTGGGAGGAAGTTCTGTGGAATGAAAGACCGGTTGTAGGAAACAACCCGCGGGGCCCTCACTATGGGGTTGAATTTGCCTTTAAGGTAAGGGATGCCAATTTAAATGAACCCGAATTAACGAGGAAAATCCAAGAAATCGTTGTCAACTGCGGATTCCAATTTGAAAGAGGTGAGTTGACGGCTTTTGGGTAATCAAAACCTCGGCGTTTCCACGGGGATCGCAATGCAAGGGGAACACCGTTTTATTCACTGCCTGGCCCTGGCTGGCTTGTCAGCAGGACCTGCCCTTTGTGCCTGGTTCAGTATGAGCGTGGGAAACTTCTATTTGTGAAGAGCGTCATACAAACTGCTACACTTAATCACAGAGGGAGGAGCTGAATATGAACACATCTACTGTCGAAAGCCATGTTTTAGCTACTGAGCGCGAGGCATTCGAGGCCATGCGCGAAGATCTCGAGGAACATCATAATGGCAAGTTTGTTGTTCTGGTAGGTGACGAATTGAAAGGTACATTTGACTCATTTGACGTTGCCGCACAGTTCGCCAGGGCAAACTTCGGCCGGGGCCCATATTTAATCCGCCAGGTTGGTGCACCAACATCTATGTCGCTGCCTGCCTCCGTTGCTTACAGGTCCGTTAATGCCAATCCTTGAAGCAGGCTGGGTTGATTCTCAAACACAGCGCGGCTCACCTCATGCCCTGATAGAGAATGGACCAACTGCTGACGTGATGGTTGGCTGGCTGGTGGAGAATGAAGAAGACAATGCACCTGATGCCATTCCGGCCAAAGCACTTATAGATACCGGGGCTTCACAGAGTTGCATCGATGAAGATCTCGCAGTTCAGTTACAACTGCCTGTGGTTGATATCATTTCTATATCAGGAGTGGGAGGCGCACAGGACCATAATGTATATGCGGCGGAAGTGAACATCACTGCCCTGAGCTTTAAGCAATTTGGCCGATTTGCAGGCGTCCATCTTAGCGCTGGTGGACAATCCCACCAAGTACTGCTTGGCCGGACTTTCCTTCAGCCCATGATCATGGTTTACGATGGTCGGCGCGGCCACGTCACTATTTCAATCTAAATTACCCTAAGCAAGCTATCCAGCCCACCTCAGATCGATTCTGGGCGCGTTTCTTATGGTGGGCTCGATGGTATTGCCTGAATATTCGTACGGTTTAAACTGTTACTAACCCGGATTTCTCACCAGTGATAGGAAACCGGACTCTGCGGCGCATAACTCCTGTATCTATTTGATTATTCAATGTTTTAAGTGGTGCCCGGGGCCGGACTCGAACCGGCATGACCTTGCGGCCGAGGGATTTTAAGTCCCTTGCGTCTACCAATTTCGCCACCCGGGCGGCGAAGGAGGAAAAAATGGAGGCTAGGGTCGGAATCGAACCGGCGTCCACGGCTTTGCAGGCCGCTGCATAACCACTCTGCCACCTAGCCCCTGGTGATCCGGTTATTATTTGAAGCGCGCTATTCTACTATCGTGAGGAGTGGAATGCCATGCCCGCAATCAATGGCTTGAATAATCCATCAGGAAGGTTTATTCCAGATGAGCCAGGAGTTCAGTCCTCATCCGGGTGATATCTTCGGGTGTGGTCCGGCAACATCCGCCAATCATACGCGCTCCGGCGTCATGCCAGGCCGTGGCGGTAAGTGCTTCAGCCGAAGTACCGGACCAGCATTTTTCATCTGCCAGCCATTGTTCACCGCTGTTCGGATAAACCATCAATGGCTTGTTTGTATCCTGGGCGGATTGGAGCAAGGAAACGAGATACTGTGGTGAAGTGCAGTTAATCCCCACCGCGATAATCTGCTTCGAAGTTTCAGCCATTGCAGCGCACTCAGCGAATGTTTCTCCATGACAGACCTGTTGTTCATCCCGGCAACTGAAGCTGAGCCAGGCTTTGCATTGCGGAAATTCCGCCAGTAGTTCGATCAGCGCCTCTGCTTCCAGTTTTGACGGAATGGTCTCAAACGCCAGCAGGTCCGCATCGCTTTTTGCCAGTTCGGACATACGGGGCCGGTGAAAATCCATCAGGGCTTTTTTATCCAGGCCGTAATCACCGTGATACTCACTGCCATCAGCCAGACAGGCACCGTAGGAACCAATCGAAGCCGCAACCAGTGGCCGCAGACGGCCGAAATGGTTGTCATAGGAAGACCAGAAGGCTTCCCTGGCCAGCACGGCCAGATCCACACTCAACTGCATCAGGTTGCCGGCCCGCACCCGGTCGATACCGGCTTCTTCAAATCCGTCAAAACTGGCCTGGTACGTAGCCGTGCTGATAATGTCTGCCCCGGCCACCAGGTAGTCATAGCTGACCTGACGGATCATCTCCGGCGCCTCGATCAGCATCCTGGCCGACCACAACTCATGGTTCAAATCAGCCCCGTGCCGTTCCAACTCCGTTGCCAGGGCGCCGTCAAGCATGACGAAACCCTGCTGCTCAAAAAATGCTTCCAGGCGTTTCAACTGAGGTAATCTTCCGCAGCTTTAAATTGAAACATCATAATACCCTGCCCTGCCTGGGACTTCACAATACGCCGGCCGAAGTAAATTCTCCGGAATCATGAAACCGGGGCAACTCCTGCAATGCAGAAATTTATCCGCTTATGCTGAGCGGCCTGCAAAATTTCCCTCCACTGCTATATTTAGAGAGCCACTTGGCATACTACATTTATAAATATAGGAGAGATTCATGCGATTCAAGTTGCTGCTTACGGCACTATTACTAGGCTTTTTTGCTCAAAACGCACTGGCTCAACTGGAGCCATTCAAAGACTATGATGTCAGTGACGAATTATGGAACATCACTTTCATCAAGGTTGCTCCCAACATGGGGGATGATTATCTGGAAGGGTTAAAGGAAACGTGGGTAGCCTCGAATAAAGTAGCCAAAGAACTGGGACAGATTGAAGACTTCGCGATTTATCGCAGTCAACTGGCTTCCAGCGGTGACGTCAACCTGTTCCTGGTAACCAAGTTTGCCAACAACGACCAACTGAAGCCGAACAAGGCAGAATATGATAAGTTCATGAAAGCCTGGGGCGCAGCCAACGAGGATCGTACACGGGAAATCACCAAGGACTACCCCGCCATGCGGGACATCACCGGTGAATATCTGGTACGGGAAATCACTGTCAAATAGCCGGCTATCGTTACACTCAAAAAGCCCGGTATATGCCGGGCTTTTTCTATTGGATCAAAGGGAAGCAACGATGTGAATCATGCAGCAATTCCAATCAACTCGTGCAATATGTAGTGATGAAGTAGAATATTTTTTCAACATACGGTATTGACGATGCACGCTTTGAAATTCCTGCTGATTTGCTCACTGCTGGTTCTTTCCCCGGCCGTGCTGCCATCGGAACCGGAGTCTGATGCGGCCTTGCAAGCGCTTGCGGCTGATTTTTTCGAGTGGCGGCGAGTCCAGCAACCCGTTAGCGGTGATGATATTGTCCGCGTCGAACGGCCGGATGCCTGGGCGCCGGATTTTTCACCTGATGCACTGACTGACTACCGCCTGCGCTATCAGGCATTTTTGCAGGCACTGGATCAACTCGATTCACAGGAGTGGAGCCTTGCAGATGAGGTCGATGCCCAACTCCTGAGAGCCGCTATCGAACGTGTGCACTGGGAGCTCGATGTGCTCAAATTGCCACAGCGAAACCCCCTGTTTTACGTTGATCAAACCCTTGGCAGCATTTTTGAATTGCTGCTTTTGTCATCGCCCATCACGCCATCACGAGCCGAAAACATCCTGCTGCGCCTTGAATACTTTCCATCAACGCTGAAATCTGCACGAATCAACCTTGACCAGGCCATCCGTCCCTTTGCACAAGCTACTATTGAAACCCTGGATGGTATTGACATACGTCTCCTGGCGCTGCAGACAGCCCTGCAGGATGTATTTCCCGCCGAAATGGAAGACCGTCTGGCGAGCGCAACAAAGACAGCCACAAAAGTGCTGGAAAAATATCGGGAATGGCTCCGCGACAACCTCGACACCATGCAGGTCGCATTCGCCATCGGGCCTTATGATTACCAGTGGTTTCTGAGTCACGTTGCACTGATCCCCTATACACCCGGAGAACTACTGGCCCAGGGTGAGCAGGCCTGGAACCGCGCCGTTGCCTTGGACCTGGTCGAGCAAAATCGAAATCGTGATCTGCCGGACATACCCCTGTTCAAGTCCGCCGATCACCAGATCAAGGCAAGCGCTCTCAGGGAAAGTGAAATCCGGGCTTTTCTCGAAAGCCGCGACCTGATGACGGTTCCTGAGTGGCTGCAGCACTATCGCAACCGGGAGATACCGGACTACCTGGCGCCCCTGTCGTTCATGGGCGTAAACGATGACCTCACTGCGGAAAACCGGCTGGATGAAGACGCGTACCGGTATATTTCTGCACCGTCTGAGGAGCTGCCCTATTTTCAGCTTTCAGCGGCCCGGGACCCACGGCCCCTGATCATCCACGAGGGGATTCCCGGCCACTATTTCCAACTGGCACTTTCCTGGGCTAACCCGGACCCAATCCGCCGCCGCTACATCGATTCCAGTGCCAACGAGGGTATCGGCTTCTATGTCGAAGAATTGCTCTTGCAGGCGGGATTGTTCGACTACAGCCCCCGCTCCCGGGAGATTATATACAGCTACATGCGGCTCAGGGCCCTTCGTGTGGAGATTGACATCCGCCTGGCGGTGGGTGATTTCACGATTGAGCAAGCCGGAGACTACCTGGCAAGGGCGGTGCCCATGGACCGCAAAACTGCCCTTGCAGAAGCTGTTTTCTTTGCTTTCAATCCCGGCCAGGCTATTTCCTACCAGATCGGCAAGCTCCAGATACTGCAGTTTCTTGCCGATGCGAAACGGGACCCGGGAGATAATTTTTCATTACGCCATTTCCACGACTACCTGATGAAAAACGGCAACGTGCCCATCGCCCTGCAACGCTGGGAATACCTCGGCAACGATGACCAGATCCTGCGCCTGGAAGTACTGAGCGGAAAACCAGTCACCGTCCCCCAATAAGAAACCGTAAGAGGCCCCTTGGGGCCGACTGAGAAACCGTAAGAGGCCCCTTGGGGCCGACCGAGAAACTGTAAGAGGCCCCTTGGGGCCGACCGAGAAACTGTAAGAGGCCCCTTGGGGCCGACTGCTTTTTAGAAGACGCCTGCTTGCATGACTGCTGTTCATGCTGATACGTTTCACCCGCAAGCGGGCTCTTACAAGAACGGGCGGGCTGTTACAATCAAAAAGCCCGGCTTTGTTAAAAGCCGGGCTTTTAAATTCTGGAGCGGGAAACGAGACTCGAACTCGCGACCCCAACCTTGGCAAGGTTGTGCTCTACCAACTGAGCTATTCCCGCAGAGGATGCGTATTGTAAGCGAAACCCCAAGCGTGTCAATACTATAGGGGCAATTATAGCCGCTCATTGCCTGAAGTACCGGATTTGTAGGCGACATATCTCAATTCAACGGCAAAACAGGCTTTCGATATGTCCCTGAGGGTGGCACAATACCGCTTCTCAAATAACTGGCAGGGCCTTATGGCGAAAGAAGACGTAATTGAAATGGATGGCATTGTGCTCGAAACACTGCCCAATACCATGTTCCGGGTTGAGTTGGAAAACGGGCATAAAGTGACTGCCCATATTTCTGGTCGCATGCGCAAGCACTACATCCGCATTCTGACAGGTGACAAAGTAAAAGTTGAACTGACGCCTTACGACCTGTCAAAAGGAAGAATTACCTACCGGACAAAATAGCCTGCCCGGAAAACCTGGCTGAACAGACCAGGTTCAGTCGGTCGCTGCCGGTAAAGCCTTCTGCTTTTCCTTTTTTGCCGAAACTGTCAGTTTGAGTTCTGTGCCCTGATCTTCGGGGCTGTCAACCAATACCTCACCACCGTTCGCCAGATCTCCGAACAGCAGGTCATCGGCTAATGGCCGCTTGATCTGATCCTGAATCACGCGCTTCATTGGCCGTGCACCCATGCCGGGATCGAAACCCTTCTCGGCCAGCCACTCCCTGGCAGCAGAAGTCACCGTGACATCCACGTCCTTCAGAGCCAACTGTTCTTCGAGTTCGAGGATGAATTTATCGACAACCATGAGCACCACCGGCATATCCAGAGCCTTGAAGCTGATGATGGCATCCAGGCGATTGCGGAACTCCGGTGAGAATGTTCTGCGGATAACTTCCATCGTATCCGAAGAATGATCCTGCTTGGTAAAACCAATGCTACGGCGTGCGCTCTGCCGGGCGCCGGCGTTGGTTGTCATAACCAGAATGACGTTGCGGAAATCAGCTTCGCGGCCATTGGCGTCGGTCAGTTTACCGTGATCCATTACCTGCAGCAGAATATTGAAAATATCCGGATGCGCTTTCTCAATTTCGTCCAGCAGCAATACTGCGTGAGGGTTTTTAGTCACTGCCTCGGTCAACAGGCCTCCCTGGTCGAAGCCGACATAGCCGGGGGGCGCCCCGACCAGTTTTGAAACTGAATGGGCTTCCATATACTCGGACATATCAAAACGAATCAGTTCGATACCCATGGTCAGCGCCAGTTGCCTTGTAACCTCGGTTTTTCCGACCCCGGTCGGGCCTGAAAAAAGGAAAGAACCAATCGGTTTTTCATCATCACCCAGGCCGGCCCGGGTCATCTTGATGGCAGCGGACAGCGCAGTGATCGCCTCGTCCTGACCGAACACAACCAGCTTGAGGTCGCGTTCCAGGTTTTTAAGCGCATCCCGATCAGATCGCGACACCTGCTTGGCGGGAATCCGCGCCATGTGGGCAACAATCAATTCGATATCGTGTTCGTCGAGCAACTCCTTGCGTTCATCTTCGGGCGCTAACCTCTGCCGCGCACCGGCCTCATCAATCACATCAATAGCCTTGTCCGGCAAATAGCGGTCGTTGATATGCCGCGCGGAAAGCTCGACTGCAGTGGCCAGCGCCTCGTTCGAGTATTTGACGTGATGGTGATCTTCGAAACGGGATTTCAGACCGTGAAGAATCTTGATCGTTTCACCGATACTGGGTTCCGGGATATCAATTTTCTGGAAGCGCCTCGCCAGCGCCCGGTCTTTCTCGAAAACACCGCGAAATTCCTGAAAAGTCGTGGACCCAATGCAACGCAGTTCGCCTGAAGCCAACATGGGTTTGATCAGGTTTGATGCATCCATCACACCACCTGAAGCTGCACCTGCGCCAATAATGGTATGGATCTCGTCAATAAACAGGATGGAATCCGCCTCCTCCATCAGTTCTTTGATGACTGCCTTGAGCCGCTTTTCGAAATCACCCCGATACTTGGTTCCGGCCAGCAGTGATCCCAGATCGAGAGCATAAATAGTGGCATCATGCAGAATTTCAGGAACTTCTTTTTTGACGATGCGCAATGCCAAACCCTCTGCCATGGCCGTCTTGCCTACACCGGCTTCACCGACATACAGGGGATTGTTCTTACGGCGCCTGCACAATACCTGCACCGTGCGTGCGACTTCCTTTTCACGCCCGATCAAGGGATCGATCTGATCATCCCGGGCGCGTTGGTTGAGGTTGCTGGTGAACTGCTCCAGCGCACTGGATTTCTGCTCAACTCCCTCTTCTTCAGCTTCCAGAACCGATCCATCGCTTCGATCCGACAGATCACCCTCGACTTTACTGATACCGTGGGAAATGTAGTTGACCACATCCAGACGGGTCACATCATGCCGGTTCAGCAGGTAATTGGCGTAAGAATCTTTTTCGCTGAAAATCGCAACCAGCACATTGGCCCCGAGTACTTCTTCCTTCCCGGCAGACTGAACATGGTACAAAGCGCGCTGCAATACCCGCTGAAATCCAATGGTCGGTTGCGTGTCTCTGCTGTCTTCACCTGACAACAAGGGAACGGTATCTTCGAGAACTTTGAGAATTTCCTTTTCGAGGGTGGTGATATCCACATCACAAGCACTGAGAATGCCCAGGGCCGAAGCGTTATCGAGTAACGCCAGCAGCATGTGTTCCACGGTAAGGAATTCGTGCCGTCGTTCACGGGCTTCCTGGTAGGCCTGGCTGATGGACAGTTCAAGTTCCTTGCTGAACACGAAAAGCTCCTCTCTTCATGATTCCCAAAATTTCAATAAATCAGATATGCTCTGATTCAGACCGCATCACAGCCAACAAGGTTTCAGGTTTTTTCCATGATGCACTTGAGCGGATGCTCATTGCGGTGCGAAAACTCGTTAACCTGGACCACTTTGGTTTCAGCGATTTCCAGGGTGAAAACACCACACACACCTTTGCCACGCGTGTGTACATGCAGCATTACCTGGGTTGCTCGATCATGGCTCATGCCGAAAAATACGGTCAGGATTTCAATGACGAAATCCATCGGTGTGTAATCGTCATTGAGCAGGATAACCCGGTACATGGGCGGAAGTTTGATTTCCGGCCGTGCTTCTTCCAGTGCCAGTCCCTGGTCGCGTTGTGATTCGAGATTCTGTCCCATGGCCTGATTTTATCGCAGATGTTTCCAATCTCCTAGTGGATCCTCAGTACTTTTAGTTTTGGGGTTTGACCCCATCTTGAGATGGATGAATCAGCGGACCTCAGACGCGGAGGGAATCATGGTCGGGATGTCCGGCGGGGTGGACTCATCCGTGTCGGCTTTGCTGCTCCGACAAAAGGGTCTCCCGATCGCCGGAATGTTCATGAAAAACTGGGAGGAAGACGACCGTTTCGGAAACTGTGCAGCGCATGAAGATGCCGAAGACGCTCAGGCGGTCGCAAAAAAACTGGGGATCACACTCCATTTGCGGAATTTTTCTGCCGAATACTGGGACCATGTTTTTGAGAATTTCCTGGCAGAGTACCGGGCTGGAAGAACCCCCAATCCGGACATCCTGTGTAATCGCGAAATCAAGTTTAAAACGTTTCTGGAGCATGCCAGAGCGCTGGGCGCCACCCGCATTGCAACGGGCCATTTCGTGCGCAGTGATGAGCGCGATGGAATACACCGCCTGTTGCGGGGAGTAGACGATAACAAAGACCAGAGTTATTTTCTCTATACCATCGGGCAGCGACAACTCGCCCGTACTCTCTTTCCGGTGGGGGAGTTGACCAAACCGGAAGTACGGTCAATGGCTAAAAAAGCCGGTTTGCGGGTGCATGACAAAAAGGACAGCACCGGCATCTGCTTTATTGGTGAGCGTAATTTCAAGGCATTCCTCAGCGAATACATCAGCGCCAACCCGGGAGAGATACAAACCATTGATGGGCGAATCATTGGCAGCCACGAAGGTTTGATGTTTCACACGCTGGGTCAGCGCCAGGGTTTGGGCATTGGCGGCGTGCGTGGCTGCCCGGATGAGCCCTGGTACGTGCTGCATAAAGATATGGAAAGCAATATTCTGTACGTTGGCCAGGGCCATGATCATCCATGGTTGCTGTCCGGCAATTTAATTGCAACACAGCTCAGTTGGGTTTCCGGGCACGCACCTGCGCCGGGTACAAAATTGAGCGCCAGGATTCGGTACCGGCAAGCAGACCAGTCCTGCACCCTCGTTGCGGTTGATAAAAACCGCCTGGAACTCCATTTCAGTGAACAACAGCGAGCGGTGACGCCCGGACAGTCTGTTGTGCTGTATGAAGGAGAAAACTGCCTGGGCGGCGGAGTCATCGACTGGGCGGACTCACCGCCTGCCATACAGGAACAGCCGTGACAGCAAATACTGCTAAAAACCGAACACTCGCACTGGCCGGTGTTTTTCAGGCCACCGAACTGGTTCGCCAGGCTGCCGGGCATGGCACCTGGTCCGGTTATGCAGCAAGTTCCTGTCTGGGCAGCTTGTTCAAACTGGAAAGTGAATCACTGCAGGAAATTTATGGTGGCAGGGAAAAATTGCGGCTGGGTATTGAAACCCTGTTGGCCGTTTTACAGGGGGATGAACGTTATACGGAGTCCTTGCGTTACTCGGTAGGCCTGATGCAAATTGAACGTAAATTCCAACGCTCCACCCGTTTACAGAAAAAAATTGGTGATGGTCTGGAAAAAATTGCCACGTTGGGGGCTGAACTTGAGCAGTATGAGCGCGAGGATTTGCAGGCTCATGAAATTTCCCTGCTCTACAGCGACACCATCAGTACGCTGTCACCCCGAATTGTGGTCAACGGAAAACCCCAGTATCTGAAGACCGAGAGGACGGTAGACTGGGTCAGAACCCTGCTGCTGGCCGGGCTTCGTTCTGCAGTGTTATGGCGTCAACTGGGCGGTGGCCGCTTTGATTTGATGTTTGGGCGAAAAAAGATCATGCGCGAAGCCGAGGCCCTGTTGCTTGGCTGATCGAAAGAGAAAGTCATTTCGGGCTGTGATGGCAGGCCTATTTAGGCGATAATTACTGCTTTCAGCCATCAACATAAATCAACGGAGAAAAGCATGGGTGACTCCTTTTCTACTGCCTCCAACCTGAACGTCAACGGACAGGACTATCGCTATTACAGCCTGCCCAAACTCGGGCAACAGTTCGATCTTTCACGCCTGCCTTTCAGTCTCAAAATACTGCTCGAAAACCTGTTACGTAACGAAAACGGTGTTGACGTAACAAAGGGAGACATCGAGGCGCTGTGCAACTGGAACCCGATGGCTGACCCGGTTACGGAAATCGCCTTTACCCCATCCCGGGTGGTACTGCAGGATTTCACCGGTGTACCCGCGGTGGTCGACCTCGCCGCCATGCGCGATGCGATGACTGCCCTGGGTGGCCGTGCGGACCAGATCAACCCACTTTCACCGGCTGAACTGGTCATCGACCATTCCGTACAGGTGGACAGCTACGGAAGTGCAGATTCCCTGGAACTGAACAACCGCATTGAATTCCAACGCAACCAGGAGCGTTATAGCTTCCTGCGCTGGGGACAGACCGCTTTCAGTAATTTCCGCGTTGTGCCACCGAATACCGGCATCGTTCACCAGGTTAACCTTGAACACCTGGCCCGGGTAGTATTTGGCAGAGACGGGGTCGCTTATCCAGACACGGTGGTGGGCACCGATTCGCACACCACGATGATCAACGGCATCGGTGTACTGGGCTGGGGAGTGGGTGGCATTGAGGCTGAAGCCGCCATGCTGGGCCAGGCCATCACCATGTTGATTCCGCAGGTAATCGGATTCAAGCTCAGCGGCAGCTTACCCGAGGGCGCTACCGCGACGGACCTGGTGCTCACGGTGGTGCAGATGCTGCGTGAGCACGGTGTGGTGGGTAAATTTGTCGAGTTTTTCGGCAGCGCGCTTGAGCACCTGCCCCTGGCCGATCGGGCCACTCTGTCCAATATGGCCCCGGAATACGGCGCTACCTGCGGAATTTTCCCGGTTGACGAGGAGAGTGTGCGCTACCTGAGATTGTCCGGACGCTCTGATGAGCAGGTTGCCCTGGTTGAGGCCTATATGAAGGCTCAGGGCATGTTCCATACCGCCGATCAAGCAGAAGCTGAGTACAGTGCGGTGCTGGAACTGGATATTTCAACCGTCCTGCCGAGCCTGGCCGGCCCCAAGCGTCCACAGGACCGGGTACTACTCAGCGGCGCCCGCGAGAACTACCAGGAAAACTGCACCCTGTTCACCGCTGGCCGTAAATCCGAAGGTTCGGTCCCGGTTGAATACAAGGATGCATCTTTTGATTTAAAAGATGGTGCAGTGGTGATTGCCGCGATTACATCTTGCACCAACACGTCCAATCCCGCCGTCATGCTGGGCGCCGGACTACTGGCCCGCAACGCGGTGGCCAGAGGTCTGCGCGTCAAGCCCTGGGTGAAGACTTCACTCGGGCCGGGTTCCCGCGTGGTCACCGATTACCTACAAGCCGCCGGCTTGCTGGATGACCTTGAAGCACTGGGTTTCAACGTGGTCGGCTATGGCTGCACCACCTGCATCGGTAATTCCGGCCCGCTGCCGGAGCCGATCAGCACAGCCATCCGGGCAAACGACCTGGTGGCCTGCTCCGTGCTGTCGGGTAACCGCAACTTCGAAGGCCGCGTGCATGCGGACGTTAAAATGAACTACCTGGCCTCACCGCCCCTGGTGGTGGCTTATGCGCTGGCCGGAAGTCTCAATGTGGACGTCAGCAGTGAGTCCCTGGGCGACGATCCGGACGGAAACCCGGTCTACCTGAAAGACATCTGGCCCGGCAGCCATGAAATCCAGGATTTCATTGCTTCCAGTGTCACCTCGGAAATGTTCCGTAACAGTTACGCCAGCGTATTCCGGGGTGATGACAACTGGAACAGCGTAAACTCACCCGAAGGCGAAATGTTCGACTGGCAGGATGATTCCACCTACATCCAGAACCCACCCTATTTCCAGGGCATGACGCGCGAACTGCCCACGATTCCGGAAATTCGTGGTGCGCGCTGCCTGGCCAAACTGGGCGGTTCCATTACCACCGATCACATATCGCCCGCAGGCGCGATCATGGAGGCCTCCCCCGCCGGTGATTACCTCAAGAGTAAGGGCGTGATGAAGCAGGATTTCAATTCCTACGGATCCCGCCGGGGTAACCACCAGGTCATGATGCGCGGCACATTCGCCAATGTTCGCCTGCGCAACCTGCTGGCGCCGGGCACCGAGGGTGGCTGGACCACCTTCCAGCCTTCCGGTGAACAGATGACTATTTTTGATGCTGCGATGAAATATCAGGCGCAAGGAACACCACTGGTAGTGCTGGCCGGAAAAGAATACGGCACCGGTTCCTCCCGCGACTGGGCCGCCAAAGGCACCAACCTGCTGGGCGTCAAGGCCGTGATCACCGAAAGCTTCGAGCGTATCCATCGCTCCAACCTGATCGGAATGGGCGTACTGCCGCTGAACTTCATGCCGGGTGAAAGCATTGACAGCCTCGGTCTTACAGGTAAGGAATCCTATGATATTGAAGGGCTTGGAGATGGTTCTTCAGAAACAGTCACAGTTACCGCAACAGCCGAAAACGGTCAAGTCACCCGCTTCCAGGCCCGTGTCCGCATCGACACCCCCAAGGAAGCCGACTACTACCGCAACGGCGGAATCCTGCACTACGTCCTCAGACAGTTAGCCAGCAGTTGATGTAAAGCCGGGGTCAGGTTGTAAAGCCGGGGTCAGGTTCCCGAACCTGACCCCAGTCCGGAGCGCGAAGCGGTTTCAGTCTGGTTTGACAGTCCGGAGCGCGAAGCGGTTTCAGTCTGGTTTGACAGTCCGGAGCGCGAAGCGGTTTCAGTCTGGTTTGACAGTCCGGAGCGCGAAGCGGTTTCAGTCTGGTTTGACGCCTGTTCGGTTCAGCGTTTCAGCAACGTCACCCGCTCCACCTCGCTGAACGTCACCCGCTCCACCAGTTCGGAGGGGTCAGAGTAAGGAACTTACTCTGACCCCGGCTGATGGGACGATAACCCGGAGTCGCCGTTCTGCTTCAACTAGTGATACATCCTTCGCACCGGGCAGAAGCTCAATTTTGCCACCCAGTAATCGTGCTACCGGCAGCCCGTTTTCCAGTAAAATCCGGTTTCCGGCCTTGGCCGGTGTTTTGACCCCGGCGGTAATGATTCCACCCAGATTCAGGGGGTCGCTGGCATTAATGACCCGCAACTGATCGTGATCCGGCCGCCTGGCGTGACGCCGCAACAGACCCACCGCTTCGGGCAGCGCAAACTGCTCTCCGGAAAAACCATCCACAAAGCGTCCGCCGTGAACCTCGCCCCGGTCTTCCATACGGCGCAGGTATGGCAAGAGCTGACGCCAGGGCGGGAGCAGGGATTCACGCTCCAGCACCGCTCGGAAAACAATACCGTAACGGCGCAGAAGCGCCTCGCACACGACCGCAAGCAGTGCCTGTTCCGGGAAAGCTTCATGACGATCTGCGCCGGTTCGGGTGGCCGCGGCACTCCAGCGGCCGAGCATCGCGCCCGCCGCAGCCATTTTTCGCCTGCGCATCGCCTTTTGCTGTTTTCGTTTTTCGGCTTCCGGCCGGATCAGCCAGCGCAGGGGGGAAAAGGTATCGGCAGTAATCAGCCCCTGGGCGACCAGCGCAGCAATCGCCTGTTCAAACCCGGGGCGAAGCAAAGCGCATTCCTGTTCCAGGTCCGTACTGAACATAGCGCCTTTGTCTCGCAGTACCTGCAACAAACGTGCAGCCACACTTTCTGCTGTGCCGGTATCTCCCGCCTCGTTGCCCTGCCAGGCGGCGCGGTGCTTGCGGGGAACAATAGTGATCGGCGTTGCCGCCACCAGTTGGCGGGCATCGGGCGCCTGGCCCGGCGGCCGGAACCAGGTCACGAAACCGCTGAGGAATTGCTCGTCCAGCTTTTGCGACGAATAATCAGCGCAGCGTGAAGCCAGCAGACCCTGCTCCCAGGCAGCCACCGGGGCCGTCCAGCCTTCCAGCAGACCAAGCACCTGCTCGAGTTCACCGACCGGTGATCCCAGCCCGTGCCAGTCCAGCAGGAAACGCATGTAGGCGGCAGGCGATACCGGCCGGGCAGCCTTTCTGCGTCGCTCACGGCTGTAACGATGGATCCGGGCCAGCAGTCGTCTTTCACACCAGGTGACCCCCTGCCTGACTTTCACATCGACAACCTTTACATCGGGATTACTACTGCGCTGCGGGGGATTTATCACAATGACATAACCTTCGGTTTGCAAAACCAACAGCGCCTGCTCGATTTCTGCCATTTCCAGGCTGAAGTCTTCCACCAGCGTGACGACCTCAACAGGCCCCAGGCCGGACAGGCGCGCCCGTAACAGCTCGACCAGCGCTTGCTGGCGGTCCAGGCTGGCCTGAAATTCAAATACGGCAGAAGGATCGGGTTGCACCCTGGCGTTTCGATGCACAGACAGGAACTCACTCAGCCGTTCGGTAGCTACCCACCAGGTCTTGCCATCGACTCCTGGAACGCAAACACAGGTGGCTCGCATATCTGTTGCAAGCGCCTTGAACCACTGACCCCATAGAGCAGCGTCTCCGCTGGTGCCGTTACTGGAGCATCCACTGCTGAATTCAATCTGCGTGAGGAAACCCAGTTGTAATAGGCCATCGTGCAGTTCATCGGGACTGCGCGGCTGAATCCAGGCTTCCGCCCTGACCTGCTCTGTGGCACTGACGCTGATGATACTCAGGCTTGCTGCATCACCCAGGTCGTTGGCCGCATGACGAATGGCATGAGTGCGGCGATTTTCTGCATCGCCATCGTCCAGAAATGCATAGGGCCGGGCGTTGATGATCTCAGCCGATAAAGGCGAAGGCGCAGTCAGGTCCAGGCAGCTTACATTAACCGAGCCACTTTCAATCTTTTGCAGAAGGTGTTCCAGGCCCCGGATGTCCATGGTCTCGTTCAGGCAATCATTGATGGTCTGGCGTACCAGTGGATGATCCGGGATTTCGCGTTCACCACGGATGTTTTCAAAGCAGGCAATCTGGTCGGGGAACACGACTGCCACCAGATCCTCGGCCTGATTCCTTTGCCACTGCGGCGGCAGCTTCTGACCGTTGCGCATACGTTGAACCGCCAGGGCGATGGTTGCATTCCAGCGCCATCGAAGCTCGAACATGGGCGCATCCAGCAGCGCCTGGATCAACACATTTTTCACGCTGGAAGATTTCAGGAAAGCCGGCACATCCTGGGTTTCAAAGCTGTGTGTTTCGCCCAGCGACAGGATCAGGCTGTCCTCCAGTGCGGCGGCTTGCAGCTCAAAATTGAAATGACGGCAGAACCGTTTGCGCAGCGCCAGGCCCCAGGCGCGCATGATTTTTGATCCCAGCGGTGCATGAATCACCAGGTGCATATCACCGCTGTCGTCAAAAAATCGTTCGAGGACAATCTGTTTTTGCGTTGGAATACAGCCCAGCGCATCCTTTACCCCCGCCATGTAGCCGACAACCTGTTCTGCAGCAATGGCCCCGATGCCCTGCTCCATCAGCCAGGCCATGGTCTCATCGATACCGGACTGCTCCAGCCTGCGCTCAAACTCGTGGCGAAGATTCGATACGGCCAGCGACAGTTCATCACTGCGTCCGGGAACCTCTCCAAACCAGAACGGGATATTCGGCGGCTGGCCTTTGGCGTCCTCGACCAGCACCCTGCCCTGCTCGATTTTGAGTATGCGGTAACTGGTATTGCCCAACTGGAAGATATCACCGGCGATGCTCTCGAAAGCGAAATCCTCATTCAAACTGCCAATCCGGTAGCCCTGTGGCAGCATGATGACTTCGTAATCAAAATGATCCGGGATGGCCCCGCCGTTCTGCAGCGCGGTCAGCCTGGCGTTGGGGCGTGACCGGATTTTGCCGTTAATCACATCATGGTGAAGAAAGGCAGCGCGTCTCCCCCGGCGGGTGGCATAACCGGCCGATGCCATGTCGATGACCTCGTCAAAATCCTTCTGTTCCAGATTTCGATAGGGCCAGGCCGAACGCACCATCTCGTAAAGCGAGCGGGTATCCCATTCTCCGGCACTCACCTCGGCAATGATCTGCTGCGCCAGCACATCCAGTGGCGCTGTGGGTATGTTGACCCGGTCCAGCACACCGTCGCGGACACTCAACAACAGCGCGATGCTTTCCACCAGGTCATCCCGGCTGACGGGGAATAAGCGCCCCTTTGGAATTTCACTCACTGCATGCCCGGCACGCCCGACTCGTTGTATGAACGCGGAGATACTGCCGGGAGAACCAATCTGGCAAACCAGGTCAATGTGACCGATATCGATACCCAGTTCCAGCGATGCCGTGGCCACCAGTGCACGCAAGCGGCCCGACTTCAGGTGCTGCTCGGCCTCTAAACGGTGGTCACGGGAAAGGCTGCCATGGTGAGCTGTGACGGCATCTTCGCCGATACGTTCGGCCAGGTGGCGCGCGAGACGTTCAGCGAGGCGGCGGGTATTGACGAAAATCAGCGTGGTACGGTGTTGCCCGATCAACGCCTCCAGATCATCGTAAATTTCCTCCCATACCTCGTTTGCCATCACCGGCATCAGCGGGGATTTCGGTAACTGCAACTGTAAATCACGCTCACGCTGATGCCCGGTATCGACGATTTCACAGGCTTTGCCGCCCGTCAGAAAGCCGGCGATCCGTTTGATGGGATTTTGTGTTGCGGACAGCCCGATCCGGCGTGGAGGTATTGACACCAGGGCATCCAGCCGAGCCAGCGAGAGGCTGAGGTGACTGCCCCGTTTGCTGCCGGCTACGGAATGTATTTCATCCACGATAACCGTTTTGACCGTACCCAGCATGCTGCGGCCGGAATCCGAAGTCAGCAGTAAATACAGGCTTTCCGGCGTTGTGACAAGAATCTGTGGTGGTTTTCGACACATGCGCTGGCGCTCACCCGGCGGGGTATCGCCGGTGCGCACGGCGGTGCGGATTCCCGATGTGCGGCCCCGATGCTCCTGCAACCAGCCGTCTATCCCTTCCAGCGGTTGTTGCAGATTCCGGTCAATGTCATTGGAGAGTGCTTTGAGCGGCGATACATAGAGTACCTGTACCGAATCAGCCAGAGGCAGGGTTTCGCCCTCCTGCTGTTCCCCCTGCCGCTGTTCCCCTTGTTGAACCAGGTCGTTGATGGCGCACAGGAATGCAGCGAAGGTTTTACCACTTCCCGTTGGCGCGGCGATCAAAACATCCGCACCGGAATGAATGGCCTTCCAGGCACCGGCCTGGGCCGGCGTCTCGGCATCAAAAGCCGTGCTGAACCACGAGCTGACTGCGGGATGAAAGCCGGATAAACTCATGGGGCTATCTTACTGCAGGTTTTCTCAAAAGCCGGGAATGCAGGAATTACCCCTGCTGCACCGGTCCAGGGTAATGACTTTACCTGAAGTATCTTCGGGACATGACTGACCCGGTCGATTGGCAGCGTTCTTTACTTTTACGCGTGATATCATGACCCGATTTAGGCTTGGCCGGTAAAAATTCCGGGTTGAGCGTCAGACCACGATGAGGGTATACCCGCTTGCATAATTTTTTGAAAATAACGAGGTACAGGGCAGGAATATGGGATTGAAAGTACTGGGTGCCGGATTTGGCCGTACCGGTACTCATAGCCTGCAATTGGCGCTTAACACCTTAGGATTCGGGCCGTGTTACCACATGTTTGAGGTAGCCAAAAACCCAGGTCATAATAAAATCTGGCTGGAAGCAATCGAGGGTAAGCCGGTAAACTGGCAGGAACTGTTCAAGGGGTATCAATCCGCAGTCGACTGGCCGGCAGCGGCTTTTGTGCCTCAGCTTTTGGATGTTTTTCCGGACGCCAGGATTATTCTGACCCTGCGCGATCCTGAGGATTGGTATCAAAGCATAAGCAAAACCATATTTTCATCTCTTGCAATCGAGGGGAAAGTTCGCGGTATGGTTAACTCATCACGCAAGAATATGGCGAGCCAGTTATTCAAGCGGGTGTTCTCCGGGCGGTACCAGGACAAGGAGCATATTCTTGAAGTATTTGGTCAACACCCTGGAAAAGTGGAAGAGTGGGTGCCCCGTGAATCACTCCTGAAATACAGAGTGACCGAAGGCTGGCAACCACTTTGTGAATTTCTTGGTGTGCCGATACCCGATCAGGCTTTTCCCCGGTCGAATGACCGGCAGAATTTTCAATCACCTCTCTCACTTCGAAAGCAGAGTTAATGAAATCTATATTAGTCAATGTATACAACCGGCCGCTCAGGGCACGTTCAGCAGGCGCATTTCTGCTGGTGTTTGCACTACTTGCCGGCGCCTTGCAGGGTTGTGCAAATATGGCCAGCGGCCTGCATATGGATCTGCCGGAAAATGTCGAGATTCCGCAAGACCCGATGGTCGGAAGGCCAAGACTGGAATTCAGTGTAAAACCACTCACACCGGAGCTAGTGGAATCGCTAGCCGGCAAATACAATCGCGAGAAGCGCATCCCCAGCTATCCTGAGCTGGAAAACGGTGTCTTTGAATATCGTATTAGTCCCTATGATGTTCTTCAGATTACCGTATGGGACCATCCTGAATTGACCGTGTCCACACCGGTTGCAGGATCTTCCATATCCGGAGATCCAGCAGGCTCAAAAATGAGTGGCCATCTGGTTGATACCTCGGGCTTTATCTTTTTCCCCTATGTGGGTGAGTTGTATGTAGCCGATAAAACAGTCGCCGAAATTCGCAAAGAACTAACCACCAGTTTATCCAGGTTCATCCCTGATCCCCAGTTGGATGTCCGCGTTTCCGCCTACCGCAGTAAACGTGTGTTCGTGCTGGGCCAGGTTGCCAAGAGCGGCGCGGTCACATTAAATGACACACCAATGCGTGTACTTGATGCCATAACCATGAGTGACGGAGTGACTGAAAAAGCCGATTTGCGTCATGTGCAACTTATCCGTGATGGTAAATCCGTAGATATTGATCTTGTTGAAATTTACTCCAACGGCAACCTGAAGCAGAACTATCTTCTACAGGATAAAGACATCATCCGCGTTCCCGATACAGATAGCAGGAAGATCTATATGATCGGTGAATTTCGCAAGCCGGGAGCGTTTAGCGTACGCAATAACAAGGTCTCACTCGCTGATGCAATTGACACGGCGAAAGGTTTCAATGAAAACACATCCAACACCAATTACGTTTTGATTTTCCGTATGGTTGAGGAAGACCAGCCGGTTATATATTTATTTAACGCAAATGTGCCGGAGCACCAGTTATTATCTACACAATTTATTTTGGAGCCGAATGACATTGTCTATGTACCGCCGACTGGTTTCACCCAGTGGAGTCGCATTGTGCAACATATCCTGCCCACCATAAATGCACTGGCCCGACTCACAATTGCAGTTAGAAACTACCAGATAATTGTTGATTAGAGATGATGGATCACAGACCTGACCCTAATGCGTGCAGTGACCATCCACGAGGTGCTTCAATGACGCTACAAAGTAGTTGGAATATATGAAACAGCAGCACTCCGATCCCGGGCACGAAGAGTCCGAAGCGAAATTGCCTTCGGTGAGTCCCTATGAGGTCGATATCAGAGTCTATCTGGACGCACTGTCTGAAGGTAAATACGTCATATTGCTGATTGCTTTCGCAGTAACTTTGATGGCCGTGTGGTACCTGGTCGTGGCCACCCCGATTTATACCTCGAATGTGCTCATGCAGTTTATGGACAAGGGGAACTCTTCAGGTGTGCTCGGAGAAATTTCCGATGCCCTGGCGACTAAAAACTCCGTGGTCGATGCAGAGATGGAGATCATCAGATCCCGACGTATTCTGGGAGCTGCCGTTGAGCAGCTGAAGCTGAACATCATAATTGAACCAAAAATGCTGCCTGTAATCGGCTGGGGCGGCGGAGAACCGTGCTGGTCTGATTGTGGGATTACGATAGATTCACTGGAGTCAGGTTCGAAATATACCGGTAAAAAATTGACCCTGATATCGATCGGTAATGAAAAATACAAGCTTTTAGACCCGGACGGCTCCTTATTAGTTGAAGGCCGGGTAGGAGAAAGACAGCTCATCGGCGAGTCCGGGAACAAACAGGGGCTCTCACCAACCGGAATCGATCTGTTGATATCAGCACTTGACGTTGAGACAGGTTCCGAGTTTTCCCTCACCAGAAAACCCTTGCTGCGCAGCCTTGAGGATTTATCGAAGGAACTGACAATCAAAGAGGAAGGCAAGGGAACCAACATACTGAGATTATCCATGGAGGGTGATAATCCGCAGCATATTGCAATTGTTCTCAATACAATAGTTGAAAACTACCTGGCTTACAGTGTGGGCAAAAAAACCCGGGAAATACAGCACATGATTGACTTTGTGCAAAAGGAAACATCGTTGAGCAAGAAAAAGCTGGAACAGGCGGAAACTGCGCTGGTTGAATATTTGTTCAGTCACAACAGCGCCGGCTTGAGTTCTGAAATTACCAAGCTGATGAACCGGCTGGCCAGTATTGAATCACAGATCACAGAGCTGGAGATACAAAAGGTTGGTTCACAATCAAAATACACTAATAATCATCCTGTCATATTGACCATTACCCGTAAAATCAACTTGCTTGAATCGGAAAAAATCGATATTGACAAGCGTTTGAAGCTGTTACCTGAGGAAGAGCGGGAAAAAGAGGCTCTGTTGCGTGATGTCGAGGCTGCAAAACAACTCTATATACTTCTGCAAAGCAAGGAACAGGAACTTGGTGTTGCTTTATCGGGCATCACAAACACGATCGAGGTCATCGATCCCGCGCAGGTTTCTTCAATTCCCATCAAGCCACAGCGATTACTCGTTATGGGAAAAGGAATCCTATTAGGGCTTTTTTTGGGCTTGTTCTATGTCATAGGCAGACGGGCGTTGCATGCCTGATTTGAGAGCAAGGGTTGGTCTCCAATGGTCTGATCGAGCGCTGCAGTAATGTCTAATCTACTGTGGATAAGTGCCGGGTTTTCTTCATGTTCTGCAACACTGTGCGTTGACACAGGCAAATCCGTAGTGTAGCCTAATGCCGTTACGCTTGTATATTTCGTCAATACTTTATTGCATGAATAGACTCAATTAAATATACGCAAGGAGCAACCGAATGTCCTTCCTGAGCAGACGCCCGTTACGCCACTTTCTCCTCACAGCTTCTCTTGTGGTGCTAACCGTTCTCCCGCCAGTTCTTGCAGCTCAAACCCTGTCGGACACTCCCTGGACTGAGTACTTCGGTTCCAGCCATGGGCCACACAAAAACTGGGGGCACACGAGCCGTGTTGGCAGTTCTCGGACTGGCCAGATTAAAATTGCTCTCAAACGGGGTGATGATGTTCTTCTTGGAGATTCCTATGGCCTTGGTAGCGCCAGGAAAGAGGCAGCAGTAGCGAAATTCATGAACTCCATTGAGGCTGACGGCGGTCAGTCTTTCCGGCAGACCATCTTTGACCGTGCACTGGCACTTCACCAGATTCAGCTCAATCTTGGCGCAGCAGACCAGGAGCTTTTCTTGCAGTTTGGCAATGAAATCACCAGCGTCAAATACGCACTTAACTTGCGCTCGTGGGCAAAACAACCCGTGCAACCCACTCGAGCAAGTGACCCCTTTATCATTCCCTATTATGTCGAGTATTACCTGGCGCCCGGTGTCGAAGCGATCCGTGAGGCTGAAGTCGCTACCGGCACTTTCATTCCTGTGCTGCTCGGATCTATCGGCAACGCGAATGCACCGGCGAGAAGGGATTTTCTTTATGCATTGCTGAACTATGAAGTGATCGGTACTTACGCCAGTACGCTGGCGGGACAACGGGTGGCCGATATTATCGACTTCATCGATATCCACTACACGATCGCGAAAAATACTCATGTAGTGGACAAGAGGGGAAAAAATATCAGACACCTGCAAGGGAGTTTCAAACTCGCGCTCAACGAGATATATGATCCATGGGTAGCAACGGGCATCGTGGGTGGGCTGTGGTCTTCAGAGGAAGTTGGCCGCAAGGTTGCATCGGGAGGCTATGGGGCAGCAAAAGCCATGGTAGTTGCTGCAAGATCTTTTCACTGGTGGGGTGAAAACAACGTGTCGTCAACACAGACACAAACCCTGCTGTTTGGCACTACTCTGGGGCCATCCAGTGTCTCGGCTGACCTGGCGATGCAGACTTTATTTAACTTCCTGGGGGCCACCCCCCTCAGCGAGATTCCGGTCGCGATTGTGCCGCCGGCTAACGACTGGGAAACCTATTTGTTTGAGTCGGTTAACGATGCCAACAAGCGGGTTGGGTTCGTCATTCCCAGTTGGTCGGATACCGTGAGCAACACGTTCACCCAGTTCCAGGTTGACGCCACGAACTGGCCGGGCACGGTTTCGGCTGAAGTATATGTCTTTGGCCTGGGTGCAACCAGCAGCAGCATTGCAACCGTTGATCGTCAAAATGACATTCTCACGGTCACCGTACCGACTCCAATTGTTGCCCAGACAAACAGACCACCGTCTATCGTGATATTGTTGCAGAGGAACTAATAATCCCGCTGAGAGGATTATTCCAAAAACCTTCCTGAGTGCGACCCTGATCCCGGTTGTGGCCGGCTTAAGGTCGCTAATTTTTTTCAGTACATCAGGTTTCGGAATCAGGTATGCATTCATCGCAGTTTCCCAATTTTTCTTCTGACAGCATCAAAAACAACACCCTGGGCGATGGCATTCACGAGTGTACTTATGGAAGCATTCCTTCCTTGTTGACATCCCTGGACTCGTTCTTTTCCCGGCACTCTCTGACGCCTGACACTACTCTGGCATTCCAGGCTGATAATTCCTTACCCAGCATGATTGTATTGCTGTGGCTTCTGCACCATAAATTTCGCTTCTTTTTACTTCCACCCACCCAGGCCAATGAATCTGCCTGGGAAAGTATCCCCTCTTTTTGTTCTTTTCTGATGAGAGCAGATGAGTCCCATCGGGATAATTTTTTGCAGGATTCTCCTCCATGGGATCGCCTTCTCCGGGTGGAAGAAAACCAACAGCGTTTGAAAGGAGAAGACAAGACCATTCACCATCCTGAAGGCATGATGTATGTGAGGACTTCCGGCTCGATGGGTAAATCCAAAATCGTCAGCTATACCCTCGAGAATCTTTGGGGGAACGCAAGGAATTGCTTTGAGTGCTACGGGTTCACCCCCCAGGACAGGGTGATGATTCCGGTCCCGATTTTCCATCTCTATGGTTTAGCTGCGGCATTTTTACCTGCTTTCATGGGCGGGAGCAACATCGAATTACAAAAAAATACTCACCTCGTCAAATACCTGTCACGAGAGCGCATATTTCATCCCAATATTGCCTTTCTGAATCCTTTATTGTGCAGCATGCTTAATAAGGGAAAACGCGACAACACGGCGTATCGGCTAATCGTAACTTCAACCCAAAAGATTCAACAAAGGCTATTTGAGACCTTCGATAAAAAATTTGGAGGATGCCTGGTAAATCAGTACGGGTGTAGTGAAATGGGAGCAGTTTCCGTTTCCCTGCCAAATGACCCCTTCGATTTAAAGTCCCTGACCATTGGGCAAGCAATGCCCGGAGTGGAAACCCGCGTTGAAATACCGAAAGATACGAATCACCAAGGGGAAATATCCGAAAATCAAGGGGGACTGTTATTCGTGAGACACCCCTTTGGTTTCTCCGGGTATGTCGATGAAGAAGGAACGTTCAGAGTCGAACACGAAGCGGACCAGTGGTACGAGACCGGAGATTGGGCCGTAGCGAACCCGGACGGTGAGATCAGGATAATCGGCCGGGCAGATAATCAAGTAAATCGTAGCGGCTATCTGGTTTCACTTGCCGAAATTGAATCCAAAATCAGTGAGCTTCCACAAATCTCCGGAGTGGTGGTGGTGGCGCTGGAAGAAGAAACTCAACGGGGGCAAACCCTGGTTGCAGTTTGCGTGCTGGATACAGAAGATTCCAGTTCCGTTGGTAAACAACCTTCTTCAAATGAAGAATCGCCCATGTTAACGAACAAAATATCAGAAGATATTCGGCGTGATTGTGATGAAATTCTGCCCCCCCATGCGGTGCCTGATCAGGTATTGCTGTTCCCCTCTCTACCCAATTTGCCCAGCGGAAAAGTTGACCTGCAAAGTCTGAAACTTGCCGTTGTCAAAAAACTGGGTAAGCAGTCCCGTTAACGGGCTCCTCCGCGAAGAGCGACAACCTGAATTGTCTTAATCAGAATGAAAAAGTCGTACCATAAGGTCCAGTTTTTCGCATACCAGGTATCCATATATATCCGGGTTGCATAATTCGTATCACTGCGCCCGCTGATCTGCCATAAGCCGCTGATTCCCGGTTTCGTCTGCAAATAGTAGCCCACGTTGTCACCGTAACGTTCAAGCTCACCCTCGACGATAGGCCGTGGACCTACCAGGCTCATCTCACCCTTGATCACATTCCACAACTGCGGCAACTCATCAATGCTGGTTCGGCGCAAAAACCGACCAAAAGGGGTAACACGTGGGTCATCCTTGAGCTTAAAATCACGCTCCCATTCTTCACGAGCCAGGGGATTGGCAGCGATCACTTCTTCCAGACGTTTATCGGCATCAGGCACCATGGTGCGAAATTTGTGGCAGAAAAATTGTTTGCCGTTCTGTCCAATCCGCCTATGGCTATACACGATACCCTGCCGACTCCAGCCGATAATCGCTGTGCACACAATCAACAAGGGAGACAAGAGAATGATGAGTATTATGGATACGATCAGATCAAATACCCGTTTTATGCGCTGCGGTATTTTACGGGCCAGATTGTTGCGGATTTGCAACATAAACAGATCATGTCGAAAAAAATGCAGGACTTCCATACCGATAAGCGGAAGCCCTCTCAGGTTGGGCACAATGTGGAGTGTCGTCTGATCCAGCCGGGTGTCGAACAGCAAACGCGTCACTTCCCACATATCGACAGTATCCGGCGCAACAACCGTATGAGCAACGTCATATTTCAACATCACCTGGTCAGGCTCGTCACAATCTCTGATAACAGGAATCTCCCGGCCATTGAATACGATCGTGTCATTACGCGAAATGTTACTATCATCTTCCCTGCCCGAATGACGCGATGGTTCCATAAAGGCGACAACTTTCATTCCAGATAAGGGTTCTGATTCCAGCATATATGCGGTATCCAGTGCATTTTTTCCTGTTCCGACGATCATCGTGTTCTTGATCCAGTGCCCTGCTCTGACCAGCAACCGTTTGAGAAGAAAACGTGTCAATGGAATCAACACCAACACCAGGCACCAGGTTATGACAAACCATGCCCTGGAAAATGACCATTTCATCATGAAAAACAGCAGCAACTCCAGCGTGGCGGCAAAAGTCACGGACTTGATAATATCCAGCCACTCATCCGCTGCCGGACGACGCCAGGTATAGTGCCCTCGTGCCCAGAATATACCGACCAGAACCGGCACAATAATCAGGAACTGCCAGGCTCGAAGCCATCCAATGCCAAGTAGCCACTCTTCGATGGGTGAAGAAAGTTCCAGCAGCCCCGTCCAGAGACTGATCACCCAGGCCAGCACAAAACTCGAAACGATAGACAAGGCATCGCCAATAGCGATCACCAGTCGATCCAACCGAGCCCGTTCTTTTCTGTTCATCGTGGTCCTGTTCCCTGGAAGCTGTCATTGTGGCCCGGCTGGGTATATTCGGGCAGATTCTCCTGAACCAGTTGTCCGATTTTGTCCTTGACCTCCTGGATACTGAATCGACTGGCGTATTGCTGCAAGCTGTCCCCACTAAAGTGATCATCGGACAAGGATTCAAACCGGCTGATTGCGTCCATCAAGCCCTGGGGAGTTTGAGGTTCAAACAACAGACCTGTCTCGCCGTCTATCACGGTATCCAGTGCCCCACCAAACCCGTACGCGATGACCGGTTTGCCTGATGCCATGGCCTCAACCGGCACGATGCCAAAATCTTCCTTTCCCGGAAAAACAAGCGCCCTGCAACGCGAATAATAATCCACCAGCACTTCATCGGGCTGCGAAGATAAAAACTCTACATTGGATCCGGCTTGCTTCTTCAAGGCCTGTTCCTCTGAGCCGCTGCCAATAATCACCAACCGTTTACCGGTTTCGTTAAAGGCCTCAACCGCTATATCCACTCTTTTATACGGCACAAGCTGGCTTACAATGAGATAAAAATCCTCGTGGCCTTGTGATGTTCGAAAATTCAGGGTATCGACCGGTGGTGGAATAACGACTGCCTCACGCCGGTAATTTTTTTGAATACGGCTTGCGACGTATCTCGAATTAGCGACAAACACATCAACGCGATTGGCACTTGCCACATCCCATAACCTGAGCCAGTGAGTAATCAAGGGCATAAAAAAACGGGTCATCAGGCCTGCATGCCGACGATACTCATGATACATATCCCAGAGATAGCGCATCGGCGTATGGCAGTAACAAATATGCAAGGTTTCCGGGTTGAGAATGACGCCCTTGGCAGGCCCGGATTCACTACTGATGACCAGGTCATAGCGGCTTAAATCCAGTTGTTCCAACGCGAAGGGCATAAAGGGCAAGTATTTTTGATAAGCACTTTTGGCGAAAGGCAGCTTCTGGATAAAACTGGTAAATACCTGGTGTTTGCGAATGGTTGCAGAAACGTCCTGGGGTGAGTAGACGTGGGTATAGATATCTGCTTCTGGAAACATTTCACAAAGTGCCTCCAGCACCTTCTCACCGCCCCGCATACCAACAAGCCAATAATGAACAAGTGCAATTTTCATGAACTATCACCCACATCCTTGTGCCCCACAGAAGCAATCCAATCACCGAAATCACTGGCCTGGGCGCCGAGAATCTTTTGTAGATTTATTATCTCGGTTCTGAAAATCTCTTCCAGGTAATGCCGATCAGAAACGGACAGATGGGGGCGGTCTGCTTGAGAATAGGGCACATAGAGCAGACGCCTGACAGAACCCCGCTTGATGCGCCCGACCACGCTTGCCAAGCCGATACGGCGCGCCTGGTCAGCACCGAATTTCATCAACCGGGCAATGATGCCACTACGTGGTCTTGATGCTGACAATACACGCTTATCATAGGGGAGTTCCTCGATAAAATCTATACCAAGAAAATCAAATAGCTGCCTGGCGAATTCACGACTATCAGCCTTGAATTTATCGAAATCTAGAATCAAAAGCTGTTCCCTGGAAAAATGCTTGAGGTACACCTGAAGGTGGGTTGCGTATTGGCTGTTGTCGATCAATTCGGGAAACTGCCGTAATGCCTCGCGAAAGGGAGCGCGAGTCAAACCGCTACGAACCAGATATAAATAATGTGAGAACGTTCGGTCTACCGGATCACGCAGGCAGGTGATCAGCTTAACATCCGGCAGGTGCTTGCGAATACGGTCTGCCGCTAATTCTGAAAACAGGTAATCATGTGACAATTCACCTGTCACATGTGCAAACTCAGCAGTGGCTGGGGGGAAAAAATTCTTGTACCAGTCAATTCCGAAATGATAGTAACGGTTAAAAAAATACAAATCTTTTGCTTCCGGGACAAAACACTGTGGATGCAGGCGCAGAATCTCATACATCCATGAGGAGCCTGTCTTGTCGGGCCCGATGAACAGAAAATCAGGTAGTTGATCAGGCACGGTCAACAATGACGAGGATGACATCCCGGCTGGAAAGCTCATCCGCTGTACTGACAGTCAGCAAACCATCCTCCAGTTTAAGATCAGCCTTAATCTCGTCCTGACCGTGTTGACCGAAAACAATCACCTTGACCTTTGGCTTGCTTTCACCTGGCCATTTTGTCTGAAAACCACGAAATGAAAAGTGACGATTCTTGTCCTTTGCAAACTCTACAATGACTATTTTGCCTTGTGTCGTTTTGAAAAAATAGGGTTCAAAGTCTCCCGTGGATTGCAAAACTACTTCCCCTTCATTCATCGGAATCAGCTGCGTATCCCCCACCAGGCCCATCAGGGTCTGCATAGCATCACCTGCCTGGGTTCCACTGTCCCCCAAATTCCAGCCCCAAAAATTCACCCGCCCCTGGCACGGAGTGATCCCGAGTTCATGCCAGAGGTCTGTGTAACGCGACAATACACTAATGGCCGTGGAGCCACCGGCACCGGCAAGAGCCCGTTTTCTTCCAATTTCTTCGGTAGACCAGATACCGCGGATACTCCCCTTCCCCAGCCATCGCCCATACAAGTCCCGCAGAGCAGTACGCCATTCCGGACCCGGGCTAGATACCATGTAATGAAGAGCGATGACATCAACAAACTCACTGACCTTCCGGCCTGCAAGTTGCGCAGAATAATCACCACGAATACGATAATTCAAAAGACTTTCGAGCCAGCTTATGGCGCGTTCGTTGTGCGCGTTGGCCAGGGTACCGAGAACAATTTTTATCCGGTTCTCATATGCCGGATTCTGTTTTCTGGCATTGATGATTGCCTGTGCCGTCGGCGCCAGAAAATATTCAGCATATAAAGAAATTACGTCGTCATTATTCCGCTTGAGCTTTTTCAGTTGATGTTTGAACTGTTTATTTTCCTGCCTGCGCTGCGTTCTGTCCCCCCGGTCCTTTTTTTGCATCAGACGGATATCGTCGATTGGGTCACGAGTAACGATTTCTTCGGAGCCCACCCACGAAGACATCGTTTCCACATAATGCCAACTGTTTATCTCATTTCCGATCTGCCAGTACACCTGTCGTTGCGGGAAACGGGCAGCTACCGCGGTGGTTTGCTCAAACACCAATCGGCGCCAGCGTTCGCCCTTGTCATAGCGGATCATGCGCATATAGTTATCCACCAGATCAGCACGACGTCCGGAGCCCAGGCCGCCAACGGGCAGGATAAGATCCTTTGTATTCGTCACTGCCGCGAGTGATTGCAGGAGCGGCTGAAAATCGTAGGTTTGACCGGTTGACGCCTTCAACACAGCGAACCCGGTTTCGCCGCGAGACACACCGCGAACCGTATTGGCCCACTCGACCTCCTCATCCTGTGCCTAGAGGTAGTCTGTCCATGTCCAGGACATCACCATGCCGGGAAAAGACACCGCGATCATCACGACTAAACTAATGACACGCCTCATGATGAAATGAAAACACTCATGGGCGAGACAATGGTGCGAAGGATCTTTGTGCCGCCAGCGCCACTCCAACGACAATGGAAAGCGGCAACATTAATGACGGCGCAGCCAGGGCATGCCCTGTCAGCGCAGAAAATAAAGCGAAGACAACCATGCCCTGGGCAGCCATCATCAAAGAGCGCATGTCTTTCCAGTCCTTATACTCCCGGACTGCCGCCTGCAGGCGAAAATATATGCTGGACCATAACCACAACAATAAAGCCAGGCCAACTAAACCCGTTTCACAAAGGGTGTGAAGGTAAGAATTATGAGCATTTCCGACTGAGAATATTTTTTTTCCTCCAAATGCCATATAAACAAAGCCCTCAATACCCACCAGTTCCAGCGAACTATCATTATAGCGCCCAAACCCGATACCGAATATCGGACTCTGAGAAAAACGGCGTAGTGCGTAGGTCCAGAACATGACCCGGGCCAGGACATTATGCTGAGCACCGATCAGATTCTCACCGCGCTTGTCACTGTCGTTCCTGACAGCCGGCTCGTAGTACCTGGAAGCATCAATTTGCTCAACGACATCTTCAATTAAATCAGCATTGAAAAGATTGGCTGTACGATTCCACGTGTGTGGAAGCAATAGCGGCGTTAATAAGGCAAATACAGTCAGAGCAATGACTCCACCGATCATAACCCTCTTGTTTCGCATTTTTACGATGTACCACACAAACACCACCAGGAATGCCAACATCGCTTCACGTGAGGCCGATGCCAGCATGGGGATCACCATTAACCATCCGATAAAGTGGATAAACCGATTACCGCTCAGATGTCCGAACAAAATTAGAAAAACGCTTAATACACCAAAAAAGGTTCCCCCGCCCGTATGAGAAGTCAGAAAACCCACATAGTTCCCGGCCAGGCCTTCCGAAAGAAAAGAAGCTCCTGTAACCATCCAGACAATACAAAAAAACAGGGATGCCAGTGCAATATGAAAAATGGTTTTGACCAGGGTCTCAACGCTACTCCATTGAATGACAGCAGCCCCAAAAAAGAACAAGGGGCTGTAACTGATCAGGACACGCCCGTCGCCATTTAAAAAAAGTGGATTCAGCAAATCGAGGGGAACGATAGAGCCTACCAACAAACCACTAAATACCCAATAAGTAATATTCAGCAACAAAATCACCGTGATCCGGTCAAGGCGCGCACGACTCGAAACAGCGAAAAGAATACCGGTGAGGATAAAAGACAGGCCAAGTGCGATGGGCAGAACCAGAGAAAGCAAAAAGGTGCCCCACAGAACCAGCACCGTTACCACTTCGGTGATCCGGGTATTCACAACTGCCTTTTCCCAATCAGTCTCAGGCAAAGACTACGATATTCAGCCGCAACGGCAGGCCAGTCATAGCGGCTGAGAATCTCTGCTTTGATGGGATCAGCCGCGAGAGAATAAGTGCTGTTTTGCAGTAGTTGCTCAATCCCGTGAGCCATATCCCTAATATCATGAGGATCCACGTAGACATCAATTGCCTCACCGTATATTTCATGAAAAACCGGGATGTCCGATGCCATCACGGGCTTGCCCATCAACAATGCCTCCCCGATCGGCAGTCCGAACCCCTCCAGAAAGGAGGCCAGTAACAGTCCCCTGGCGCCGGCCAGAACAGACCACTTCTGCTCATCATCCACATAGCCGAGTCAATCAACATACTGTTTATCCTGTGAAGTATCGACCGCCCGGAAAATATCCTTGTCCCCCCCCACAATCACCAGGTGATGAGGGGCATCCGGATGTTCATGACGATAGTGACGGAAAGCCTCCAACATGCCCTTGAGGTTCTTCCGTGGATTTCGCGATCCCAGGAAAAGCAGGTAGGGATAAGCCGGTCGATACGGAACAATCCCTTGTGGCGCAGGATCCAGACCGTTTGGTATTACTTCAATAAGATCCAGCGATGAAAAGGCCTGCTTCAATTGCACGGCTGAAGTCTGCGATACGGTGACGACCTGGCATTTCCGCCAGTTGGACAACCGTATCAACAGGCTCAGGTAGACGGAAAACGCTCGTGTAAACCACCCGGTATCCAAAAAGCTGCTGTCATGCACCAAAAGGATCTGCGGTGCCCGCACACGGCGCAATACTGCACAGGAATTGGTCAGATTAAGAACCAGATCATAGTCTCCAGAATTCAGTACCCGTGGTAGATGCCATTGTTCCCACCAAAGTTTGGCAACTCCCCCCGGGGGCTTCCCTTCACGCTGAAAACAGATGTGAACATTATCCGGCATCCTGGGCAGCACTCCGGCGGAGGGCCTGTCGGGCAACCACAAATCAAAATGCCAGTCGACCTGAGCGGCCAGATAACAAATAATATTGAGACCAACGCGGACTGCCCCACCTGGATTGATCGTCGCCAGGGATTTTCCATTTACGGCAATTTTCATCCCAACGATTCAGTTGCCGGAATGTCAACCATACGCAAGTTGCCGAGTATTCCCCATAATTCACCACAAACATCGGATACCAGTGCCTGCTCATTGGCATCGAGCAAGTTACGCCAGTACTGATTCATCGAAGCAAGATCACGCTTGCGATCGTGCGCCCTTTCACCTGTGGGTACCTGCGGTCCGCCACGTTTGCCCTGGTAGCGGTCGACAACACCTTGCCTGACGGTTTGCGTCCAGGAAAGCCCCAAACGGTCAAATAGTGCAGCATATACGGTTGTTGGTCTTTGAATCAATTCATCGAGAGACAAGCCGATCAACCCACCCTCCAGCGTTAGCAAGCTTTGAAGGCTATTATAGATGACAAACCATAGCAATGCGGCATTGACCACAGGCTCATTTCTGCGTATCCATATCTGTTTTTCGAACGGAAATTTCTCCTGAGTGGATGATTGCATCCGGGTCAATATCTCATCCAGGTCGAAGGCCCAGCCCATGCGCTTGAAACTGGCTGCGACTGCCCATGGATTTCGCAGAGTCACAACAACCGGTATCCCGTGAACTTCATGCAGATGGCGTGCGGCCAGAGAGGCAAATGGGTCCTTCCAGATCAGGGTGTCAAGACCAGGCGTCCAGCGGCAGCGACGATAGCTGTTAAGTGCCCGCCCGCCCAGCATTTTTTTGACCAGGCGCCGCAAGCCTCTTTCACGGGGAAATATTCCTGGTTTGTAACTCAGTTGCAATGCCCGTATATCCGCTACCCATCGGTCAAATGATGCCACTGTAACTTCACCGCCACCGGGGAAAGCAAAATAGTGCGGTACATCATTCAGTCCAACAAGGTAATTCAAGGGCTCGTGTAATACGCCTGCTCCAGCGGCAGTGGCCAGCACTTCACCTACCGCGGTGGTTCCACTACGCGGCATACCAGTCACCAGGATAAGGCGTTTAGTCGCCATCAACTATCCTGTGGCCTTTGCTGTTCCCCCGCGTCAGGGAGTCACGTATTAAACCACGCAGTTCCTGCATGATCGCTCGCCTGTTTTGAGTGTTCATAAAATAGGATGGGGCAAGAATATAGCAGGATATGCCGGTCAATTTTTTCGCTGTCAGGGTAATTACGATATTGACACCGGCCGTTGACAGTGAAAAGGCCAGAGCAACTCCGATGATACCCATGCCAGGCGCAGCAAGTAAGCCACCCAGTATTGCACACAGCCCACCGATAACCCTTATCGGCAACAATATACGCTCATGCCCGGTCATCATCATTAATTGTTGCCCCGACCCTGAAGCTGCCGAAACAAACAGACCACCAAGAAGAATCATCAGTATTGGATAGGCTCCACGGTATGTTTCGCCGAATATCCAGGCAACAAACGACTCGCCGACCAGCAGTAAGATAATGATAATCAGTGCGAACGGCACAACTGCGAGCGTCGATACAAGACGCATGATCTTCTCAAGTCTCAGCTTTTCTTTTTGCGCATACAACTTTGCAATTACGGGCGACAATACCGTGCCCAGGACAAACATCTGCAAAACGACCATTCCTTTCAGCCTTAAGGCCACGCCGTAAAATGCGATATCTCTCTGATCAAACAGGCTGCCAACCAGCACCATGTCTCCCTGGGTCAACAGCATGTTTGTTAATGCGATCAGAAATAGCGGCCAGGCGATGGTCCCGATCTCAGAAACACGTATAGATCCATCCCCTTTGAAATTTCTCAGTCTCGCCCGCAAAAATACGAGCGACACCAGCAAGCCGATGGTAGCTCCTGCAATGCTGAATACCACCACATCCCCAAGGTGTGGTGTGGCTTGCCGGGCATATAGAAACAGAAACAGGACGAGTGTCGCGAGGGTTGAGATAAAACCATTAAAGGTGGCCGCTAGCCTTACCGCGTGCATACCACGAAAGATAAAGGCAATCTGTGACCTGAGGCCAACGATGACAATCCACACAGCAATTAATCCGCTCAGCTCCATAGCTGCCGGAGAATCAAAGAAGCGAGTAAACAACAACTCACCAAGGTATAAGTAATACGTCAACGAAAATAGTAGTGCGATAACTAACACGCCAAACAAGGTAAATCGCGCTGTTTGTCGCCCTCTCCCTAAGCGCCCAAGTGCTTCTGCTTCAGCAATCAAACGAATCGCAGCAGCGCCCTGGCCGCCCCTGACAAGGTTTGAACAAATGGTGACAACCGAATAAATAAGAAAATAATATGCAAGATTTTCGGGATCCAGCAGTCGCGCGAGAATCGCGCTGACTGCAATACCGAACAGGGCATTACCCACCCGCATACCCATGACCCATATCGTGCTTCTAAAAAGGTAGCGGCCGATTTTCACGAATCTGCAACTAATAGACCAAAATAGCGGAGCATCTGCAAGGAATGCCAGGTGGCAGTGCCAAACTAACCACTGTTGTTTTCAATTGGCGGACAATCGAGAAATCTGGTCATATGCTTGAGATGGACACTGGCAGGATCACGCCGGTACTCATCAGATAATAACGACACATACTGTCGGACCATCAGGGAGACACGATCTTCCCGTTCCATATCCTCTCTACCTTGATCCAGGGGTGGATAAAAAATCACCTTGATGTGACCAGACCGTTCAATATGCGTAAAAACAGGGATCACATCAGCACCACTCGTCAAAGCCAGCTCGGCATAACTTTTTGAAAAATTTCGCATTCGACCAAAAATTGGATGTACTGTAACTGCCTTTCCGTGCGCTCCGTCGCCCATAGTATGAAATACTTTGCCGGACTTTATGGCCTTTATGGCAACGAAGATATCTTTCGCAAAAAAATGGCTTTTTCTCAACGGTTGTGTCGATATGTTTTCCCACTCAGGAAGATCAAGCCCATCGTAAAAAACGTTAGTAGCGATCGACTGTATCTGATAACCCATCCGACTCAGGAGTTGGGGAACAACTCTTGGTATACCATAGTGGCTGTTTATTACTATCAAACGCCTGTTATTGTGATAACTATCCTCAATGTGTCTTGCACCGTTGATCTGGATCCATTTCTTCGCGCATTCATCATAAGCACGACTAATGGCGGTCAGTCGCCAGGCGACAAACTTACCTGAAACCAGTGATTGAGCTAAGGCTTACTCAGCATCCACCGTGGATCCGATGGCATCCAAAAACTTCCTGATCACCCTTACTCTAGAGCGGAAAAACAGCCGTCTCAGAGTCTTGCAGCCATACAACAAAGACAATAGGTATGATCCCAAACCATAAGGAATCATGCTCGATAAGCGCAATAACAAAATCCGAAAATGTTTCATATTTTCGAGTGATCAAGCCAATTTGCGTTCAACAAATCTTGCTAGCATAGTGATCGAACTAAAATTTTCCGGAGTAATGTCTTCTTCTACAAGTTCAATCTGATAATTATTTTCTACATAGGTGATTAATCCCAAATAAGCCAGGGAATCGAGCACTTCTCTTTCTATCAGGTCGTAGTCATCTGAAAAATCTGTTGGTACCTGTTTCTTCAGGCTGATATTGGTAATATATTCACGCAGTTCGTCGCGCAGGCTCATTGCCATACTCCTTCATTATTTCGATGCTAATAATATTTTATCGAACCCCAAACTCGGGTACAGCCTATTAACCTGACCCACGACATATCGTCCCAGCTAGCTAATTCCTGCGCAGAATATCATACTTTCAGCAGGCCCCGTCCGGTCATCTTTCTACCATCTGAAGGCCACAGGATTTCTGGGGAAATCTTGTTTACCTGTTGACATATCTGTGCCAATTACCTTGCTGTTACTGGAATGGACAGTTGCCTGGATTAGCCGCGATACATCCTCCATCTTTTATTGTTGAGTCGCTACAAACTCCAACTCAATTTTCTTCTCTGTGTTTATTATTTTGCTGTAGAAGGAACCATCACTTTTATTATGCACAATGTTTTCAAACGGAAGCCTGTATGCATCGCGACCAACGACAAATGTTGTAAAATAATCATGTAAGCGTAATACTTCTTCAGGGCTGCTGACAGCTATTGCATAGTGCCAGATCTTGTCTCTTGAAAAGACATTCCATCTGGTATCCCTGTCGATAGAATGTTCCTCACTCGTTACTAAAAGAAGATCAGCAAAGCGCTTGCTAAATCTGTGTTTTCCGTCCACTGAAAAAATATCGACCGGGCGATGAATATCAAATAATTCCAACATAATTTCGCGCCCGTGCAACTCGACCCGGATTCTCATTATTTCCACATAAGCATTTACACGGCTCTGAAATGATTGCGATGCCGGGAAACGGCACACATCGCGTAACGCAAACCTGACGCCGAACGCCTGGTTCAACTTGTTAAATGCATGTCCCATGCCGTGCAGAACCAAATCCAGCGGTTCATAAATCTCAAACCCGACATGGGATAACTCCCGCTTCTTGAACGACCCCAAAATAGCCGGCACAGTTTCACTATTTTCGAAAAAGAATTCGTTCAGAATCTGTAAAGTCTTTTTTGTCCTCAGCTCAATCAAAGCGGAACAGATCTTTTCATAATCTATCCTCATGATCTTGACCAAATCTTGCCGGGTCAGGACATTTTTAATAGCCAGGGGTATATTATGTAACTTCAGTAATTCTCCTACCATTTGTTTATTCCTTAGAAACGACATCTGGTTTTGAGTTGATTCGCTTTGACAGCGGTTTCAAAATCACATACTCCAGTTCTCCCATCACGACTCATAACGCCCCCGGGTTCAAGATGGTTTCCTGGTCGATTCTTTATCCTGATGGTCATTCAAACCGAAGTATCCATAACGCCAAAGCAGGGGGAAACCCAAAAAACCAACCAGTCGCCGTATAGCTGGTGGCATGGTCTCTACCCACTTCTTGTCCAACCTTAAAAAAATTGGACCCGTCGTAAATCGAACCGGATTACCACCAATCGAATGTAGCGAATCGAGATTTATAGAGCCGTCCTTCTCAAATGGCAAACTTACATCCTGTATTGACTCGATGGAGCCCATAGCCGATTGAAGAGCTTCATTTGGATGTTCGACAAACTCCTCGTACAAGATACGCGTATAGGGCATGCGAAGTTTCAATAGCTCTGTAGTGAACTGGCGCGCGTACCAAAACAAAACACTACGGACAATACTGTAGGTAGGCAAGCTATCGCCAACAGCCGGGTTATATTTCTTTCTCATCCATGCATTACTGACGGCACGAAGGTCACGCACCAGGTGAACGACATGAATTCGTATACCCGGCAAACCGCTCAGCAACAGCGCACGAGAAGGTACTTTTGATGAATCAACCAGAACCGAACACCCAGACTCACGGGCTAAAGCAAGATACAGTCTGCTCAGCCATTGGCGATATTCTCTGAGACCACGTTGATACTTCCTGCCATACGGGAACAGCAATAAGCGTAATACATGCCGGGTATGATCATATCTGTTGTGCAGAAACCGTACCCGCTCAATGTCGCCAGGGTGGGGAAAGACATCTGCAACTATTTTACGCCAAAACCCACAATCGCTGAAATGTTCACCGCAAGCACAAAGATTGTTATCGGTCATGCCCTCAGTGAGCAAGCGATAAACTTCATTGAAGGAAGCGACGCCCGGATACGTTCCTACAACCCGATCCAGAACTGTAGTGCCACTTCTTCCGGAGCCGGCTATATAAATAATATCCAGCTGTTGCATCAAACAAAATTCCGTACAGCAGGAGCATCAAACCCAAAAACCACGTTAATATCCTGTGACAATTTCAGTGGTCTTGTGGCCATACTTATAACTCGCTAATAAACAGGTAACGGCCACGGGCTTTCTAGCCTGAACTATATATAAAAAAGACAAGAAACTCTTAACTAATTGATATAATTAGTTTTTTTCTAAAACACTTCGAAAGAAACCAAGCGAGACCGTCCATGTAATATTATACATAACTACCCGCGTGTTTTCCTCCCAAAACCTTTTTCTGACAAGCAAGAGAAATTCCAGTGAATACCCAGGGCCACCTCTGTGCATGTTTCCTGTTTTTCCGGAAAGGGGAGGAAGGCAAGATAATTGCTGATATACTTTCTTCTGCGGATACGGTTTCTGTTTTATTACTTCATACAAATTATTTTACGAACAAATATCTCAGCATTTAACACTTTTCGAAGCTATTCTACTTGGTATTACAAGTTCGCTTATCTTATTACTTGATAGGCTTTTCGCTTACGAAGTTGACCAGTATCCGTGTCTACACCACAGCCATCGGTTTAATAAAATCAATATGAAAAAACAACTTATTCATTGCTCGTATCATAAGTGTCTCACGGTATTTTTTTCGAGAGTAATGTCCAGGCCTTTTAACAGGTGGCTGAGACTAGGCCATGGCTATCTTCATTACAACAGCCACCTGGAGAGATTTTATGAAAACATGCGGCGTCATAAATTGGTATCCGTAAATAACCATGCCCTGGATTTTGAAAAACTGGGTAATGATTTTAGGATTACCCGCTTTATACGTGATCCGAGAGATTTGGTTATTTCAGGATATTTTTATCACAAACGTGGAGCAGAACAGTGGTGTAATGTTCGTGATCCGGATGAAAAAGACTGGGTGAAAGTCAATGGCGCTATCCCGGAGAACATGGGTGAAGGGCATTCATATTCGAGTTATCTGCAAAGTATAAATATTGAAGACGGTCTGATAGCAGAAATTGATTTTCGGGAGAAACATTTCGAGTCAATGACGGCGTGGCCAGTTGACGATGACAGAATTAAATTATTTCGCTATGAAGATATTTTGGGGAAAGAGATAGAAACGTTCAATGAAATTTTTTCGTTTTACGGTATATCCGGAATAGAAAAGAAAATCGGCATTTTCTTTGCCAATAAGTATTCTGCCGGAAAACAGGAAGGGTCAACTGCACATATTCGCAATCCACGATCTGGGCAATGGAAACAACACTTTACGCCAAAAGTAAAAGAATATTTCGACAGTCGCTATGAAGGGTTGCTGGCGCAATATAATTACGATCATATTACTGGACTCGAGTCCTGATTTTGCTTGAGTAAGCGGGGACAGGGCCACTCCTACAAAACCGGTTTCCAACTCGCACTGATGAGTTCCCACTCACCACTCCGGTATTGCCACAGCGTCTCGAAGTTGTAAAGCTGGCCCTGGTCTGGAATCCAGCCGGGACCGCCGCTAATCAGAGCCCTGAATTCTGCTGAAGCGGTGTCCTCACCGGTCTCATTGACGTTGATTGGAAAAAGTTGCGCATGTAAACGCTGGTGGCGGTTCAGTTGATAGATCACCAGGGCCCGTAATTGCCTGTAATCCAACCGCCCTTTCTGGCCATTGAAATCTTCAGCAATGTGGCTCATGAATGACCGCAGTTCCCCGTTTTCAATGCGGACTTCCATCTCCCGTATGGTCGCAATGACCTGCTGGCTAACCGTAAGCGGTGGGCTGCAGGCAGACAGGATCATCACCGACAACAGGACAACGACACCAGGACGTAGCTTCACTCCCCTTTTGCCAGCTTGGTTTCAAGCAAGTGCGAAGCAACCACGATCAGGTCATGCTCGGTCACGATACCTACCAGTTTGCCATTGCGGGTCACCGGCAAACAAGCCAGCTTTTGCTCCCGCATCATGCGGATTGCATCCGTCGTGCTGGTTTCCGGAGGAACCGATATGGGCTCCGTTTTCATGATTTCCTGAACGCAGACCTTGTGTTCACCACCCGCCTGCCCCGTTGCGATGAGGCGCAATAGGGAGCGGTAGGAAACCAACCCCACCAGGAAGCCACGGTCGTCTTCAACGGGCACATGACGAATGTGGCGCCAATCCATCAGGGAGGCGGCGAAATCAACGATATCATCCGGCCGGACCGTAAAAAGATCAGTGGACATAAACTGACTGACCCGGCGATAACTTTCCCGCCAATCCTGTTTAGCACAGTATTTCGCCAGCGACCATTCACAGATTGCCTTACCGTCAATCTGTTGTTCCACCATACTGGATACCAGGCAGCGCATGCGCTGGTTCAAGGTGCCGCTATCACCCATTTTTTCCAGCGATTCCAGCGCCCAGCGAGCCCCCGTCCTGCGCTCTGTTACACGGTCGTGCAACACACCGAGGTAGCGGTCTATATCGTCCTGCTCTATACCCGCTTCCTGCAGGCCCTCACGCGCCAGTGGCAGCAATTGTTCCAGCACCAGTTCTTTGGCCGGCATGTGGGTGTCTTTGAACCAGCACATCTGGGCCCGGATTCCGTCGCGGGCTGCGCCCAGGAAGTTGGCTTTAACATCAGCGAAAGTCAGATGGTCCCTGATATCCTTCACCTGCGCTGACATGCCTGCCATCATGCCGAAGAAGAATGCCGCATTGGCCATCTCATCAACCACGGTCGGGCCGGAGGGGATCACCCGGTTTTCAATGCGCAGGTGCGGAATATTATTGTGCACGCCATAGCAGGGCCGGTTCCAGCGGTAAACCGTTCCGTTGTGAAGCCGCAGGGCATTGAGAGAAGGCATCGTGCCCTGCTCTATCATTCCCAGCGGATCATCCTCGGTTTCAGTCGTCAGTACGATTCGGAAGCGGGCGATGTCTTCCTTGAATATTTCAGTTGCGGATTCCTCCAGCCAGCGGTCGCCGAAATGCACCCGGGGTCTGAGACCACGTTCCTGATGTGCCTCGGACCGTGTGTCGACCGAGTGCTCAAATACCGCGATACGGGTTTCGTGCCAAAGACGTTTACCCAGCAGGATCGGTGAGTTGACGGCAGCGGCAAGCAAGGGGCCGGTCACCGCCTGGGCTATATTGTAAAATCGGGCAAAGTCTTCCGGGCCAACCTGAAAATGAACCTGGAAACTCGTATTGCAGGCCTCCAGCATGACGTTGTCGTGTCGCATTGAAAGCTGGTCGATGCCATTGATCGTGAACTGGAACTCGTCCCCACGCAGTGCCCGGATGGCATCATTCAAGGCGTGATAACGGGCCGTTGGCACCATCGAGTCCAGCCCCAGGTCTTCCATCGTCAGGGTCGGCAGAATTCCAACCAGGGCGATATCACAGTCAATCTTTCCTGCCGCCTCGCGCGCCCGGCGATAAACCTCCTGCAGTTCCGCTTCCATCCGGCGCAACCAATCTCCACCAAATTCCTGCGGGGACAGGTTCGCTTCCAGGTTGAACAGACCCAATTCATGAGTGAATCGGTCATCGCCGATCTCTTCCAGAATGTCCAGTGCTTTCAGGGCAGGCCTGTGCGCCCGATCAATCAGGAACATTTCCTGTTCCGCACCAATGCGGCTGACGCCGGATTCAATCAGCCCTTCGTCCAGCAATTTTTCCAGCGCCCGCACTTCAATCAACAGGGATTTCATGAATGCCTGGTGAGTGGCTCCTTCAGTATTCAGTTTGACGTTCTGTTCACCCACCCGGAGCCCTCCTCAGGACATTTTTCCGTGTCTCAGTAAGGATAATAGAGTAAGTGGGGTCAGAGAACCATTTCCTCAGCGATACCCCGCAAAATGAAATCGCTCTTCAGGGAAATGCTTCTCCGACCCCGGTATACTGATACGGACCATGCAAAATGAGGTATTGACGTGAGTGCACCCTGGCTAAATAGTTATCCCGCAGGCGTCCCAGCTGAAATTGACCTGGGAGAATACCGTTCCATTATTGAAATTCTGGAACAGAGTTGTTCCCTGTATAAAGATCGGACGGCCTTTATCAATTTTGACACTCGGATGAGTTACGCCGAACTGGAAGTCCAGACGCGCAATTTTGCCGCCTGGCTGCAGAACAAAGGGCTGCAAAAAGGTGACCGTATCGCCCTGGTCATGCCTAATATCCTGCAATACCCGGTGGCCTTGTTTGGTGCGCTGCGCGCCGGCCTGATCGTGGTCAACACCAATCCCATGTACACCGGCAGGGAAATGAAGCACCAGTTGGTAGATTCTGGCGCGCGGGCCATTGTGATTGTGGAAAATTTTGCCCACGTGCTAAGCGAGATCAGAAACGAGGTTCCGGTTGAACTCGTCATAACGACCAAAATCGGAGACCTGATAAAATTTCCGAAAGGCTTGCTGATCAACTTCGTCATGAAGTATGTCAAGAAAGTCGTTCCTGAGTGGAATCTGCCCGGTTCCCTGTCTTTCACCGATACGCTGAAAGAAGGAAAAAATCTACCGTTTGAAAAAGTGGACCTGAGCCAGGATGATCTGGCATTCCTGCAATATACGGGTGGCACCACGGGTGTAGCCAAAGGCGCCATGCTGACGCACCGCAACATGGTGGCCAATATGCTGCAGGCCAGGGAATGGATGAAAGCAGCAAACATTGGACAGGACAACGAAATCGTTATTACCGCGCTTCCGCTATACCATATCTTCGCCCTGACGGCGAATTGCCTGGTGTTTATGGCCTTCGGCGGAACCAATGTGCTGATCACCAACCCCCGGGACATGCCTGCTTTCATCAAGGAACTCAGCAAGGTGCCCTTTTCGGTCATACCCGGGGTCAATACGCTGTTTAACAGTATGCTCAATACACCGGGATTTGCCGAGCTTGACTTTAGCACCCTCAAAGGTGCGCTGGGAGGCGGCATGGCCGTTCAGCGGGCTGTTGCAGAACGGTGGAAAGAGGTCACCGGAACCACCCTGATCGAAGCCTATGGCCTGACCGAGACTTCACCGGCAGCCTGCATAAACCCGATGGACCTGGAGGAGTTCAATGGCTGCATCGGCCTGCCGATCTCCTCTACCGAATGCGGCATCATGAGTGACGATGGCAAACTGCTTCCCCAGGGTGAAAGGGGCGAACTGGTGGTGCGCGGTCCGCAGGTCATGAAAGGTTACTGGCAGCGCCCGGAAGAAACCGCCAAGGTGATCACTGAAGACGGATGGCTGCGCACCGGTGACATCGCGATGATGACGGAAGGGGGTTTCTTCAAGATCGTGGACCGGAAGAAGGACATGATCCTGGTCTCCGGTTTCAACGTTTATCCGAATGAAATCGAGGATGTAGTCGCCTCTCACCCCAAGGTGCTTGAAGTAGCAGCCATCGGTGTGCCGGACAAGAAATCTGTTGAGGCCGTAAAAGTGTTCATCGTTAAATCCGACCCGTCCCTGACCGAGCAGGAAATCAAGGACTATTGTTCCGAGCAACTCACCGGCTACAAGCGCCCCAAACACATCGAATTCCGTGATGAACTGCCTAAGAGCAACGTGGGCAAAATTCTGCGCCGTGAACTCAGAGATGAAGAGCTGAAGAAGAATGCGGAGAATCTGTAGTTGGAACGGATATTACTACTGAACCGGGTCCGGACAAATCACATGGTGTGAGTGGGTTTGTTGCTTTTGAGCATGGTCGCGAGGTGGGACTCGATGACAGTGCGGGCATGGGCCCCGTCCTGGGTGTCGGCAAACTGCACACCGATTCCTGCCTTGCGGTTGCTCGCGGCGCCCTGGGGAGTAATCCAGATGACTTTACCGGGAATGGGCAAACGTTCTTCAAATTCCATCACGGTTAACAGCAGGAACACTTCATCGCCCAGAAAAAAATGCTTGGTGCTGGGTACAAACAGGCCACCACCCGTTACAAACGGCATGTAAGATTTATACAAGGCCTGCTTGTCTTTGATAGAAAGCGACAGAATTCCCTGTTGCGCCATGATTTCTCCCTGATATTACAAACCGTCCAACCGTGCCCATTGTATCAGCCAATCCTGCAGAAGTAAGTCCTTGCGCACGGGGGAAGCCATAAGCATGCGATTTCTGTCGGCCCTGTTTTGCAGTTGCGACAAGCTGATGCGGGCGCTGTGATTGTCTCTATTTTGAAGAAACCGCTCAGCGGCGCTCAAAGAAAGCCAGGTCCACAGTTGATCCGGTTCAACATCTGCCAACGCCGACAGCGCACCGGCAGGGGGACAGCGACCCGCTTGCACGGATTCAAGTGTATCGCTGACCAGGCGGTAATGAGCCACTCCGCCTTCGGACAATAAATTGAGTGCGCGGCACGGGCTTCCGGCCGCTGCCTGTAAAGCGGATCTTGCTTCGGCTTCCCGGTAATCCCCGGATTCCAATAGCCACTCCAGCGCTGCGTCCAAATCGGGCGGTCTTACGTGCAAATTCTGACAACGACTCCTGATGGTAACGGCCAGCCTTGAAGGATCATGAGAAAGCAAAATAATGACCGCATCACCGGGTGGCTCTTCCAGGGTTTTCAGTAAGGCATTGGCGGCATGCCGGTTCATGGCTTCAGCGGGATAAACCAGTGCTACCTTTTTTGCGCTGATCGTCGTTGTCAACTGCAACAGAGAAATGAGATCGCGAACCTGGTCAATAACGATTTCGCCACGTAATTTTCCACTTTTGTTGAGCTCAAAAGACACATTGCAATAATCGGGATGAGCCCCGGTCGCCAGTAACTGGCAGGACCGGCAGCTACCGCATGCCGGCAAACATTCCTCCACACACAGCAGCGCCGCAGCCATTTCCATCGCCACAGCCTGCTTACCGGTTCCGGCCTGACCGGATAAAAGGAATGCATGAGCGAGACGGTCTCCCTGCAGGCGTTTACGAAATTCCTGACGCACCGGATCCAGCCATGCCATGGTCACTGGCCCAGTCTCCTTTCCAACAGGGCTTCGATCTGTGACCACACCTGGTCGACATCGCGGGAAGCATCAATGATCTCAAAACGGCTGACGTGGGATTTCGCACGAGCCAGATAGGCTTGCCTGACCCGGGCAAAAAACCTCACTGATTCCTGCTCAAAACGGTCCGCTTCTCCGCGGCGTGAAGCACGCTTCAACCCCTGCTCTACCGGGAGATCGAACAGCAGTGTGAGGTCTGGCTGCAGGTCGCCATGCACCATCTTTTCCAGCGTGGCGATCCATTCAAGAGGCATTTGCCTGCCGCCTCCCTGGTAGGCCCAGCTCGCATCGGTGAAGCGATCGCACAACACGGTGTCTCCTCGTGCCAGGGCCGGGCGAATCAGTTCTTCGAGGTGTTGTGCGCGTGACGCAAACACCAGTAACAGCTCTGACTGGTCAGACAGTTCTCCGTGCCGGTCATCCAGCAGGATAGCCCGAATTTTTTCAGCCAGGGCGGTGCCACCGGGTTCCCGGGTCTGGATCACATGGTGACCGCGAGATCCGAGCCACTCGGCGAGACGTTCCATCATGGTGGATTTACCCGCGCCTTCGCCGCCTTCGATGGTAATGAACTTGCCTTTCATCAGTTCCTTCTGATCAAGCGGTTTACCGCTTCGCTGTGTTCCTGCAGTGTTGCGGAAAAAGTATGCCCACCGCTGCCATCTGCGACAAAATACAGGGCATCCCCGGCAGCAGGCTGAGCTGCCGCCAACAGTGAAGCCCGGCCCGGCATGGCAATGGGAGTTGGCGGCAAGCCGGAGCGCGTGTACGTGTTGTACGGCGTGTCGGTCTTCAGATCACGGCGGCGGATATTTCCATCAAATGAATCGCCCATACCATAGATTACCGTAGGATCTGTCTGCAGTCGCATCCCTTTTTTCAGGCGCCGAATGAAGACACCGGCAATCTGTCCCCGTTCATCCTCTTTGGCGGTCTCTTTTTCAATGATTGAAGCGAGAATCAACAATTCGTACGGAGATTTCAGTGGCAGCTCATCATTCCTCACTTGCCATGCACTTTTGAGCTCTTTCCTCATCACCCGGTACGCCCGGCCAAGGATATCGGCATCGGAATCACCTCGTGTGAACTGGTAGGTTTCCGGAAAGAACCAGCCTTCCGGGTGATCCATAGCAAGACGGGCGGTTATGGCGGCACGGGCTTCATCGGGATCCGGATCCAGAGTATGTTTCAGTATATTATTGTTTGCCAGTGCCTGTAGCAACTGGGTAAAAGTCCAGCCCTCAACCACGGTGAAACGATACTGGACCACGGCACCACTGGACAGCCATTGTAATAGTTCGCGCGGCAGCATGCCGGGGTGCAGTTGATATTCCCCTGTCTTGATGGCCGGCGGTTCAAGCCGCATCAGCAGCCTCCAGTGCCAGGAATCACGGGTGATACCGGACTTGGACAGGTGCTTGATGATGCTGCTGCCGGACGTGCCGGGCTCGACCTCCAGTACATAAGCCTTCGCCGGCAGATTGAGCGGAGTCTCCAGAAAATGCCGGTACTGTTGAGTGAAAAACAGGACTGCTGAGCCGGCGATCAGCCCCAGGATAACGGTGATTGCCAGCAGGCGTTTCATGAACGAGTGTCAGCCCTTGCTTGAAGGTGATGAAATTCCATTGCTTAACCATTGCTGGACTTCCCGCGTTACCGGGCCGATTGAATATTCCCAGTGATCGATCCGGGTCACCGGGAAAATACCGCGTACGGAGTTGCATACAAAGACTTCGTCTGCTTCCGGCAGCATGTCAAGCATGATTCGTCTCTGCTGGCAACGTGACTTGAACACCTTGAGGATATTCGCTCTCATGACGCCCCGCACTCCACAGCGATCCATTCTTGGTGTCAACAGGCTGTCACCGCAAACTAGAAAAATATTGGAAGCAATAGCGCTGATGACATGATCTTCAGCGTCAAGCAGGATGCCTTCGTGAATGGTCTTGTCCGTCCATTCCGCTCTCGCCAGCACCTGTTCCAGCCGGTTCAGATGCTTCAGGCCGGCCAGGGCCGGCTGCAAGCCAAGCCGCAGCTTGCAAATCCGGGTGCGGATACCCGTTTCAATCAGCTTTCCCGGATCCACAGGCCACGCATAGGAACAGACGATGCGGTTGGTTTTTACCGAGGCACCCGGAGCATAGCCTCTTCCCGACACTCCGCGTGTAATGATGATCTTGACCACACAGTTGCGATGCCCTGCACTCACCGTTTGCACTTCGCGCAGCAGGACGGCCTGGGGCGTGACCGGGAGACCAAGCTGTTCACAACCGGCGGCCAGCCGATCCATGTGCGCTTGCCAGAAGCGAGGCAAGCCGCCCAGTATCGCCAGGGTTTCAAACACACCGTCTCCGTACTGAAGTCCACGGTCAGCCGCCAGGATCCGATCCGATATTTCGCCATCTACGAGGCATTCAAGCATGTCTTCTCTCCTTCAACCACCTGGACAGGTTTACCGTATGAATGGATGGCCATCAGCATTCCCCTTGCCTTATCGCGAGTCTCGCGCACTTCATAATCAGCAGTGGAGTCCGCCACAATACCGCCGCCCGTGCGAAATGCAAACTGCCGACCCTGAACCAGCATGCTCCGGATCAGTATATTCAGATCCATGCTTCCATCGCAGCCGAGATAACCCATCGAACCGGTATAATAACCTCTTCCCTCACCTTCCAGCTCCGCAATGATCTCCATGCATCTCACTTTTGGACAGCCGGTAATCGTACCGCCCGGAAAGACGGCCCTGATGGCATCGATCGGGCTGGCGGCAGGAAGTAACTCTCCCCGCACATTCGAGACGATGTGGTGAACGTGGGCGAAAGATTCCACTACCATCAGCTCGTTGACTTCTACGGTGCCGGGTTTACACACCCGACCCAGGTCATTTCTTTCCAGATCAATCAGCATGATATGTTCCGCCCGCTCCTTGGGGTTACTGATTAATTCATCCGACAGTGCCTGATCCTGACCGCTACTGCCTCCCCGGGGCCGGGTGCCTGCAATGGGGCGGGTCTGGATATTACCCTTTCGAAGCTGCACCAGCCGTTCGGGAGATGAGCTCAACATCACGCAATCGCGCCATCGCAGCAAACCGGCAAAGGGCGCCGGATTGAAATGACACAGCGAACGGTAGAGCGCCAGGGGATCGGCGCCCGTTTGGAATGCACCGCTCCAGGCGCGGGAAATATTGACCTGGAAAACATCCCCTGCCAACAGGTATTCTTGAATTCGCGCTACCGAGGCCTTGTATCGTTGCGGATCTTCTTCATTGAGGCGACTCAGTTCCCCGGGTTCGACAGCAGCAGGCTGAGTCGGGCGGCAGGCAAGGCATAACAGAATTTCGCCAAGAACAGTATCGGACTCGGCCACCACGGCCGACCGGTCGCGAGCGGCGTCATGGGGATGATGAAAAATAATGATCGCCCCGTGGCAACGGTGAGCGATGGCATCGGGCATCGCGCTGCGGTTCGGTGGAAGACTCAGGGTAGGCTCGATCTCCCTGGCCATTTCATAGCCAAGATAGATGAACCAGCCGCCAATAAATGGGATAAGCGTGCTACCCTCCTGGTCTGCTTCGGGAAAAGAGCTTCGCTCATTCTGGTACCAGGATTCAAAACGTGCAAAAAATGTGTTCCCCGCACCGGGACCGGTCAGACCGCTATCCGAATCCAGCACAAGTAGTTCATCCCCGGCGAACAGCAACAGGCTGTGCGAACCCAACTCGCTCCGGGCGGAGCTTTCCAGCAGATAGGGGAAGTGGTTTGGAAAAGCTTCAGAAAGCCCCGGCAGATCCGGCGGGTGGTCAAGCCACTGGGAAAAGGTGGCCTTCAATTCCGGAACTGTTTAAAGACCAGTGTGCCGTTGGTGCCCCCGAAGCCAAAAGAGTTGGACATGGCAACACGAATGGGCATCTCCCTGGCGGTATGGGGCACGTAGTCAAGATCGCATCCTTCACCGGGCTGATCAAGATTAATGGTGGGTGGCGCAATGCCATCACGCATGGCAAGCAGGCTGAAAATTGCCTCAGCACCACCGGCAGCACCCAGCAGATGGCCAGTCATCGACTTGGTAGAACTGATCGCCAGGTGCTGGGCGTGCTCACCGAATGACGTTTTGATCGCATCGGACTCGGCCCGGTCTCCCAATGGGGTCGATGTCCCGTGGGCGTTGATATAATCAACCTCATCCGGATTGATGCCTGCATCGCGCAGGGCGATATTCATGCAACGGCTTGCGCCTTCGCCATCTTCCGGCGGCGCGGTCATGTGATGGGCATCAGCACTCATTCCAAATCCGGCAATCTCGGCATAGATAGCGGCACCGCGCTGTTTTGCGTGCTCAAGTTCTTCAATCACGACAACACCGGCTCCATTGGAAAGCACGAATCCATCCCGCTCCCGGTCCCAGGGGCGACTGGCTGCAGCAGGATCATCATTGCGGGTCGACATCGCCTTGGCCGTTACGAAGCCTGCCATTGCTGTTGGTGTGGTCGCGTATTCTGCACCGCCCGCCACCATGACATCAGCGTCGCCATAGCGGATCATGCGTGCAGCCAGTCCGATATTATGTGTGGCGGTTGAGCAGGCACTGACCACCGCAACATTCGGACCCTTGTAACCGTAACGAATGGACAGGGCGCCTCCGATCATGTTGACGATCGAACCGGGAATATAAAACGGAGAGACCCGGCGCGCCCCCCGATCCCGGTAGGTCAGCATGGTGTTCTCAATGGTTGATATGCCGCCAATCCCGGCCGCGAGCGCAAATCCAACCCGCTCGGGATCGATTCCGTTATCATCATCAAGAAGACCGGACTCTGTCATCGCTTCCTGTGCAGCAGCCAGGCCGTAATGCATAAACTTATCGTAACGCCGCGCATCCTTGCCGGGGATAAAATCCGTTACCTCGAAATTCCTGATTTCCCCCGCAATCTTGGTGGCCAGTTGTGACACATCAAACTCGGTAATCAGGTCAATGCCACTGCGACCGTTACATATGGCATTCCAGGCCTCAGGCACTGTATTACCGACCGGCGACAAAAGTCCCAGGCCAGTTATAACGATTCGACGCTGCGACACGATAGGTACCTCACGGGGTCAGTACTCCTTTCAATTCCCGATCAGGGCATAAAATAAATAACGGCCGGCGAAAGGCCGGCCGCCCTGAACCATGCGGAATAGAAATCTTCAGACGTTCGCTGATACGTAATCAATGGCCTGTTGAACGCTGGTGATTTTCTCAGCTTCCTCATCTGGAATTTCACACTCAAATTCTTCTTCAAGCGCCATGACGAGTTCAACGGTGTCCAGGGAGTCTGCGCCAAGATCATCGACAAAAGACGCGCCGAGTGTGACTTCGTCCTCTTTGACTCCGAGTTGTTCAATTACGATTTTTTTGACGCGTTCTTCAATACTGCTCATTTTAGGTAGATTCCTCTATCGGGGTTGCAGGGCCGCAATTTTAATGAATATGCGGCTCCGATACCAGCTTTTTACGGTTCGTGACTGTATGGTACTCCATCACGTTAAAAAAACATTAAATATCTATATTCAATATGTTACAGACCCTGCTTGAAACTGGATCTGAACCCAGTGTAGTGTCAAGCCATATACATACCGCCATTGACGTGTAAAGTCTGACCCGTGATATAGGCAGCCTGCTGCGATGCAAGGAATAGGACGGCGGCGGCAATATCCCCGGGTTCGCCCAAACGCTGCAAGGGAATATCACTCAGCAGACTCTCTTTTTGTGACTCATCAAGCGCCCGGGTCATGTCGGTATCAATAAACCCCGGGGCAACCACGTTGACCGTGATCCCACGCGACCCGATTTCCCGGGCCAGCGATTTGCTGAACCCCACCATGCCGGCTTTCGCAGCGGCATAATTCGATTGGCCGGCATTGCCGATGGAACCGATTACCGAAGCAATACTGATGATCCGCCCTGAACGGGCCTTCATCATTCCACGCAAACAGGCTTTACTCAAGCGGAAAACAGAACGCAGGTTGGTATCGATAACCGCATCCCAGTCATCTTCCTTCATTCTCATCAGAAGTTGGTCGCGGGTGATACCGGCGTTGTTGACCAGGATGCCGGCTGCGCCGAGCGTGGCGGTAACCCGTGAAACCAGGCTGACTGCACCGTCCGCATCGTTGACATCGAGCACCTCTCCACTACAGCCGTCTGCAATCCCGGCAAGCCGCTCAGCAATCGCCGCAGCACCGGGTTCTGTGGTCGCCGTGCCGGCGACTTTCACGCCTGCCGCAGCCAGGGCATCTGCACTACCTGCCCCGATACCCCGACTGGCGCCGGTGACAATTGCTACCTGCCCGTCAAGCCCCAATTCCATAACCGATTTCATAGTCTGGCCTCGTGTCCTGTACTAGTACTTGATCAATGCTGAACCCCAGGTGAAACCACCACCGAAGGCTTCCAGCAGCAACATATCACCGCGCTTGATTCTACCATCACGAATCGCTGTATCCAGCGCCAGCGGGACGGATGCTGACGAGGTATTACCGTGAAGGTCAACGGTGATGACGACCTGCTCCATGTTCATCTCGAGTTTGCGGGCGGTTGCCGTAATGATACGCAGGTTGGCCTGGTGCGGAATCAACCAGTCCAGATCAGACTTTTTCATATTATTGGCTGCAAGCGTCTCGTCAACGATTCGGCCAAGTGTTCGCACCGCCACTTTAAAAACTTCATTGCCCTTCATCTGGAGTTCGGCTTTACCGTCATTTTCCGCAAGCTTTTCAAAGCCCCGTGATACACCGACTGCGGTGTTCAAAAGATCAGCATGATTGCCATTGGCGTGGATATGGGTGGACAAAATGCCCGGCTCTTCAGAGGCCTCCAGTACCAGTGCACCCGCACCGTCACCAAACAGCACGGCGGTTTCCCGCTTGTTCCAATTGATCAGGTCGCTCAGGGTTTCAGCACCGCAAACCAGTACTTTTTTCGCATCACCGCAACGGATGTACTTGTCCGCGATGCTGAGTGCATACATAAAGCCCGAGCAGGCTGCGTTGACGTCCATGGCGCCACAATCGGGCAGGCCGAGTTTTTTCTGGATGAGGCAGGCGGAACTGGGGAATATGAGGTCCGGCGTCGTTGTGCCCATAACCAGCAGGTCAATCTCACCCGGATCTACATCTCCGGCTTCAAGTGCGTTGCGACAAGCGTGTTCAGCCAGCACAGTGGTCGGTTCCTTGTCACTGGAAATCCGGCGTTCGCGAATGCCTGTTCTATCACGAATCCACTGGTCATCCGTATCCAGAATTTTTTCGAGATCCTTGTTGGTGACCACTTTTTCCGGGAGATGGCTGCCTGTTCCGATGATTCTTGAGTAGATCACTATGTCGTCTCCAGATGATACTTGTGTAACGATGCTTCGATTTTTTTCGGCACCTGTTTGCGTGCTTCACGACCGGCTTCAAGTATGGCGCAAGTCATACCTTTGCAGTCGGCTCCACCATGACTCTTGACGGCCACGCCTTTCAAGCCCAGCAGCGGCGCACCATTATGCGATGAAGGGTCCCTGCGTGCCAGTAGTCGTCGCAACGCCGGAGCAGCCAGGAACGCGCCCAGCCTGCTCAACCAGGTTTCGATCAGGCTGGCTTTGAGATCCTTTATCATCATTCCTGCCAGGCCTTCACTCGCCTTGAGAATCAGATTTCCAGCAAATCCGTCACATACGGCAACATCCACTTTGCCGTTAAATATGTCGTGGCCCTCGATAAAACCCAGGTAATTCAAAGGCAGAGCCTTTAGCATCGCGTGTGCTTCGCGGACCAGTTTGTGGCCCTTGCTGTGTTCGTGACCGACGTTAAGCAGACCAACGCCAGGGCGCTCAACTCCCTCGACGACACTGGCGGTCACCGACCCCATTACAGCGAATTGCACCAGTTGCCTGGCGCTGACGTTCAGGTTGGCGCCCAGGTCAAGCAGGCCGGTACGACCCTTGATACTGGGCACATAGGCCATCAGGGCCGGTCGCTGAATTCCGGGCAGTGTGCCAATCAATTTGACCCCCAGCACCATCATTGCAGTGGTGCTTCCACCGCTGATACACGCATCCGCCTTCCCTTCGGTTACCAGTTCAAATGCGCGCCACATGCTACTGCCTTTTCCCCGCCTCAACACATCTGCGGGTTTTGCGTCCATTGCTATAACGGCATCAGCCTGCTGGATAGCGATTCTCTCTCTGGATCCGACTGGAACGTCCGCCAGAAGACGCTCCATTTTGTTTCCGTCTCCGACCAGGATAATTGACAATTCCTCATCGGTTTTGAGTGCGCTCAAGGCAGCAGGCACTGAAACGTCAAGGCCCTGGTCGCCACCGTGGGCGTCCAGGGCCAGTACCGTCATTTTACCCACACTCTTAGACGTAATAGCCACGACTCAGACCGAAACAGGAGGCTGCTACGATCCTGGGGGCACTATTCGTCGTCGTCGAATTCCATCACGGGCGTGTCGATTACCTTGCGGCCCTTGTAATAACCCTCAGGGCTGACGTGGTGACGAATATGAGTCTCACCGGTCGTCGGCTCGACAGAAAGCGTTGGGGCTTTCAGTGCGTCATGCGAACGGCGCATACCGCGCCGGGATGGTGTTTTACGACTTTTTTGAACAGCCATGGATTCTTACTCCCAAATCAATTTCCAAATTAGTTAGATTTACAGTCAAGTCTGTGTATTGACTTCAATTTACGCCTAAACTCTGGCGCGCGGCATTAGTGCTTCTCCAGCATTCCGGCCAGACCGGCAAAGGGGCGCTGAAGGCGTTCATCCTTGTCGTCAGATAGCCGTATGACTTCACCATCTGTCGATAATTCAATCTCTTCTACGGCCGGATTTTTCGGTATCTGTGGTAAGACCAACAGCAATTCGTCCTCAATAAGTTCCAGCAGTGCCAATTTTCCGTGTCCGCGTCCCTCACTTAGCAATACGACCGGCTCATAATTGGCCGGCAGCATATCCTGCTCGTCAATATCCCGAATGACAGCCAGCGTACTGCTTCTTTGTACCGTCTCCGTGTACGGCGCAAGACTTCTCTGGCAAAGCAGGATCAAATCCGCCTGTACTGCCACTTTTATGATAGCGTTGCGTTGCCGGTCAAAATAAAAATGTACTTCGAAATTGGCAACCCCTTTACTTGAAGCCAGTAAAGGTAACAAGCGCTGCATTCTTTTCAGCGGCATGCTTGCTTGAAACACCCGTTGCCCTTCGGCTGCTTTCCAGGGGTCTACAAAGTCTGGAAAATCACGCGACATAACTGCACAATACCAAATTCGCCTCAATACAAACGAACCATTTTACTACACAAATGCACCCACAGTCACATAATAGAAAGATAATCCTGGCATCTTCCAGTCCCTACCGGAAAATACTGCTCGAACGCCTGCCTTTAGATTTTACGGTAGTTTCACCGTCGATTGATGAAACACCGCATAAAGACGAGCCTCCCGCGGCCCTGGTTTCCCGCCTCGCTAAGGAAAAAGCGCAGGCCGTATCAGATCAGCATCCCACTGCCCTCGTGATCGGTTCAGACCAACTGGCTGTGTTTAAAAATCAGGTAAGCGGTAAGCCGGGAAGTGTGGCCAGGGCCGTTGAACAACTTCACAGCTTCAGTGGCCAATGCGTGCAATTTCTTACCGCGATAGCAGTCAAATGCATCGCTACCGGTTTTTCCTCCAACTTTACCGTACCCACAGATGTTTACTTTCGTGTACTGAGCGATGCCGAGATAAGGCGCTACATAGCCATCGATGATCCGCTTGACTGTGCGGGCGGCTTCAAATCTGAGGCTGCCGGCAGCGCGCTGCTGACCGGCTTGAAATCTGATGATCCTACGGCCATTGTCGGGCTACCGTTGATTCGCCTGTCATCCATGCTGCGTGAGGCAGGATTTCGTATCCCTTGATTTTTACTCCATATCCACCAAATCATTACTTACAGATCAGGTAATCTGTCATAATCACCATACTCGACCGTACGGAGTCCAAAATGAGTAATTCAGACTACAGACACTGGCGTTTGGAGTTCGACATGGACCAGGTTTGCTGGCTGACCCTGGACAGAGACGGAGAGTCCGTTAACAGCCTTTCCAATGAAGTGCTCAGCGAGCTCGGACAAATCATTACCTTCCTCGAGTCTGAACCACCGACGGGCCTGGTACTGCAATCGGGGAAAAAAGGCTCTTTTATCGTTGGTGCCGATGTACGAGAGTTCGAACTGGTAGACGATGCCCAACAGGCTGCCGGCTTCATACGCGAAGCCCAGCAATTGTTCGATCGTGTTGAGTCCCTGCGCTTTCCAACTGCTGCCATCATTGATGGCTACTGTCTCGGCGGCGGCCTGGAACTGGCCCTGTGCTTTGATTACCGTATTGTAAAAAACACTCCCGGAACCCGCCTGGGTTTTCCCGAAATTCGCCTGGGAATATACCCGGCTTTCGGTGGCAGCATGCGCAGCACCCGACAAATTGGGGGGTTCCAGGCGTTGCAACTGATGCTGACAGGACGCATGCTGAGGGCACACCAGGCCAAATCCATGGGTCTGGCATACCAACTCGTCAGTCCACACGCAGAATTACGCTGGGCGGCCCGGCGAGCCATACTCAAAGGCCGCAAGAGCCGTGGCCCCGGTTTGCTTGCCAAACTCAGCAATTGGACCCCGGCACGCAGAATACTGGCCGGCCAGATGAGAAAGCAGACCGCCGCAAAGGTCAACCCTGAACACTATCCCGCCCCGTTCGAGCTGATTGATGCCTGGGAGGCGCACGGCAAGAAGCCACAGGAGATGCTCGAAGAGGAGGCGGTACGCAATGGACGCCTGATCACCGGCAGTACTTCGCGCGGACTCAGACGTGTTTTCTGGCTGATGGAACAGCTCAAGGCCCAGGGTAAAAGCAGTGATTTCACAGCCCGTCGGGTGCACGTAATCGGCGCCGGTGTCATGGGCGGTGATATCGCAGCCTGGTGTGTACTACAGGGACTGGAAGTGACTTTGCAAGATCGGGAGATGAAGTACATCAAACCTGCCCTCAAGCGGGCCGGCAAGCTGTTTGTGAAAAAACTCCGGTCTCCTGCACTGATCGCCGGAGCCAAAAGCCGCCTGATTGCCGACCTTGAAGGTTCGGGGGTTGCCAGGGCGGATGTCATCGTTGAAGCCATATTTGAAAATGCAGATGCCAAACGCGAGTTGTTCCGGGCCATTGAGCCAAAAATGAGACCTGACGCCATCCTGGCCACCAATACATCGGCCATTCCTCTGGATGAATTGGCCAGCGTGCTTGAAAACCCGGCTCGCCTGATCGGGTTGCACTTCTTCAACCCCGTGGCAAAAATGCCGCTGGTTGAAGTCGTACACGCGGACAACACCGATCCGGCTGAAGTAAAACGCGGTTCGGCTTTCTGTGGCCAGATAAACCGCTTTCCATTGCCGGTTAAGAGCAGTCCCGGCTTTTTGGTCAACCGCGTCCTTTCTCCCTATATGCTCAAAGCAATGCAGATCCACCGGCAACGCAAAGTACCCCTGGAGGCTCTCGATAAAGCCGCCACGGAATTTGGTATGCCCATGGGGCCGGTTGAATTGGCAGATACGGTGGGACTGGACGTTGGCCTCAATGTCATGGAATTGCTCGGTGGCGAAGATGCTGCTGAAGAAGCTGCGCTACTGAAATCCTATGTTGAGAAGGGCAAGCTCGGCAAGAAATCCGGTGAAGGTTTCTACCAGTGGAACAAGGGAAAGCCGGTTAAAAATTCACAAGCGGTTGAAGGCATAAACCTGCAGTCACTGGGTGAAGAGTTGATGGCGCCCTATTTCCAGGAATGTCAGGCCTGCCTTGATGACGGAATTGTCGCAGACAGCGATGTACTCGATGCCGGCATGATTTTTGGAACCGGCTTTGCTCCTTTCCGGGGCGGTCCGATATTCTACCTGGCGCAAAAAGACCGGAATAAAGCGAAACAAAGCGTTGTGGCGCCACCTGAACCCGATGCGGTGACCGCAGAATCAGACAGCGAAGAGGAGACTAAAGATGAGTGAGCAACTTCGCCGGATTGCAGTCGTTGGTGGCAGCCGAATTCCTTTCTGCCGATCCAATACAATTTATGCCGACAAAACCAATATGGACATGCTTTCCCGTGTCATTCAGGGTGTCGCAGACCGCTTTTCACTGGATGGCGTCCAGTTGGACCAGGTCGTGGCCGGCGCGGTGACGACTCACTCAAAAGACTGGAATCTCGCCCGCGAAGCCCTTCTGTCTACCTCACTTTCGCCTCTGACACCCGGAATTACTTTGCAACAGGCCTGTGGCACCAGCCTGCAATCAGCCCTGATGATCGGCGCCGGGATTGCTTCCGGCCAGATTGAATGCGGGATCGCGGCCGGAACGGATACGACCTCGGATCCGCCCATCACCTTTGGACGCAAGTTCGCACAAAGGCTGGTTAAAGCCGGCACGGCGCGCAGCGCAAAACAACGCCTCAAAGCGTTCAAGGGATTCAGCCCATCGGAACTCAAACCGGTACTGCCTGCCAACGGTGAACCACGCACGGGCATGTCCATGGGCGAGCATTGCGAACGAATGGCCCGGGAGTGGAATATTTCCCGGCAGGAGCAGGATAAACTGGCCCTGGAGAGCCACCATAAAGCTGCCCGGGCCTACGATGATGGCTTCTTCGACGAACTGGTGACCTACTGGAGTGGTGTTAGCCGGGACAACAACTTGCGCGGCGACACCAGCCTGGAAAAACTGGCGAGCCTGCGCACCGTGTTTTCGAAAGATCCAAAGGCTACCCTGACGGCAGGAAACAGCACCCCTCTGACCGATGGCGCTGCTGCGGTTCTGCTCGCTTCTGAAGACTGGGCCAAACAACACGATCTACCGGTACAGGCTTACATTACGGCAAGCCGGACCTCGGCTGTTGATTTTGTCCATGATGAAGGCCTGTTGATGGCGCCGACTGTTGCTGTAGCCGAAATGCTGCAGAAAACCGGCTTGACCTTGCAGGACTTTGATTTTTACGAAATTCACGAGGCCTTCGCCGCACAGGTTCTGTGTACCTTTGCTGCCTGGGAATCGGAAGACTACTGCCGCAACCGCCTGGGACTGGAATCAGCTCTCGGCTCGATTGATGCCTCCAGGCTCAACGTTAAAGGAAGCAGTCTGGCAGTTGGTCATCCCTTTGCGGCAACCGGTGCGAGGATTATCGGCACGCTGGCGCAGATTCTGCAAGATGCCGGGGGCGGAAAGGGCCTGATTTCTATTTGTACGGCTGGTGGGATGGGCGTCACCGCCATCCTCGAAAGGGAATGAATTCCACCGTTGCACCGGACCGGCCGGAAGCCGTAATCGAAAGAATCCGCAGTCCCTGGATGGTGTCTTTTGACGCCAAGCTGAATTCAGCACCCACTGTTTATGCAGCGCCGGATTCAAACCACAACGGCAAGCGGAAACTGAAACAAGCACGAAAGGCTATTCGTCCGTATCAGCACCCGTTATATGCCGGCAAGCAATACAGCATTTTGCTCATATTTCAGGCCCTGGACGCAGCGGGAAAGGATGGCGCGATCCGCGAAATATTTGCAGGACTCGATCCCGCAGGCGTCAATATTTCTGCATTCAAGCAGCCGACATCACGGGAACTGAGCCATGATTTCCTCTGGCGTACTGTCAAGGCACTACCAGCAAGAGGTGAAATTGGTGTTTTCAACCGCAGTTATTACGAAGAAGTGCTGACCGTCCGGGTTCACCCCGAATTTCTTGCCGGCCAATATGCTGACAACCCGCCCGCCGCCCAGGCTCTGTGGCCGGCCCGCTACCGGGCGATTCGGGAACACGAATTCCACCTGGCCACTGCAAACCCCCTGGTTTTGAAATTCTGGCTTAACGTTTCGCCCGCCACCCAGGCGCGGCGCTTCATCGAACGCCTGGACACCCCGGAGAAACGCTGGAAGTTTTCCCGTGGGGACATCAGGGAATCAGCATTCAGGGCACAATACGATGAAGCCCTGTTACACATGCTCAACGAAACATCACGCCCCTGGGCTCCCTGGTTCTGCATTCCCGCTGATGACCGCTGGTATCTCCGCTGGCAAATTGCCGATATCCTCCACCAGGCCATATCAGCCCTGCCCCTGCACTATCCTGAAGTTGAGAAAATACCGAACGAAGAAACCCGTGAAATCCGCTCACTTCTGAATCGGCGCATGAACGGTCAGCAGAACGGAGAATAGCACCTGCAGCTCAGAAATAAATCAGGTGCGGCCCAAGCCGGATAGACCCCGAAGAATCCATCCGCGCTGCAATAGCCAGCAGCAGTTCCGCTGTGGCGCAAGCATCGATCAAGGCATTGTGCGCCGCATAGTGGGGAAGATTGTATTTTCTGCGAAGTTTGCCCAGCCGCAAATCACCGTTAGCCACCGGTATCCCCCGCCGTTTCCGCATCAGTAATTCCATTTGCATGGTATCCAGCACCGTCAGCGGTGGCGCAATCCCGGCCCATGCGACACAAGCTTGGTGCAAAAACGACACATCGAGGCTGGCGTGGTGAAACAGCCAGACACGCCCCCGGGCAGCATCGAACAACTTCTGCAGCCCGACATTCAAAGGCACACCCTGGGCCACATCGCTGTCCATCAATTCGTGGATGGCTGCACTGTGCCCCACCGACTGGTCCGTGTTGATCAGGAGGTGGCGGTTAGAAGCAAAACTGATCTGCCCACCATCCACATGGGTCCAGCCAATGGAGATAATCCGGTGCTGCCGGGAATCCAGACCATTCAGTTCCAGGTCAACGGAGATCAGAGGGGTGTTTTCCAGTCTGTCTGCGTCAATTTCAGCACATTCCGTCAGGTAGCGAGCCAGACTTTCCTGCCTGCACCGCTGTGCCAGAGCGCGGCACCGCCTGCCAAGACGCCACTGCCTGATCATCAGTGCACCTGGTACCGTAATTCAAGTGCCTTCTGGGCTTCTATAACCAGCATGAACGCCGCTTTGAGGTTACGTTTCATCAGCGGTGAAAGATCTTCCGGGGGCACGAAATTGCTCGGCTTTTCGCCGGTTGCCATTTGTGCCGACTGGTGTGAGAGACGAATCTGGCTGATCAGGACCAGGGCATCCCGCATGCTGGCCGCATCACCCTCATTCATCACACCGGCCTCTACAGCCAGCTTCATTCTCCGGAAGGTATTGGCCTCGTGAATCCCCGCCTCCAGCGCACGCATTCTGGCCAGGTCTGTAATCGGTACGATGCCCCGGTGTGTCAGGTTAAGCCCCTCGCTGTGCGAGCCGTCATCTTCCTGTACGAAACGGCCGAAAAATCCCAGCGGCGGACGATGACTCAGCATATTGGCTGCCATGAATCGACGAAAAATACGATCTTCCCTGGCGCGGGAACTGGCATGCTCCTGCAAATTATCCACCAGGGTGCTGTTTCCATAAGCGCAGCGGATGTCAAAAAATATGCTGCAATGCATCACTGATTTGGGGTCCGGCTGGTCAATCCAGCCATCAAAATGCTGCTTCCAACGGGCCAGGGACACCCGCCATTTTCCGTTGAGCGCCATGATCTCTCCGGGACAATAGACATAGCCGAGTTGATCCAGGCCACTGCAGACCAGGTCAGAGAGTTTCGCAAAGTAATCTGCCTCGTCCGGCTCGGCCTCGCGCTCGAGTATCAGTCCGTTATCCTGGTCTGTTCTGGCCGTCTGATCTTCACGGGCCTGGGAACCAAAAACAACCCAGGAATAATCCATTGGTGGCGGGCCCAGTTTTTTCTCGGCAAGCTGTATCAACCGAACCGTGAACGCATCGGTAACATGCGTCACCATCCGCCCAATCTGCTCAACTTCACGTCCCAGGTTGACCAGGCGCTCAAACAGTGACGGCAGACGATGGCTCAGCACGATCAATTCCTTGATTGATTTTTGCTTGTAAATGTCTCGAACGACCCGCAAGGGGTGTTCCGACTGCGTGCGCAGAACATCACCGGCGGTCACCAGCCCCAGGGGTCTGTCTCCGTCCATGACAGGCAGGTGGTGGTAGTTTTCCCTCATCATCAGCAACAGGGCCGTATCCACAGCCGCATCGGCGGCAAGACTCCTGGGGTTGTCTGTCATGACGCGTTCGATGGGCTCACTGGAATCCAGTCCCTCTGCCAGTGCCCTCTGGCGCAGATCCTTGTCGGTGACAATTCCACAGAGCTTTCCGTCACGCACCACCAGCACGCTGGAGACGTTTTGCTCACTCATCCGCTGCGCAGCCTGCCGAATACTGACATCGGTATTGACCAGTACCGGCTCCCGCTTCAGCAGGTCACGAACCTGGGTGGCGGCATGTTTTATCTGGGTGGCGGCACTCAGGCGGGTCTTGAGTTGACTGCTGAAATATTCATTGACCCGTGGATGCTGCGTGCGCAGATTATCGAAATCAGCCGCATTCAGGCGCCACAGCAAACAATCCTCTTCCGCCTCGGCAATATAATCTTTTAATTCCCCATGAAAATAGATGCGGTGCCCAAACAGCTCACCTTCAGAACGCTTGTCGAGAAACTTGTGTTGCTCATCCACCAAACGCACCACCCCCTTGCGAATAATGGCAAGCCCGGGCGCAGGGCGGGAGGAGAAAATGGTTTGTCCCTGCGGGTAGTACGCCGCCTTGAGTAGGCGGGCGAGCTGATGCAGGTCAGCAGTTTCCAGGCTGTTGAAAACCTGAATCCTGAGCAGGAATTCTGCGATATGGGCTATGTCATGATATTGCCTGGGCATCAGTAAATAACCCTGTCAGCCGATCGGCGCCAGTTTGAAAGGAAGTTCAACCTTGAGGCCTGCGGCTTCAGCCGTGTTCAGCATGAGCATCGCGCGGGTCATCGGGCCAACACCTCCGGGAACCGGCGAAATCCAGGAAGCCCGTTGGGCCGCTGTTTCGAATTCGATGTCACCCACTAGTTTTCCACTGGGCAAACGGTTGATGCCTACATCCACGACAATGGTTCCCGGCCTGATCCACTCGGACTTAATGATACCCCGCTTGCCGATGGCGCTGATCAGCAAATCTGCACTGCGAACGTGCTCTTCCAGGTTGCGGGTGAATTTGTGGCTGATGGTAACCGTGGATCCGTACAGCAGCAGTTCCAGGCACATGGGCCTGCCGACAATGTTGGAGGCGCCAACCACAACCGCGTGCATGGATTTATTTGCAATACCGTAAAAATGCAGCATCGCCATGACGCCACGGGGTGTGCAGGGCCGCAAACCAGGCTGGCGCAGGGCCAGTTTGCCCACGTTGAATGCATGAAAGCCATCTACATCCTTGTTTGGGTTGATGCGGTTGGTTACCGCTGTCTCTTCAATCTGGGGCGGCAGGGGCAATTGCACGAGAATGCCATCGACATCGGGATCTTCGTTCAATTCATCGATCAGTGTGAGCAAATCTTCCTGGCTGGTTGATTCATCCAGGTCAAAATCCCTGGCCAGGATTCCGGCCCGTTCACAATCCCGGCGTTTGGCCCGCACATAAATGGACGAAGCGGGGTCGGAACCTACCAACACGACCGCGAGACCCGGGCGGCGTTGACCAGAATGAACTGCCTGCTCAATAACCTGGCGAACACAGGAAATGATGGCTTCGCTGGCCTTGAGGCCATCGAGAATATTGGCCTGTTTTACGGATTGGGAATCATTCATCTATCTGACTCATTAGGCGAAATTGGAATTGTACTTGATTGTGAGGCAAACGGAATGGATCTGGGCTATTCTCTGAATCCGTACTGACAGAGGGCGTTTTAATGCATGTACACGAATACGTATTCCGTTCGATTACCGGCATCAGCATGCCACTGGATCGCTGGGCAGGCCAGCCTCTGCTTCTGGTCAATACAGCATCGGAATGTGGTTTCACGCCGCAGTACGAACAATTACAGAGTCTCTGGGAAGAGTACCGCCCAAGCGGCCTGGTCGTGATTGGAATCCCATGCAATGATTTTGGTGCACAGGAGCCTGGTAATGATGAAGCAATCGAAGCATTTTGCAGCAGTCGTTTCGGCGTAACCTTCCCAATGACCAGCAAACAAAGTGTCATCAGCGCCGGTGCTCATCCCCTTTTCGTCGCCCTGGGGGAGGAATACACACGCGATATCCTGCCACGCTGGAATTTTTTCAAATACCTGTTCGGTCGCGATGGCAGCCTGCTGAAGCACTGGCCCGGTGATATAGAACCGAAGCAACCCGCATTCCGCCACGAAATCGAGCGCAACCTGTCTTCCTGGACTCTCTGACTCTCAAATCTAACAGGAGTGTAAAAACATCGCAGTGCCAGCAAGCGGAGGGGCCTGGCTGCCTTCAAGACACGCTCGAGCCGTCTGTTTTCCGGGGTCAGGTTCCCGAACCCATCGAACGGGCGGAGCGGGTTCTGTAAGCAATACGCTTTCCGCTTCCGAACTCCAGCTAGCCCGGTCGAGTGCCGCAGGCCGGGCAGTCGGCTCTTGATTTTAGTGTGGTCTGGCAAAAATCCATGTTGAGCGCATCAAACATCAACAGGCGGTTGGTCAGTGGCTCACCGATACCCAACACCAGTTTCAGTGCTTCGCTTGCCTGTAATGTACCGGTAATTCCGGGCAGCACGCCGAGCACCCCGGCCTCAGCACAACTGGGTGCATCCGCTGCTGCCGGGGCGTGCGGGAACGCACATTGAAAGCAGGGCCAGGGCTGGTCCGGCAAAGCTCCAGCGGGCCAAAACACTGAAACCTGCCCCTGGAAGCGCATCACGCCACCATATACCAGCGGGATACGATGTTGCAGGCACGCTTTATTGAGCACATAGCGGGCGGGAAAATTATCGGTACCGTCAATCACGACATCCCAGCCTTTCACCAGGGATACTGCATTTGTGCTGTCAACACGCTGGTCAAAAACCTCAATATCAACATCCGGGTTCAGCGCCTTGATAGCTGTTTGCGCTGAGTGGATTTTCTTTTCACCGATGCGGCTGTCGCTGTGGATGACCTGGCGCTGAAGATTGCTGCGTTCAACCGAGTCATCGTCAAGCAGCCCGAGCGTGCCCACACCGGCTGCAGCCAGATACAGGGCCGCCGGCGAATTCAGACCGCCCAGCCCCACCAGCAACATCCGGCAAGCCAGCAGTTTGCGCTGCCCTTCCGGCCCGACCTGAGGCATCACCAGGTGGCGCGAATAGCGGTCAGCCTGAGCGGCATTCAGGCCTCGCGGGTATCCGGTTGGCAGGCCGGCTTCGGTCCATGCACTGAATCCGCCGGTCACGTTGAAAAATCCATTAAGACCACGGCTGCGGAGTTGGCGAACGAGGGCCAGCGAACGCACGCCGGCAGCACACAGAATATATCCCCCCTGTCCGCCTGAATTGCTGCTGTCGGAGTATTTCGTCAGAACTTCATCTGCAGTCATGGCAATGGCGCCGGTCGGCACTCCCACTTTCATCTCCCGGCGTGTACGAATATCGATCAGGGGATTGGACGGACAGACCATCCGTGCGGCTTCAGCCACCGAGACTTCAATTTTCCTATCTGCCTTTTCGCTCATTTCGGAATGACTACTTGCGGGATTTACGCTTGATGAATTTCTTCAGACGCCTGCGTTTTTCCTGCTGTCGCCGGGTCAGTTTGTTTTTGCGGTCTTTGTACGGGTTGTCACTGTCCCTGAACTGGATGACCAGCGGTGTACCCTTCAATTTGAAGTGGCGGATGAATTTGTTGACCAGATAACGGCGATAAGCATCCGGTATGGTATCCGTGCGACTGCCGTGAATAATAATTCGGGGCGGCAGTTTTCCACCCGCATGTGCATACCGCAACTTGGCGGTTCTGCCAAGCTTCATCGGTGGCTGATGCGCTTCAAAGGCCTGCTGCAATACCCGCGTCAATTCAGGTGTTGAGAAATCCATCAAGGCGCTGTGCCAGGCTGTTTTCACCGCCCGCATCAGTTCCTGGATGCCGGAACCGTGCAATGCCGACAGGGTGACTCTCTGGGCCCAGGTGACATACTGCAGGCGCCGGTCAAGTTCACTTTTTACCTGTTTCCGGTGATCCGGGTCGAGTCCGTCCCATTTATTCAGCGCGATCACCAGGGCCCGGCCCTGCGTCAACACATGCCCGAGCAGGGTCGTATCCTGATCGGTCAAGCCCTCACTGGCATCCAGCATCAGGACTACAACATGGGCCCGGTCAATCGCCTGCAGTGCTTTAATGGTGCTGAATTTTTCAACCACTTCGGTAATTCTTGAACGGCGGCGAACCCCCGCAGTATCAATCAGCTCATATTGCTGTCCATCCCTTTCAAGCATCACGCTTATGCTGTCGCGGGTCGTGCCGGGTTGATCAAAGGCCATTACCCGTTCCTCTCCCAGCAAGCGGTTGACCAGAGTGGACTTGCCGACATTGGGTCGACCGATAACCGCCAGGCGTAAGCGGTCTGTATCCTCCTCGGCTTCCCCGGATTCCGCCGGCGGCAAGATCGAATCAACCTTACTCATCATCGCATCCAGTCCACGACGATGGGTCGCGCTAACCGCTAACAAGTCCCCCATTCCCAGGCGGGCAAAATCCGCCAGCGCCGTTTCGACCTCCATGCCATCGGTCTTGTTGGCGACCATCAGGACGGTTTTGGAGGCATTCCGCAAAACGGCCGTGATCTCTTCATCTTCCGCCATCAGTCCATCACGGGCACTGACGACGAAAAGCACCAGTTCCGCTTCATCTATGGCCTGCAGAACCTGCTGCGCGGTGAGGTAGTCAATGCCCTCGGCATTGCTGATGAATCCGCCGGTGTCGCCCAGCAGACAGGGAGTGTGACCGACTTTTGATATCCCATACTGGCGATCACGGGTAACACCGGGCAGGTCTGCCACCAGGGCGTCACGGGTCTGCGTAAGGGCGTTGAACAGCGTTGATTTTCCAACATTCGGGCGACCAACGATGGCAACTACAGGTAACACAAATGGTTTCCTATAAGGCCGCACCAGCGCGATAAGCGATTAACTCACCCTTATGCGTCAATACGTAAAGAGTGGTGCCAACGTTCAGCGGGGCATCAGCGAAACCTTTCTTGCCCGCTCTTTTCCGGGCGACAAATTCCCCGCTGCTCGTATCGATCCAGTGCAGATAACCTTCTTTATCACCAACCACCAGGAATTTCCCGTAAAAGGCCGGCCGGGTCAGGCCCCGGTTGGTAAGCTGATCCTGTTTCCAGAGGGTCGATCCATTCCTGCGGTCGAGCAGCCACAGATCACCGTTGCTTTCACTGACGGCCAGGTTGGTGCGGTCAACCTGAACGCCGGTTGCCGAGGAGATGTCCTTGAACCAGAGTAACCGGCCTGAATCGACTGCCAGCGAGACCACATGCTTCTTGTAACTGGAAACAATCAGATCACCTGCCACGATCACCATCTGCTGACCGATGTCGGCCAGGCGCTCCAACTCAGTCCGCCCTTGAGGTGTAATCACCGACTGGGACCAGAGCAAGGTACCGTCTTTCAGGTGCAGGGTCACAACACTGCCATCGTCATAGCCGACAAAAACCACGCCACCGCGAACCAACAGATTGGCATTACCCCGCAGGGTCAGCAAGGGAACACTGTGGTCATAGATCCAGACCCGGGCACCATTATCTGCATCCAGTCCAAAGACCCGGCCATCAATACAACGCACCACCACGATACCATCCGCCGCTGCCGGTGGAACCAGCACTTCAGATGAGACCTGGGCATTCCACAATTCATCACCATTGTCCCGGTCAAAGGCCACTACCCGACCGTCAATAGTGCCCATATAAATATGGGATTCATCAACCCCCGGGCCACCGGAAAAGGATTGCTTGGTTTTCAGCTCCCAGTTTTTGCGACCATTTTCCGCATTAATGGAAGCCAGCCTGCCTTTATAATCCGCTGCAAACAGGGTCCCGGACGAATACATCGGCCCCATGTTGAGACCATGTTTCCCCATACCATCGCCAACCTGGGTCGACCAGACTTTTGCTACTTTGAGGCTCTCTTTGAAATCAACCAGGGGAGCAGGGTCTCCCGGTTCTTCATCACCCCAGCCGCGAATCCAGCTACACCCGGGTAACACCAGCGAAACCGCGAGGAATGCCAGCAGAAATTTTCTCATGACGGATTTCCACCACCCGGAATATCGGCCCCCAGTGATTCAAGTTTAAGCACCAGGGTTGCCCGGTCACCCTCCCCTGCCTCAAGCGTGTTCAACGCTTCCAGATAGGCGGCAACGGCTTCATCAGCCCTTCCCAGTGCCTGATAGATATCACCCCGGACTTCTGCATAGCGGGATTCAAAACCAACAATATTTTTTTCAGCCTGCAGCACTTCCAGCGCCTTGGCAGGTGAACCCTGATCCAACAGCACCCGGGCAAGGCGTTCCCTGGCGATAACGGCCATGGCCCTGGGGTAACCATTCTCCATGACAGTTTCATACAAACCGACTACCAGATCCGGCTGACTGGCCTCCAGGCGAGCGCGGGCCATCTGCAGCGCCGCCATTGATGTGTATGGCGACCCTGAGTACTTATCCTGCAGCGTCTGAAAATTGGACATCGCTGCATCCAGCTGTCCTGCGGCCAATAGTTCACTCATCACTTCAAACTCGATCGAGGCCTGTTGTTTATTGCTTTCCTGCCAGCTCTGCCACTGTTTGAAGCCAAACAGTCCGCCGAAGGCAATGACCAGCCCCATGATAATTGCACTGCCATTCTCGCTTAGCCATTTTTTAACGACTTCGCTCTGTTCGTGGGCGTCGTAAATTTCAACCATGGTAATTTCTCAATAATTCGGTGATCCGATGGTTTCCCGAGAACAGGCCAATATGCCCGATTCCCTATCCCAACGGTATTGTGTTGATAAAGGCCGCATATTCTAAAAGTATTGACCGCGATCGAACAGCTAAATTTACCGCCCTGACCCAATTCAGTCTACCAGCCAAGCCTGCAACCAGGAGGCTATCTCTTCCAGAGTAAGCTGTTTTTGCCCTGAATTATCGCGCAGATGCTTGATGGTCACGGTGCCACGTTGCAATTCATCTTCGCCCAGGACCAGCGCCAAAGCGGCGCCGCTACGATCCGCCCGTTTGAATTGGGACTTGAAACTCCCCCCCCCGAGGTTTGCCTGCACACGAATGCCATTCACTTCCTGGCGCAAGTGTTCCGCCAGTTGCAGCCCGCGTTCGGTGGTGCCCTCACCCGCCAGTACAAGATAAACATGCGGCGTCCGGCGATGGGATGGTGACTGCGTGCGCATCAACTCCACCAACCGTTCCTGCCCCATGGCGAATCCGACTCCGGGCCAGGGTTTGCCTCCCTGGATCTCCACCAGGCCATCGTAACGTCCACCGGCACAGATCGTGCCCTGAGCGCCCAGTTCATCTGTAATCCATTCGAATACCGTGTGGCTGTAGTAATCCAGGCCACGCACCAGACGCGGATTTACAATATAGGGAACCTTCAGTACATCCAGAAGGTGCTTGAATTCATCAAAATGCTGCAAGGAATCGGGCCCCAGATGATTCTGCAAAGCCGGGGCATCATGCAAAAGTTCCTGGGTCGCCGGATTCTTGCTGTCCATAATCCTCAAGGGGTTGCGGTCCAGGCGCCGGATGCTGTCTGCGTCCAACTGTTGCTTTCGGCTGGACAGGAATGCATGCAGTTCCTGGCGAAAGCTGGCCCGCTCACCGGCTGTACCCAGCGTATTGATCTCCAGTCGGACACCTTTCAGCCCCAGCGCCCGCCACAACTGCCGGCACATCACCTGTAGTTCCGCATCAATGTCCGGGCCCTTTGCGCCGAACACTTCTACACCGAACTGGTGAAATTGCCGGGTGCGGCCTTTCTGTGGGCGCTCACGGCGGAACATGGGCCCCTGGTACCACAAACGAAGCGGCGCAGCGTATAGCAGCCCGTTCTGCAGAACCGCCCGCACAACACCAGCGGTACCCTCCGGACGCAGGCTGAGCGATGTGCCATTGCGATCTTCGAAGCTGTACATCTCTTTTTCCACCACATCAGTGGCATCTCCGATCGCGCGGGCGAATAACTCGGTTTTTTCCACCACGGGAGTACGGATCTCATCGTATCCGTAGCTGGCAAAGGTATCCGTTACAGTCTGCTCAAGCCGCTGCCAGTCCGGTAGCGCGGAGGGAAGAATGTCATGCATTCCACGAATTGACTTGATGGCTGAGCTCACCTGGAGGGGTTTTAGCGCTTGACGCCGGCAGACTGCTGATCAGACCGGGCCATCAGTCCGCTTCCCAGGGTGACGCGCGCCACGTTCCCCCGCGTATAGGGCGCCAAATCCACTGGCTGGTCATTGAGCCAGACTTCAACTGCCGAAGCACGACCCAGCATGACTTTAAATGGCGTTTTGCCGCGATACTCCCGGCTTGTCCCGGCACGCAGCAGATCCATTTCCAGGTGCTCACCGGCCGCATCCAAAACTTCTACCCAGGTGTCTGCAGAAGTATCAATTTTCAGATGCTGAATTTCGTCCAACTCCGCTGCTGACTGCTGCTCATCCTCATGGAAGACCGGCGGTGGCTGCCCGCTTACCGTGCCGGTGCTTTCCTCTTGCCCCGAGCGCAGCAAATCGATTGATGCCATGGAGGCATTCAGGTGGCTACTGCTCTGGGAAAACCGGACGGCTTCATGGGTGAACTGCCAAGCCAGGGTGGCAACCAGAGCGGAAGCGACAAGGTAACTGGTGGCCTTGATCCATTTGTCCGCATCACTACGTTTGGGTTTGAATTCAAAAACCGATCGTACGTCCGGTTCAATACCGGAAACATGTTCCATGTGCTGATCGATTTGCTGCGGATCGATTCCCAGGTACAGCGCATAATGTCGAATGTGACCACGCAAATAAACAGATGGAATTTCCTCGGTTTGACTGGTTTCAATGGCTTCCAGAACAGAGGGGCGGATGCGCGATTGTGCTGCTGCCTTTTCGAGCGTTAGCCCCTTCTTCAGCCTTTCATGCCGGAGGATGTCTCCCGGCATGGTGGGTATTAATTCTTGTTGGTCAGTCATTCCTGTTCCTGGCCGCTCACCTTACTTGCCTGACTGGAGTCCGGAAATTGCTCAAGCAGCTCTTGGCGATAGCGGTTTGCCGTTTTGGTATCACCGAGCCTGGATTCAATCCGGTATCCCAGAAGCAGGCTATCCTCATCCCACGTTCCTACAGACCCAAAGCGCTGCAGAAACGCCCTCGCACGCATATAGTTGCCCATCTGATAACTGACATCTGCCATGGAAATCAAGGTCAACGGTAATTTATCATTATATTCGAGCGATTGTCTCAAAAAGCTGTCTGCTTTGTCCAGATCACCCAATTCAAGCGCACAATTTCCGGCATTTGAATAAGCAATTTCAGGTGTCTGATAAAAAGGATCCTTCACCGCCGCCAAAAAATACGGTGCAGCTTCGGCACCTTTGCCTGCCCTGCACAGAAAAGCACCGTAGTTGTTATTGATATCACCGTCAGTGGGGGCGTATTTCACCGCCGCCGCATATTCTGTTTCAGCCTTGTCCAACTCACCAATCGTTTCGTATAAAACCGCCAGCACGGTGTGCGCCAGTGCATAGCTGATATCGTTGGCCAGCGCTCTTTTCAGTTTCTCCAGAGCAATTTCATATTGTCCACGCTGCATGTATCCCTGGCCAAGGGACGTATTGGTTTCTGCGGCTTTGCGATTGGCGCTCTCTTCCTCAGTACCTGACGTTGTGGCCACACAGGCAGACAGGAATAAAAGCAGAACCAGGAGAACCCTTGTTGTTTTCATGAATACTCCAAAATCATCTATCAGCGATCGCCTGTTGGCGAACTTTTCACTGCGACGGGTCCGGTCCAGTACTTTGCCGACCCATTGACCACAGGCGGCGTCAATATCATCACCGCGGGTTGTTCTGACGGTCGCAATCAACCCCCCTTCCATGACAATTTTCTGGAAGCGCCGGATGCTCTCATCCGGTGAACAACGAAAGTTTGTGCCCGGAAACGGGTTGAACGGAATGAGATTCAGTTTGCTGGGAAGACGCCTGAGCAACTTAACCAGTCTCCGGGCATGCTCGGGATGATCATTGATTCCATCAATCAAGGTGTATTCGAAAGTGACCGAACGCTTGTGTTTGGCTGAAACATAGTCTGCACAACTGCGCATCAACTCCCGAATGGGATATTTTTTGTTGAGCGGCACCAGTTTTTCGCGCAAATCATCGAGCGGCGCATGCAGGGAAACAGCCAGGGCGACATCAATGGCGCCACGGAGTCGATCTATTCCGGGCACCAGGCCGGCAGTGGACAAAGTCACCCGCCGGGCCGCCAGGCCAAACCCAAGGTCATGACGTAACAGGGTTAGTGCGGCCACTACGGCATCAAAATTCAACAGGGGTTCGCCCATACCCATCAGGACAACATTGGTGATACGGCGCTGTCCGTTTCTTTCGTGTCCGAGGGCTTGTGCAGCTAACCACACCTGGCCGATGATCTCCCCGGTGGTCAGGTTCCGGCTGAAGCCTTGTGCCCCGGTGGAACAAAAAGTGCAATTTAAAGCACAACCAACCTGGGATGAAATGCACAGCGTGCCACGGTTGGTTTCCGGGATAAAAACCGTTTCAACGGCATTACCACCTCCAAAACCCATCAGCCATTTGCAGGTTCCATCGGCTGAGGTCTGGGTTTTCAAAATCCGGGGGGGCTCAATCTCTGCAATCAACTTCAGTTTTTGACGCAGGGCCAGGCCCAGATTGGTCATCTGCTCAAAATCAGTAAGCCCCTGATGATAAATCCATTTCATCACCTGTTCGGCGCGGAAGGGTTTTTCACCTATCGACTGAAAAAAATTCCTGAGCCCGGATTCATCCAGGTCAAGCAGATTGATGCGGGTTGCGATTGCAGACATTTCCAAGCTTATCGTGTATGAATGTCTGTCGCTGAAAAGAAGCAGGCAATCTCTACTTCTGCTGTTTCCGGTGCGTCTGAACCATGCACCGCATTGGCATCAATGCTCTGGGCAAAATCTGCTCGTATGGTGCCCGGGGCCGCCTCAGCGGGATTGGTTGCTCCCATCAATTCCCGATTACGTGAGATCGCATTCTCACCTTCCAGTACCTGGATCATGACCGGACCGGAAGTCATGAACTCGACCAGGGCTGCGAAGAACGGCCGATCACGGTGAACCGCATAAAACTCCTCAGCCTCGTCACGGGTCAGGTGCTACATTTTTGCCGCTACAATCTTGAGTCCGGCCTGCTCAAAACGACTGTATATTTCACCAATGACGTCTTTCGCCACGGCATCCGGCTTGATAATGGAAAGCGCTCTCTCGACTGTCACTTAACAACTCCTTATATCTTTATGTTTATATTGATTATAAATGAAATCAACCGTCAATACCTAAGCCGATTGATAAACAGGTGAATTTTACGGACAAGTCTGGTGACACGCAATGCGCGGGTGAAATTCTTGACCCCCGCTTCACTGCATATCTATGATGGAAAGCAGAATAAGCGAAAACAAATGGGTAATTTGGAAACACCCGCATAAAATAGTCGCGTGCGTTGTGTCCTGTATTAGTATAAAAATACCCAAACGAGGCCATGAATGGAAATTCTTTACCTTTTTGTTCTGATGATTACCGTCATCGTTCTGGCGTACAAGCGGACACCTCTGCTGGTTGCAATGGCCATCATGTTTATTCTCACCGTGGTCTGGACCGAATTAAGGCACCTTTTTTATGTCCCCGGCTGGTTCCGTTTCGCCAATGGCATCGCCGCAGTTACCCTGATCGGCTTTTCCATCAAACCCTTACGTCGCCTGCTCATCAGTGACCGACTTTACAGCAGGTTCAGAAAGTCTTTGCCCCGGATGTCGACCACCGAACGTGAGGCACTCGATGCCGGTACGGTGTGGTGGGATGCGGAAATTTTTTCCGGCCGGCCGCGCTGGAAAAAATTATTGAAAACCCCAGCGCCGCAACTAAGCGAGCGGGAGCAAAAATTCCTGGACGGGCCGGTAGAAGAACTGTGCCGCATGCTCAATGATTGGGAGATTTTCGACCAGCACAGGAAATTGCCGGACAATGTCTGGGCGTTCATCTGTGAGCAGCGCATGCTCGGCATGATTATTCCGGAACAGTATGGCGGCCTGGAATTTTCCGCCCAGGCCCATTCTGCGGTGGTGATGAAACTGGCCAGTCGCAACCTGACTGCGGCAATCTCCGTGATGGTGCCAAACTCCCTGGGCCCCGGTGAACTGTTGCTGCACTACGGCACGGAACAACAAAAGGACCATTACCTGCCCCGCCTGGCCCGGGGAGAAGAAATTCCCTGTTTCGCCCTTACCTCGCCTTCGGCAGGATCCGACGCCGCCAGCATGGAAGATGTGGGTATCGTCTGCAAGGGCGAACACCGGGGCCGTGAAGTCCTGGGGCTGAGGCTAAACTGGAACAAGCGTTACATCACGCTGGCGCCGGTGGCAACGGTTCTGGGCCTGGCATTCCAAACCCGGGACCCGGATGGGTTGCTGGGGCAAAAGACGGATCTGGGAATTAGCTGTGCACTGATTCCTACCAACTTGCCCGGAATCCAGATTGGCAACCGGCATCTGCCGGTCGGGGCAATGTTCCAGAACGGCCCGACCCAGGGCACCGATGTATTCATTCCCCTGGAGTGGGTTATTGGTGGGCAGGAACGAATCGGTCAGGGCTGGCGCATGCTGATGCAAAGCCTGGCGGCCGGACGGGCTGTCTCACTGCCGGCTCTGGGTACTGCCGGTGGCAAGGTATCTGCGTTATTATCCGGCGCCTATGCGCGCATCCGCAAGCAGTTCAATATTCCCATTGGCGAGTTTGAAGGTATCGAAGAGCCGCTGGCGAGAATAGGCGGCCGAACCTACCGCATGGACGCGGCCCGCACGCTGACCCTGGTTGCTCTGGATCAGGGCGAACGACCCAGTGTGTTGTCGGCGATTCTCAAATACCAACTCACCGAGAGCAACCGCCGCTGCATCAACGACGCCATGGACATTCACGGCGGCAAGGGAGTCATCACCGGGCCGGGTAACTACCTGGCGCACGCCTACCAGTCACTGCCCATTTCAATCACGGTGGAAGGCGCCAACATACTCACCCGTTCACTGATCATTTTCGGACAGGGGGCCATCCGTGCACATCCGTGGCTGCTGAAGGAAATGAACGCGGTCAGTGACCCACGGCCCGGAGCACGAAAAGCTTTTGACAAAGCCCTGTTTTCTCATGTTGGCCACGTTGTCAGCCGTGGCGTGCGCAGCCTGGTGCTGGGCCTGACGGGTAGTCTGGCTACCCGCTCGCCGGTGCGTGGCCCGACGGCACGTTATTTCCGGGAAATGACGCGCATGTGTGCTGCTTTCAGTTTCACCTCCGACCTGGTGCTGATTGTGCTTGGCGGCAAGTTCAAGTTCAAAGAAAAACTTTCTGGTCGCCTGGCGGATGCGCTAATTCATCTATATCTCGGCAGTGCGGTTCTGAAACGTTACGAAGACGATGACCGACCCGAGGAAGACCTCCCTTTCGTGCGCTGGGCAATGGATGACAGTCTCCATACCATCCAGGAAAGCCTGCGTGGTGTGCTTGAAAATTTCCCGATACCGGGTATCGGGCGACTGATCAAGTGGATCATCTTTCCCCTGGGCTTGCCTTATGCCCCACCATCTGACCGCCTGGGGAAGGCCGTTGCCGGCCTCCTGCTGTCGGAGAACGAAAGCAGGGAACGCCTCACTGCGGGCATTTATATTTCGGACGAAGACGACGCTACCGGCAGAGTACATACCGCATTTCACCTGGTGGTCAACTCAGCCCGGGCTGAAAATGCGGTGCGCAACGCGCTGAAAGAACCCGTTACTTATGCCAATTACCGGGAATTGGTGCAAAAAGCCGTTGAAAGCGGTGTGATTACCGAGGAACAGGCCACCATGGTGAGACTGGCGCAGGAGGCCAGCCGGGCGGTGATCGAGGGGGATGATTTTCCACGCTCTGCCATTGAAAAGGGGCCAGGTTCAATTAATTTTGCAAAAAATCCAGCAAATCCTGCCGGGCGTCAAGCCCGTCCTGGTAACCCAGGCTGATCAATTTCTCGCAATAGGATGACGCAAACAACAGGTAACTGGCCATACGCCAATCCCTGCCCCAGCCTCCCAGAGCCCGCAACAACATCCGCACTGCCCAGGGTATTTCCGATGCATACTCATGGGTCACCTCACGTAAATCACGGCTGGGCCGGATCACCAGTGAATCGATCAGCTTTAAGCCGCTGGTTTCCCGGGAACCTTCAGGCAACAAGGTCAGGGTGTGATTGATTCGCTTCATTCGGTTCAGGTCAGAATTAAGCGTATCCATGAAAATCGTATCAAGCAGGTAACCTCCGATCTCTCCCGATGTCGGGTAAGGAGCCGGCTGTTCGGGAGGTGGATCCGGTTTCTCGTCGCGCGTCGTGATCACCAGAAGACGATCTGCACCCAAATGAATCGCCGGACTTAGCGGAGCCTGCATCCGAATACCTCCATCACCAAAATATTCATTCCCGATCCGCACCGCCGGGAACAGGAACGGGAGCGCTGCCGAGGCCAGCAAGTGATCAATGCCGATTTTTGCCGGACGCCCGTGACGGCGGGCGCGGGACCACGGCACGATACCGGGCTGCCCCTGATAGAAACTGATGGCAGAAGCACAACTGTACCCGGAAGCAGTGATGGTTAAGCCATGAAGGCTGCCGCTTTTGATTGCAGTGTCCAGCCCTTCAAGCCGCAATGTTTTCTCCAGAAATCCTCTCAGTGGCTCATTGTCCAGCAGGGATTTGGGTGCGCGGATGATATTCCCGCCCAGCGCCATGGAAAGGGCCCATCGGGCGGCAGATCTGAAGACGTTCCAAAAATCTGTCCGGTAGACATATGAGCACTGCATGGAAGACCAGAAGTGCACCAGCCGGTCGACTCCAATATCGAATTCATGAGCATGGCTGGCCAGAACTGCGGCATTGATCGCACCTGCAGACGTCCCACAGATAATCGGAAAGGGGTTGTCATCGGTGGCCGCAATTTCCCTGATGGCCTTCAAAACACCAACCTGGTAAGCTCCCCGGGCGCCACCACCGGGTAAAATCAGCGCTGTAGATCCTTTTGTCATGCCTGTAGTACTCTATATCAGTATCCTGAACAGATGACCGTCAACAGACTGCTTTTCAAGAGTCCGTCGATGGTATACTTTCTGAAAACCCAAGGATAAGAAGCTAAATGGCTGGCTAATAACCATTTAATTCAATATCTTACTTGTACCTGTTAACAATGCCTTTATGATCAGGCAAGAGCTTGATGGCCGCTGAAAAGGGAATTGAAAGTGAGCGAACCGAAGGATCAACAGCAGCAACCACGGGCAGTTGAAGGGCGCCAGGCGCGTCTGCTCGAAGCGCAAAAAACGGTCAATGGTATTTTGCTGGGAAAAGACCAGCAGGTACGGCTGTCTTTCTGCTGCCTTCTGTCACGCGGGCATTTGCTGATTGAAGACGTTCCCGGCGTTGGCAAAACGACTCTGGCCAATGCCGTGGCCCGGGTGATCGGTATCGACTACCAGCGTATCCAGTTCACCAGCGACCTGCTGCCGGCAGATATTCTTGGAGTTTCGATTTACAAACGCAACAGAGAGGAATTCGAGTTTCACCCGGGACCGATTTTCTCCCAGATCATCCTGGTCGATGAAATTAACCGGGCAACGCCCAAGACCCAAAGTGCGCTGCTGGAAGGCATGGCTGAAAACCAGGTCACCATTGAGAATACAACCCACCCGCTTCCCCAACCGTTTTTTGTAGTCGCAACCCAGAATCCACTGGATCTGGTGGGTACTTTCCCTTTACCCGAATCCCAACTGGACCGGTTTTTGCTCAGCATTGCGCTGGGGTATCCTGATCCGATTGCTGAGCGCGAACTGCTGACCACCGAGGAACGCAGTCGCATGCTGGACAAGACGACCCCCCTGCTTACTTCGGATGACATCAAGGCGCTGCAGAATGATTGTGAAGCAGTACATGTCAGCGATGATCTTCTTGACTATGTACAGGCTCTGCTGAAAGAAACCCGGGATGATCGTTGGTTCGAAACCGGCCTGTCACCCCGGGCGGGGCTCTACTTGCTGCGTGCAAGTCGTGCTCACGCCTTCCTGGAAGACCGCAGCTACGTCATTCCTGAGGACGTAAAAATCATCTTTCCAGGCCTGGCGAGACATCGGCTCACCCCGTCTTCCGGGTTTGCGCAATCACCGGACGAGCAAATTGCAGAGTTACTTGAGCAGGTACCCATCCGCTGAAATCAGGACTCCTTCCAGGGACCAACTGCAATGAACACCGCTACATTGACGGCAAAAGGAAACGGCATCAACCAGCGGTTCAACCGGTGGATTCTGGAACGCGTCCGGCAAAGACGCGGATCTCCCACGCTCCCTTTCACTCTGGAGTACCGCCACATTTACGTGATGCCGACCCACTTCGGGCTTGGGTTTGGCATTCTGCTTGCATTGACCGCAATTGGTGGCCTCAATTTCAATAACAACATGGTGCTGATGTTCGGTTTCATCCTCGCTGCCATTGCCCAGATGACGAGCTTGCTGGCCTACCGCAATCTGTCCGGATTGATGTTGCTCGGGATTCGCGCAAGCGCTGTATTTGCGGGGCAGCCTGCACGGTTTACCGTTTTGCTGAAAAACCCGGAAGAGCGCCTCCGCTTCGCCATCCAATTGGTTTCCGGGACATCCAGCGACTGCGCCGATATCAAACAACAGGCGACAGGCCGCTGGGAACTGGAGTTAATGACCCACCGTCGCGGCTGGATCGACATGGAGCCGTTTCAAATCGAAAACAGGTATCCTCTGGGGTTGTTCCGCGCCTGGCCGGTGATCATCCCTCAGGCGCGTTGCCTGGTTTATCCGGCCCCTGTGTCCAATCCGCCGCCTTTACCCAAAACAGGCCGGGGTGATTTTGGCGCTACCCGCAGAGGTGAAGGCGAGCACTTGCATGGCTTGCGTGAATACCAGCCAGGTGATCCCCTGGGTCGAATTGCCTGGCGGGCCAGCGCACGCCACCAGACCCTGTACTCCAAGACCATGGAATCACCCCATGAGGAAGCCTGTGAACTGAACTGGTATTTGATGGGAGGACGTAACACCGAGGAAAAACTATCGATTCTCAGCGCCTGGATTCTGCGCGCAGAACGCCTGCAAATCCCCTACAGCCTGGAAATGCCCGCAGCTTCCTTGCCCGCAGAATTGGGAGAAGAGCATCGCAACGCCTGCCTCGAAATCCTGGCACTGTTCAAACCATGAAGGGTATCGGGCCAGCACCGTGTTCAGTCGCAACTGTCCTGCGCCATCTTCCAGGAAGCTGATGCCCGATGGCGACTAACCAAAAAGCCACGTTCTGGATGATCGCCACCCTGTCTGTGGCGATGGCGCCACAACTTTTCCGCATGCCGGTGCCGGTTGTCATCATGGCCCTGCTTCCGCTGCTGTGGCGGATTGCAGCAGAAATCCGTGGCTGGAAAACATTGCCCGCCCTGATCCGTCATGGACTGACCGCTATTGCCTTGCTGACACTGTACTTTTCACATGAGCAAATCGGGGGCCGCAGGGCTGCTGTCAGTCTCCTTACCGTCATGCTCACTTTAAAATTAATCGAGTCCTATCGCATTCGTGACGCACGGCTGATCGTGAGCTTCAGCCTGTTTCTTTGTGCCACCCAGTTTATGTTCACCCAGGACATCCTGATGCCGCTTTACGGTGCAGTAACGGTCATCCTTGCCCTGGTGACCCTGACTCATCTCCACCGCAACGAAGCATATATTGCCTTCGACAAGACACCTGCCATCAGTGCTTCGCTGTTCTCGGAACTGGGTTTCAGTCTTCGCCTGTTAATGCTTGCCATACCCATCGGCCTCTCTTTCTTCCTCTTTTTTCCTCGCTGGGCTACTCCCCTGTGGGGTATACCCGAAGCCACACTGGATTCGAAGAGCGGCCTTTCCGACTCCATGTCACCCGGCAGCATTCAAAACCTTTTCATGGATGACAGCCCCGCATTCAGGGTTAAGTTCCAAGGCATCATTCCCCGTTCTTCCGAACTGTACTGGCGCGGCCCAGTGCTGTGGAATTTTGACGGTAAAACCTGGCATGGCAACCTATTCAGCGTGGATCTCGAGCCGGAACCACGACCGGACGAAAGCAAGGCGGTGTGGAAATACACCGTCCAGCTCGAACCCAATGAACGCCACTGGCTGTTTTCGCTCGACTACCCTGCAACAACGCCGTTTAACTCGCGTATCACGAGTGATTTTCAGATTCTCCGGCGCCAGCCCGTCACCCAGTTGCTGCAGTACTCTATCGCTTCAGATCCCACTTTCGTGGATTCTCCGAAACTGGCCGACAACTTGAAGATGGCGGCACTGGACTTACCGCGTGGCTCCAACCCCAAAACCAGAAAACTGATTGAGCGCTGGAAGCGCGAAGGTCTGGATGGTCCGGCCCTGGTGGACCGCGTACTGGTTTATTTCAACCAGGAGCCGTTTCATTACTCCCTGGAATCACCACTTCTCGGCAGTAATTCAGTAGACGAGTTCCTGTTCGATACGCTGACCGGATACTGTGAGCACTATGCATCCGCTTTTACCGTCATGATGCGAATGGCGGATATTCCAAGTCGCATTGTCACCGGATACCAGGGAGGCTGGTATAGCGGAATGGGTGATTACCTGCTGGTGCGGCAGTCGGATGCTCATGCCTGGTCTGAAGTCTGGTTTCGAGATCGGGGCTGGATCCGTGTTGACCCGACCGCAGCCGTGTCGCCCTTACGAATTGCGCGCGGTTCCCTGGGTGCGCTTTCCGCCCCCAGGCATTTGTTTGATTACTCCTGGTTACGCGGCCTCAGAAACGGTGTCGATATCGTCCAGCAGCGTTGGAATGACTGGGTTATCAAGTTCAACGCCGAAAGCCAGATGCGCATATTTTCATCCATCGGCCTGGAACAAATGACTCCCCCGATGCTGGTGATCAGCCTGTTTGTGGTGATTGGCCTGTTCTCACTTTTGTTGCTGCCGTTTATCTTCCGGGTCAAAGGGCCGAGCCGCAAGGATCCTTTGCGCGCTGTCTGGCTGAAGTTTCTGAAGCGGCTTAAAGCAGCGGGTTTCGAAGCTATTCCTTCCACTGGCCCCAGCGAGCTTGCACAAGCTGCTGCCAGACATTTACCGCAGGATTCACAGGCTATTTATCAGGTGGCCGACCTGTACAGTCGCAGCCGTTATTCGGCCACGCCGCCACCGCTGCGGGAGCTTAAAGAGGCCATCAGGAAATTTCATCCGAGAAAAAAACACCGTTTGAGGTAGAATGTTTTTTGAAATCAATTGTCCAAATTACCGTTCCCTTACAAATAGAACCTCATGATGAAAAGTATTTTCAAACGAATCCTGCAATTGACTGCTGTAGCGCTGGTTTTGTCCGCATGCACTACCATTCCGGAACAATTGCAGGGCAACTACGCTGAAATATCACCTGCCCGGGTGGAGCCTTCAGTATACGGTTCCAGGGTTCTGTGGGGCGGCGTGATAATCGATGCAAAAAACAAACAGGACAATACCTGTTTTGAAATCCTCTCGCGTGAGATGGATAAATACATGCGGCCCAAGGTTGAAGACCGCACATCAGGCCGTTTCATTGCTTGCAAGCCCGGTTTCCATGATCCCGAAGTATTTGCCAAAGGGCGGGAGGTCACCATCACCGGAACCATTCGCAACATCGAAGCACGGCGAATAGATGAATTCAGCTATCGCTATCCGGTACTGGATATCGATGAACTGGTGTTATGGGAAAAACGCAAAGATGTGGTGGTCTACAATAACTATGATCCTTTCTATTACCCCTATTACTGGGGCTATGGCTTTGGTTATGGCTACCCCTATTATCGCTACCCCTATTACGGCGGTTTCCCGCACTCCTACGGCGGAACAGCCCGTATACGCCAAACCTTGCCTGATCCAGCTATAATATCTCCGCGTAACAAACATTAATATCACCCCGGGGCTCTATGTCTGAATTCAACGGTTTTCCCAAGGATTTTTTTGCATTTTTCGAAGACCTTCGAAACAACAACGACCGAACCTGGTTCAATGACAACAAGAACCGCTACCATGAGTCTGTCGTCAGCCCCATCAGTGAATTTATTGTTTGCATCGCCCCGCGTCTGAGAAAAATCTCCCGGCATTACACCGCTGATCCAAGGCCTCACGGCGGTTCTATGTTCCGGATTTATCGCGATACGAGGTTTTCAAAAGACAAGACCCCGTATAAAACACATGCGGGTGTGCAATTCCGCCACCAGGCGGGAAAAAATGCACACGCCCCCGGCTTCTACGTCCACCTGGCTACAGATGGGCTTTTTTTTGGCGGTGGTGTATGGACACCGGCCTCACCGCAATTGGGCCGAATTCGTGACTACATTGCCGATAATGCCCGTGCCTGGGCGCGCATTGCCAACGCAAAAAGAGTCCGCGATGTCGGCGGCATTAAAGGCGACTCACTGAAACGGCCTCCCCGTGGTTTCGATGCCGAGCACATTCATATCAAAGACCTGAAACGGAAAAGTTTCTACGTGATGACCACGGCAGATGCGCCGTCTGCACTGAAACCGGGATTCATTGATGAGGTAACTGAAGCTTTCCGGCGCGCCATGCCACTGAACCGCTTCATCACGGGTGCGCTGGATCTACCCTTCTGAAGCATGGGATTCATGACAACGATTATCTTCATTGCCCTGCTCAGTGTGATGAGCTGGGCTGTGTGGACTTTCAACCGCCTGGTCCGCATGCGCAATCAGGTTAAGGAAGCCTGGGCGGGAATCGATGTTCAGTTACAACGCCGTTATGAGTTGGTGCCCAATCTGGTCGCCACGGTAAAGGGCTATATGAAACACGAATCCGGGGTGCTGGAGCGGGTTACCCGTTTACGTGCAGCGCCCGAGATGGAAACCGGTGAACGCGCCAGCCAGGAGTCCGGGCTGTCCCGGTCCATCGGCCGCCTGTTCGCCGTAGCCGAAGATTACCCGGATCTCAAGGCCAGTGAAGGGTTCAGGCAACTGCACTCAAGCCTGGTCGAAATTGAGGAACAACTGCAGTTTGCCAGACGATATTACAACGGCAGTGTGCGGGACAATAATAATCTGGTGGAAGGTTTTCCCTCCATGCTCATTGCCCGGATTTTCGGTTTTCATCCGGCAATTTTCTTTGAAATAGAACTGGCCAGCCAGCGCCAGGCCCCTGAAATCGATCTCGATAACTGATGCGTTCCTGGATCGTCACTTTATGCTGCCTGCTCCCTTTACTCGCCGTTGCAGACGAGCGCATTCTCGATTACCGGTCGGATATTCGCATCCATGAAGATGGAACGCTGACGGTTACCGAGACCATTCGGGTCCGCGCGGAAGGCGCAAATATCCGGCGCGGTATTTATCGCGATTTCCCAACCCGCTACAAAGACCGCCTGGGCAACCGTTACCGGGTGGATTTCGATGTTATCTCCGTCCGGCGCAACGGCCGGCCCGAAGCCTGGCACACGGAAAAACGCTCCAACGGCGTCCGGGTCTATTTCGGCAGCGCCAATCGTCTTCTTGACCCCGGTGAGCACGAATACCAACTGGTCTTCCTCACCAACCGGCAACTCGGTTTTTTCAAAGAGTATGACGAACTGTGGTGGAACATCACCGGTAACGGGTGGATGTTTCCGATAGATCATGTGACTGCCACCCTGTCCTTTCCATTTACTCTGACTGAAGATGAACTGGGCCTGGCTGTGTACACCGGTCGCTACGGCTCAAAGGAAAGCAAGGCAATTGCTGAAATGGTCAGCAGCAGTAAAGCCCGATTTGAGAGTACTGCACCGCTTCAGGCATGGGAGGGTATGTCCCTGGTCGCCACCTGGCCAAAAGGCAGGATAGCCGAACCTGGGTTCGCGCAAAAAACAGCGTGGTTTGCACGTGATAACGGTGCTGCAATCGTGCTGTTTTTTGGCCTTCTTCTACCGCTGGCATGGTATTACTGGGCCTGGAACAAGGTTGGACGTGATCCGGAAAAGGGCGTCATCATTCCCCGCTTCAAGCCACCAACGGGCTTGTCCCCGGCAGCCTGCAGATACATAAAAGATATGGCTTTCAACCGCAATGCTTTTACTGCCGCCATTATCAGCCTGGCGGTGAAAGGGCAATTGCAGATTGAGGAGGAGGATAAGGAATTCACCCTGAGACGCACAACGGCAGCGCCCGCCCCCGCCAACCCGCTGACAAAAGGCGAAAAGGCCACACTGGAAGCGTTGCTGCCCGGGCCCGGATCCAGCATCGAAATGGATAATGAAAATTATCAGGATTTCCAGTCGGCGAGACAAAAGCTGAAAAAAGAATTGAAGAAGGAATACCTCGGCCGCCTGTTTCATCTCAACAGCGTCTACCTGGTGCCGCCGCTACTGATGTCCATCGCAGCCGCTATCATCGCGGCATCCTTCGCCGGCGGGCCGGCCGTATGGATTCCCTACCTCATACTGACAACCCTGCTGCACGGCCTGTTTGCCTTCCTGATGCGTGCTCCCACCCCGGCGGGCCGCCTGGTCATGGATGAAATTGAAGGTTTCAAAATGTACCTCGATACCGCTGAACAGGACCGCCTGAATCGCATGCGCTCTCCGGCGATGACGCCCGAGGTTTTTGAAGCCTTCCTGCCCTTCGCCTATGCGCTGGGCGTTGAAAACAACTGGTGCGACCGCTTTGCCCGCGAAATGCCCACAGAAATCCGCCAGCAGTCCAGCTATCACCCCCTGTGGTACAGCGGCAACTTCCAGGGCGTTAACGCCTTGAATCACCTCGGCAGTAACTTCGGCAGTTCTTTTTCATCCGCCATTTCATCCGCCTCATCACCCCCCGGTTCTTCCTCCGGTTCCGGCTCCGGAAGCAGTGGAGGAGGCGGCGGCGGTGGTGGTGGCGGCGGCTGGTAACAGCCAGAGTCGGGGTCAGGTTCTGCGGACCTGACCCCAGTCCGGAGCGCGAAGCGGTATCAGCCTGGTTTACCGCTCATTCTTACAAAACGTGTCAATAACGGAACCCGCTCTGCCCGTTCGATGGGGTCAGGTTCTGCGGACCTGACCCCGGCCTTACAGTTGCCAAAAGCTTAAATACTGTATATATTTATAGTTACTCAAAAAACCGGCATGGAAATGGTTAAAAACAAATTAACCGCCAGACAGAAGGAAATTCTTAAATTTATTTCTGAATTTATTGAAAATAATAAATTTCCTCCTACCAGGGCAGAGCTTTCTGCACACTTTGGCTTTCGTTCCCCCAATGCGGCGGAGGCGCATTTGCGGGCGCTGGAGAAAAAGGCGGTCATCAGTATAGGGCGCGGTGTGTCGCGTGGCATTACGGTGTTGCCACTGGCGGCAAATGAACTGCCGGCCCCCGCCTACAGCCCGCTCCCGCTGATCGGCCGGGTAGCCGCCGGCAGCCCGATACTGGCGCAGGAAAACATTGAAGACGAATACCGCGTAGACCCCGCCCTGTTTCCATACAAGCCCGATTACCTGCTGCGAGTCGAAGGCATGAGTATGCGTGATATTGGCATACTCAATGGCGACTTGCTGGCGGTACACCGCACGCCGGAAGCCCGCAACGGGCAGATCGTGGTAGCCCGACTGGACGATGAAGTCACCGTCAAACGCTTCCAGCGCCGTGGGCACCTGGTGCAACTGCTCCCGGAAAACGCCGATTTTGACCCCATTGAAGTCAATCTGCACCGGCAGGATCTGGCCATTGAAGGCCTCGGCGTTGGCGTGATCCGCCCAAAGCTGTAATGCCCCAAATATCTCCCTGTAAGAGCCCGCTTGCGGGCGACCCGTTCAAAGGAGCAGGTTCGAGAACCTGACCCCAGCCATGCGTGCCAGAGCAATGCTACGGAACAGCACCATAAACAAGCTGCTCAGCACCACACCGCAGCTATGGAAAGGCCGCCGCACCAACCACGCTCAACCTACTTTAGCTACCGGGAACTCAGGGCTGGATGCACAATTACCGGGCAATGGCTGGCCGCTGGGTGCGGTCAGCGAACTGATCTGCGCAAAACCGGGCCTGGGCGAATTCAGTCTGCTGTTGCCTGCCCTTGCCCGTATGAGTAAACAGGGCCAGTGGATTATCATGATAGACCCGCCATGGATACCCTATCCCGCCTCACTGCACGGCCATGGCCTGTCGCTCAGGCAGCTTCTGCTGGTGCGCACAGGCCGTGAAAAGGAATCGCTGTGGGCCTGTGAACAGGCGCTCAGCAACGGTCGCAGCGGCGCGGTGCTGGCCTGGCCCAAACGAATCAGTTTTACCCACCTGCGGCGTCTGCAACTGGCGGCCGGCAGCAGTGGCAAACTGGCCTTCCTGTTCCGCCCGGAACAGGCCCTCACCGCCGCTTCACCGGCCGCCCTGAGGCTGCAACTGGAGCCTGATAGTCAGCACGGCACCCGCATCAATATCCTGAAATGCCGTGGTGGCCGAACGCCAGAACCTGCATATTGCATGAACGAACTGCACCTGAAGGAGGCATCGGCTACCTGTGCGAAAAAATACACCCGGCACCTGCTGGCTCGGCATACGCTTCCCACACCTGGCGCTGAATCTGCTGACCCGTGGACAGGCCAGGAATGGACAAGCCATTGCGATCAGTGAATCCAGCCAAAGACGTGAGCTGATTATCGACTGTAATCCAGCTGCCCGGGCCGCCGGTGTGAAGACCGGCATGCCGGCCACCGCTGCACTGGGCCTGATGGACACGCTCCTGCTGTCAGAGCGTGATATATCTGCCGAACAACGGGTCCTGCAATGCCTGGCCGCCTGGTGCTACCAGTACAGCCACCAGGTAAGTATCCCGACCGATCGCAACGGTCTGTTGCTGGAGGCCGGCGCCAGTGAACGTCTGTTTGGTCCGCCGGAGGCGCTGGGTAAACGCCTGGAACAGGAACTCGGAAAACTCGGTTACCACGCCATAGCCGGTTCCGCTCCCACCCCGGAAGCGGCCTGGCTGGCAGCCCCTGAAGGCCTGCATATCTGCGGTTCAGGACACATCCGCCGGCACATCGGCCCGCTGCCGCTCAAACGCCTGCATCTGGACACCACACAACAGCTTGCCATGAAGCACATGGGCTTTCGCCGGCTACAGGATCTGCTCAGGCTGCCGCGCAGGGCGCTGACCCGGCGCTTTGGCCCCGGCGTCAGCGACTACCTCGATCGCCTGCTGGGTATCCGGGCCGACCCCCGGGCTCTGTACCGGCCGCCGCAAAGCTTTGCTTCCCGGCTGGACCTGTCGGCTGAAATCACCTCCAGCCAGGCCCTGTTGTTTCCGCTGAAACGCTTGCTGGAAGAACTGTGCGGCGTATTGCGCGGTGGCGATACTGCGGTGCAGTCCGTACAGATCGTACTGGGTCACGAGGACCACGAGGATACCCGGCTGGAACTGGGCCTGCAGTCTCCCACCCAAACCACGGCCCGCCTGGTGACGGTGCTGCGCGAGCGCCTGGAACACCTGCGCCTGTCCCGGCCTGTGCGTGACATTCGCCTGCAAGCCCCGCAGTTGCTGAAATTCAGCGCGGACCAACGCAGCCTGTTCATGGATACACCGGCGGAACAACAGCAAGGCATCGAACAACTGACCGAGCGCCTGCAGGCCCGCCTGGGCCGTGCATCAGTCACCGGCATTACCGGTGTGGAGGATCACCGCCCGGAGTACAGTTGGCGCCCCCGCGCACTGGACGAGCAGGTAAATTGCACCGCACTCGCACACCGCCCCAGTTGGCTACTGCCCAGGCCCAAACCTTGCGCTATTGAAGATTACGAAATTCTCGCCGGCCCCGAACGCATCGAGAGCGGCTGGTGGGACGGCCGCGATTGCCGCCGCGATTACTTCATCGTCCGTGACAGCCACGGCAGCATGCTGTGGGCCTTCCACGAATACAAGCCACAGCAGGGCTGGTACCTGCATGGAATTTTTGCCTGAAACACGATAAAACAACACGCTCTGCTCCACCGGCCCCGGTGACAAGAAAGTGAAGTACTTTGAAGACACTGATATGCTCTGCATGAAGTTTTGTGATTCAGCAATTTCTGACACCAAAGACCCGGACGAAGCAGGTAAACAGACCATGAGTGACCAACAGCTAAGAGATTTACTGGCCCGGCTCCATCAAGAGCTGGAAAACACGGATGAAGTCGATGCGGAAACGCTCGAACTGGTCCGGGAACTGGACACGGAGATCAATCGCCTGGTGGAATCTGAACCGGGCAGCGATGAGTTCGACAACGTCATGGACCAGGCCAAAGCGATAGAAACCCGCTTTGCGCTGGATTTCCCCGTTGCTGAGCGGTTTCTGCGGGAAATCATTGATGCGCTGGCAAAGGTGGGTATCTGAGCAAGCACTGAACAGACAGCATGAATACCATCGGAAAATTATTCCTCAAAGGCCTGGCCGTAGTCATCCCGGCGGTGCTGACACTGGCGATATTCTGGTGGATGGCCCGGGGTGCGGAGCGCCTGCTGGGCGGCCTGATCATCCGCTTCCTGCCCGAAGGCTGGTATGTCCCAGGCATGGGCATGGTATCCGCACTGGCGATTACCATTCTGATCGGCCTGCTGACCCACGTCATCCTGTTCCAGAAACTTTTCGACCTGGGTGACAGGATCCTTAATCGTTTACCGTTGTTCAAGACCATCTATTCAGCGATCAGGGATTTCATCGGCTACCTCAGCCCGGACAGCAGCAAAGCGATGAGCAAAGTGGTGCTGGTGAAAATTCCCGGCCAGGAATTTGAGATGCTGGGTTTTGTCACCCGCGAAGAATTCAGCCGGCTGCCGTTGAAGCTTACAATCGACGACCCCATCGCGGTGTACCTGCCGATGAGCTACCAGATCGGCGGTTATACTCTTTTCCTGCCGCGTTCCTGCCTCACGCCGGTCGACATATCCTTCGAAGACGGCATGAAGCTGGTTTTGACCGGTTCGGTGGCACATAAAGGAGAGCAAAACAATGCAAGCTAATGTCTTGATCATCGCCATTTCAGCACTGTTGGCCCTGGGCCTGTCCGACTGCACAAAAAAAACTGAACCGGCCGGTCTGCTCGACACCTACTGGAAACTGCTGGAGCTTGAAGGACAGCCGGTCACGACCGCTGAAAACGCGCGTTGCCCGCTTCGAGGCGGTTCAACTGTAAACATCTGCTGACGGACGATTGCCTGAAACATGTGCAACGGACTGAAATAATCTGAAAAGAACGTGTCGCCCGCAAGCGGGCTCTTACATTATGCTGTATATTTATAAGGGGTATCCATTTAGCTCCACTACTGTACGGATGTCCAGTGCTACTTACATTCTAGTACTGCACCCGAAATATTCAAGTTTTTTTCGTTACATCTTGATAAGTCACCGGTGCTGTCACGACGGCTTGTTGTAAAAG